>CAIVEI010000021.1 GCA_903904835.1 uncultured Schlesneria sp. | reverse complement strand
TTGTACGCTTTTTTCCGATTTCAACTTTTGTAGTCATCTTCTCTGCCTTTCTAAAGAGAAACGTTGTTCAAACATTTCCCACAAAAGCAGAGGAAGCAAATTTTTTAGATTTATGGTTTCAAGAACCACTTACCAGGGGACATTCTACTTTAATTTACAAATGGGTTCGGTTACGCTAGTACGATGCCAAGAACATCGCGCGCGTCACAGGGTGGATACGTTTATCATGTCCTCAATCGAGGAAATGGTCGAGCCGATGTTTTCCATAAAGATGATGACTTTGCCGCCTTTGTCAGATTGATGCATGAGGCGCATGATAAGATCCCCATGAGGCTGGTTGGTTATTGTTTGATGACCAATCACTTTCATCTGATGCTGTGGCCTTTCGGCGATGGCGCCTTGAGCCGATGGATGCAATGGCTCATGACCTCACACGTGCGGAGGTATCATCGGCATTACAAAGGTAGCGGGCATGTGTGGCAGGGGCGTTTTAAAGCGTTTCCTGTCCAGGACGACGAACACTATTTGACCGTCTTGAGGTACGTCGAGCGGAATCCTCTGCGTGCAAACCTTGTCCAACGGAGTCAGGATTGGGAGTGGTCAAGTTTGAAGCCGACCGATCGCAGTGGACCGCCTGGGTTGCTAGTCGATGGACCTGTGGCGAAGCCTGAGTCGTGGACACGGTTCGTTAATGGCGTTGAGACCGAGGCGGAATTGAAGTCCGTGCGACACAGCCTTGAGCGGGGAACGCCGTTTGGCGACGAAGCCTGGCAGCAGGCGACTGCGGATCAGTTGGGGTTGGAATCTTCGCTGCGCCCGCGTGGCCGACCACGGTTGGGTGGGGAAGCGGGGAGAGGATGACGGAACACTTGGAGGAAAAGAAAACCAAGAGAAAAAGGGGACAGGCACCCAGGGCGGAGCCAGTCCCCTTTTTCGAATACACCCCGCTGGGCTCGAACCAGCAACCTTCGGTTCCGTAGACCGATGCTCTATCCAATTGAGCTAGGGGTGCCCGGCCCAAAAGTCTAACGATTACGAGGTTTTAAACAAGCGACCATTTCCCGTTTGGCGCTTTTTTGTGCCGTTCCGGACCGGTTCTACCGCTTTATTCCGGCGGAAAACCGCTTTGGCGTCGGGCCGATCAAGCGGATGATGCCGGCCATGACGTTTTTGCAGTGCAAATCGTCGATGGGTGCTGGAAACCGCTGATTTCGAAGCCGACTAACGTGTCTCGCCACTTGCGTTTGCGGAAAGGACGTGATTTGAGAAAACCCGACTCGGTTGTGAGGGGAAGATCGTCTCGGGTATCGTGAAGCACTGGAAATTTCATTGCGAGCGAATTGAATTTGTATTCTGGGAGCGGTTCATGCAACGTTGTCTGGTGACAGGTGGGTCAGGATTTATCGGCAGCCACCTGTCTGAGCGCCTGTTAGAGATGGGAAACGAGGTCACAATCCTCGACGATCTCTCAACCGGCCGACGGGAAAACCTCGCTCCGATTGAAAATCATCCGCGTCTGAAAATTCGCATGGGGTCGATCACAGATCCTGTCCTGCTGGCCGAAGTCATGGCACACGCCGATGTGGTTTACCACATGGCTGCGGCTGTTGGCGTTAAGCTGGTTGCAGATGATCCCGTGAGAACAATTCAGACAAATATTTATCCGACAGAAGAGTTGCTACGACTGGCCGTCCAGCGAAATCAGCGGGTCTTTATCGCTTCCACGAGCGAAGTTTACGGAAAGAATCCGAAAGAACGCTGGACCGAGGAAGATGACCTGGTCTTCGGGCCGACGTCACGGCCCCGTTGGGCCTACGGATGCTCGAAAGCGATTGACGAATTTCTGGCTTTGGCTTACCACCGCAAACACGGCTTGCCGGTTGTGCTGGGACGTTTCTTCAACGTCGTCGGCCCAAGACAGGTCGGGCATTATGGGATGGTCATTCCTCGATTCGTTGATGCGGCGCTCAAGGGTGGTCCCATTGTTGTCTATGACGACGGTCAGCAGGTACGCTGCTTTGGCCATGTCCGCGAAGTTGTTGATGCGGTGATCAGCCTTGTCGAGACACCGGCAGCACATGGTTCGGTCTACAATATCGGCAGCGATTTTCCGGTAACGATCCGGCAACTCGCAGAAGAAATCATTCAGCGCGTGAACCCTGAGGTGAAGATCGAATACCTGCCATATCGTGAGGCCTATGGAGACGATTTCGAAGATGTTCGACGACGCGTTCCTGATGTCACACGGCTGGAAAAGATTCTGGGAAAAAAGCCGACGATGTCGCTTGGAGCCATTCTGGATGACATCATCCGCTGGAAACGAGAGCAACTTGTCGCCAATTCCACACGCTGACTGCCACCTTCACGGGACACTGCAAGCATTACGAGTTGATCGGAAAATGGTCAAAACGCATGGGACAGTTCGCGTCGGGATTCCGACAAGCTCTCACCAATGGCATTGTCATGGTTTGAAGCGGGGAGCAATATGACACCGGTCATACCGAATCCGGTATTGCTTAACGACGCAGACCTTCTGCGGGCCGTCACCTCTCCGCGAGATCGATTGTTTACGACCCTGAACCGAGCGTCATCATTTGCTCCGTTGATTGTGGTTTGTTGTATCCTGCCTGCATTTCAACTGCTCACCAACCCCGGGTTCAACGAACTTGATTCCATGTGGGGACTGCGAAGTTTGGCAGTTGCGAATTCAACATCAATCAATTCGATCCTTGAGCCGGGGATCAATGAAACTAGCCAGCCATTGATTTTTCAGCCGCCCGCCGCAGGCTGGCTGAATGGATTTGTTGTCTGGCTGATCGGACCGTCTCACCCGTTCTCGACATCTCTCGTCTCCCTGATTGCTACCGGAGCCGCGATCTGGCTCGTGACACGATGTGCTTGGCGGATTGGGGGTGCGAACACGGCACTGATCTCGGCATTGCTCATGTGCAGTCATTCTCAAGTGCTGGAATCGGCGATCGTTCCAACGAATTGTGCTGTCGGGCTGTGTTTGTTGCTTGCTTCCATGTTCAGTTTTCAGCGGTATCTGGAGCAGGGTCAGTCGCTAGTCTCGTTGAATCTTTTCGGCAGTGGTGTGCTGTTTGGCATTTCGTTACTGGCAATTGGTCCCATTGCGTTCAGCGTCCCTGCGATTTTTTTTCTTTTAGGATTGATATCACCGCCGAGACCCAGGTCGATCAGTGAGTTAACCAATAATACGCGCGTTCTGGGATCGCCAGCATTACGATCGATCCTGATGCTCGTCCTGGTCGGTCTCTTGGTTGGTGGCTGGTGGGAACTGATGATGTTCAAACAATATGGAAGTCCATTCTGGCGCGCGTGGTGGACTTGTCTTCCTAAAGAGTGCCTGGAACCGGGAGAATCCGATTGGCGGACAGACGTGTGTCCACTTCTGAAACAGTCATGGAGTCATTGGCTGACTCAATCGGCAATGCTGATCGGCTGGCTGTTGGTTGGCCTGCATCGCTGCTGGCAGGAATGCCGTAATTCGACTGGCGGATTGTCTCGACGAAGTTACGAATATTTATTGTTGTGGTGGTCATTCCTGTTCGTTGGCCGAGTGATTGTCGAGTTCACGGGAATGTTGACAGTCACCAACACGTTGGTCTGGAACGTCGCACTTTTGACGCCAACGATTTTGCTGGCAGCATTGGGGATTGGTTCGCTGATCGAACGAAAGGTTTCTCCTCCGGTCGAATGTGCATTGATTGTTCTGGTTGCCGGTTTGGTTGTTTCGCGACTGACGATGTCGTACGCGTCGGGACTGCTTGGTGCCGTTCTGACAACAATGCTGTTGGCGTTTGGTCCGCGGTTAGCATCCGCAGTCAGCTTTAGTAACACGGGATGGACCGAAGCGGGATGGCGCCAACTGTTGCGTTTCACCGTTTCTTTTTCACTATTGGGTTGCTTGTCTGCCGGTCTTGATTCGCGGAATAGTGAATCAGAGGATGTGCATCGAATAGCCGTTTTGAAGTCACGACTCGATACGCTACCCGAAGTACAGCGGATTTCACTGATCGCGAGTCGAGATCCGATCCCCGTGGCACTAAGGTATATCTTGCGAAGTCGCTGGCCTCAGGCGGAACTGATGACCACGGAAGGCTGGGACGCCGGGCTGACGAAAGCGATGGACAAAGAGCGTCAGAAGCCTCAATCACGATTCCTCGTACTTGAATGGACAAGGCGAGATATTCGCATTTCGGCAGATACGGGTCAGGCCTGGCAGATCGCGGCTGTTGGAGATCCGATGTGGTTTTATGGACGACGGCTGTCACTGGTTCTGATCGGCCCCAGGACGTAGGTCCAAAGCGGCGCGATTCAATTAAAAAACGAGGCGGCCGTTCGAATCACCGAACGTTTCGGTTTCGACTCCGATTTGATTCAGCATCGTGACAAACAGGTTCGACATGGGCTGCTTCGGAGCTTTGAAAAAGCGATTAGTGGTCAACGCGCCGCCTGCGTGTCCAGCCAGGATTACAGGAAGGTTATCGTGGGAATGACGATTACCGTCCGCGATCGCTCCTCCGTAGACGATCATCGAGTTATGCAATAACGAGTTTCCATCGACGTCCTCGATCTTCGACATCTTTTCGAGGAATTTCGCAAAACAACTGAGATGGTACTTGTCGATTTCAGCGACCTTTTTCACAAGCTGGGGATTCCGCTGATTGTGAGTCAGGTAGTGATGCCCTTCGGGTATACCGATTTGCGGATAGGTCTTATTGCTTCCGTCGTATGCCAGCAATAGCGTGCCAATTCGAGTCGAATCGGTCTGAAAGGCCAGGATCAGCATGTCATACATGAACTGCATGTATTCGGCAAAATCGGAGGGAATGCCTGCCGGCGTTTGAACATCGGGTTCCGGGCGGTCTTTGAATTTTTCTGCCGCTTTGAGTCGCTGTTCCATTTCCCGGACGACGGTGAGATACTCGTCAAACTTACGCAGATCTTGATTTCCGAGACGTCGCCGTGCGTCGCCCGTTTCTTCCAGGACAAAGTCTAAAATGCTCTTCTCGGTCTCTTGCCGAATCGCAAAGTTCTTTTGGCGGTCTGCTTTGTCTCCGGCACCAAACAGCCGTTCGAAGACCAGTCTTGGATTCGGTTCCGGGCTGACCGGTGTCGTTGGCGAACTCCACGCCAGATTATATTGATAGGCACACGCATAGCCCGAGTCACAACTGCCCGAATTGCGTACGACATCGGATGAAAGTTCCAGCGACGGAAACCGTGTCAGGTGCCCAAGCTTCTGGGCGGCAACTTGATCGACGGAGACACCGACATGGATGTCGCTGCCGGCTGTCTTTCGAGCACGTGCCCCAGTCAGGAATGTGGCGCTCGCGCGGGCATGATCTCCCGCGCCGTCCCGTCCGGCGGTCGCATGCTGGTGATCAAGTCCACCGATCACCTGAAAATGTTGCTTCAGTCCTTCCAGCGGTGCCATGCTGTCGTTGAGCGTGAAGTCATCACTGGGAAACCAGTGGTCCTGTTGAACACCGTTGGGAATGGACATGAAGGCCATTCGCAGTGGTGCCCCGGTCGCGGTCGTTGCCAGGCCGGGAACGGCCTTCGGTAATTCTTCAGCGATTCCGCGACGTGACATCAACGAGGGCAACGTCGGTAGAGCGATCGACACACCGACGCCACGCAGAAACTGACGGCGGCTGATCGCCGATGAACGCTGCTGCGAGTTAACCGCATTTTGCGAGATCCGATTTGGTCTGGTCATCGATCTGTCCTGTCTATCGTTGTACTTGTCGATCGCGATACTTTAACGATCTGATTGCTGGTCAATTTGCGTCCGGCTTCGACGACGCGAGGCCGGAAATACTTCGTTGCTTTTGGAACGGAGCCGATTCGATAACCCCTTGAATCAACGCGCTGAATCGTCCGTCACTTTCATTAAGTCGTGTTACAATCAAATCCAACGTTTGTTCGTCGGTTTCTTCCATTCCCCGTCCTAAGGCGTAAGTCAGCATTTTCTCGGTAACGCAACGGTAAAAATCGGTTGCGTGTTGTTTTCGCAAGATCTTTTTCAGATCGCGAACGTCCTGAAACGATTCGCCCGTGATCAATTTTCCAGAAGCATCGATCGGCTGGTCTTTTTCCTGATCCCGCCACATCCCCAATGCATTGAAATTTTCCAGCGCGATTCCCAGTGGGTCCATGCGGGAATGACATGACGAGCACAATGCTGACTCACGATGTGCGGCTAACAAGTCACGAAGCGGTGGTTCGCGTCCCGCAAATTTCTTCGCCGTTTCTTCCAGGTCGGGCACACCTGCTGGTGCAGGGGGAGCGGGCGTTCCGAGAATGTTGTCCAGAATGAACAAACCCCGTTTGACCGGTGAAGTGCGAGTCGGATTCGAAGTCACCAATAGCATTGATGCGTGAGTTAACACACCACCACGTGGGCTTCCATCGGGAAGTTTGACATGTCGAAGTTCATTGCCGCGAACGTCAGGAACTCCATACAAGGTCGCGAGTCTCTCGTTCAGGAAGGTGTAATCACAATCCAAAAGATCCAGCAGGCTGCGATCTTCTTTTACGATATATTCAAAGCACATTTCCGTTTCACGTCGCATCGATCGCTTCATTTCATCGTTGAATCGATCAGACATCTGACGGAATTCTTCGAATCGTTTGCGAATCTTTTCGTCTTCAGGCGTCAGTTCGCGGCTGAGAGGTTGACGTCGACGTCCGCGAAATTGCTCTCGGAGTTTTTCGTATTCTTCCTGATGACCAAGTACCACGATCGGATCGATCGAGACCTGTGTCACATCGCGGGTCCGCAGCCATTGACCAACAAAATTTCGGGCAAACTCGGCAGCCCGCTCGTCAGCCATCATCCGCGAAACTTGCTTCGAAAGTTGCATTCGCAGTTCGCCCGCTTCGGCCAATCGAAACAGTTCTTCATCAGGCATTGTCGACCACAGGAAATATGACAACCGTGATGCCAGCGAAAACTCATCGACGAATGGAAATCGACCGCTACCGTCCGGTGTTCCAATTCCTTCTAATCGAAAGAGAAATCGCGGCGAACTCATGATGGCCACCATCGCGTGAGCCACCCCCGCTTCAAACGTCTTTTCAGGTTGCTGGTAAACGATTTCGGCCAGCTTGACCAATCTGTCGACCGTCGGCTGATCGACATGGCTGCGAAACGCCCGGGTCGCGAACGTGCGAAGAATTTCAGCCGCATAGGCATTTCGTTCGGCGAGTGAATCCGGTGGGGCTTCGCGGGGAAAGAACGTTGAGTAATGACGCGGATGAATGAGGCTTGTCGTTCCTTGCGGTCCTGCGATCTGGACCGAGTTGATTTCGAAGCTCGCGCTTGTGGACTCGCGGCCAACGCCGGCTTTGTTCACATCGTCGGATTCAGCAGGAACCGGGGTTAGCTCAAAAGTGAGCTCATGGTCGCCCGCCTTCCATTCCTCAGTGAAATGATAGCGGAGCAACTTGTTTTCATCCCAACCATATTCGTGAGTTGTACGCACCTGGCCGTCAATGCTGAAGACGACGGTATAGCGAGAAGGATCGAAGTCGAACGTACCTCGCAGCTTCACACCGACATGCAGATCGTACTTTCCGTCATCCGTGATGTTGACGATGCGTTTAACCCTGGCTGCTTTCTTAGACGAAAGATTTTCCCCTCTTTCTCGACCGTCATCGCTACGAAAATCTCGACCAGAGAATTCCTGTTGGGGAATAATCCAGGTGACCCTGGGAACGGTCTGATCGACGATTGCCTGAGCGGCTCTTAGATATTTTTCCATCAGTAATGGAGAAAAGCTGAGTGCATCGCCGACGTTATCAAATCCGTATCCGGAATCGTCGGCCGGCAAAATCAGTGACGCATCGAATTTGATACCCATCAAGTCGTCGACGGTATTGTCGTATTCACGTCGATTCAATCGCCGCACTCCGATCCGACCGGGATCAACATCATTCGGATCGATTCCAAAAACTTGAAACTTAACCCACTGGGCAATTGTTTCGATTTCATCGGGACCTGGGCGAACTTCTCCTGCGGGCGGCATGACTCCTGATCGAAGGTTTTTCAGAACCTTCCACCATAACTTTCGGTCATTGACTGCATCATTGGTCGAAGCAAATTGATCGAGAGTCAGGTTCCCTTGTTGCGATTCCTGGCTGTGACATTCGAAACAGTATTTCGTCAGTAAGGGACGTACTGCTTTGTCGTATGCCGGTTCATCGGCGATAAGGCTCGAGTCAGTCGGGCTAAACAACAAACAAACAGCAAGTACAACCAGCCGATTGACGAAAACGCGACGACGGAAGAATCCAACACGTGACAATTCCATGAGGCATCGCTCTCAAACGTGGAGTCTGAATAATGAGGGAGGAAGTATCTGGCAGGATACGGTCGAGCAGGCGTTAGCGTCAACAACCGATGTTATTCTTGCCGGAAATGGCATACAACGAAGTTCAGAACAGACGTTTTTAGAAGGTCGTCAAACGAAATGCCAATCATTGTTTCGACGTCGGAACGAACTGTTCGTAGCCCATCTCTCGCAATCGTTCAGCAAGCAAATGGATGCGCTCAGGCTCTCGCATTCCATTCAATACGCCGTAGAGAACACATCCCATGACGATACTGGTCACGCGAACGACACTCATCGGCAGTCGAAATGGGGTCAGATCGGCAAAGATTTCGTCGACACTGCAATACTCGCCAAACTTCTGACCATCATAGAGCATCTCGACACCGCAGAAATCCGACGTCCATTCGTAGTCAAAAGGGCCGTACACTCTTCGGCGGTGTTTCACCCAGAAGCGACTCCCCTCAAGTTGGACACCGTGACTGCCGGACACAATAAATTCTCACCTGGACTTCGTGTTACTCGATGGTTTCCCGACTGGAGGGAAGCCATTTTTTTTGTTGGTCTCGCACCCGCAAAGTCACTGCAAGTAACAAAAGCGGAGCAATAACACTCGACTGATCGGTTTTTGAAACTTTGGGAGTTAAACTCCGTCCCATTGATTATGGAGATCGTGGCGTTTTCAGCAAGATGGGTTGGATCACTCTGTTGAGAGACTTGTCGCGCGGTCGATACGATCACAACTCGCTTTTTTGAACTGCAGGCGGCATTCGGCAATTTATGCCGGTATTCGACTTCTCTTAGCAATGACGAGTACACGATGAAAACGGCAGCTTTGCAAAAACTTCGACGCAAATTGGCCGAAGATTCGCCTGTGTTCGGCCTTTGGGTCACATTGGAATCACCCAGCGTCACCGAAATCGCTGTAGGCCTGGGACTCGATTGGGTCGTGATCGATGCCGAGCATGGACACCTTGACTGGAAAGAGATTCTTGAACACATTCGCGCGACCGTCCGCAGCGATACTGTGGCGCTTGTGCGCATCACAGAATTGAATGGCGGACTGATCAAACGAGCACTCGACATCGGCGCCGACGGCATCGTTATTCCGTGGATCGAGACTGCTGACCAACTGAGACAGGCCGTTAGTTACTCTCAATATCCTGAGGACGGATTGCGGGGAATCGGTGGAGAACGCGCCACCTGCTGGGGGCAGTGTCTGGTTGAGCATACCGCCGAAGCCAACGAAAACGTGCTGGTCGTGCCAATTGTCGAAACCGTTCGAGCCATTCGCCAGGTACCGATAATGTGCCAGGTTGAGGGTGTCGAGTTGATGTGGTTCGGACCTGCCGATTTGTCGTCGAGTGCCGGTTTTCGAGGACAATGGGAAGGGCCAGGTGTTGCCGATCAAATCCTTCAGGCCAAGGACATCATTCGTCGTTCGGGGAGGCACTGTGGCGTGCTGGCCACGAGCAACGATGATATCAAAGAACGACAGAAGCAAGGATTTCGAGCCATTGGACTGGGGATGGACGCTGGTTTACTGACCAGATCGATTCGAGCGTCGCTGACCGTGCTTGGTCGTGATCGTGCGATTCAATCCTCATTCGTTCCGACGGCTTCAACCATTGCCGCAGCCCCTTTAACTCGACCACCGGAATCGATGCGGCCTGACCGCGATGAAGTGATGAATTCCGTTGGGACTGGACCACGAGCCGAGATTGCCCGTGGGGTGAATTTCGAATGTCTTGTGGGTCGGCACAATCAAGCTCGCAATTTGACGACGGGGATTGTCACGTTCGCACCGGGTGCCGTCTTGCCGTACCACTCGCACATTTTCACCGAATCAATCACGCTGCTCAGTGGTTCGATCGTGATCGACGTTGAAGGACGCTCATACGGGTTGAAAAAACTCGATAACGCGGTCATTCCAGCAGAACTGGCACATGCCGCTCGCAATGGTTCCAACTCAGAACCAGCGGTCTTACACATCGCGATGGCAACCGACAATCCGAGCAGGACACTTGTCGATAAGTTCTTTTCCCGCCGTTCGATGCCGGAAACTTCGACGGGAGTCCCTGGGGCTGAACGAATCAACCGATTCGCCACAGCCAAACGAGGTGCTGCCGGTCCCAATACCGAGTTTATTGATTGCTTTAATCAAACACTGCTGCCGGGAATCGAGATGAGCGGTGGATACGGACTGTTTCAGCCAGGTGGCCGTCTTCCCGCTCACGTTCATGATTTCGACGAATCGATCTGTATCATTTCGGGGACTGCGACATGCATCGTCGAAGGTCGTCGCTATTCGATGAGCGATTGCCAGACTGCGCTTCAACCACGAGGCCGGGTTCATTATTTTATCAATGAATCGAATGGTCCTATGGAAATGCTTTGGGTTTATGCGGGGCCGGTCCCCGAACGAATCATTGTCGATGAACGATGTGCCACGGTCGAAGGGAATCCGTGGCGGACATGAGATGAAATCGCGTCGCGACTCGAAAAAAGCCAATCATGAAGAAACCCGAACCCTCTGGTGACAGTGAACGAGTCTCAGAACTCATCATCGACGCCGAGCGTTCGTCAAAAAACCGTGACTGGAAGGGAGCCGACGAGTTATTTCACCAGGCAATCTTGCTGGACACTTCACCAGCAAGCCGAATCGCCTACGGCGTCTGCCTGTCTCATCAAGAACGATATTTTGAGGCGATTTCGATTTTCACTCCGATTCTCGACGGTGATAACCGGCAGGCGATTGGCGTCGTGTGTCATAATCTTGCAGCAATTTATCGCGAAGTCGGTGATCTCGATCTCGCACGCCGCTTCCAATGGCGAGCGACTCTTCTTCTCGAAGACGCGGGACCTGAAGAACTACTGGCAATGGCCAATGATGCATTGGCGAACGAGTCTTATCAAACTTCCGAATCCCTTTTGATGGCTGCCATTGAAATGAGTGGCGATGTCGCTGACGAAGTCCGGGATGGCGACTTGATCGCCACGTTGGGTCTGGTTCAGTCGGAATTAACGTCGCCTCAAGAAGGGATAATGACACTGTTTTCTGCCTATCGTCGTCATCAGCAGTCCCGGGACCTTCGTGGAATGGGAAACGATCTTTTGAATATGTCCGCCTTATTTGGCCGACTGCAACGCCAACGTGCCGAACGGGCGTGCTTAAAGCGGGCGATTCGTTGTTTTGAAAAGGCTTCTGCAATGTGTTCCGTGAAACGGGCGAATGATCTCGTCGACAGACACGACCGGATCCAATTCTTTCGACAGTTCGATGGGAGACGTAACTGACCTGTCGACTTGAACGGTCAGGAAAATAGCGAGACCATGGTCGCAGCGATCACTTCAGGAATCGCCGTCAGTGTTAATGCGAGAACCGCAATTCCCGCTCCCGCTCGAATAATTGCTGCGGCGGAACTGATCGCGACCGGCGTATTGCGACTGGCAAATGCCAGTGTGATGTCGAGCATCAGCATCGTGACGACGAACGGTATTGCGATTCGAATGCCAAGAATCAACGAATGCTGGACGAGGCCGTTCAGCAAATCCACCGATGTCGACCACGACGCGGTACCGATTGGAATCGAGACAAACGACTCGACCAGCGATCTGAGCAGCAGCCATTGACCACCCAGCGGTTCCATTAGCATAAAGACGGCAATTGCCAGCAATGGCATCAAACGGCTACATGCCGGGTCACCATCAGTCCAGTCTGGATTTAGCACTCGTCCCAGACACAGCCCGCTTGATCGATCGAGCCATTCTCCCCCCAGCCACAATCCGCTGAACACGGCGATGACACCCACGCCAAGCAAGGCACCCAGACCAATTTCGCAGGCGACAAGGCACGCGAGATCTGTTGGTGAATCGGGTAAAGGAAGAACCTTCGACGTGGTATGGTTCACCTGAGTCACGGCGACGTCACGTTCGGGTGAATCGAGCAGCGTCGGTGCAATGATCATTGATAACAAAATCACGAGCACGATACGCAACGAGAGCGGGATCGGAATTCGAAGTCCGCCAGGTGCCACGATGAACACGCCGACCAGCCGGGCCGCGACCAGCAGAAACAAAAAGCAACCTTGTATTCCGCCACTCGCCAGGTGTTGAAGCACCAGCCGTCCCCAGGGATCAGCAGCAAGCTGTTCAAGCAGTTCATTCATAATTGATGGGGAATTTCACGAATTAAGTCCGAGGCATATTCCGCCATTCGACTGAGCCCCCACGGAAGCAGATACAGGACCACCAGCGAAATACCGATCATCTTCGGAACGAACGCCAGTGTCTGATCATGCAATTGGGTCATTGCTTGAATCAGCCCGATCACTAAACCGATTGCTAAAGCGGCCAGTAGTACGGGGCCACCGATGGTCAGCGCCAGCACGACTGCCGATCGACAAAGTTCTACAGCAAGGTCTGCCGTCATGCCGCGATCCTCAAACCTTCAATGCACATTTCCACGCCCTACGCCATCCTGACGCTTTCGAGCAACATTCCCACAGTGAGGAACCATCCATCGATCAGCACAAATAACAACAGCTTGAAGGGGAGCGAAACCATCGAAGGGGGCATCATCGTCAGACCCAGGCTGGTCAGGATCATGGCCACAACAAGGTCGATCACAAGAAAAGGAAGGAACAATTGAAATCCGATGAGAAACCCGACTTTCAACTCGCTGAGTAGATAAGCAGGTGCAAGGACCGTGAACGGCACTTCATCGTAGCTTTGCGGTTCTTGCCATGAACCGGCCGACGATGATCCGGTGACAGGTCGTTGAAAATCGAGCAACATCCAGACCGCGTCACCGTTGTTCGACTTATCAATCTGTTCGCTCATAAAGTTCCGAACAGGGGCAAGCGTTCTCGCCAGCGCTGTCGATTCATCGATCGCAGGTTCGCCTGCTGCCGGATTGGTGTAGGGGCGAATCCCTTCGTCGTAGCTCTTCTGCCAGACCGGTGACATGATCAGAAACGTGAGGAACATGCAAATCGCCGTCAAAACCTGATTGGGTGGTCCTTGTTGCGTTCCCAGGGCCTGGCGAAGCAAGCCAAGAGCCACGCTGAATCGAACAAAGCAGGTCGTCATCATGAGGATCGACGGGGCCAGACTGAAAATGGTCATGAAGGCCAGCATCTTTAAGCCCACGCCCAACTGCTGCGGCGACCCAATATTTTGTGGATCGAATGCGATTGGCATTCCACGCTCGAATCCGGCCAGTGGAATTTCATTCGGACGTTCTTCAGCAACCGCAGGCCGGACCCGATTCGCTTCTTGAGACCGCTTTGCCGATTGTGTGACACGATTTGTTTGAGCATCAATAGGCGAGGCTGACGCCAAGAAAAGCCCCGCAGCCGCCATGGCCATGAAGACTCGTTCTGCTGTTAATGACGAATTCGATTTCTGAGCTGTCTTAGCCGGCGCGGAATTTCGAGTCGTCCGGGCCTCATCTTTCGAAGGATTTCGGCACGCATTCGTCAATCGCTCAACTTCCTCGGGATCATCGATTTCAGAGAGCGTGCGAACTCCGTCGGAACCGACGCCCAAAACAAGTATTCGAGAACCACACCTGACAAGATGGACGGCCACTTTGGGTTCGATCGTTTGACGACCAAGCACTTCCAATGCACTGATCGGAAGTGCTTGTGTCCCTTGAATTCCGTACCGCTTCAAACCTCGCCCGACAAGAACGATGGTCCCGACAATTAAGCCGAGCGAAATGAACGTCGTCCAGAGATTATTCGAGGACGAAATCGTTTTGCCTCGATTTGATCCGTTTGATTCGACTCCACCCGTCCGGGAAGGAAGTGGCAAGCCACGGGTTGTCTCGCGCGGCCGTGACGGAAGTTCCTCTTCGCCTCGCCCTGCGGAATTCCCGACGAGAAAGATCGCTATGACCATTGCCAGTAGAGGGAAACGTCTTGTTTTCATAGGATTTACTAAAACGAAACCCGTGGAACTGAACTGAAAAATGTCGGTGCAATACGGCCACTGTCCATCGTTGACTTCTTGTTTTTGCGACAATATCCCATCGCGGATGCCCGATTCGGCGAAAACTGCCGCATGGAATCGATGGTGGAATACCCGCGATTGAGAAATTGGACAAGATCAGGATCGCGGACTTTCCTACCGGATTTGGGTATATTCCCAGCAAGAGCGTCGTCCACGACCAATTGGGCGAGGCTGTTGCCGAGCCACTGAGTCGATGCCGATACCGACTTCGCGGCGAGGTAGGAACCTCGACCTCTCGACGTCAATCCATGAAGGACTTATCAGGAACAGTTTTGATCGTTGCGTGACATGGTGGAACAGCAGTTTTTCAAACGTTATCGAATGGAGATCCGGCTGGACGAAACTCCCGTTGCGTCCGCGATATTGCCCGAGGGTTACATTTGGCGCGAATGGAACGAATCGGATATCGAACGCCACGCATTGACCAAATATCGGAGTTTCCGCGACGAACTGGATGCCGAAGTATTTTCCTGTCTCGGTGAATACTATGGCTGCCTGAGACTGATGTCCGACATCGCCAGCCAAGAGACTTTTCTCGGTCCAGCAACATGGCTCGTCTGCCGGGTCGGCGTTGGACGAGTGGAGCTTCCCCAGGATTGCGGAACCATTCAAGGGATCGGTGCTTCTGATCAATTTGGATCGATTCAGAATATTGGGGTCATTCCCGAGCATCGAGGATTGGGTCTCGGTCGCGCGCTCGTCATGAAATCGCTGGAGGGTTTTTTGAGTGCCCGAGTCATGCGAGTCGTTCTCGAAGTGACAGCCTCGAACGTCACCGCAGTGGAACTCTATCGCAGCCTGGGTTTTCGAGTCACACGCACCATGTACCGTGTCTCGCCGATCGAAGAATCCGCTCTATAAATTCGGTAGATCAAGGAAGTCGTCAGCCTTTCATGTGTCAGCTTCTCGCCGAATCATGATTTCGTGAAGCGATCGCGAACGTCGATCCAACAAGAAATGGTCCGGTGTTTTCCGTTTCCAAAAAATGACTGCATCGACCAGTTGAGACACGAGTCGACGGTGTTAATTGCAAGGATTAGAAGCCTCCATAAACGCTCCACTTCTACCCCGTAGTCTCGCCAAATTCTTCTCTGCATTTATTTGGAATTTCCTGCGAACCTTGTTCTGAACTCGCGCGTCATATACGCAACGACGATGAACTTCATCGTCGACGACCACACAAGTTTCAGGAAGAATGAACTTCAAAGGCTTCGCGGAAAATGATGTTGTCACAGCCGATATCCGATTGCGGGCAGAGCGATACGAAACGGTTTGCCGTACCGGCGAACGCCTTCGCGACACAACCCGTGCGCCCCCAGATTCAGCAGGATCTTGTCGGACCGTCTTCAGTAATTCAGACGGTAAGCCCGCAGTATTCAGGGAACATCGGCTTCAAATGCGTGCAACCGCCGTATCCCCTGCGCTCGTGACATCGGCTTTACGCCTCCGCAAGCTTTCAAAAGCCCGGTGTCACACGAATGACTCCGGGCTTTTTCGTTTGTCGTCGACAACGATCTTGAAGCTGTTTCGAAGTCAAAGTGTTTAAAACCGAGTCGTAGGCAACGAGCTGAAACCAGCACCTAATGGGCTGGGTTCGAATCATGTTGGCGACGTCGGCGGTTTAGTCACTGTCAAGTTCGGGGTGAGGGGCACCGGTCGCCCGCGTGTCTTGGGCACACGAGAAAGTCAGTTCGATTCTGACCATCCCGACTTCGCCTGGTGGTGTAACGGAAGCACGTCGTTCTGATAAGGCGACAGAGGTGGTTCAACTCCACCCAAAGCGATTGTCAGTCTTTATAGAGGAGGCTTCCAACCTCCTCGCATATTCTGTTTCAGCCGAACACGAAAGCCGCCGGCGCTGAAACATGTGGTTTTCCGACGTTGATTCATAAAACAACCGACAATTCCGGGCGATTTGAAAAGGAGAAAACTGTGGAACAAGAAGAATCAGACAAACGGAGCCACGTCCTCATCCGGGGTCGTGGTGTAACGGCAGCACAGCAGATTTTTAATCTGCCCGGCGGGGGTTCGAATCCCCCCGACCCCACTGCGGCTTCGCCGCAGAGAGAGTAGATGGGAGAAAGTAGAAAGTAGACGGAGAGAATTTCCATTCGTCTCCGGTCTTGAGGAACTTGACGCTGTAAGTTTTGTCAAAGTTACTTGGGGTCATGGAGCGGAAGCTCCTGGCGAACCGACTATGGCGGCTTTCTCGTCACTCAATACGACTCTCTCGCTATAGGCTGCGGGCCTGTCGCTCAACGGTAAGAGCAGGCTCCTTATAAGGGCCAGATGGCGGTTCGACTCCGCCCAGGCCTATTGAAAGAAGGCGGGATCAAGTTATTGGTGGCGGCACACTCAGTTCTTACCTGAGCAAGTGACGGTTCCATTGCCTCTGGTCTCAATTCAAAACCCGAGCCAACAGAGAATGCCTGAAATGGCACCAAGAACGAGCAGCAGGCAGGCCAGAAGCGACCCCCACATGGCAATATCCTGAGTACCACCACCGATTCCATACCGCTTCTCGCGATACCGATGAACGATGGAGCGGACAACTTCGATCGCAATCAACACGAATAGAAAAGCACCAATCGAAATGAAATTGATCATTCGCCACATGCGTGAACATCCTGCATTCTTCAATTTGATGGTACGCGTAGTTTAGCAGCGAAAACACGCGCCCATAAGACGGTAACGTGGGTTCGGATCCCACTCTTCATTCTCCCGTTGCGGGGTAGTTTCTGCTGGTAGAAATCCGTGGCTTTGACCCACGAGTCCGCAGGTTCGATTCCTGCCCCCGCATTTCATGATTTTTCATCAGGCTGGCAACATCCTGGTTTGCAACTGTAAACGATTGACGCCGGTGGGCCAGCGCTCAGCGGAGTTTCATAAGCTCCGACCGCCAAGTGCGACACTTGGACCGGCTATTTTGATTTGAAAAGGGTATTGGGGTCCAACCGGACGACACTCGCCAGATTTCTGGAGGGCATAGTTCCATGCTTGAGGAACTTGACAGTGTCAGTGTTGCCAAAACTCCTCGGGGTCTTGAACGGCAGTTGCTCACGCACCGACTGTGACGGCTTTCTCACCTAATTTGTGGGCGAAAAGGACATCTATCATGAATGGTACGGCCACTGAAAATTCGGTTCGGATTCGGCGTTACCAACCAGACGATGTTGATGCCATTTATGATGCCGTGATGGAATCCAAAGTAGAACTCTCGCACTGGATGTCCTGGTGTCACGATGCGTATTCACGAAATGATGTGATCGCATGGGTCGAAAGCCGTCCGAGTGCCTGGGAAACCAATCAGGAGTGGAGCTTCGTTGTCGTGAACGACGAGGGAAAGTTGCTTGGAGCTTGTGGGATACATCGAATCGATCGGCGCAATGGGGTCGGTGAACTCGGGTATTGCGTGCGGACTTCTGCAACGAGAAACGGCGTCGCTACATCGGCCACGCGGCAGCTTTGCCAATGGGCTTTTGAGGAAAATATGGATTGCATCGCATTGAAATCGTCGTTTCTGAAGAAAATGCTGCGAGTCAGCGAGTGGCGGCAAAGGTCGGTGCCATTCGAGAAGGAATTCTACGCGAGCGAATTCTTCTGCATGGCCGACGGCACAATGGCGAGTTGTGGGCCCTATTGAAGCCAGCGTTATAACGTTGAAGTCACGCAGATTGGCGGCGGCTTTCGATGCCACTTCCAGCCGGTTCGATTCCCACTGGAGTCTTGACACGATCAACTGCCAGTTTGGACTACATACTGCAAATGTGAACCGTCTGAACCATTTCCTCGTTGAGCGTGTCATTGATAGAGCCTCAACTGCCTGTCAGGACTACATCAACACGTTGAACCCGTGTGCCTACGGGCACGATGTCCCGGCGAACCTTCGTTGAGGCATTTTTGAAATTGTCCTGACTGCCTGATCGGAGTCCATGGAACGTGTGTTCGCAAGAACCGTGGGTTCGAATCCCACCAGCGTGGCAACGCGCTGTGGCAGAGTGGTCTAACGCGCCCGTCGCCTCGCAAGAGGCGTTCTCTGATTGCAACTTCGTTGGGACATGTTTTTATCAGCAAACTTTGAAGACGCATTCGACTGCCGGTTTGGAGTATATGGACTTAGCTGGTTCGAATCCCGCCCGGGCCTCTTTTTAAAGTTCGTGTTGGCCCGGAACTCTGGCCACAACTTCGTCGAGTGTTTTTGAGTCAACAATTCAACTGCCTTGTTGGAGTCCATTTATCGATCAGTTAGTGCCACGGTGCTACGGTCGCACGGCGCCTGACCAATTCCGATTGGGCCGGCAGCTCTGACTAACCTTCGTTGAATCGTTGTTTTTGTAGTGGAGGCTTCCGCCCGCCACGTAAATTGTTTAATGGGAGGCTGGAAACCTCTGCTACAGGTTGTCATTCGCCCTTATCAGCAGGCAAAGCCCGGCAGCACCCCTGATCAACCTTCATGGGATCGCGGACATTTTTTGTCGAGTACGGACTCGATCCGTCATCTTGCGTGAGCGATGCGCTCTCGGCAGATCGCTTCGTCTCGACTGTTACGGAAGGAGGCCACGATGGCCAACAAGTCGTTGTTTTCAAGTTTGAAGTCGCTATTGCCGCGAGCAACCGCACGGAATGACGCAGGTGGACCGGCGTATGCCTTGGAACCAAAAGAGGCGCTCGCCCAGTTGGCGGCGACAGGCTGCTTTAACGGAACGTTCTACGCCGACGCAGAGATGCAGCTTGCGACGCTGCAGTCGCTGGTCTGCCAGGTGAATGATAACGTCTTCCTGGCAAAGCTGGCGATTTACAGCCGCGAGCGGGCTTATCTGAAAGACATGCCGGCCGCGTTGGCAGCGACCTTGGCCGCACGAGACACCGTGCTTTTCCATGAGGTCTTCGATCGGGTGATCGACAATGGACGAGTGTTGCGGACGTTGTTCCAGATGATCCGTTCGGGTCAGTTCGGCAAGAAGAGCCTGTCGAGTTCGTTGCAGCGAGCTTTTCAACGCTGGCTGAACACGGCCTCGTCCGAGAAGCTGTTGTCAGCATCGATCGGTCATGATCCGAGCTTGCGGGACATTCTGCGGCTGGCGCGACCGACGCCGGTCGACAATGGTCGGCGCGCACTGTTCGGCTGGCTGACAGATAAGGAGCAGTCGAAGTGGGCGCCGGCGGGTGAAGTCGATTTGCCCGAGCAGGTTCGGTTGCTGGTCGCGTTCCGTACGGCGGAAACGGCCGAGCAGCAGATCGCTCTGCTGGATCGACTGCACGCCCGATGGGACTTGCTGGCTGACAAGGCGAAGGGTTCCAAAGTCTGGGCGGCGATCGCACAGGCGATGGGACCTCAGGCATTGAGGATGAACCTCAACACCCTGCAACGGCATGGTGTCTTCGAGGATCATGCGATAGTTCAGACGGTGGCCGACCGGCTGGCGGATGAAAACGAAATCCGTCGGTCGCGTCAGTTTCCGTATCAGTTCTTCGCGGCGTACATGAATGCGTCAGCGGAGATCCCTGAGGCGATTAAGGCGGCCCTGCACACTGCGGCGGAGATCGCTTGTGGTAACGTCCCAAAGTTGCCGGGACCAGTTGTTATCGGTCTCGACGTTTCGGGTTCGATGCAGTCACCCGTCACGGGAAACCGTGGTCGAGGTGGTACATCGAAGATGCGGTGTGTGGACGTCGCCGCCCTTGTGGCGGCAGCCATCCTGCGACGCAACCCAGACAGCATCGTCGTCCCGTTCGACACCCGCGCGTTTGACGCCAACGTCGATCCGTCCGACTCGATTCTGAACCTGGCGAACCGGTTGGCGAGGTTTGGAGGTGGTGGAACCGACTGTTCGTTGCCAATCCGCAAGGCCAACTCGGCTTTCTTCAAGCGTAAGTTCGCAGGAGTCGTTTTGGTAAGCGACAACGAGAGCTGGGTCTACCAAGACCGTCCGTACTACAACGGTTCTGGCGGCTCGACGGGCGTTGTGACGGAATGGCAAGTGTTCGTGCAGAACCAGGTTCGACTTCAAGGTGGTGACATCGAGGGGCCAAAGCTGATCTGCATCGACCTGCAACCAAACACGACAACGCAGGCTCCGGAACGCAGCGATATCCTGAACGTCGGCGGCTTCAGTGACGCCGTCTTCGACGTGATCTCATCGTTCTTGGGCAGCGACGCTGGTCGTTTCGTCGCCGAGATTGAAGCCGTGACGTTGTAGCGTGATGGCCGAAAGGTCATTAAACCAAAGCCCAACGGACAGGCGCGAGCCGGTCCGTTGGGCCAATCGCATTGGCCCCGAGCGACGCTTCAGCCTCCCTTTTCCGGTTACGAAGTTCAACGCCAGAACCTTGTCAAAAAATTCTGAAGCCGGTTGGGCATGGAACTCGCCTTGATGCGCGTCTGCATTACTTGCAAGTCGTGGTCGTCCGGATCGACGGACTTCCACACGTCGAGCCAACTTTGCGCCGCATTCAACCGGTGTTGTTCGATTTCCAACTGAATATACGCGATGGCTAACGCGCGGAATTCCGACATGTGAAACCGTTTTTGCGTGAGCAAAGTTCGAAGATATCGCTCTGCAACACCGAATCGTCCTTCTGATACGGCCGTATTGGCCATGTAGATGCGACCGAAAAAGTACTCGGGCCATTTGGCGTGGACTGCGCGGGAAAGCTCATGCGATTCATCATCCCGTCCCTGCATGGCATACGCGGCAGAAAGATTGTTCATGATGTCGGGAGCATCCTCCCCCGCTTCAATACACCGTTTGAACAGGACCTCAGCTTCCCGGCCTTTCCTCTGCTGAAGCGCGTAGTATCCCTCCTCGACCCATTCTTGAATTTGCGGACTACGAGGAACATCGATGGGTTCTTCGTAAATTTCAAAATTCAGCAACAAGGTCTCTCGCGAGTCAGGCTCGACGTGACTTGGCAGCTTGTCATCGCAGCGGCTCTGAATCTCTGTCGATTGGCGGATCATTGCATCAAGAGTGGGATTCGATCTGCGACGGCTGTCGACCGAAGCCAGACCATCCGTGTCGCCCAGTTCTTCGTATACGTCAGCCAAACGATCCATGACGCAATTCGCTCCGGGATGCGTGCGGTCAACGGCTTCAAGCACGTCGCGTGCTTCGCTCCACAATTCCTGATCCATTAATTCGTCAGCACGATCGCACGCCGCAGTCCAGATCGCCGACTTGGAAGGACGCAGAAGCCGAGCATCTCGCTTCTGCTTGACGTGTTTTTCTTTCCTGCGTGCGCGTTGATTCCGTGACATGACCCCTCCTTGAGCAAACCAGAATCCGATCCCTGCGGCGGAAAACGACATGCGTGACCGACTCCTTTCCCCGCGAACGAGATCGTAATCAGTCGTCGGGCATCTGCGATATCGAAATCACAAAAAATTTAGACCAGTCCAATCCTGTTCCCGTTTGCACCGGCTCGGACTCGTTTTGATGATTCTTGTGAGCACATTCCAAACGTTAAGAAACAAGTCGCGTCAATGGATTTACAGGCGACATGTTGTATGTAACACTCTTGTCGTTTTTATGAGAGTTTTTGTTGTTTGATAATTTAGAATGAATTTCAACATGGCTTGCCTCGTCGTCCGTTCAAGGGGGCGGGCGATCGGTGGCGGTTCATTGTTTGACGGAATAAAAGCATGGCAGGGTTCGAACGCGATCGAACTGCGTCGAACTTGATCGAACTTTGACATTTGCATTGGGAACTTGCACGGGCTTCAAAGTCGCGCAAATGCCGCCATACTTGCGCAAGCATGGCCATTGTTGCGCAACTTTTTTTATCCGGATGAAGCCAAAGTCCCCTGCAATCCAACAATGTTGCGCAAAAAGTCCCATAGTTGCGCAAGTTTTTAAAAAGTGTAAATCAGAAAGAATTCAACCACGGATAACGAGCCGAAGAGTGTTGTGAGTCGTCAGTAGAAAGTGGTGAGCTGCTACACCATGCACTTTGGGAATTTATTCCGGCTCCATAGTCGCGCAAATGTCCAGCCCCTTGAAATTTCTGTTTACGGCCATCGTTGCGCAAACGGTCAGGTCCCTGAAAAATTGAAAAAGCCCTGTTTTCCGCCAATGTTGCGCAAATCTTTCAAACAACAATTATATTTGCCGTTCGTCTTCGCACTCGCGACAGGCCGTGGTCAGCACGTGGCTGGTTCGTGATACTGCATCCAAGGTTGCTCGTAATTGCTGCAACAGTGGTTGAAGCTGTTCTTCTTCCATAGTCCTGCTGATGACATCGTTCCAATCGGTCCGCGCCGCTTCCCACGCTTCTTCCAGCTTGTCGGCGGCCATTTTCAATTGGCCTGCTCCATCAGTCAGTCCGCCGTGTTTCATGATTTTTATTCCAAAATCCTCGCAGGCGTTTTAACGATCTGATCGCGTCAGGGTGTAAACCGTCCTGAGTCTCATTCATCATGTCCGCATTGGACTTTTGCTGACAGGAATCGCCTGAGGTTGATGACAATGCTGCGCGTGAATTGTAACATGAATCGTCGGCTGTCATGAGTCACAGCAACAACAGACTTCGCTATCGACGCCAACAAACCTGAATTCAACGCCAACACAAGAAACAGACACTTTCATGCATGCTGTTGAGTTTCTCAAGAAAATACCAGACTTAATCGCTGGCGTTGTCGTTTTGTCTGGCGGTCAAAGGCATTTGAAACAGACCGCGCTCAACGTCCTTCGTCAGCAAATCGTAAACGATGACGATACGTGTTTTACTCGATTCGCAGGACGAGATGCTCAGTTGTCGTCGGTCTCGGACGAACTGCATACCGTGTCGATGTGGGGTGATCGGCGATTGATCATTGTGGATGATGCTGATGAGTTCGTGACAAAAAATCGGGCTGGGTTGGAAAAGCTGGTCGATAAACCGGCAAAAAAATCGGTACTCGTACTCGATGTGAATTCCTGGCCCAAAACGACGCGGCTGTACAAGCAAATCTCGGCCAAGGGGCTTGAGATCGACTGCTCGGAACTGAAAGGTCCGCAGCTATTGAAGTGGCTGCAGGAAACAGCGAAAGATTCGTATGGACAAACTCTGGCTCGCGATGCCGCATCCCTGCTGATCGAATTGGTCGGTGAGGAGCTCGGCATGTTGAACACAGAACTGGCAAAATTAAGCTCCTACGTCGGTGCCAAAGGTAAGATTGAACTCGACGATGTGAAATCGCTCGTCGGTGGTTGGCGGACAGAAACAACCTGGGCCATGACCGACGCCGCGCGCGACGACGATCTGGGGTTTGCCCTGACGGCGCTTGATCAATTGCTCACTGCAGGTGAACCACCAATGAAGTTGCTCGGTGGCATTTCTTATGTTTTCAAGAAGTTTGCCATCGCGACAGATCTGTCCCGCGGGTCGAATTCGCTTGATCAGGCGCTGCGTCAGTCGGGTGTCTTTCCCGCCGCCGTTAACGCCGGGCAATCGTATCTTCGCCGTTTGGGGCGAGCGAAGGCCGAGCAGATCCTGCAACGTTTGGTTAATGTCGATGCAGGAATGAAGGGGGCCAACCCGCTTCCTGAACGAATGCAACTGGAACGATTACTGATCCAACTGGCGGGAAAGTCTGTTTAGCCTTTGCATTGCTGAATTTGCCAAAGTGGTTCGCGTTTTTGATGTCTTTACGGGATTCGAATATGCTCGATCGCGTTACTTCGCTGTTGTTGCTTTTAGCTGTGATGACATCCCAACTTGGTGCTGTTGAACCAAAATTATTAGTTGGCCATACCGATCCTGCGTATGCAGCGGTCTACACGCCCGACGGAACGAAACTTGTCACAGCGAGTTTTGACAAGACGTTGCGGATCTGGGATTTGAATTCGGGAACAACGTTAAAAACATTGAGCGGACACACGGGTTTAGTCCTTTGCGTGGCGATCACGAAAGACGGAAATCGCCTTGCCAGTGGTTCCCTCGATAACACGATCAAGCTTTGGGATGTTCCCGTCTCGAAACCAATTGCGACGATGCAGCCTCATCAGGGTTCCGCATCTGTGGCCATCAACGCCGATGGAACACAATGGTTGACGGGTGGTGGCGACAAGATGCTGCGCATCTGGAACGCTGCTGATCGTCAGTTAGTGAAAGAAATCGGTCCGTTGCCTTACCCTGTTACTCGAGTCGCCTTTCGACCCGACAAAGTCCAAATTGGTATCGCAGACACGGCGGGGTTTGTTCGATTGTTCAATCCCGTTGACGGGACTCCTCAAGGAGTATTCGGTGCCCATACATCGGAAATCACGGGACTGGCTTATCCGCCCAATAATAGTTGGATCATGACTTCAGGTGCCGACGGACTGGTCAAGCGCTGGCCCAACGTGGGTCAAGCGACCAGGATGGCGGCAGGGCACGAACAACCGATTCTGACGCTGCGAGTTAATCCTAACAATTCGATGGTTGCTACGGGTTCGACAGATAAGACATGTCGGTTATGGAATAACGGCGACCAGAAGCCATTGCGCAATCTTGATGGACACAACGGCGCGGTCACCTCACTTTGTTTCCAGTTTGATGGTGGTCGCATCATTACGGGATGCGAAGACAAGATTGCGCGTCTGTTCGACGTGAACAACGGCATGCTGATCAAAGCTTATCCCGAACAGGCGGCTGCAATCACCGCTGTCGCCATCCATCCGAACAATCAGGAAGTCGCCGTAGCCGACGCCAGCGGGGCAATCAAAATCTGGAAGGCGAATGAAGGAACGGAAGTTCGAACGCTTGCCGGCCACGAGGGAGGAACCTTCGCCCTGGCCTACGCGACCACACAGCAACATCTGATCTCAGGCGGGGCGGACAAAAAGGTTCGAGTCTGGAATCCTGCCGACGGGGCGCAAATTCGAGAAATTGACGCAGTTGATGTCGTCCGAGCCGTCGCAGTCTCATGGGATAACCAACGGATTGCCGCCGGTGGCGACGATAAGACGATTCGCGTCTGGAATCTTGGCGACGGAGCCGCGTTTGCAACCTACTCCGGGCATACGGACAAGATCACATCGCTGGAATACAGTCGCGACAATTTGAAACTGCTTTCGTCGAGTACTGACGGAACTGTCCGAGGCTGGAACTTGCCGCTCGGTCGTCAGACGCAACACGCCGTTGCAGCAGGTGGCGGCCCAATTCACGGGATCGGCTGGTCGAACGACAATCAGAATTTTGTCTATGCGGGAGCTGACAAGGTCATTTACTGGGATATTCACGCGATTCAACATCTGCATATTGCAGATGAAAAACGAGTGAACGGACTCACCGTCCACCCGAATTCTGCTCATCATTTTACTGTCGGTGACGATGGGATTGTGAAGTATTGGGACGTCGGAAGCGGCAATCTGATTCGAGACTTTAAAGGGCACACGGGCCCCGTTCGCTCAATCGCGGTAAACCCGAATCAACAGCAGCTTGCCAGCGGCGGCAGCGATAAGAAACTGAAGATCTGGGACATTAATGATCCGTCGAAGCTTCAATTCGATATCCAGATGACGTCCGAGATCGTCCAGATTGCGTATTCTCCAGATCAAAAGAAAATGATCACTGCGGGGAGCGATCATTTGATTCGCTCATTCGATCCAACATTGCTGAATCCGCTACCGCCGGCACCTCCGTCGCAAGAAGCAGCCCAAGTGACCGACGGCCATCCGGCTTCGATTACCAGTTTGAGCTTTGCACCCGACAGCCGATTGGCAATCAGTGCCGCTGCCGATGGTTCGGTCAGGACCTGGTCAATTGCGTCACCCAAGGCAACGTCGTCATTAGCGGGCCACCAATCACAGGTCTATGGAGTCGGATTTCATCCCACTCTTCCCTTGATTGCCTCTGCATCGAATGACAAGACTGTCAAGATCTGGGATTACGAGAAGAATCAGAATGTCCGTTCCTTCGCAGCACAGGGTGGCGCGATTTATTCTCTGACCTTCACGCCGGATGGTTCCCACGTCATCACTGCCGGAGGCGACACGACAGTTCGAGCCTACAAGCAGGATGATGGTGCTCAGGCCCGTCAGTACACCGGGCCGACAGACGCGGTCTATTCTGTCGCCGTCAGTCCGAACGGACAACAAGTCGCTGCGGCGGGACTCGATCGCAAGATCTACCTGTGGAGCTTTGATAACCCCGTTCCAATCAAGACATTGTCCGGGCACAAGGACGACGTTTACAAAGTGGAATTCTCGCCAGCCGGCAATCGAATTCTCTCGATCGGATACGGAGGAAACATGTCGATCTGGGACCCGAATCAAGAGAAGCCACTTTTCAGCCAGAAACTACCGACCATTCTTTACTCGGGAACTTATTCGCCGAGCGGCAAGCAGATCGCACTGATGGCCAACGACGGCAAGGTCTATCTTTTGGATATCCCTGCTGAGGCGCAGTGATTGCGTCGTGAAGTACAGCGTGCTCGTTTATGTCGCATTGGCTTCAACCCGTACGATACGACCTTTGGCGACGACGACGCAGCGGAGGCTTCAGCCGCCGCGAATTGTTTAAGGCACTCGCAAAATACTTCAGGCGCGATCTGAAAAGCCGTTCAAAACGGCTCTTGAACAGCTTCTGAAGAGATCGGCGGCTGGAATCTGCCGCTACGAAGATCAATGTCTCCGCCAAGACCTGTTTTACGCCGCTTTCTTCAGAACCAGGCAGGTGTTGTTTCCGCCGAAGCCGAATGAATTTGACACCGTGACGTCAACTGTCCGGGGCTCGGGCTCGTTCCGTACGTGATTCAGCATGGCACAATCAGGATCGGGATCGTCGAGATTCACCGTCGGCGGCGTTACCTGTCTCTCCAGAGCAACCAGGCATGCGACCGCTTCAATTGCTGCTGCAGCACTCAACAGATGGCCCGTCAACGCTTTGGTCGAGCTTATCGGAACGTCTTTCACAGATGCGCCCAGCACCGATTGCAAGATCTTCGATTCACAGACGTCTCCAACGGGAGTACCCGTTGCGTGTGCATTGATGTAATCAATTTCATTTGGTGCGACTTGAGCATCGTTAAGTGCCTGCTTCATTGCCGCGATTCCCTGTTGTGGCTCGGGGCAGGGAATGACCATGTGATGAGCGTCGCTCGTAGCACCGAAACCGGCAACATTGGCATAACGACGAGCACCACGTTCCATTGCTTTCGACGTTTTTTCGAGGACGAAAATTGCCCCTCCTTCACCCAGTACCATGCCGTCTCGATCTTTGTCGAACGGACGAAGCGCTGCGTGAGGGGCCTGGTTTTTTCGAGAGAGTGCTCGGAGATTACCGAACCCCGCCAGCGAAAGTGGCGTCACACCAATATCGCAGGCTCCAGCAAGGCAGACATCAACCCACCCCAGTTCCAGCCATCGACGGCCTTGAGATAGCGCCCAGTTACCACTGGCACATGCGGCCGAGATGGTCAATTGTGGTCCGCGAAGGTTCAGCAACCGATGTACCTTGGTGGTCAGTCCTGCGGGCTCTTCCGTTGGATCAAAGGCCCGACGACCGCCACGTCGATAATCCATTTCCCAACTCTGCATCCATTCCGCACCCAGCCCAAGAACGAGACCGATCCGTAATCCATCTGGCCGCTTTTGCAACCCGGCATCCCTGAGCGCCGACTCGGCGCACCAGATACCACATTGCTCGATTCGTAACCGAGAGCGAAATTCGTTTTCATCAAAGCCATCTGGACAGGGAATTTGTCCAATCAAACTGGCGATCTGACTCGGATGATCAGTCACCTCGAAGGCCGAAACACGCTCAATTCCCGAAACATTAGACAGCAGGTTTGAGGCGAATTCCTCATACCCATGACCAATCGAAGATGTCAGCCCAACTCCGGTAATGCAGACCGTATCTTGTTGTTTCATCCAGGTTCCTCTTTCACCGTTCTTTGTTTCGTGCGTTCATGATTGAGGCATCATTGAAAGCTGATTTTTATGTTTCTCGGGTCGTCGTAGTCAGTTTCGAATTCGTGTGAAATGCTCGTTTTCATCAGATCAGATTCATGTAAAACAGCATGTCTCTGGCCATTCTCATCAGGCTGCTTTTTTGAGACTCGTCGAAATCGGTCGCAACAACGGAATTGTTGATGTCACGGCGTTTGACCAGTTCATTTCAGCCCGCAGCCCTCCTCCCAGCATTGCGGTCAGCGGCTGCTCGTTACCTGAAGCAATGAAGTTTTCGAACAACGTCATCGCTGTCGTTTTGGCTGGAACTTCAAGTGCGATTGGGGCGAACTGATCATAAACGATGCGTAAGCGAGCCGTCGGATTGGCTGTTAAGGCAGGCTGCAGTGCCAATGCCAGGGTTGTACAACTCGTTTCCGTCAAGGGCGTTCCCTCGATGTCGATCCGTTCATCCGGCTCCCAGCCAGAAAAAACAAGCCAGATACCGGGCAACGATTGTTGATCCAGCAAAGAAATCGCTGTCAGCCACGCATCAGGTTCACCATCAAGACCGCCACCGACTCCGACACAGGGACCATGACAACCGAGTGCAAGTCCCAACATGCTGGCGGGTGAATGGAGTGAACGATTCGGGACGACTTGAACCGAGACATTCCAGGGTCCATCAACGGCAAATTTATTAAGTGCCTGAGCAAACGCGGTTCGTCCGAGATATCGAGTCGAAAAGACAACTCCCCATTTTTGAAAGTCTTCGGGCGGAGTCTCAAATCGACTGATGGCATCTTTGACTGCGACCAGCGAGGTCAGAGTTTGTTCGTCAGAATGTCTGAGAACACTGTTACCGAGCGCTCCCGGCAATGTATCAGACTGCTTTCTCAATGCGTTGACATAATCATAAGTTAACCGCGTTGCGGCATAAGAAGTAACCGCACATTCCAAGGAATCGTGTTCCGTGGCCGTTTCTTTGCCGAGGGTGTTCATCGTGGGCACGGTAATCCTTTTGCAGGACGAAGGAGAAATGAGATGTATTTTGATTCCAAAGGATTCAGGTCAATTCCAAATCGCTTTGAAGTAGACCTCGCGAACCTCGCATGTGATTATTTGTCTTCGTTCGAAACCCGAATGTCTTTCAGTCGAAGTTCCATGTGGTGCCCTTGTTCAACGGATTTCTGACGAACCAATCGGTCGCGATCGTCAAACCAAAGTTCGGCCGGAGATGGACCGTCAATCTTGAAATGATGACAAGTCAGCGATCGGCCCGACGTGGTGATTGTCGTTGGACCCACGACATTTAAGCTGGCACTTCGCGTGACTCCCGAGTCGACGTCAACAATCGAGAATGGCTTGGCTCGCAACTGTTCGGCAGGGAGACGCCAATAGGCGGTTGACATGACACATTGGGATTTCGCCGGTACTGATTTTCCATTGAACGAGATCTGTTGTATTGTCCCATCCGTTTTCAGCTCCATGGACCGTTTTTTACCACCGTCCTCGCAGCGAATATCGCACTGTTCGAGAATTCCATCGCGCCAGACTTCTTTCCCCCGAAACTTAAAGACGTATGCATAGACGATGAAATCGAACTTGACGTCTGTCTGAAACGCAACCTCGTGCGTATCGCCTTCGGATTTGATGGTCAGACGATGCGTTCCGGCAGGTTTGTTGTCCACGCGAACTTCAAAGTCGCGGACTTCGACCGATTCGGATTTGTTCGCAGCATTGGTCACGCGGAGCTTGGGTCGATCTTCTCCCTGCGTCACCTGAATGCCTGAGAACCACGCAGCGGAACAAATCACGAAAGACCAATAAAAAAACGACTTTCGCATAGCCCCCTCCTTGGAGCATCGATAACCGTGAAACTGGCACCCCCCTGCGGATACCATTGCCCTATCGCTCGCGATCAAAGGTCTGGTCACATCATCATGATGATTCGGTCGTTAGCGCGTGGCGGGGGCGAAGTCTAGCGACTTCCCGTTTTGCCACTAGATCTCTCTGACAAAAAAGTGACCTCTCGGACTGCTTTTTCTGAAAATCGCTCTTGTGGCGTCCGCGAAAAGTTGATTTGATCCCCGCGCATTCGATCTGCGGGGCCGATTCTGGCCGGTGTTGGGTCAGTGTTTTGTCGCATGCATCGGCTCCGCACGCGACACAATTAGGGGGAGCTTCCATCATGGATGATTTCGGGAGATATCGTGGTTACACGCGATCAGATTCGTGAGACGTTGCTGGAATTATTCGAAGCCGAGACCGGCGAGCCGCTTGAAAGTTTGTCTGACGAACAACATCTTGCCGAGCAGCTGGGTCTCGATTCAGTCGATATGGTCAGCCTCATCATGCAGCTTGAGCGTCATTTCAAAATACGTCTCTCGCACGAAGAGCTGGCCGACGCGGTGCACGTCGGAGAGCTGCTCGACATCGTTCAGAAAAAGACAAATGAGCCCAAAGATGCTTCTGGCGGGAAAGACGATATTCAGAAAGTTGCGGCTTGAAAGGTCTACATGACTTCAACAATTACTCAGCGTGGGGCCTCACCTGAAGCAATTCGTCGCCACTACGACGTGGCGAACGAATTCTACGAACTCTGGCTTGACCCCACACTTTGTTATTCATGTGCACTTTGGGAAGACAACGAGCCTGACTCGATGCTCGAGCAGGCTCAGCTGCGGAAAATTGATTTTCACGCAAATCAAATTCATGCCAAAGGCGCTCAACGCGTCCTCGACATCGGCTGCGGATGGGGTTCGCTCGTGCGGCGCCTCGTCGAAACGCATCAAGTTGAACAGGCAACCGGGCTGACGCTCAGTAACGCGCAAGCGGAATGGAGTGCTCTGCGGCCCGATCCACGAGTCGAGATTCGAATCGAAAGCTGGGTCGATCATCAACCGGCGGATCTCTATGACGGAATAATCTCCGTCGGAGCGTTCGAGCATTTTGCCAAGGCAGAATGGCCGGATAGTCAACGAATTGCTGCGTATCGGGCATTTTTTGAAAGTTGCTACGGATGGCTGAAGCCAGGCGGTCGGTTGTCACTTCAGACGATTTCGTATGGCAACGTCGATGTGGCTCACGTCAAAGACCAACCCGATACAAAGTTCTTTTTCGACGTGATTTTTCCTGAATCTGTTTTACCTACGCTTGCAGACATCATCGCGGCGAGTGACGGATTGTTTGAAGTCGTTAACCTGCGTAACGACCGAGAACATTATGCACGGACCTGCCAAATCTGGTATCGAACTTTAGTGTCGCGTAAATCCGAGGCTTTGAAGATTGTCGATTTGGATGTCTATAACCGCTTCGTACGTTATCTCAAACTCAGCTCATTTGTTTTCAATGCGAGCTATACCGGACTGTTGCGAATCGGCTTTAGACGCTGGGATGAGCGAAGAATCGCTTGAAAAAACAGTGAATTTCTCATCGGATGTGCTTGTCGCACAATTTTGACTGCGAACAGCCGGTTTACAGTCGATGACAAAGATTACAGTCCTGGGATTCACGAGTCATTCGTCGATTTCAGGGGTCCTTGCGCGATCAACACGCTGGCGCCAAGACCGATGCAGCACGGGCCTTCAAGCGCGGTCCACCAGCCTGGCATTCCTTCCGCAATATCGATTCCGACGACCACAAATCCTTGAACGACCATGATCCAGGCCAGGCAGGCGATCAACTGCGAATTCTTCTCGACATCGGATGAAACAAACCATAGCAGCATTCCGTATGACGCGTACCAGAACGAAGTGCTTCGAGCGAGATATCCAGTAATCGGTTCGACCGGCAAACGGCCCATCCCCAGCGACTGATGGCATTCGTCAATCCAACCTCTCGGAGCGATAACCGCCAGCAAAGCAAGAAGGTCGAGCAGCCCGATTGCCCTTAAAAGCCCCACTAAAAATCGACGGTTGTTTGTCACGATGCGGGTTTCCACTCGCGTAACGGCGTTTCACCAACTCGAATTTCACTGGAACAATTGGGCGATTGATCCGTTACCAATCGTCTGTGAATTACATCTGGTCGGCCACGCCAATCCCCAATAAATCCAATCCCTGCTTGAGCACGCGTGCCGTCGCATCGCATAAAAGGAGTCGGCTTGCCCTCAATTCCGCAGGTTCTGCGTTAAGTACCGGGCATTCGTTGTAGAACGACGCGAAGCAGTTTGCGGTCTCGAACAGATATTGAGTCAGCAGATTTGGGCGATAGTCGACGGCGACATCGCCAAGTGCATTCGAAAAGCGATTCAACTGCAGCGCAAGCGTTCGTTCCGCCGGGGTGTCGAGCAGAATGGAATAGCCGGCCGACCGAAGCCCCTTCACATCGACATCTCCCTTTCGGAGAATTCCGCAAACTCGTGCGTAGGCGTATTGAATATACGTTGCCGTGTCGCCGTTGGTGGCGAGCATCTTTTCCCAACTGAAAACGTAGTCGCTATCTCGATTGTGATGGAGGTCGACGTAGATGATAGCTCCCATCCCGACAAGTACCGAAACATTGGCTCGTTCGGTTTCGCTCAAATGTGAACTGTTTTCATCAACAATTTTTCGAGCATTCTGGATCGCTTCGTCGAGCAGGCTTTCGAGTCCGATTGTGTCACCTGATCGGGTTTTATAGGGCCGACGATCCTCACCAAGAACCGTTCCGAAGCTCACATGACGAAATTCCGTTTTGTCGTAGCCAATTTTCTTTGCGGTTGCGAACAGCAATTGGAAGTGTTCGCTCTGTCGCGAATCGACGACATACAAACAGGCGTCGGCGTGCAGCGTATCGACTCGATACCGGATTGTGGCAAGATCCGTCGTCGCATATGTGAAGGCTCCATCCGCTTTCTGAACGATGAACGGCGCGTCGTTCCCTTCAACGAAAACGCACGTCGCTCCTTCGCTGACAACAGCAAAGTTCTTCGTTTTTAGTTCATCCACAATTCCGGCCAGCATCGGATTGTACCAGCTTTCCCCCAATGCCATGTCGAACGTAATCCCAAATCGCTGGTACATGGAGTCGAGAGCGAGCATGCATTTGGGTACAAACTCGTCCCAAAGCCGTTTGTTTTCGATGTCGCCCGCATGCAATTTGGCGGTCTCTCGGCGAGCAAGTTCCCCAACCTTAGGATGGGCATCGGCAAGTCCTTTTAAGGCTGAATTCTCTTCAATCGATCGACACTTCGCTTCGGCGGAGGTAATCGCCCCCCTCAGATCGGACAATTCTTGCTCAGATTTTTTCACGAGCCGAGAAGCGTCCTTGTCCGACGGATTCGCTGCTGCCGCGTTCCGAGCGGAGTTGAGTGCCGCTTCGCTTAACGGCAATTTTTCTCGTTGCTCCGGAAGGTTTGCAACAAGTTCGTGGTAATCGGACAGTTGATTCACCAACCGGTAGAGCCGGGCCAATTCCGAAACGGGGTCGCGTTGGTACGCCGCGTCGTCACGAAAATTCTTGTACCCGTAAATAATCATGCCGAACTGAGTTCCCCAATCACCCACGTGATTATCCGAGAGGACTCGATGGCCGAGAAATCGCAGGATGCGACATAACGCGTTTCCAATAACGGTGCTCCGCAAGTGTCCCACATGCATGGGCTTGGCAACATTTGGCGAGGAAAAGTCGACGATGTAAGTTCGACGTGACTCAACGGCATTTACGCCAAGTCTATCATCCCGCGTCAACTTCGCCGTTTCATCCGCCAGACGCGCCGTCTTGATTCGAAGATTGATAAAGCCCGGGCCTGCGATCTCGGGGGGATCGCAAAGATCCGCAACGTCCAGCTTTTCAATCAGGGCAGAGGCAACATCTCGTGGAGCTTGCTTGGTTTGTTTGGCCAGCGGCATTGCGCAATTGGCCTGAAAATCCCCAAACTTCCCGTCTTGGGAAGGTTTGAGCATTTCGACATACGTCGCAGGCGAATCGGTAATTGATGTTAATGCGGTTCGCAATCGAGACCGTAGTTCAGACAGAAAATCCATGAACAAAAACCTGTTGAAGGGACGCAGTCGACCGCCCTGTTATGGTTGCAAAACGAATCAGAGACACAGATTCTAGCGGCGTGGTTCAATCGATACACCTCTCAGACCCGACGAACAGACTGAAGAATTGTTTCCATCTCAACCAGTTAGAATTGATTTCCAAAGAGAAGTTTTGACGCCGCATCCGCGTTGGCCAAAATGGGTTAACTATGACGATCGGAAAAAATCGAATCCTCTTCACACACAATCAAACCGTGACTCCTCCCCTACGACTGGATCGCCGTGTATAATTCACGGAGTCGATTCCCGCGCCCGCCGTTAGCTGGCGCGTTCCGCGATAGGGAATGGAAGAATGATGTGTGTCACGAAATCTGTTTCGCGGCGATTTTTCATTTGGATTTGCTTCGTCGCGTTCTTTTTCGCATGCAGCGTAGATAGCCTGCTGATTGCAGACGAAGTTCCAATCAAGAAGCGGCTGCCGATCGGGCAATTTTTGACCGTCACCAGTCCCGTTGATGACGCGGTTTTTAATCGGATCTCAACAACGGCACTGAAGCTACAACAACAAGCGTCTCAGGAAGAACGCCCGGCCGTGCTGGTACTGCAGATCGAGCCGGGAACTAGTCAATTTCACCATATTCAGGGACTGGCAAAGTTCCTGACGTCATCGCAACTATCGAACATCACAACGGTTGCCTGGATTCCTGCGACGGTCACTGGCCCAAATGTTTTGATCGCTTTAGCTTGCAAACAAATTGTCATGCACCCAGATGCAAAACTTGGTGATATCGGGAGAGGGAAGCCTCTGGAAATTGATGAACAACAGGCAATTCTTGCACTGGCTCAGAAACGGCATAACAACAAAATCAACTCTGCCATTGTGCGGGGTATGATGGATCAGCAGGAACAACTCTGGCGAATCCGCGTCAGGTCGTTGGAGGCCGGGACAGACGAGTTAGAATCGCGAGTCATCACAAAGGATGAACTCGAAACCCTTCGTAAGACAAACGTTACGATCGAAAATGTTGAAATTGTGAAAGAAGCAGGAGTTTTAGGTACGTTTCAAGGAAGCGCGTCTCGGTCGCTGGACATTCTGGTTTCCCAAACTGCCGAGAATCGTCTGTCCGTCGCTAGTCTCTATGGATTGCAACGGGAATCGCTACGCGAGATCCCGATCGAAAAAGAAAACCGCAAAGTTCGCCTGATTAAAGTTGATGGCATCATCGACCGGCTTCAAGAGAGCTTCCTGGTACGACAGATTGAGCGAGCCGTCGCCGACGATGCTCAAGCAATTGTGTTCGAAATCGATTCTCCAGGTGGACTGCTCGTTGCAAGCATCACCCTGGCAAACGCAATCGCAGATCTGGAGACAAAGAAAATTCGCACCGTGGCATATGTGCCACACGAGGCCATCAGCGGTGCAGCGATCATTTCTCTCGGCTGTGACGAAATTATTATGCATCCTGACGCAAAAATCGGTGATGCGGGACCGATCGAAATGCGACCGGGACAGCCATTCGAACGAGCCCCCGAAAAAATCCTCAGTCCCCTTAAAGTTGCTTTGCGAGAATTAGCAGAGAAAAAACACCGCCCCATCGCAATTTGCGAAGCCATGGCAGATCGCTCACTCAAAGTTTTTCAGGTCACACACCGAGATAACGGTCGAGTGTGGTATATGAGTGAACTGGATATCCATGCTTCCAACGGCGAATGGATCAAAGGAGCGCAACTCCGCGAAACAAATGGCGAGCTATTGTTTACGTCGAATGGGGTTCGTGCGAACGAACTGAAGATTTCGGAATCGCCCGTTAATGACTTCGAAGAATTGAAATCCCGGATTGGGGTACCTCCTGGAATGAAGCTGGTGCCGATCGAAAAAACATGGGTCGATCGCGTGGTATTCAGTTTAAATCATCCGGCAATGGTGATGCTGATGATCGTAATGGGTGTAGCATTGATCTATGTCGAATTGCATTTTATGACCGGAATCCTCGGTATCCTCTCGGTATTGTGCTTTGCGCTGTTCTTCTGGAGCAGTTTCATGGGAGGGACTGCAGGATGGTTGGAAGTTGTTCTTTTCGTGCTGGGGCTCGGTTGCCTGGGATTAGAAATTTTTGTTGTACCAGGATTCGGAGTGTTTGGTGTTTCGGGAATTCTGCTGGTTCTTGCCTCATTAATCATGGCTGGTCATTCCTGGAGTTTTGACTTCGCGACAAATCTCGAAGAACTGACCTGGAAAACAGGACAAGTCATCTTATCACTTGGGATTGTGGTGGCTTTCGGTGTCACGTTTGCGAGATTCCTGCCGTCGCTACCCGGTTTCGATTCCATGGTGCTTGGTCCGCCAGGTGCGAATGCTGATGAACCTCGGCTGAGATTGGAAACTTTTCCTTCAACAACCTTCATCAACGATGCTGTCTCGATCGGTGATTCCGGAACCGCTTTAACAATGCTCCGCCCATCAGGAAAAGCACGTTTTGACAATCGTATCCTCGACGTAATCAGCGAAGGGCCATTTATTATGGCCGATGCAAATCTGGAAGTTATTGCAATCTCAGGAAATCGGATCGTCGTTCGGGAAGCCTGAGCCGGGAAGTCCCCGGTTTATTCGCTATAAACGGTTGAATCTTCCCAACCCCCCATCTTTCGAGGCATTGCAGAGGCAATTCTTGGGGCAACTTGATATTCGTTATGACAGAAACATATAATCTCTCGCTCGCCACCCGTATGAGCACCAATGTGTAGGGTTTCCCGAGAGAGCAAGACGATGTTGAAAAAAGCTGAGCTGGACGAGTTCAAAAATCTTTTGCAGACTCTTCGTGCGCGTGTTCGGGGTGATGTGCAGCACTTAACGGCCGACGCGTTAGACCGAAATGAAAATGGTTCAGAATCGAAGTCACCAACACATTTGGCAGAGCTTGGAACTGAGACATACGAACAGGAATTCACGTTAAGGCGAGTTGAAAACGAACAGGAAGTCTTGGAAGAAATCGAAGAAGCATTCGAACGAATCAATGACGAAACGTTTGGTGTTTGCGTCAGTTGCAGAGAAGCAGGACGCCCTGCGGCACGGTCAATGATTCCCAAGACTCGTCTTCGGGAAATCCCCTACGCAAGGAACTGCGTCGAATGCGAACGGAAGCGCGAGGAACATCGGTAACTTACTCCTCTCGGGCACACTCACATTTAGCCGGAGAGGATTCCTTATTGGAATTTAGCGGACGAACGAAGCGACCGGCAGTAAGATATGCCGTCTTCGCGTTGATTTCAGCGTCAGGATTAATCTGGGACCTCTGGTCAAAGTGGGCGGTATTCCACTGGTTGAATGTCCCCGGACAATTCAAAGTCTGGAAAGGATCCTTTCTTGGAATCCCGATCAATTTTGATTTGGCAACCACATTTAACCTTGGTGCCCTTTGGGGTTTAGGGCAAGGTCAAACGTGGTTGTTCGCCTCGCTGAGTATTATTGCTATCGTCGTTATTGCCTATTTTCTCTGGACGGGTCAGGCAGTTGAATCCTGGTGGTTGACCATTGCCAGTGGCCTGCTTTTCGCCGGTACGATGGGAAACCTTTACGACCGGCTTGGACTGCATGGCTGGAAAGACGTCAACGGCCAAATTTACGGAGTCCGAGATTTTCTTGACTTTGTGTTTTTCAACGGTGGATTCCACTGGGCGACGTTTAACTTCGCCGACAGTTACCTCGTCACCGGAGCAATCATGCTAGTGCTACATTCCTTTTGGCAACCGCAGCAAAACCCCACCCCCTCGACGGGGGTGGTTAACGGGCCTTTGCCCTAACGACGGAAAACGGGGGCGGGCCCCTTAGACATAGGCCAGTCCACCGCAAAGCTTGAGACCAATAATTTCAAAAAACAGCCCGATCAGAGCTCGCCCTTTTTCTTCAACTTATCTTTGAAAACTGCCTTGAACTTGGCGACCTTACGATTGATCACCGCAGTACAATAAGGGTTTTCGGGATGGTTGCGGAAATAGTTCTGGTGGTAGTCTTCCCCTGGATAAAATTCTTTCATCGGTGAGATTTCGGTGACGATCGGTTTGTCAAAAGCCTTAGAATCATCGAGTTTTTTCTTGTATTCCCTGGCCAATTTCTCTTGTGTTTCGTCGTGATAGAAAATCACCGACCGATATTGGGTTCCATGGTCAGCCCCTTGACGATTAAGCGTCGTGGGATCGTGAGTTTTCCAGAACACTTCAAGCAGATCGACGTATGTGACAACTTTCGGATCGAATGTGACGCGAATCACTTCCGCGTGGCCGGTCGTTCCCGTGCAGACCTCCTCGTACGTCGGATTCTTCGTTCTTCCCCCGCTATAACCCGAAACAACCGACTTGACTCCCTTCAACTGTTGAAAAACCGCTTCCGTACACCAGAAGCATCCCGAGCCAAATGTGGCGTCTTCGAACTTCGCAATGTCTGACGGAACGGCATTTTCTGTGGACTCTAACTCCTGCCCTTGTCCCTTTTTTGGTTCGGCCATCGTGTGTGGTACCTCCATCACAAAAATGGCTGTCGCGACGACGAACAGCCGTAAAACAAAGTTCCAACACGCGTTTTGCGGTCTAAACCAGACAGAACAGTGTCCAGGTGGCGTCAATTTCATCATTTGACCTTTCACACGGATTCTAGTCGAAGCAACGACATTTACGGTGGCACTTCACGATCACGCCTTTTGACTGTTACTATTGAAGTCATTCACGTAAGAGATGAGCCGCCCCACATAAACGATATGACTCTGATTCGTAATTGACAACGTCAAATTTCTGACTCCCGTTGGATAAAGACTTCGGAATCCCCCTAATTCAGGTTGTTTTCAGACCAGGAAAATCGAGCGTTTTCGTGTCGTTTGCAATAGATTTATTGTCGAATTGCTGGTTCTTGGCAGGCCCAACGGCTTGTGGAAAGACCGCTGTTTCCATGCGACTGGCAGAACGGCTAAAGGCTGAAATCGTTGCCCTTGACTCAATGACGTTATATCGAGGGATGGATATCGGCACTGCGAAACCCTCTGCCCAAGAACGATCTCGCGTGAGGCATCATCTGATCGATATCATCGAGCCCCACATGGATTTCAGCCTGGCTGACTACCTTTCAGCAGCCGAAGATGCGTGTCGTGGAATTATCTCCCGAGGGCGAGTTCCATTATTTGTCGGCGGCGCAGGACTGTATTTGCGAGGACTTCTTCGAGGTGTCTTCGAAGGCCCACCAGCAAATTGGGACATCCGCCAACGACTTGAAGGTTTGGCTCAGACAGAAGGGGCAAAGGCATTGCACGACCAACTGCAACGCGTGGACCCCGTTTCGGCTAAACGACTTCACCCCAACGATCAGCGGCGAATCATCAGGGCATTGGAGGTGTTCGAACTACTCGGTCATCCATTGTCGATTCTTCAGCAGCAAGGGCTTAGATCACCTGATAAACGTCCGCCGCATGTTTACTGGCTTTCTCCCCCAAGGGACTGGCTCTACCGAAGAATCGACGATCGAGTCGAAACGATGTTCGAACAGGGTCTGGTCTCCGAAGTCAGGGACCTGACCGTTAAGCCGAACACGTTCAGTCACACAGCGCGCCAGGCGCTGGGTTACAAGGAAGTGATCGATTGGCTGGAATCATTTCCACCAGCAGAAAGGGCAAAGGCCGTTGAGGCAGCCGACAATCAATCCGATTCATCGATCGCTATGTTGAAAGACACAATCCAAACACGCACTCGTCAATTCGCGAAACGCCAGACCACATGGTTCCGCAATCTTGACGAGTGTCACCCAATCAATATCACCGGAACCGAAAAACCCGATGAAATCGCGGACTGCATTTTTCTCCATTCCACAGCACGCATTTCTTTAAGCGATCGAGTCGGGCCGTTCGCTTGAAGCCGAGTCTCCATTGAAAAGATATTGGTCCTTACAATTGGCGTCGTGCTTTTTTTAACACTCTTCCGGCTCGCAAATCCATTATCTCACGGCCCGAATGCTCCGTTGATGATAAATTGACCTTGCGTCACTGTGGAAGGTATTGGACTGAACCAGTTGATCGGCCTGATTCCTGCCCCATTTCCATTGACCGAGATAATGTTATTAACGTTGCCATGAAGCACGACGGGTGCCCCGTTCACGATCTGGAACTGGATACCCTGACCGACTATCGGCTGAGCCCCCGTGATATTTATGTCATTTCCGTTAAACGTGATCGACGCTGGCGCAAAAATCGTTGGGAACACAATCCCCTGATCAAGCGGCCCCTGTGTCATCGTAATTGTGTTGTAAGAAATGTCCATCGTCGAGTAATTTGTCGGCGCATTATTAACCGAGATTCTCATTCCGTAATCTTCATTTGTGACCAGATTTACGACAGCCGTCAAGAAATTGAAATTATTGTTATCGATCGACAGGTTCGTTTGATTCGAGTCACTAATAAATATACCGGTATTTCCTCCGTTGTTTGCCAATAACGTATTGTTGCTGATGACAAAGTTCGTTGCGTATTGCGTACTCGCGTTCTGAACCAAGAACCCGACGTCATTTCCACCAAGGTTTACGTTGTTATAGTTCATCGATGAAGTGACATTTGCAACAGCAGAGGTAAGGTCGATCTGGCCCGTCCACCTCACGTCGACAGCCGCGATATTGTTGATGAAATTGTTGGCAAGCAACCCAATATTATTGTTGGGTACAGTGATTTGATTATTGTCGAATTGAAACACCAACGGGACCGGCAACTGATTGATTGGTGATGTCGCCGTACCAGGCGCCAAGTACGTTAGCGGTGCAGTCGGCGGCCCCGCAATCAGAACCACGTCACCGGCACCAAAAGCGCCGGTAAACCCGCCAATAAAGTTGCTGTTTAGACTGGTGTTATTGTTAATACTCCAGATATATTTGCCTCCCGTAGCCGTGCCGTTATTGGAGAGCGGAACTCCAGAAATACCCGGCTGAACCAACGGTGTTGTTGCGTGCAGATATATTGCATGGTCAACGAAGCCTGCGAGGCTGTTCGTAATCCCGTTAAAGCTACCGTTCTGATTAAACGTTGAGGTTTCAATATCGACACGTGGTGTATTGAGCGCATCGATGGCAGCACCCGTTTGCCCCGCGACTTTGCCGCCGACGTTACCGACGCCCTGGCCAAGATTAAAATCGAAGGCTGAATTGTTGACGCTCAACTGAAGAAGATTATTGGCACTAAGACCAAGTTGGTTAGACTGAAGCGTCACGCTGTTGATTTCGACAGCGCCGGTCTGTACGAGATTCGGGTTGGTCTGGTTGATGTTGATCCCCGCAATGGTGGCACCCGTGATCAGTCCAGCAGAATTCTGTGCCGCGGGCGGCAATCCCCCCAACGTAAACATATATTGGTTTAATTGAGGAAGATTGGTGGTAACAATGGAATTATCATTCACCAGATCGATCCCGTATTGCGGTGCCTGGTTGGCGAAGAACGAAATCGAATCCGAGACACTGTTCAGCGTCACGCTGATCGTCGAGTCTTCAATATCGACCGCTGGTCCACCGGTTGTCAAAATGTGACCGCTGCCGATGTACAAGCCGTATCCGGGGGTCCCAGACGCTCCAGCCTGTGTTGCGGGAATTGGAGCGACCCCTTCGTTATACACTCGCAATCCCGTCCCATTTTGCAAATTGAGAATGTCCAGCCTGCTGAAATTGACGGAGGCAGGGTTAAAGAGGGCCGTATTAGCAGGATCACCAATGTTGACCCCATATTGTGGGGCGTTCACAGGAAGAGGCGCACCAGGAACATTCCCGCCGATGATATCTGCAAAATTAAACGACACGGAACTCAAAAGGTTGGTATTTCCTTGAATATTGATCGCCGGCAGAATTGGGCTTCCCACGGCACTAAAGGCGGGTTGATTAATGGTCGTGGTTCCACCAAAGTTGACCGTTCCGTTATTCGAAAGTACTTCTATTCCGATATTGAGTGGATTGGTGATCGTTGTCCCGCCACCAACGGTCCCGGTACCGAATTGTACGGTTGAGCTGTCGTTAACGATCTCGATCGCGACGTCATTCGTTCCCGTAATCGATGTCGTACCTGAAACCGTAAAGATACCGTAGTTCGGTGGATTGGCGGGATCTAAGGGGCCGATCAAGATTCCGCGCCCACCACCGTTGATTTGGATGTTATTGAAACTGGCATTCCCACCGATCTTCTGATTTGGGACTCCATTGACGGTCCCCAGCATTCCATTGTGTTGATAGTCGATCGCGGCGAATGGAACGTTGCCGGGGGACTGAATGTTGACACCCGTTGTAAAGGTAACGGGTCCCAGGTTGTCGTACAAATAGATGCCACGACCTGTGGATCGATCAAGAATGTTCACGTCAAAAGGATTACCGGCACCGGGGAACAGCGCTGCTCCGTTCAAACCGAGATTCTGGATGACAATCGAATCACTGGCTGAATTCGTGATCGTCACGGTCCCGTTACTCGAAAAGATGCCGTTATCGTTGATAATCCCAAGTGCGGTACCAACGTCATTGCTCAGCGTCGCATTTCCAAGATTGACGTTACCGTTGTTATCATGAATTTGAACTCCGTTACCACCTTTATCACTGACAGTAGAGTTCGTAAAATCGACAAGACTGTTGGCTTGTGTCTTTGTGACTTCTAATGTCGTACTGATTAAATTAGCACCAGTGACGTTGTTCGTAATAGTTCCTGGAGTGGGGTTTGCGGCTGACGTCAACGGATCCCGTGTGAAATAGACTTGACTATTTGCCTGAGTGTTACTGACCAGGAATGTTGACGCATCGGTTAATCCCGACGAAGTAATTGCATCGCCTTGGAATAAGATGCGACCAGCGGTATTGTCAAGAACGACGGAATTCAAACCTGCTCCGGTGACGTTCGTTTGACGAACCGTACTATATTGAGTTGATCCCGTGATCCCGGAACCGTAGAGACCTATTCCGACCGGTTGATTGACATTGAAACCGCTGAATTCTGAATAGTTGGCGAGAGTGATCGAAGCATTGGTCACCGGATTAACCGGCGTATTATCGAACTCGGGCTTAGCACCGGTCCCTTGCGGCAGGAGCAAGCCGTAACCGAGAGTTGAATTTGAATTCAACGCATTCGTGTTTACGAGATGCTCAACGCTGGCCGATCCACCAAGAACACGAACATTCTCCTGGAGCTGAACGGGGCCGTTATCCACAGGGTCGACTTTGGAGTCAAACACACTGCCTCCCTTGACAAAGATAATTCCGCGAAGATCACTTCCCGACGGCGCAGGTGTATCCTTCAGCATTGCAGCCTGTGCGTTTGTGAAAACTTGAAAGGGGTTTTCATAAGTACCGTTGCCGACAACTCCATTTACGATTGGTGCCTTGGAGTTGCTGTCGACAAACTCGAAGAAGTAGGGCTTACCCGTAGTCGGATCGTCGACAACGTTCCCGATATCCGTTTGATAAGCGGTTCCCACAATGATGTTGTAATTTCTGATGACTGGCGTCGTCATACGATCGTACTGTGACTTCGGTGTTCCAGGGGATTGCCTGAACCCTCCGTAACTCCACGACCCGCCGAAGACCACGTTCGTTTTGAATTGTTGATCGTGAGTCACTTCCAGCTGCAGCGAGACGCTGGGAATCACATTGGCCTGAATTCGTGTCTTCCATCCACCAAACGATTGGATCAAGTCACTTTCGTACCAATATCCACCTCCGAACACTCGAACGTCGTGTCGTTCGGGGACTGGACCGGGTATCGGTACACCAATTTCACCGTCAAATCCATGCAGGGCATTGCTGAAAGTGTGCAGTCGATTGACCGTCAACAAATGTCCGACAAATTGTTGTGTTCCGTCAACATTGACGAGGCTCGTTTGCACAGCCGATTGTCCTGTAGGGAAATACGCATTACCGCGCAGATCGTACATTGAACCTAACCATTCAGCACCGAATCCAACCTGCCTAAAGGTCGAGCCACTCGTATTGTCATAATCGAAGAACGCATTAACACCGAGGATTCGGTCTATTTTGGGAAAGTAATGACGAACACCGCCGCCAATATTGGCGCCCCATGTGTCTGTGGAACTCTTAAATCCGCGAAAGTCCCCGAAGATCAAGTTATTGTCGACGAGCGAGTAAGGCATGTATTCGACCGGGAAGAGCGCGTTTTTGCGACCGATCGCAGGACCCGTAAATCCGCCAATTCGAAACAGGCTTCCTAGTGCCTGCCCGGATCGTCCGGTAACCTGGTCACTCGCAAGGAAACCGGGGTCTTCAACTTCGGGCCCCTGCATTTCGGGACTGATCGGAAGTGGAGTCATCTGCAGCGGTGCATCCTGACCCCGGAAGATCAACGATGTTGTCGGGGCTGAAGAACCCCGCTTGGGTGCAGCCGACTGAATCGGCTTAGGTTTCTCGTCTAATGGCCGATCGATAGCCGGTTGCTCGGCTTGATCGTCATTAGAAGCCCAGTTTTTCTCGTCGGCACTTTGGTCAACGACAGGCTTTTCAGCCTGCTCCTGACCGCGGATGGCCTGCCAGGGTACGACGGCCAAAAGGCCGAAGCAAATCCACAGCAGGAACCGCATGGAACGGCCGACACGGTAATAACGTCGAGGAAGCGACACGTGCATCGAGGCACCTCTACGATGGGGCTAGCTGGGCGCAGTTCGAACCGCGACCGATCTTCGGACAACTGAGACGTGCAAACGAAATGTCTGATATGGGAGAAGGGCGCGTTGTAGCCGTGACTTCCAAACGGATCAACCCGAATTTCGGGGTGTTTGGACGTGTGAACCCAGTTTTCTTGGGTAAGTCATACCCTAGTCCAGCACGAATTGCCGGAACGATGAGAAAAATCAGCCTTTAAAGACCCGCTGCAGCTCTTCCAACGAGGTTTTTCCCTCGGCGACCAGACGCAAACCGTCTTTATGGAACGTCAAACAGCCTTCCGCTCGGGCGAGAGCCTTGATCTGATCCGCAGGGGCCCCTTCAGCAATCAATTTCCGTATCGGATCAGAAACCAAAATCACTTCCATCATTGCCATACGACCGTAAAACCCAGCGCCGCCGCACTTTTCGCAGGGGTCATCTTCTTCACCCGTCTTCTCGTCAACCGCCGGTTCTCCTTTGCGGTAAAGGACTTTTGTTTCCGGTGGGAGACCGACCTTTTCGAGAAGCTTTGGATTTGGCCGGAACGCTTCACGGCATTGTGGACACAAAAGCCGAACCAATTTTGGACTGAATGCTGCGTCAATCAGTTCACTCGCCTTTTGTCGATCGCCTGACCATTCAACAAGCTGGGCAATCGCGCTCGCACAATCTTTCGCTTGCATTTCGCTGATAATACAGATCCGATCGGCAACACTCATTAATTGCTGAGTCGTATCCGCATCACGAATGGGATCAACAAAAATGACATCCGACTCTTCACGAATCATTCGCATCATCGACGTTTGCAGGTCATCTTCTGGATTGACTTCAAACTTCTTGATATTCAGCAATTCACGATCTGTTTTCGCAATCGAATAGATCGAATAGAGATAAACGTCGATTCCTCGCAACAAAGCATAGGTCGTCGTCGTGACCCCCGAACCAGGCATTCCACAACAGACGATGATCCCGTGACGATTGCCAGTAATGTCACGAATAGTCTGCCTCAAAGAGTCGCTAAAGCCAAGGTCGACCGGGGTTTCCAATTTATGACTGAGATTGCGGACACGAACTATTAACCGTTCAGTAGCATCGGGTTGCGGCGCAATATCGACGGTCAATTCGTACTTAGTACCGTGAAATTCCGCTTTAACGCCCCCTGCCTGGTGTTTACCTTTTAGACGAGCATCAAGCCCGCACAAGACTTTCAGCATCTGAGTAATTGCGGTCGCCTGGAGCTTCGCCAAACGCCCCCCGGCGAAAGGCATTCCATCAATCGATAACGCGACTTGCGCTTTCTCACCTTTGACATCAACACGAATTGTTTCGGCGCGGCGTTCCAAGGCGTCGGTAATCATGTCCTTTGTTGGACGTAATGCGGCTTGAACCAGGCGTGCATTTGCCGCCATATCCGCAGTTTTACCATTCATTGCGCCCTGAAAATTGACGAGATCGACTTCCTCTTCTTCCTCTTCGTCGTCGTCTTCATCATCCACATCGTCGCGTTTCTTGCCAAAACCAAAAGCCATTGAAAAAGCCCCTAAATCAATTATTGATTGATCGTGACATTCGCAAAAAACACGTCGAAGTCAACTGAATTTCACCGAACAAACGAACGCAGACCGATCGATCCGCTTACTGGATCGAGGATGAGTCTACCAAGACGGTTTACAGCAGGCCATAAGCCACCAGGGTCTTTCGCAGTCTTTCTTCTTCAGACGACGACAAGGGAGTGAGTGGCAGCCGCAGTTCGCCTGTATCTCTGCCAAGCATCTTCATCGCAATCTTGACCGGAATCGGGTTGGTCGCGATCCCCAGCATGTCTCGGCACAGCGAGAAAAGCTTAAAATGGCAGCTTTGTGCTTCTGCAATGTTTCCCGCCTTGAATGCCTTCAGCAATTGAAGCATGTCACCAGGCACAATATTTCCGACCACGGATACGATTCCGCTTCCGCCCATCGCCAGAATTGGCAGCGTAAGACTGTCGTCGCCGCTAAGTACCGTAAGATTCGTCAAAGCCAAGGTTTGCGATGCCTGATCCATCGAACCGGTCGCTTCTTTAATTGCCACAACGCTTGGGATCTCAGCAATTCGAGCGACAACATCCGGCTCCATATTTTTAGCCGTACGGCCAGGTATGTTGTACAGAATGATCGGGATCTCGACCGCTTCCGCCACGGCTCGGTAATGTTGATAAAAGCCTTCGCCAGTCGGCTTGTTGTAATAGGGTGCTACCATCATCGCGCCATCTGCCCCGACCGATTTCGCGAATTTTGTCAGCTCGATGGCTTCAGCCGTCGAGTTTGATCCCGTACCTGCCATCACTTTGATTCGTCCAGCAGCATGCTCACAGACGACCGCAACTACGCGCTCATGTTCAGCGGTCGACAATGTCGGGCACTCACCTGTTGTCCCAACCGGACAAAGGCCATTCGTTCCTTGAGCAATCTGCCAATCCACCATCTGCTTGAGCGCAACCTCATCGACTTTTCCATTTTTAAATGGAGTGACAATGGCCACAGTCAAACCGGCGAACTGTTCACCTTTTCGAGTCATTGAATTTACTTTCTGTTCTTCCAATCAATTCCCGCCATTTCCGACAACGCCAGCATCAAAGCATGGGTTCCATTGCGTCCCCATCCCTTGGATTTGACGGACAAATACAACTGTTCGCCCAGCGCCAGGCCTGGCAAACACAAACCCATGCGTTTCGCTTCCGAGAGCGCAATCCCCATATCTTTGATGAAGTGCTCCACAAAAAATCCTGGATCAAAGTTGTTGTTCATGATCCGCGGACCAAGATTGTTCAGCGACCAGCTTCCCGCTGCACCAGGTCCAACAGATTGCAACATCGTCGGAAGGTCGAGTCCCGCTTTGTAGCCGTACAGCAGTGACTCACAGACCCCGATCATATTTGTTGCAATCAAAATCTGGTTCGCCATCTTCGCGTGCTGACCAGCCCCAGCCTTCCCTTGATGAACCAGCGTTTTCCCCATCGTCGAAAACAGTGGTTGAAGCGAATCGACGACTTCTTTATCGCCGCCGATCATGATCGAAAGCGTGGCATTCTTGGCACCGATATCTCCTCCGGAAACCGGTGCGTCGACGCTAAAAACACCTTTGGACAACGCCGTCTGGTGAATTTCTACGGCTAATGAGGGCTCGCTCGTCGTCATATCAACGAGAATTGTCCCCGGTTTCGATCCCGCAAGAGCCCCTTCGGCGCCCAGCATCACTTCGCGAACGTCAATGGGAAAGCCAACGATCGAAAACACAACGTCCGATAGTTCCGCGACCTTTTTTGGAGTTTCCGCCCATTGGGCACCGCGTGAAATCAGCGGTTCAGCCTTACTTTTAGACCGGCTGAATACTGTTGCGGAGTAGCCTGCTGAAATCAGGTGTCCCACCATGCTGGACCCCATCACACCGGTCCCAATCCAGCCAATTCGTGTCACACCCGGGCTGATCGCCGCTGCCGTCATTGTCGTCGTTCCGTTGTTGTTCCAGGAAAATTGAGAATCCGCGTCGACACAGGCCGCCGCCAGGATGTTCTCAGATCGCCAGTATATCGCGACCCAATAACTTCGTCACGCAAGCCGAATCCGTATCGCGCCAGGAATTGCGTTCTGAAACGAAATGGGGCGTTTCAACGGAGTTTTCGATTGAGACGAATTTCTGATCAAGTGACGGGAACACATCAAACACGCGCAATGTAAACAGAATTACACGGCGATAGATTACTCCCCAACTAAAAACGAGAAAGCGTACGTGTGGAACCCATCCATGCGTTTTCGGTGATAATCTACTGTCCAAGCGATCTCGGTCAGAAACTGATATCCATGCGGGTACCAACTGTTAGGATCAGTCCGTCGCCGGTAAATTTGGAACCACGCAAGGTCCCCGAGGCGAGTGACCCAACAGGTCCTGGGATAATCGGTTCAATAGCGTTGTTGATATAGCTGAACACCGTGTTGAACTGGAATCGAATATTGGGGTTGATGAACCAATTCAAACCGATGGTTCCGTTTTGGTTACGGCCACCCGTAATCAATCCGGAATTCAAATCCATCCAGTCGTATCGAGTTCCCACTTGCCACGCGCCGTATTTCCCCTGGCTGAAGTTGACGTTATTTTTCGGTACGACCTGACCAAACAAACCGGTCTGTCGATTATAAGTCTTGTTTTCCCCCGTCAGGAAATACAATACCTCGGCGTATCCTCCGCTCATTTGAACGTTGTTAAGCGCCAGACCACCTGGCAATTTCGTCGTCCTAGCTCCGTTGAACCAGGATGAAGTGTATTCCGCTTGCAACGTCCAAGGCCCCCAGACAACAGCAATTTCGGGATCGATCAGGGTCTGTCCCTGGGTGAAGAAGTTACCTGTGTCAGCGAAGTTTGGAGTCAGCGTTGCCGAATCAATCCGAAGGTCGCCGCGCGAACGCACCCGGATATTCTGGCCATTCTGTGTCACTTGCAGATCCGTATTGTATGTCCGGTACTCAGCACCGAACGCAGTATGAACAAGGTAACGACCTTCTGACGCTTCGTCGTAATAGGGCGTCCAGATTGCTCGCCCACCGTAAGTAAATGCGTTTCCAAGATCGAAGGTGTAACCTGAATCATAAGCATTATTTTTATAGACACCAAGCTGCAAGCCAGCATTCTTGTCTGGCGTATTATTGAAGATCGAAACACCAGGAGTGTAGCCGTTGTTGTTAGGCCCACTGAAGGTGTCCATGATCGGTGCTCGTTCCATAAAGTCGAGATACCGAGCACTCGTGATATGCTCGATACTAAACCAGTCTTGCTGGTTACCAACTCGCAGGTTTCCGATGACAGGGATGTCTTTAAATGTCATCCACACCAACGTCGGCTGGATCACGTTTATCGAGTTCCCCCCCTGTTGGCCGTTGGTGAGAGTACCGATACTTCGAAGTCCGTTGGCTGCCAGGCCAACCTGCGGGTTTGCTGTATTTTGGATAAATCCGGCAAAGTCGAATTCAGATACCCAGTCGATAGTCCCATACATCGTACCGTCGGCACGCATACGCAAACGTCGAAAGTTTGTTGCATCCTGGAAACCGTAAGGCCCACCAGGGGTAATAATGTTCGAGGCAACAGACTGAGGAGCGATAAAGTCTAACTGGGCCGTACCACCCAGGTGTGTCTTGAAGTTTCCGTCGTTGGACGTGAAAACTAACCCAGTGTTTCCGAAATTTGCGGTTCCCGCAGTCGGTTTGGGTGGCTTACTCAAACCGTTTAACTTCTTTTCCAACTCCGAAATCTTCTGGTTCTGAGCGTCGAAAGCCGCATTCGTTTGCTTATTCATACGACGGATTAAGCCATCGACCAGGCTTTCCATCTTGCGGTCTTCAGGAGATTTTTCCCCGCTTTCTTCGAAATCTTCCGGTACGGGAGGCAATTCAGAGATCAGCGGAACAAGCGAATCATCCGGTCGCTTTGACAACGCAGAACGTAACTCGCGGTTGTCTTGTTCTAGTTGTGCAATTCGATTTTGAAGTGATTCAAATGGGTCGTCGGCAAACACAGTTGAACCTTGCATCAAACACAATGCACCTGCGACGAAACTCGAAAGGCGAAGGGCGAAAGGGAAACGAAAGATACCGGACGTCATTGTCGACGAAAACATCGGTGACATAGTTGCGCATCCATTCGCGTGAGAAATCAAAACCGGCTTCAATTGCCGATTCGTGTATTTTATCGGGCGGACAGCTCTCTTAAACGTCGCTCGCTACAAGCAGGATCCATCCCGTGTTCTTCAATAGACCTTCGGACAATCGGCGACGGGGCCGTGAGCCTTGGTACGCCTGAAATCTCGCAGAGATAAGCGAGAGGACAACCTTAAACACCAGCTCGTTACAATCGTTAAACTCAAGCCTTCGTGAGCAGAAGTTTTGCTACGGCGAACGGACACACATGGCGGTCTGTGCTGGCAAAGAGTGAAAATGCAATCTCTCTGCAGGATCTTGTTTAACGTGTTCAAAGACTTGGAAACGGCAGAAAATCAATTCTCGTTGAAGACCACTTCAAGACTCGGTCCGAATCGATATTACTGAGATCTTAACCAACGATAAGGTTTTAGAAACGGCAGGATTGCAGGCGACACGGCGATTTAAACCGGGCAGCAATCATCGATCAATCCCCTGATTGTTTAACCTTTCTCCCAAACGACGGGATCCATAAACGTGACCTCGCCAGTGTTCAACGAATAAACCGCCGGTACGACAATAATGCGTTCGCTGATGACAAAGTCACGGATCATTTCACTTTCCAACAGCAATTGATCTGCTTGAAAAATGACGTTGTTCCGAACAGCAGCCGCAAGATTAAGGTGGTTACCAACCTGCACGGCTTTCAGCAGTCTCCCGAGGTTTCCTTTTTCAGGGTCGCCCTTTAAAGAGGCTTTTACTGCACCACACGTTTCGTGACCGATCACCACAACCAATGGAACATTGAGGTGCGCCACGGCGTATTCCGCTGAGCCTGCCAGAGCATATGCTTCCACAGACACGTTCCCAGCCACCCGAAGCACGAATAACTCACCCAATCCTTTATTAAAAATCAATTCCGGGGAGACACGGGAATCGGCACAAGCAATGATAGCAGCAATGGGCTTTTGCCCTTTCGCCAATTCGATTAACCGTTCCTTCCCAGCCGTTTTTTCGAGATGGTCGGTAATAAAACGCTTATTGCCATCCTTCAGGCTCTGCAGCGCTTCTGCAGGTGTCAAGACCTGCTGATCTTGGGCGTACTTCGCCGTATTTCCATGCTGGTCTGCCGCGACAACGGGCTTTTCTGACGTGGAGCCGGGGCTTGCTGGTTTCGCGACGGGCTTCTCTGCAGAATCGCTAACTTCAGGTTGGGCGGTGCCGGGCTTCACAGGAACGACGACAGGTTGGTCGAGTGCCGAAATTGCCGATGTGCAGATCGTTCCGGTCATGAACGCCAATAACAATCGATTTCGAGTTTTCATGAGATTCCCGAAAATTTTTGCGACAACCTGAAAGTTAAAAAACGTCTTGGTATGCTACCCATGCGGTGCGTCGCAATCAACGGTTACCCATGAGTTGGAGTATCTATTTCGAAGCTAACAGAAATATGCCAACGAAGGTGACTCTGCAATCTCTTGAGGAACTTCAGTTCGTAAGCGTCATCAACGTTCTTTGGGGCGATGGAGCGGGAGCACCTAGCGAACCGCCTGCCGCAGCTTCCCGGCGAAACAATCGGTTTTTTGTCAGCCCTTTAACTTGTCAAGCTTTCGCTCATAAAACATTAACAGACTATTAACGATTAACTGCGACCATCGACTGATTTGAAAGTGCAAAGAGGTTTCTATGAACGTTCGACTGCAAATGCTTCATTTCGTGATTTTCGCTTTATCGGTTATGTTCAATAAACTACAGGCACAAGACAAGACAATTCAAACTCCGACGAAGGCAGACGTAACTCGAGCAAAAGCGGACGCAAAGCTGCCCGAGTACAAGGTGGTTAAGGGTGTCTCCGGCGACCTCCAGTTTAACGGCTCCGACACAATGATTGGTGAAGTCACATCACTTGCTGAGAGTTTTAAAAAGCTTTACAGCAACGTCACGATTGGAATTGAAGGCGAGGGCTCATCATTTGGCCCCCCCGCACTGATCTCAGGTAAGGCGCAGTTCATTGCGATGAGCCGGGCGATGAAAGCGAGGGAAGTCGATGACTTCAAGAAGAAATTCGGCTATCCTCCAGTAGCGCTTCCTACCGGCATCGACATGTTGACCGTCTATGTTCACCAGGATAACCCGATCAAGGGCTTAACGCTTCAGCAAGTCGATGCCGTATTTTCCCGTACGCTGAAAGGGGGCGCTCCAAATGTACTGACCACCTGGGGCGATTTGGGTTTGACGGGTGAATGGTCCAATAAGCCGATCACGCTTTTTGGGCGAAACGCCGCCTCGGGTACGAATCGTTTTTTCAGGGAACACGCATTATTCAATGGTGCGTTTCGCGAAGAAGTTCAAGAACTCCCTGGAAGTTCATCCGTCGTACAGGCCATTGCAAACAATAAGTATGCCATCGGCTACAGCGGCATGGGTACAAAGTCAGAAGGAGTTCGGGCGATTCCACTTGCCCAAGACATCAAGTCGGAATATTTCGCTCCGATCGCCGAACATGCTTATTCAGGCGACTACCCGCTGACCCGGTTCCTGTTTCTTTACGTAAATCATGCTCCTGGAACCGAACTAAATCCATTAAACCGAGAATTTATTCTTTATTTGTACAGTCAACAGGGGCAATCCGACGTCATTCGCAGCGGCTTCCTCCCCGTCGGTGATGTCATTGCGACCAGGGCTTTGGCAACGGTCGGAATTCCGCGTCAAAATGCTGCGACAAAATAGTCTTTACCTTGAATTGCTACTTAAGGGTATATGATATGAAAGCCGATCCACCGCACGAAGTGCTGATCATCAACTGCGGTAGCTCTTCATTGAAGTACGCCTGGCTTGATGCCGGCACTGGAATCGTCAAGGCGAAAGGGTTGGCCGAGCGGATCGGCGAAGTCGGCACCAGTATCCGGCTCGAATTGGGTGGCACGATTATTGAAAAAGCCATTCCGGGTGCTGACCATGGTAGCGCCCTCCGAGAACTCGTTGAACGTTGCTGGCCGGGAGGCGTCATTCCGTCAAACCTTCGCGCCGTTGGACATCGAGTCGTCCATGGGGGTGAATTTTTTCGCGAGCCGTGTCTTGTCGATGCTGAAGTGATCGCCAAAATCGTAATGTGCGCCGAACTCGCTCCGCTTCATAATCCTGCCAATGCGCTGGGGATCAGAATCGCCATGGAGCGTTTCCCAAGCCTGCCGCATGTCGCCGTGTTCGACACCGCTTTTCATCAAACCATGCCCAAGCGAGCTTATATTTATGGAGTTCCATACTCATGGTATACGCAGCATAAAGTCAGGCGTTATGGATTTCATGGGACGAGCCACCAGTTCGTGGCGAACGAAGCTGCGCGACTGCTTGGCCGACCGATCGACGATTGCCAGCTTGTCACCGCCCACCTGGGTAACGGATGCAGCGTCTGTGCTGTCCGGGATGGACACAGTGTTGAAACGAGCATGGGGCTGACCCCGTCTGAAGGGTTGATCATGGGGACACGTAGCGGAGACATCGACCCCAACTTGACGGAATTCATCGCGCTTAAGACCGCAAAAACCAGTCACGAAATCATTGACATGATCAACCGGAAAAGCGGTTTGCTGGGAATCTCGGATGTGAGTAACGACATGCGTACGCTCGTCGCGGCTGCTCATACGGGAAACGAACAGGCGTCGCTGGCGATCGATATTTTTTGTTACCGGCTCGCCCGCCAAGTCCTCAGTATGTGTGCAGGATTGGACCGGATCGATGCCCTGGTCTTTACCGGTGGTATCGGCGAACACTGCGTTGAAGTTCGCGCCAAAACCCTGCAATACCTCGCTTTTTTGCGACCTGAAATCGATGATGCCCGTAATGAAGCACATGGTCAAGATTCGCATGGCCGGATCACACGAGACCAGGCTACAGGACTGGTGACACTCGTCGTTCCAACAAACGAAGAATGGATGATCGGTCGTTTTGCCTTGCAGCTGTGCCAAAAACTTGATCGCGATCAGCCTGAATAAAAATGAAAAAGATCCTTTATCTCGTTCCAGTAAATCCCAGAAGTGGTTTGACCACCATCGCTTTGGGAATGATCCGTGCATTTGATCAGCTTGGAGTGCGCGTGGCTTTCTTCAAACCCCTGCGTCAACACGAAACTCACGATCCTGGTCCGGAGCGATCGACTCACTTCATCCGTATCACAACTGACTTGAATCCTTCCCCCCCGATCCCGCTTGAACAGGCCGAACGACTGGCCAACGAGCACCAGACCGATCGACTGATGAGCGACGTGATTGCCGCATTTCAAAAAACAACCGCCGATGCTGAGGTCGTCGTCATTGAAGGTCTCGTCCCGACTGCGGAATCGTCGTTCGCTGCCAACTGGAACGTCGAACTTGTCAAGATCCTGAGCGCCGAAGTTGTGCTCGTTGCATCGTGCGCCAACATGAGCGTCGATCGTCTCAAGCAGGATCTTGAAACCGCGGCGAATCCCTACGGCGGCCTCGACAACCAGCGCGTGATGGGCTGCGTCTTAAATCGCGTCACATTTATGAACAATGAGACGCCAGCCCAGTTTCGAACTCGCTTCGGCAACCAAATGGGACTTGGTCGAATCCCGAATTTTGCCATCATCGGTTGCGTCCCTGAGAACCCCGAACTGACGCACTGCCGAACCAGCGACATCGCCGCACACCTCAAAGCCGAAATCATTTTCGCCGGCGAAATGCAAGAGCGACGGGTTGAGCACATCTCCCTGTTAGCACGCCGGGTCCCGCATATGCTGAGTACCTTTCGACCGGGAGCAATCCTGGTAACGCCGACCGACCGCGACGACGTCATCGTTGCGGTCGCGATGGCGGCACTCAAAGGGGTTCCCATCGCCGGGCTGGTCCTGACCGGCGAAACTCCGATCGAGGAAGACGTCAAGGAGTTCTGCCGGCCGGCTTTTCTTACCGGACTTCCGGTGCTTCGAGTGACGACAAACAGCTACGAAACCGCGACCGCTCTCAACGCGATGAGCCTGGAAATCCCCATCGACGATACGCCACGCATTCGTGCGGCCATGGAGTTCACGGCGCGTCACTTTGACGACCAATGGCTGATCGCGCATCGGTCAAATGACGCTGAACCGCGAATGTCACCGGCCGCATTTTGCTACCAACTCACCGAACGGGCACGACAGGCGAACCGACGTATCCTGCTTCCTGAAGGAGACGAACCGCGGACAATCAAGGCCGCTGTCATCTGTCATGAACGAGGGATTGCACGCTGTGCACTGATGGGAAATCCCGTTGAAATCCGACAGATCGCGATGAGGCTGGGGGTCGAACTCCCTCCTGGACTTGAAATCCTGGATGTGCAGGCGATTCGCGACGGATACGTGCAGCCGCTCTTCGAGATGCGTAAGCATAAAGGACTTTCCCTTCAAGCGGCCGCAGATCAACTGACAGACAACGTTGTCCTCGCCACAATGATGCTCGTGCTCAACGAGGCTGATGGTCTTGTCTCAGGCGCTGTCCACTCCACCGCGAATACCATCCGGCCGGCTCTGCAACTGATCAAGACGAAGCCGGGCACAAGTGTCGTCTCGTCGGTCTTTTTTATGTGCCTGCCGGAACAGGTTCTCGTCTACGGTGATTGTGCCGTCGTCACCGATCCCGACGCGGGAGTATTGGCTGATATCGCCATTCAAAGCGCCGAGTCGGCAATCCAGTTCGGGATCACTCCACGAGTGGCGCTGATCAGCTACTCGACGGGAACGTCCGGCAGTGGGGCAGGTGTGGACAAAGTTCGCGAAGCAACCCGCATTGCCAAGGAACTAAGACCCGATCTGTTGATCGACGGCCCGCTACAATATGATGCCGCCTCGACGCTCGATGTCGCCCGGACAAAGGCCCCCAACAGCCCTGTGGCAGGTAAGGCAACCGTCTTCGTCTTTCCAGACCTGAACACGGGAAACACGACCTATAAAGCGGTTCAGCGCAGTGCGAACGTCATAAGCATCGGTCCTATGCTGCAAGGCCTGAAAAAGCCCGTGAACGACCTGTCGCGAGGTGCTCTGATCGAAGATATCGTCTACACCATTGCTCTCACCGCAATTCAGGCCACCCAACCATAAGCTCATTCGAAAATTTTATTGAAAAAGACGTTGACGAATTTCTGAAAAGAAACGTCATTAGTGCGTCGTCAACGGGCGAGCTGTGGCAGCTTCCCTTTATGCGTCGGCTCTTCGGCCTCACGAAGAAGACCCCAGCGACTCGCCTGCCAGAGCGTTCGCAAATTAAGTTCCAATGCCGTCAACCAACCATGTCGCCAGCAAGCAGTATCGATACATATTGCGAAACCCAGGTCGAGAATTTCGCAATCGCGTTGCTCGGTATGCCCGACAACGACCGTCTTACCAGACGTGTGGCGATGCATTTCATCAGGTTCAAACAACCCCCACCGCAAATGATGCGATTCCTGTAAATTCATCGGCAGATTTGGATCGTAATTCGCGTGGGTCAGAATGAATGAGTCTGTTTCATAGTAAGGAATACATGTGGAAAGTAACCCCCAGTGCTCCGGCGGGATCACGTCGAGACCCGCGCCGAATTTGTATGAGTTCAACGTGTAAACTCCACCGCAGTCTTCCCAGTACCTCAGTGCTTTTTCACTTTCCCGTGCGGAAAAAAGCATCTCCTCGTGATTCCCCTGGATCAGGACAACCTGACACTGTCGACGTAGTTCGATCAACCGGTTCAGTACGGCGGCACTATCGCGTCCTTGATCAATCAGATCCCCCAGGAACACGAGTCGATCTGACGAGCTTGGAGCAATCTCTTTCAGCAAAGCATCCAGAGCATGTACACATCCATGCACGTCACCGATGGCGATCAGTCTTTCCGATGCAGCGTCCATCTTTCCACCTTACTCTCGTATCAAAAGTTTACTCATTGATTCGTTCCGAAAGTGCCAGCCAGCTTTGATACCCATCGCTGCCGAACTCTTGTTTTGCGTTATCGCCAATTTATCGGGTTGAAATTGAATGCCTGATCGGTACACGCGGGTATGAACCGGGATCTAATGAACGTCGCGAGCGGAGCTTAGAAAAAGATCTGTAGCTGCGAGCGTACGAGTATCCCAGTCTGGCCAGATTGCAGGTTCGTTCGGTTCTGTGTGGCTGGGTTATTGTCCAGCCAGGCTGCGTCGAATGTGAAACGCAGGTTCTGCTTTCCAGGAAGCAAAAACCAGTTTAAGCCACCCGCATATTCAGAGCCGGAACCAGAAGGACCCGTAACGTATGAAGCTCGGAGATACGGCTCTGCTTTTTGCGGAACGACAAAGTAACCCCCTTGCACAAATCCGCCGTATTGAGATATGGACGACATTGGAAGGGGGCCACTTCCTTTTAAGCTAAATAATTCTTGCGAAAACAACTCGGTACTGACGCTGAAACCACGATATTTATACGATGCATCGAACGATGCGAGCCCAATTTTAAATGCGTTTAAGGTGACTCCTGGTGCAAGGGCTCCCGTTTCCGTGATCAGAGTGCCATTCGAAAGTCGAATGGATGAATTCTCGGGAGCGGTAGAACTTCCCTGAGGTCCTTGCTCGGGCGAATACGTGAGGCTGGTCCCTAAGCGAATCGACGGTTCTGCATGCCATTCGAAGTCGGAATAACCTTTCCCAAAGTCACCCCAAGGCTCCCACCAGGTAGAACCTGAAAACGACATGACGGAACTGAGTGTTTGTGGAGTCGCCCCGACGGTGTTGAATCCGTTGGACATCATGACATGGTAGAAAAAACCGTCAGCCGGTTCGCCCGTCGCCCAGATCCCCTGACTAAGGCTGGGACGAAAGAACGTGGTCGCCATCGAACGGTCGGCACCAAGCGTGTTGACAAACGATTCGAGCCATTCGCGACTGCCAGGAACTTTGCTCTGTCCGGCAAAAACCGTCATTGCCCGACTGAAACGCCACGCCAGCCAATAAGCGCGAAAATTGATTTGACTGGGGCTGACAGTGTTGTAATCGATATTCAGATTATATTTCAGCTCCCTTCGAAACGTGTATCCTGAAAGAATCAGCCGACCTCGAGGAATCTGGAAGTTACTCTGATTGCTGATCGTTGACGTTATCCCGGCACTGTCGGTCCAGGTTGAGTGTTCTCGTTCAAAGCCTGTGTAACGAATCTGGTCCTGACCGTTGATTTTCAATTCAAACGGCGATTCGTCCGGATCAATCGGGCGAAATACAAAGCCCCGATCATAACCGACATAGTATTTCGGAGGGGCAGACCCCGAATTCAACACGGCCGACTTACGCTCCAGAGGAAACTCCAGGGCCGTGTCGAAGGCCGGCGACGGAAAGATCTCGGCAGGACTGAGAATGTTATTTCGAAACGTCGTAGGATCGCCGTTACCTGTCGTCTGATTATTCGCTGAAGGGACAGGCGGAAGTAATGTACCGTTCAGATCAGGTTCGTTTGAAAAACGCTGCTGACTCTTCGCGGAAACATCCTGTAACTGCCGTGACAACAGCCGGTTCTGCTCGACGAGTTCTGATTGACGCTGCTCCAACTGGTAAATGCGCTGTTCGATATCTGTGGCGACCGGGGCTGCTGACCTGATGGCGTCGTTACCTGAATCTTGCGCAGTCAGAATTCCGACCGACAGCAACCACAAGAAAAGTGTGAAGCACTGTTGGGTGATCGGTCTCCCTCGGCGGTACGACCAAAGTGTCATCCGTTCCGGCTCCGGCATCGACCTGGCAGCCGACAATACTTGCCCCCTGGGCAAATACCAATTTTACTTCGGGCGAAGTTTGCAGGCCGTGAAACGTGACTGAATTTCAAAAACCACCTCAGCCATCGATGGTTGGCTCCATCGATTTAACAGGGAATCTCCCGATACTCGCGCAACGGTAACACCCCATTCCAAGCTACCTCGGACATCGGCGAAAAACGAGGTCAAGCTTTAACGTTTGTTCCGATTGTCCCATAACTGCGACTTTTGACGATTAAAAGCAATTTCCAGGTATTCATCCCCCCCATCGAATCTGTTTCATCGCACATTTAATACACTATCAAAATTGACGACTGCGGCAGGATGGTTACTTTCGGGGATTCAGGTGAACTATACTGCTGAAACAGTTCCTGGCGATCAGATTGTCGGGTTGGAACCAGTTCGCAGAACATCAGGATCGCAAATGCAGCACGCAGACGTTGTCATTATTGGTGGAGGGATCGTGGGACTGGCAACTGCCTATCGGTTGCTTGAGCGGTTTCCCGGTCGGAAAGTGACAATTCTCGAAAAAGAACGCGAAGTCGCACAGCATCAGACGGGTCATAATTCTGGCGTGCTGCACTCCGGAATCTATTACAAGCCCGGATCGTTGCGAGCCACGAATTGCCGCGAAGGAAAGCTGGCGATGGAGGAATTCTGCCAGAAGGAAAATATCCCCTTCGACCGGTGCGGCAAGGTGATCGTTGCCGTCACTCCGAACGAGATTCCCCAGTTGGAAAAGATTCACGAACGAGGTCTGGCTAACGATATTCGTTGCGAACGAATCGGCCCCGAACGTTTGAAAGAAATAGAACCCCACGTGTTGGGCGTGCAGGCGATTCACGTCCCTGAGGCAGGAATTGTCGATTATCGTCAAGTCGCTGAAAAAATGGCCGAGCGAATTATAGAGGCTGGCGGCGAACTGAAAATGAGTGCCAGAGTCACCGGAATGTTCCGTCACGATAACCGCATGGTCGTTCAGAATACTGCCGGTGAACTGGATGCCCGACTGGTTGTGAACTGCGCAGGACTGCAAAGCGACCGAGTCGCCTGGCTTTCGGGTGTTCGACCTGATGCTCAAATTATCCCCTTCCGAGGCGAATATTTTGAATTGAAACCGTCGGCACAACACTTGTGCCACAACTTGATTTACCCGGTCCCTGATCCCAATTTTCCGTTTCTCGGCGTCCATTTCACCCGGATGATCCACGGAGGTGTCGAATGCGGCCCGAATGCCGTGTTCTCATTCGCTCGTGAAGGTTATTACAAAACGAGCTTTAATCTGTTCGACACGCTGGAATCGCTCAGTTATCCAGGATTTCTTCGAATGGCATGGAAGAACTGGCGAGCCGGCTTCAATGAGATGTATCGCTCGTTCAACAAATCCGCCTTTGTCGCCGCGCTACAGCGTCTTGTCCCCGAGATTCAGAGCGAGCATCTGATCCCCGCCCCAGCAGGAGTTCGAGCTCAGGCTTTGACTCGCGACGGAAACCTTGTCGACGATTTCCTGATCCAGGAGAACGACCTGGTGGTCAACGTCTGCAACGCCCCCTCTCCCGCAGCAACAGCATCCTTAAATATCGGAAAACTGATCGTCGAGAAACTCGCACCAAGATTTTGAATATTGAAAACGCCGGGCCACAAGTCGTAGCATGGGCTTCAGCCCGTGCGCCACAACCGCTATTGCGGCCGTATGACACACTCCCTTTTGCGGAGGCTGGAAGCCTCCGCGACGAGAAACGACAACCCGCTCGATTCTAACTCGTTAGCCGACTCGGAAACGGATTTCCATGACAGCATCAAACTCCGACGTAAACCAAAAGGCACGGCATTTTGATGGATCAGACCGGCCGAATTGCGTGCTGGGGGTCGATCCAGGCTTGAACCGCACAGGTTATGCAATTCTCGAACGATCCGCCGAAAAGCCTGTGCTCCGCGAAGGCGGGGTCATTCAATCCACGAAAACATTTTCTCTCTCAGAACGAATTCTCGAACTCGGCCGCGGCTTGCGAGAAGTGATCGACGAATTCAAACCACAAGTGCTGGCGATTGAACAAGTCTTTTCGACGTCACAATTCCCAAAGACCGCGATCCTGATGGCCCATGCACGCGGGGCACTGTTGTATGCAGCCGCCGATGCCGGGGTCCCTGTCGTCCATTACACGCCAACACAGATCAAACGCCTGTTGACCGGCAGCGGAAAGGCTTCAAAAGAACAGATTCAGCACGCGATTCGACAAGAACTGAGACTGGATAAATTGCTCGAACCGAACGACGTCGCCGATGCATTCGCCGTCGCCTTGTGTCACTACCATAGCGCTCGCTCAGTGATTTTCGGGGACCTGCCAGATTGATCCATTATCTGACAAGTCGAGCGTTGGCAAGATAGAGCCGATCACCAATATCAATCATGGGACTTCCATAGTCCACAATGATTTCCAGTTCAACCACCCCAGCCACATCAATATCAAGAAGTTGTGGTGCTGGGCGTTGAGATCCCTGCTGCCCGTTTTCACCGACTTTTACCGATCCATTGAAGACAACTTTTTCGTCAGATTTGATTGTCACGTCAACGTTGCCGCGATTGATCTCGTCGCCAATCCCCATCACCGCCTGGAATCGTCGATAGTCACCACCGAGACGATATTTCAACGCCGTTTTTGAATGAATTGCCAAGCCTTTGGCATATCTCTTATGACCCAGGCTGATCCGATTTCCTTCGAAGTCTTTGTCACGTCGATAAGCAAAAACATGGAAATCAGAAAACTCCCCAAAATAGGGAGTGTGCTTCATTCCTCGCGGTTCAAGATCCGAAAGATACGTGAATTTGCTGATACTGTAATCGATCACTCTCAGCGACTCAGGCGCGATCCCCAGTTCCAATCCCGTCACAAGTCGCACCTGCCACTTTGTCCCGTTCCATTCAATCTGCTTGGCAGACAGCCGATCGCCGGAGGTTAATTCCAATTGTGCGACCGCTTTCCTGGCCGACGACTCTCGCTTGGAATAGATCAGGCCAAATATCTTTTCACGTTTGACCGCCAGGTCATCACCATCAAGTTGGAACTGAAGCGTTAAGTCATTCATCGAACCGACAACGCCATCGAGATGATCCAGGACTTCCCCTTTTCGAATGGCAATCATGTCTTTCTTGGGGGCACGTTCAAGGAGTTGACTCCATTCGGTTTCCACCTTCGGATCAGCAGCAGCGAATCGCACGCTGGAAACACTCGTCGCGGGAATTTGTAGTTCACCGAGTTGAGGATGCGTGACAGTCACCGCAGTTCCCGAAGAAACAAAAGTTCGAACCCTGAGCTGTGAATCATCAACGAGTCGTACCAAGATCGACTCGACGACAGAAGTCGAAGCAGGGGCGGCCGATCGGATTTGCAAGATATTTGCCGTAGGAACCGTTTCCGAACCTGAACTGGTCTTAACAATCACAGAGTTGGCCGTCAAAGATTCCAGCGTCCCCTGAAGCTGCTTTTCTGACAACGTCTGAACTTCGACCGTAGGAGCCTGCGCAACGGCCAACAAAACCAACAGAGAAAGACCATTCATCGGGGCATCATTCCTTCATCACTTACTCTTCTTCGCCGTCCGACCAGCCAGCTTTTTTGTATATTTCTCAATCGCCTGCTCGTAATGTGACGGAAAATTCTTGTTGAGGTCGTTCTTGGCTTTTGTCAGTTCTTTCTCTGGGAGATTTCCCCAGCTCCCTTTATTTTCAAACCGCTTCTTGTCGGTCTCACCAGGTGCCTCTTCCCCTTTCACCCGGCTATCGTCAGCAGCGTCGCCTGAATTCTGATTGCCTCCACCCTGACCGCTACCGCCGCCACCACCTCCGCCTCCTTGTTGCTGCTCAATTTTTTTGATGATCTCGTCAAGGTTCGCAATAATCCGTTCTTGCACCCCCTGAACTTTTTCACCGGCTCGCCCAAGTTCCAATCGTCGCTCGGAATCGGCCATCAACCGAGCCAACTCGCCCAGTGACTTTTCCTGCAAACCCTTCAAATCAGCCTGCATCAACGTCGCCGTCGCCGAATACCTGACCGGGACCTTCTCAGTATGTGTCAGCAGTTGATCGATGGCGTCGAGAGCGGGCTTCAATTCCAGCATCCCCTGAGCGGCCACAGCCTGAAAGAAGAAAAGGGACGAAGGATCAACAACCTGATGAGCATCAATACTCTTTAAGATTTCCCAGGCTTCATCAAACAGCCGCCGCTCGACCAGGTAGCGACCGTAAAACAGACTGATATTGGCAAGAAAAAACGGGCTGCGAGCTTGCTGCTTCAGGAAGTCTGCATTTGGCGCAGGGAGACTCGAAGAAACGGAATTACATTCATTTTGCAACTTCAAGACATCTGGATCAGCGATCGCAAAGGACTGGACCACAAGTTCCAGCAACCTGTCCGCCGCAACAGGCTCAACTAACCCCATCCACGCGGCAGTAATTTGTTCCCGTTGCGCTTCAGAAAGGTTTTGCTCACCGAGCCAGGCAAGAACTCGACCACGAACTTCGTCAGATTTCGGCGGAGCAAACATTTCCGCGGCGGCGTGAGAAGTTCGGATATTCAAAGCCAACAAGCTGAATCCACATGCCAACCCTACCAGGCACGAAGCAAGTCTATTCATAAAAGCCTCAATCACATCCGCGAGGAACTCGCGCACGCGGCAAAACCATCGAACGGTGAACTGGTTAAAAGTATACTCGGCTTTTCAAGTGCGAGGGAATAGGTTGCTGAAATCTCTTGCGAAAAACGAAAGAAAAAAACCGACTTAAACATGTCATGATTTCGCGTTCGAATCTCGTAGGGTGGAACAAGTCTTCGAAGTCCCACCAGCCGAAGCGGCAAAAAGCTGATGAGTAGTAAGTTGAAACTCGACAAACAAACTTGGCAAAGTTGGCCAACTTCCCTGTTTCATAGCGTTTTCACCAGGTTTGAACTTGGCCAACTTCACCAAGTTTCTTTCACAGGTGTCAACTTGCGTCCAACGATCGTATTCGACGCAGAAAAAGTCGAAAGAGGGTAGGGAACACTAATCTACGCTAATTTTCACTAATCAGATAAACGCCGTTGTGCGAGGCCTCCGTTGTGCGCGGGTTTCCCGACCCCGCACAGATATCCGACCGAAGGTCGTCTCTTCTCTTCCATAAGTGCAGATTAGCGCAGATGAGTGTTCCAGAACTCTTCGTATTTCAGAAATTCCCATCTCGCCAGAGTTCGTCAACAAAGTTGGCCAAGTTGGCAAAGTTGGCCAACATCCCTGTTTCATAGCGTTTTCACCAGGTTTGAACTTGGCCAACTTCACCAAGTTTCTTTCACAGGTGTCAACTTGCGTCCAACGATCGTATGCGACGCAGAAAAGTCGAAAGAGGGTAAGGAACACTAATCTCCACTAATTTTCACTAATCAGAAAAAACGCCGTTGTGCGCGGGTTTCCCGACCCCGCACAGGTATCCGACCGCAGGTCGCCTCTTCTCTTCCATAAGAGCAGATTAGCGCAGATAAGTGTTCCAGAACTCTTCCCATTTCCGAAATCCTCGTCACGCCAGAGTTCGTAAAAAAGGTTGACCGAGTTGGCAAAGTTGGCCAAGTTCCTATTTTCATAGGCTTTTTATGGAATTGAACTTGGCCAACTTCGTCATTTTTTCCCTTCGTTAACTTCGTGTCCTTCTGTTCAAAAATCTTCTCTTCTGTTCTGCTGCAATTAAGTCACCGAGAAATTTGGTGTCAAAGTTCGCGCGAGTTCGCGCGACTTCGACTAGTCCCCATATTTTATAGGATTTCGGCAATCATTTGCCCCATTTCCATCGTTAAAAAGTTCACCCGAGTTCGCGCGAGTTCGCCTGAGTTCGACCGACTCCCCTGTTGTGCGACTGGGTTCCTGACCCCACACAAACTCGACCGCGCCCAAAATTCAAGCAACGAACCGCCCGCCGCCTCCAACGGAAGGCGTGGTGATCCGCAATTAAATTGTTTCCAAGATGTCAAAGATCAATGTCGCTGGAATACACCATAAAAGCGGAACCAGCAGCGAGATGCCTACACCGCTTCTGTTCCGAGCCGAGGCGAGTTGCGGAAGTGATTCCACAATTTGCCTCGTCGATAAAAGACATCACCAGAAATCAAACCCGTCCGAGAAAAAATCGACGTCCTGATCCTTCTACTCTCTTGAGGAACTTGATGTCGTAAGTCGTACTAAAGTTCCTCGGGTTCATGGAGCGGTAGCTCCTGGCAAACCGCTTGTAGCGGCTTGCTACTTTCTCATGACTACCTTCTAGCCGCTTCGGCTCACCTCGCCTCGAAGAGACGCGAGGATTCGGAACAATGAGCCGAACCCGACCCACCATTCCACAAAGCACATTTACACGACAATTGCATTATACGCATTTACATGAATTGTCAATAGAAAGTTGCGAGCAGATTCTTAACGTTTGGAACATGCTCTTGAAAATAGCGTTTCCAATGGCAATCGGTTGATTAGCCTGAGAGTGGTCCTCGAATAAATGCCAGACGCATTTTCCCCACTGGGAAACGAACCAAAAGGCAAATGGAATGCATTTCGCCGCGAAGCGGCACAGGAATTCAGCCTGGGGTTTCAACCCTGTTCGTACCAGCTAAGTATGGACCGTCGGTTTCTCCGGCAGAATCTGCGCGTATTTTTGGGGATGGACTCTTTCGTACTGATCGCGAATGATTCATGCCTGTAGCAAAAGGACTTTGCTTT
>CAIVEI010000020.1 GCA_903904835.1 uncultured Schlesneria sp. | reverse complement strand
GGGACGGAACTGGTTACGGTGGTGGAATGCTCTCGTTTACGAATACGTCGACGGGGACGATTTCCGGGACGACGAGCATTTCGACGTCAGGCAGCACCGGCATTATCTTTACAAATTCCGGCTCAATGCTGGGAAGTTCATACGGCCCTGTGCTGAGCATTTACGGTGACGGAACCGGTTCTGGTGCTGGTTTCATTTCTCTTACAAATACCTCGACTGGTACGATCACCGGTACGACGAACGTTTCGACCGAGGGCAACGTCGGTGTCATTTTCATGAATTTCGGTTCCATTTCCGGTTCCGTGCCCGGCCCCGTGTTGAGCTTCAACGGCAACGGACTGGGATCGAATAATTCAATTATGGCCTTCTTCAATGCCGGAACGGGAACAATTTACGGCGACGTGAGCATTAAAGCGCAAGCTTCGACGAGTGTTTTGTTCGAGAACGACGGACAGATATCGGGGGGAGATAATTCTGGAACAAGCCTTAGTGTTTCAGGGAATGGCGTACTTCAGGCTGAAAATTTTGGGTCGATTGCTGATGGTTGGAATCTAACCGGCGGAGCGAATGACAATTTTGTCTACCAGTCGCAATCAGCTTCGGCGGATAAGATCGCCTTTACTGGAGGCGATGGAAGCAACACGCTTCTTAATGAAGGGCTCGTTGGGGGAATTGTGTTTGATGTGTCAGCCAGCACTCAATCTTCGAACTTGAATCTCTTGGAGAACACTGGTGCGGCGATTTCCTCCGCATCGGGTTCGGTTCCTGTAATTGAAATGCTTGGAGGAGCGGGGCCAAACGACCTGATCAATTTCGCAGGCGGAACAGGTTTCGCAATCAACATGTACGGCGGGTCGGGACCTGACATCCTTTATAACGCGGCGTCGAATTTGCCCAGCATCACCCTGACTTCCGGTGCTGGAGATGCTTCTCTATTCAATTACGGCGACAACGACGCAGACATCACTCTGATTGGCGGGGCGGGCTCAAATCTGCTCGAAAACCTGGGCCCCGATGCAGGCTCGCTAACTCTCATCGGTGGATCAGGCTCGAATGACATGTATGTGGCCCGCTCGATCGTTGGCTCAGCAACTCTGATCGGAGGGAGCGGCACCAATGCGATGAACATTGAAAGTGGTTCCGTAAACAACGTGTCGTTTACGGGCGGACCAGGCAACGACTCTCTCAGAATAACTGGACAAGTTGTCCAGTCTCTCTCGTTCAACGGTGAAGGTGGAAACAATTCCATCGAACTCGATGGACAATTGACGTCAACCGGCCAGACGACGGTGACGACGAACATCATCCTGGGGACAACCGGGAATAACGTTGCGATTCTTGACGGGATGATCGGGTCTGCTGCTTCACCCGTCACGATTCAAGGCGGTTCCGGCAACGATGATTATGTCGTCATGCCCATGTTGACAGGCGACGTCGTGTTATCGGGCGGTCATGGCAACAATACTTATTCGCTTTCCGATGCGGCCGCCTCAGTCGTCGTCGATCAGAAGTGGCTCGGAGTAAGCGACAAGTCGGTTGACACGCTCGATTTCTCAAGTTTCCAACATTCAGGTGTTAACGTTGATATCTCCAGAGTTGCGCCACAACAGGAAGGTCCGCTGACGCTTCAGTTGACTGACGGGATGGGGATCTCGAACGTCATCGGTACGCAGTTCGTCGACACGATCATCGGAAACGCTCGAAACAATGATCTGCAGGGTGCGGTCTACCCGGTTTCGACCACTGCTCCGACATTAACGGCGGCCGCCAATGCTCGGACTCAGTGGGTCCTGGTTGATTTCGACACCTTTACGCCGGTTGGTTCGCCGTTGCACGTCTACACGGCGGCTGAACGACAAGCCGTGATCGATCAAATGAACGAGTATTACCGAGGCTCGGCCGACCCGAATTCGTCGAACCCGTGGTTTGATGTTCGCGTGACAGACAATCCAAACGATATCCCTTCCACTCTGCAAGGAAACGGGTCGACTCAGAATCAATATATCACCGTGTACGTGAACGCGACGCCGTCAAATGGTCAACCGGGTGGACAGTCGTCGGAAATTGATCCTGGCAATGAAAACTTGGGCGGCACAGCCCTTGTTCAAGTCAATGGTTCGTTGGGCGGTGCATTTCAGCCGGCGGATACCTCAAGCAATTTTGTCGAACTCACCGCAAGAATCGCCTCCCATGAAGTCGGACACTTAATGGGGCTCGAGCACTCCGATTCGATCGGACCAATCGGGTTTGGGACTCACCAGCCGCTGTACCCGGGCCAGCCAAATCCTGCGCCTGCCGGGGCACCTGCCGCATTTGATACGACGTACGATATCATGAGTTCTCCCGCCAGTGTCGGTACCGACCGGTTCACCGATCTGGGTACAGCATACTTTGGCGAACGGGATGACATCGGACTGGCAATCGCATTTGCAGATCCCTCAGCAGTGCTGACCACTCAACAATCTGTATCAACGTCGCTGGATTCGCCACAAGCCTTGACGCTCGCCTCGCTGTCGGTCCCCAATACACTTGGCACTGATAACCCTGATTATGGCAAAAAGTTTCTCGTGACAGCAAAACAGGTCGATGGACATACCAATGGGGAAAGCGATTTCTATCGCTTCTACGCCACCAAAGGAGAATTTATCAATGCTGACGCGGCGTCTGCGGTCCTCGCTTTAACCGGAGGTAATACTCCAATTGATTCAACGATCATCCTGCGCGATCCATCGGGGAACGTAGTCGCGACCAATAATAATGGCTTTGAAACAACAGATGCTCAACTTGTTGATTACCTGGCCCAGGCGACTGGTAATTACACCATCGAAGTGGACAGTGCGAACTCGACTGCCGGGGATTATCGGTTGACGATCAGTACGTTCCAAGCCGCTGATAATCCAGCACCAGGCGGTGCGATCGACATCTTGAAAGGCGGACCTGGCGTCAATACTTTCAATGACGGACCGGGTGTGAATTATGGGCTTGCGCTACAGGACAATCTCAACACGCAAAGCACTCAGGCAGGGAATCTCTTCCAGCAAAATCTCAGCTTTACGGACCCGGGTGGCTATTCATGGGCGGCCACGGTTGACTTTGGAGACGGTTCCGGCGTTTCGGGGTTACCAGCCTCCCAGATTGACTCGGTTGGGCAATCGCTCTCGCTTTCGCACGTCTTTACAAAGGTGGGCACCTACACTGTTACTGTGTCATTGACCAATAACAATGGGTCGTCCGACACACAAACATTTACGGTCAATGTCGCTGCGAACATTGCGACTCATTTCAGTGTCTCAAGTGCAGCAACGGATGTTGCAGGTGTTTCTTCGGCGTATACCGTCACCGCGCTTGATGCCTACAATAACGTCGCTACGGGATATTCAGGGACGGTCCATTTCACAAGTTCTGACGGGATTGCGAATCAACCAACGGACAGCACACTGACAAGTGGTGTTGGTTCGTTCGACGTAACATTCAATTCCCTTGGAAATCAATCAATCACCGCGACCGACACAACAAACAGTTCCCTAAGCTTCAGCGAGAATGTCAGCGTCGTTCCATTCATATCGATCAGTGAGTCAACGAGCAGTGCAATCTACGGCGATGCTGTCACTTTCACTGCTACGATTAATCCACTGGTCATCGGCCCGTTCGCAGGTAACGTCACATTCTACGAAGTCGATTCCAGTAATCATTTGATCGGCACTCTGGGTGTCGTAACGCTGAATGGCAATTCATCGGCAACGTTCCAAGACTCTAAGTTATCTGCGAAAACGCATTACATCGCCGTGTCGTACTCAGGTGATCCCAACTTCGCCGGCAGTTCTTTGTCGGGTGCGGTGACTCTCACGGTAACTCCGTATCACCTCAGTTACACAATCGGCAACGACAAGCAAACGTACGGTAGCCCGGTGAATCTCGCTGCCGATCTCCCTTCGACGATCGTCACTGGCGTCAATGGTGAGCATCTGGCAATTGCCTACAGCAGTAGCGGCAACACGGCCAATGCGTCAGTTGCGGAATATGACATCACGGCGACCCTTTCCGACAATTCTGGACTCACCTCGAACTACGACGTGACATTAACCACCGGAACGCTGACTGTCGCCGCAGCAACATTGACCATTACCGCCAACAATGACAGCAAGGTCTATGGCACAGTGAAGACATTCGATGGCACGGCCTTTACGGCAATCGGATTGGTGACCGCAAATGGGGACAGTATCTCCAGCGTATCTGAGGCCAGTGTTGGGGCATCTGCTTCTGCTCCCGTCGGCAGTAGTCCGATCGTCGCCAGTGCTGCCACGGGGACTGGACTAAGCAACTATTGCATCGTCTACGTGAATGGCTCTCTGACAATTAATGCACCTCCTCTCAGCGTGCTCAACAACTTTAAAATGACGGCCTTTGTCGGTCTGAACACCGGTACGATCGATCTGGTAGACTTCCAAGACCCTGGTGCTCTGTCGTCTCCCACGACCTACACTGCCACGATCAACTGGGGTGATGGGCGCATCGATACAAACATTACTGTCGCTCATTCGGTTGCCGATGGAACGACAATCCACGTTTTGGGGGCGCACACCTATACGGCGGGAGGAACCTATTTGCCGATCGTGACTTTGGTAAGTGCCGCAGGTGCATCACTGAGCACGACTTCGGCGAACACTTCCACGGTGTACGTCGGAACGGATATCTCAAGCCTGGTTACGGTCACGCGCACATCGGCAATCAAAAACCGGACGACTGGTCTTTACATCTCGACAGTGACAATCACGAACATCAGTGGCAGTACGCTGGTCGGTGATATCGATCTGGTTCTTATGAATCTCACCGCAGGAGTGATTTTAACCAATGCGAACGGTACGACTGCTGGCGGTGCGGACCCTTGGGTTCGTTTCGGCACCACGGGGTTAGCGGCTGGTAAGTCAGCGAGCGTTTCTCTCTATTTCTCCTTGCCGACAAGCGTTACGACATTCAACTATAGCTTCAAAACGTTTTCTGTCATTGATTGAAAAGTGTGACGACGTTTCAATCGATGTTATCGATGTCGCAAGTTCCACCTTACCCTCTTCTTCCTGAATTGGGTTGCGGGCCATGTCTGCGCCCGGTGAATCAGTGGCTGACTTCTCTTGATTTCAAACGGCTTTGAGTTTCGCGATCAGCGAACGTCGGGCTACGACTTGTTTTTCATGGACACCGGGCGATTGGCCTGGGTTTACCGTTTGGTGGTCCAATTGCGGCGTCAAGCTCTTCAAAATGGCATTGACGAAATGGCTGTTGGAAGATACCAAACGCCCGGTTTTACTCGATGAAAACAATTCTTAAGGATCGTGAGAACGGGCTGAAAATATTTTTAAAATGCTGCAAGACGCGTTGTCGTGGATATAGGCGTTTCTCGCCACGTTCACTGGTTGCACTCGTCTGTTCCGTTCTTATGCGATCGTCTTCGGGGCTTGACCCCAGGTTCCTGGTTGACCGGCAGATTTATTCCTGATGGAACACAACTCAAAGCGGTGTTCCGATTACGAAGTCCATTTTCCTCAATGGTGCCTAAATGGTTTTTTCCTGGTTGTGGAATCTGAAGTGTGGTTTGATCCGAGGCACCCTGGGGCAGAGGCAGGCTCAGGGGCGTCGACGTCCGGTCGGATCGGTTTCCCCACAATACACGCCAGTGATTATTGAGGCTTTGGAATGTCGCCAGATGTTGAGCGGCAGTCCCGTTACGACCGCCACGCCAGCGGGATTTACCAGCGCCGCGACCACTGGAAATCCACCCTCCCCTGTCGTATCGGGAATTGGTGGGACAACGAGTGACGCCGCACCTGCAACCCCGATTACGGTCGCTCCAAATCTCGGCATAACAGGTACCGTGAACCTGTCGAGCGCGACAGTCTCGTTCACGAACTGGCAGGACGGTGACCGCTTACAATTCACAAACAGCTACGCCTTGCAGCACACGTTTGTCGAGAACCTTACTGCCAACACTGCCACGTTGACTTTTACGGGAGTTGCCTCGATTTTGGCCTATCAGGCAACGTTGCAAACGGTGCAGTTCTGGGACGTCGCAGGCAATCCGAACCTATCGACACGAGTCGCGACGTTTACCGTGACCGATATCTACTCAGTCAGCAGTTCCCCGGCGACGCAGAATATCAGTTTCAACCTTTCCGGCGCGAGTTCACCGGTCGTATCGGGAATTGGCGGGACAACGAGTGACACCACTCCTTCAACTCCGATCACGGTCGCTCCAAACCTCGTCATCACGGATACGGTGAACATTTCGAGCGCGACGATCTCGTTCACGAACTGGCAAGACGGTGATCGCTTACAATTCACAAACACCTATGCCTTGCAGCATTCGTTCGTCGAGAACAATACGGCCAACACGGCCACGTTGACTTTTACGGGAGTTGCGTCGATTGCTGCCTATCAGGCAACATTGCGGACGGTACAGTTCTGGGACGTCGCGGGCAATTTGAACAACTCGACGCGAGTCGCGACGTTCACCGTGACTGATATCTACTCGGACAGCAGTCCGGCCGCGACGCAGAACATCAGTTTCGACCTTTCTGGTCAGAGCTCACCAGTCGTGTCGGGAATTAACGGGACAACAAGCGACAATACTCCAGCAAACCCGATCACAGTCGCTCCTAATCTCGTCATCGCGGATACGGTGAACATTTCGAGCGCGACAATCTCTTTCACGAACTGGCAGGGCGGTGACCGCCTACAATTCATAAACACCTATGCCTTGCAGCATACGTTCATCGAGAACAATACGGCTAACACGGCGACGTTGACTTTCACGGGAGTCGCGTCGATTGCGGCCTATCAGGCAACATTGCAAACGGTTCAGTTCTGGGACGTCGCGGGCAATTTGAATATCTCTACGCGAGTCGCGACATTCGTCGTGACCGATATCTACGCGGATAGCAGTCCGGCCGCAACGCAGAATATCAGTTTCAATCTTTCTGGAAAGAGTTCACCGGTTGTGTCGGGAATTGGCGCGACAACGAGTGACACCGCGCCTGCAACCCCGATCACGATTGCTCCGAACCTCGTCATCACAGATACCGTGAACATTTCGAGCGCGACAATCTCGTTCACGAACTGGCAGGACGGTGACCGCTTACAATTTACGAACAGCTATGCCTTGCAGCATACGTTCGTCGAGAACAATACGGCCAACACGGCCATGTTGACTTTCACGGGAGTTGCGTCGATTGCGGCCTATCAGGCCACATTACAATCGGTACAGTTCTGGGCCGCTGCGGGCGTTCCTGTGACCTGGTTGCAGCGGGTGGCGACGTTTACCGTGAACGATATCTACGGGAATAGTGGGTCAGGGACACAGAATATTAAGTTCAACCCTGCTTCAACCGTTGCACCACCGGTTCTGTCGGGAATCGCTGGAACGACGACCTATGCCCAGTTGGCATCGCCAACCACGGTCACTCCAAACCTCGTCATCACGGACAGCCTGAATATCTCGGGTGTGACAATTTCGTTCGTGAACTGGCAGGGTGGTGACCGCATACAATTCACAAACACCTACGCCTTGCAGAATACGTTTGTCGAGAACGACACGGCCAACACCGCCAGCTTAACGATCAGCGGTCTTGCCACGGTGGCTCAATACCAGGCGACGTTGCGGTCGGTGCAGTTCTGGTCTGTCGCGGGTAATCCCGTGACGTCCGTGCAACGAGTTGCGACGTTGACCGTCGCCGATATCTATTCGATTACAGGTTCCGGATCGCAAAATATTGCTGTTTCGACAACGACCCCACCAACGGTGAATAACCAGGCGGCAGCAACGACGACGCCAATCATTACGGGGACATATCCCACTTTCACGAAAAACGCCCCCGTGTTAACGGTGACCGTCAATGGAACGACATATACCCTCGGTACGTCTCCCCAATTAACATCACCCTCGGCTGGCATTTGGTCCCTCAATCTCGGGGCCGTCTCAGGAGTTTCGGCGGCACCACTACCAACCACGACCAGCAACATTACTGTCACTGCGGCCGTGACGAGTGCGTCTGGAAATCAACTTACGGGGACGGGAACGATCACGAATGAGCAGGCGATTATCCAGACGTATTTGACAGCCAACAATCTGACGTCAGTAAAAACCGCGTCCGGGCTGGACTACGTGATTACGACAAAAGGAACGGGAGCCATTCCGACCAATGGTCAAACTGTCACAGCGAATTATTCGGGTTATCTCCTGAATTCTAATGGGACCTTGGGGGTCGAGTTCGATTCCAACGTTGACCCTCAATTCGGCCACGTATCACCGTTTTCGTTCACGCTGGGAATCGGTCAAGTCATCGCAGGTTGGGATCAAGGGTTCGCACTGTTACCAGTGGGCACGGTCGCAACGCTGCTGATCCCGTCCTATTTGGGTTACGGCACGATTGGTGCCGGATCGTCCATTCCAGCAAACAGCATCCTGATTTTTAAAGTCAAAGTTGTTTCAGCCGCGTAATACAAAAATTCTGTTCACATGCAGGCACGGAGACGCGGCGCTAATCTACGTTCGTTATCCGCGATTCCTCAATTTGATTATGATGAAAGGCGAAGGTGTGACGACGAACTGAGAACCTGACGGGCGGAATCGCGGATGATATCGCTGGAGTTTTTACTGCTGATCGCCATCGCCACTGCTGATCCGGCACCGAAATTCGACTCTCAGGTCGTTCCGCTGTTGAAGCGGCATTGCGTGAAATGTCATGGGCCGGTGACCGCCGAGGCGAGGCTGAATCTGAGTTCGCCTGCGGGCGTGCTGCGCGGCGGCGAGAACGGTCCAGTGCTGCGACCGCACGATCTCGAAGCCAGCTCGCTGTGGAAACGCATTGCCGCAGACGAAATGCCGCCGAAAGATCCGTTGTCGGCGGACGAAAAATCGTTGATTCGCACCTGGATCGAGCATGGGGCGCCAGGGCTGCCGACCGCCGCCGGACTGGCCGCTACAGGCGAAGGTCATTGGGCATTTCAGAAGTTGTCGTCACAGAGTATTCCCGATGTGACGCAGTCAGAATTGCCTCGCAATTCCATCGACCGCTTCATTCAAGCCGACCTGGAGCGGGACGGACTTTCGATCGGCTCGGTCGCAGACCGGCAGACGCTCATTCGCCGTTTGAGCTATGACCTTCTTGGTCTCCCCCCGACTGACGCGGAACTGCAAGCTTTTCTGAATGACGGCTCACCGGACGCTGTCGAGCGTTTAGTCGATCGGTATCTCGCTTCGCCGCATTACGGGGAACGGATCGGCAAGGTGTGGCTCGACGCCGCTGGCTACGCCGATTCGAATGGTTACTTCAATGCCGATAGTGACCGGCCGCTCGCGTATCGGTATCGCGATTACGTGATTCGATCGCTCAATGCCGACAAGCCCTTCGATCGATTCGTGCGAGAGCAACTGGCTGGTGATGAACTGATTGGCTGGACTCCCGAGATGCCGATTACCGAAGAGGTGATCGATGCCCTGATCGCAACACATTTTCTGCGGAACGGTCAGGACGGGACGGGCGAAAGTGACGGCAATCCCGATGAGGTCCGCGCCGATCGGTATTACGCCATCGAAGGGACGATGCAGATCACAGCGACGTCGCTGCTCGGTTTGACGATTCAATGTGCCAAATGTCACTCGCACAAATTCGAGCCGATTCCTCATCGTGAGTATTACCAGTTTCAGGCCGTCATCGCCGGCGTGTTTCACCACGAAAACTGGATTAAGCCGCAAGAGCGGTTCGTGCTCGCACCGCTGCCTGGCGAACGAGCGGCATGGGAAGTTCGCCTGGCAGCGGCAGAAGAGCAGGCGCAGCACGCGAAGCAGGAACTGGCAGCGTGGCTCACAGACCATCGTCCGCGCGGGAAGATCGTCTGGAGTGATTCCTTCGACGGGCCGCCGGAATCTTTGACGGAACAATGGAGCACCAAAGCTCCTGGCGACGACGCCCCTGGTGGGGAACCGGCGGTCGCACTGAATTCCGATACAGCGCCGGGCGCGCGAATCACACAGGGGCAGTTACAGGTGTTGGAAGCTGGCACGGTAGGAAATCGGTGGCTGCTGACAAAGCAAAGCTTCGATTGGACACCGGATACCGTAGGTGCGGCAATTCAGGTCACCTTCGACCTGGTCGATCGCCGCGTCGATCCCAGCGGTACGCCCGCCGAACGGACTGCATATTACATCGCCGCGCACGACTTCGATGACAGCGGTACAAAACCCGGCGGGAATCTTCTGATCGACGGCAATCCCGCAACCAGTACCACCGTGTATCTCGATTACCCCGGTACCGATCAGCAGCAACTCGGCGCGATCGGCACGACCCCGTACGCGGGGGGACGAAATTACGGCGTCCGGATCACTCATCAGCAGGACGGAAAGTTTTTGCTCGAGCATCTCGTCGACGGCGTTTCAGAGGAGAAAACACTGACGCTCACGGAAGAACAATTGCCGGACGGAGCATTCGGTTACGAATTCTGCTGCGGGCGAAGTTTTATCGTCGATAATGTCGTGGTCGAAACGTTCGACCAGCCGCAAGACATCGAGACCCTCGCGGAATTCGTAAAGAACGTGAAGCCATCGCGAAATTCGATCAGTGAGGGCGCAAATCAGGTTGCTGCTTTGAAGAATAATCCACCGGGCAAGCTCCCGTGGGCTGTCGATCTGACGCCAAACCCGCCGGCCGTACAGTGGCTCAACCGGGGTGATTATGGTTCCCACAAGGAGCCGGTCGGGGCAGGTCCATTTAGCGCCTTGAGCGACGATGAACACGCCTGGCCTGAAACGCCATCGGAAAACGCTCGTACAACAGGCCGCAGACTGGCGTGGGCGACTTGGGTCACCAAACCCGGCTCGCGACCTGCATCATTAATCGCACGCGTGCAGGCCAATCGCTTCTGGCAGCATCACCTTGGCTTCGGCATCGTCGACACGCCGGATAATTTCGGTTTAAGCGGATCTCCCCCCACGCACCCCGCCCTGCTCGATTGGCTGGCGGGCGAATTTGTTCGCACCGATTGGAGCGTCAAATCGCTGCAACGACGGATTGTCACATCGACGACCTACCTCCAATCCAGTGGAACCACGCGGGAGCAACTGCATGCCGATCCCGATGGTCGGCGATACACGCGCGCTCCAGTGCGGCGTCTGGATGCCGAGGCGATTCGCGATACGTTGCTGTACCACGCGGGCATATTGAACGATCAACTCTACGGCCCCTACATCAAGACAGACCGGGCCAGTAACGGCGAAGTGATCGTGCCAGAGAAAAATCTCGATTTCGCTCGGCGCTCGATCTACCTGTATCAGCGGCGAACGCAAGTTGTCAGCATGCTGCAGATTTTCGATGCTCCGACGATCGTGTTCAACAGCGTCCGCCGCACTCCGACCACGATCCCCTTGCAGTCGCTCAATCTGCTCAATTCGGAATTCGTCTCGAAACGGATGTTTGAATTCACACAGCAGGCGCTCGCCGGCGAGCGGCCAGATAATGAACGGCTTCAGAGCGTTTTTCTGAAATTATGGGGCCGTCCTCCTACAGCCGAAGAATACGCCAACGCGCAGAAATTTCTGGAGACGCAAATCGCCGAGCGTGGTGGCTCACCGGAGGCGACGCGGCAGGCCTGGCTGGATCTGCACCAGATGTTATTCGCCGCCAGTGCGGCGCTTTATCTCGAATAGGAGATCCCGATGCATGACTCGACTTGGAAACTGAATCGCCGGGCGTTTCTCGCCTCCCATGCTGGCGGTCTGGGAATGCTCGCACTCACCAGTCTGCTACACGACGACAAATTGCGCGCTGCGGAAGCGCGGCGACATGCGGCGGTCACGCTGAAGCCTAAGGCGAAGGCGGTCATCTGCCTGTTTCAGCACGGCGGGCCGAGTCAGATCGATCTATTCGACGAAAAGCCGATGCTCCGGAAGTATCACGGCAAACCTTATCCCGGAGGGGCTCTCGAAACGCATTTCGACAAGCAGGCTGGAAACGTCCTGGGGAGTCCGTTCAAGTTCATGCCGTACGGCCAGTCCGGCATCGAGATGTGTGAACATCTCCCCTGCACCGGCGCGATCGCCGACGAAATCTGTCTTCTCCGTTCGATGAACACAGAATCGGTCGATCACGAGCAGGCGCTGCGGGCGATCCACGGCGGCAAGCTGATTGCTGGCATGCCGACCTTGGGTTCGTGGGTGACTTACGGCCTGGGAACTGAAAATGCGAATCTGCCAGCGTACGTCGTCCTGGGCGATCCCGGCGGATTGCCTGTCGACGGCGAGCGGAACTGGTCGTCGGGCTGGTTACCGGCCGTGTATCAAGGGGTACCATTCCGCTCTGGACCGAGTCCCGTTTTCAACTTGCAATCGCCTGACGGCGTGACCGGGAAGATGCGCCGGAATCAGCTCGATCTGCTGGCATCGTTCAATCAAAGTTTTCTAGATCGCCATCCTGAGAAATCAGAGCTTGCAGCGCGGATCACAAATTTCGAAGTAGCCGCCAGGATGCAGCTCGCCGTGCCGGAAGCGCTCGACCTCACACAGGAATCTGAAGACACACAGAAACTCTACGGTCTCGACCGCCCCGAAACGGAAGAGTACGGCCGGCGGTGTCTGACGGCGCGCCGGCTTGTAGAACGGGGTGTTCGCTTCGTACAGATTTTCATGTCGGGCCAGCCGTGGGATACACACAGCAAAAACGCCGAGCAATTGACCAAACTCTGCCAGCGGACCGACCGCCCCAGCGCAGCACTCGTGCAGGATTTGAAGCAGCGCGGCCTCTTGGACGACACGATCGTGCTATGGACAGGTGAATTCGGCCGACTGCCGATTTCCCAGGGTCCAGACGGCCGCGACCATAATCGTCGAGCGTTTTCGCTCTGGCTGGCCGGCGGCGGTTTCCGTAAAGGTTACGCACACGGAGCCACCGACGACTTCGGTTACGAATCTGTCAAAGACGTGGTCACGG
>CAIVEI010000019.1 GCA_903904835.1 uncultured Schlesneria sp. | reverse complement strand
GGGCCTCGAAGACTCGACCCCATAGACGCAAACTTAAGCACCCCAGTCTAATAATTCTGGATTTTTTAAGAGTTGGAAGTGACTGGGTCGCTTCCTTCGGGATTGAATGTGCGCAACGTGTTTCAATTGTTCTTGTATTTTTACCACTGTGAGGCGAAGTTTGTCGTGATCATTAATTGCTCCGATCAATGTTTTAATCCACTCTTGCAGCGCCCGTGCAGCTTTCAAGAGGCAGCGGCGATCGTCTGGCCAGGAAGCTGACAGCAACAACCAGTGTTGCAGCAGAACCCCCATCAGCTTCGCCCACAGCACTGCCATCACTTCCTCGGGCTTTGCGTTCTCACGATGGCTGGCCAATCGATTGTGTGACTTCCACAGCTTGAAAAGCAACTCGATTTGCCACCGCCCCCGGTACAAAATGATGGCTTCTTTCCAAGTGAGTTCTTCGGTGGGAAGGTCGGTCACGAAGAGCGACCAGCCAAGAAGTTCCAAGTATTCCGCAGAAGGGGGACGTCGGTGTTTGGCCGCTTTTTCACGGGCTTTTTGACGTCGCCGGTTCGCGACTTCTTCTGGAACTCGTACGGCGATCAAGCGGCAGCGCAAGCGGTCTTTTACCCCCATCATAATTGGGAGATCAACCACGTTTCCAATACCCTCCGCAGACAGATACTCTCGCAGATTGAGTTCCTCGCCGTCTTCGTGGTACAGGATTGTGCCGTGTTGCAATCGCGAAATGAAATGTGCGTTTCCCTCGTTCAATCGACGAAATCGAGCGAGTGAGAAGTAGCCCAGATCGTATAGGTTCAGCGAACCCGCCACAGGTTCATGGTGGGCGATGGGACTCTTGGAATCGCTGGCCTTTCCAATTTCGACTAATACCTGCGGCAGTCCCCCAGTCTTCAGATCCAAACGGACTTGAATCTTCAATGCAGACTTGCAACTTCCCTCGGTGCCGCCGCAACCAGGAAACTCTTCCGCGAATTCGTCGGGCAATGCAATGATGGTACTGTCACCAATGAAGACACCGTTAAAGCGTTCAAGCAGAGCCACCTTGACCGGGGCGGCAGCGACTAACTGCTGACAGGCCTTGCTTAAGGCCTCCCTCAGAAACTCGACGAACGCCGGTGTGAAGCGTTTTTTGACCGCCGTCTCGGAAACGGCCACCCCTAACTGCACCGCCGTGGAAGCCATGTCCTCGTAACTGGCTTCAGGGTTCTTCAACAACGTCAAAACAAGCATTTGCAGAAGACTCTGACCAGAAAACTTCCGTTTGCGTTTGATGAGACCATGCTTTTTCGCAAGTACTTCGACACCTGGTCCCAGTATCGTTTCCATTACAGACACCGCTTTCGTTACCATCGCCATCGGGAAGCTCCTTCTTCTCGAACGTGTCTTGATATAACCCGTTCTGAATTAGGAGTTTCTCGCTTTTTACGCTAGATCAGGTCCCTTAAGTTTGCGTTTATGGGGCCTCGAAGACTCGATCCACCCTACAAGGCGTCCCAATGACGGTCTACATTCTTGGAACATTGGATACCAAAGGGACTGAAGTCGGATACGTCCGTGACCTGTTGCATGGATTCGGTGTTTCGACCTGTGTTGTCGATACAGGCTGTCTCGGTGAGCCGACAATTCCTGCTGAAATTTCACGCGAGGCGATTTTCGAAGCGGCAGGTGGATCGCTGACTGACATTCGTCAAAAGGGAGACAGAGGCGAGGCAGTTACTTTGGCCGCGATTGGTGCAGCAAAAATCGTTGCTACGGCACATGCTCGGGGCGACGTCACTGGCGTACTTTCGTTAGGAGGTTCGGCGGGAACCACCGTCGGAACGTCAGCCATGCGAGCATTGCCGCTGGGTGTACCCAAGCTGATGGTCAGCACACTGGCGTCGGGACAAACACGCCCCTACGTCGGCAGTAAGGACATCATGATGTTCAACGCGGTCGTCGATATTGCGGGTTTGAATCGTATCAGTCGTACGATCCTCAACAATGCCGCGCGTGCTATGGCAGGAATGGTGAAGCTTCCGGATCCAGTCAACTACGAGTCAGAGAAACAAGACCGGCCATTGATCGCGGCGACAATGTTCGGCGTGACAACTCCCTGCGTGGAGCGAGCCCGCCAGATTCTGGAACAGGCAGGCTATGAGGTCGTTGTCTTTCATGCTACAGGGATTGGTGGTGAAGCGATGGAAGGGTTAATCGCTGACGGAATGTTTGCCGGGGTGCTTGATATCACGACGACAGAGCTCGCGGATGAGCTGGTTGGCGGAATCTTGTCTGCTGGACCAAGTCGGTTGACAGCCGCAGGCCGGAAAGGGGTTCCTCAGGTAATCTCAGTCGGAGCACTCGACATGGTTAACTTCGGCTCGCCTGATTCCGTTCCCGAAAAGTTCAAAGATCGCAAGTTTTACCAGCACAATGCGACAGTGACATTGATGCGAACGACCGTGGATGAGAACCGAAAGCTGGGGGAAGAAATCGGGCGAAAAGCCGCTGCGGCAAAAGGTCCAACAGTGATCGTGATCCCACTGAAAGGGGTTTCGGCCGTCGATCAGACTGGTAAGCCATTCGATGATCCTTCTGCCCGCGATGCTTTGTGCGAAGGGATCCGCGCGACGCACGGGGCTGTTGAAGTTATACAGCTCGACAAGCACATTAATGACGCCGAGTTTGCAGACACTGCCGCGCTACGATTGCTTGCAATGCTCGACAAATAACGGGTGTCACGGTCCTGGAGTCTTCGACGAGGCCGTGGATATTTGTTGCATGGAACCAGGAAACGTCGGACTTTGGTTGAAAATGATCGCCTGTTACGAACGTACTTCCACCCGCTAAATGGCGCTGAATCGCCAGGTCGGCACAGCCTTGTTGAAGTCTCCAGGCCCTTGCAACACGAAACAATTAATTCAGCCGAGTCTTCCGGCCGAACGAACGATTTCAAGCACTCCTTGAACCGACTGCAGGGCTTCGGTGTTACCGATGTCACACTTGACTCCTTCGCGGTCAAGTACGGAGAGAATGCTGAGGATTCCCATGGAATCCCATTCCGGGACGTCGGATGCCCGACTGGTTTCATTCAATTTCGAGGCGGGGAGATCGAGCGCTTCGGCAATCAATTGAATTACGCCCTCTGCGGACAGCTTTCCCGGGTTCGAACCGGCGTTTGATGTCGACATGTTCGACTCCTCGAAGTAAGTAGATTCAGGTTCAATTGAATCGAGTTTCGTAGCCCATCTTCAAACCGCTTCAACAAGCCAGCCTCGCTCTCCCTTTGGGTTGAGGGCAAGTTGGTGGTCTTCGGTTTCTGAGGCGAACAAGGCAACCCGACCATCCAAACCACTGACAGCCTGTCCGCTATACATCAACTCCAACTGCGACGATTCCTGGGTGTAAGGGAGTACGAGCGCTCCAAACTGAAAGTAGACCGGGCTGAGAAAGTCTTTGCGATGCGTGACCAATCTCTGCCACGGGCCACCGTCCCGGCTTCCGTATAAAGAGCATTCTCGCGAACGGCAATACGGATTCGGTTCGACGGCGGTGGAAATCACTCGCAAATTGCCAAATCGGGCTGAGTAAAGCGAGCTTCCTTCCACTTCCTTCAATTCTTCTATTCGGCCACTTTGCTTATCCAGTCTGACGATGAAATTGTGGTCGCGGTCGGAATCGGTGCCATACACCAGGCAGTCAGGTTCGATCAAAGCCGAGACGGCCCGATATCGCTGGGTCCCGCGCCCCAGCCATTCCAGATGTTTCAAGTCGCGACTCAATACGCCGACCCCAGTCTGTCGTCCAAAGTCACCGACAAGAACCCAGTAATGGCCTTCGTAGGGATCGACCATCACATTATGTACGTGTCGGATGTCTCCCTTAGGAAAACGAAACCCTTCGTGAAACGACTTGCCGCTGTCCTCCGAGACGTAAATCAGGACTTCTGTTTCTTCAAGGCCACTGCCGTATTCTCCGAACAGCACTCGTGAACCATCGACAGAAAAATTGAGGGGTCGCGAGCCACGTTGAATGGCGAACACTCGCGTCATTGCCTGTTCACCCGCAGCGGCCCGGTAGATGCCATCTCGGGCAACCGCCAGCCGACTGCCGTCGGGAAGAACGTGCAGCGCTGCGATGTACCAGCGAAGTAACCTCGCCAGAATCCCCGCGCGGGCGCATTGACGTTTCCATCCAAACGACGGGACAAAACAATCTCGCTGCCACGTCAGGCCCTGGTCCTGCGAGCGATAGATCTGGCAACCCCGACCAATATACTGATCTCCATTTGCGGCCGAAAACAACGCCCGGCCCGATATCGTTGTCACGGGTTCGTGGCAATTCATGACTTGTCGCGCAGGCTTCCAGCCCCAGTCTTCATTTCTTACGTCATGGAAATTCAATTCCGGATAATTAACGATTGCATGAGCCATCGCTGAGCTCCTTTCTCGGGACCAGTGAAGTACCAAAGTATGGGTATGTTGACGTACGATTTCGCTGAGTGATGAATTGAAAAATCTCGCCCGAGCGAGCCCAGTCGACGCGCACGGTGCCGACTCGACCTTCGTGCAGAATACCCGCACGAACCAGATCTCGACGCAACTTGCGAATGCAGAGACTGAACATCATGAATTCCACCCGTGTTTTCCGGATGGTCACGGTTTGATCGATCCCCTGTTGTCGCACGACATAGTCTCGTTCCTCGAAGAAATCTTTGACCGGCCATTGCTGATCGCGGGATTCCTCGGCGGCATGGATCAACGTGAAACAGCTGGCAAGTGGGACTCCAACGCTGATCAGCAGCCCGTTTCGCTGACAGAAACGGTAGTATCCCGATAGGACACCGTGAGCCAGCGATTTTGATTCGTTCAGATTGTCATGCAGCAGTTCTGTTGCAAGAGGGCCGCGTGCCGCTAGCGTATTATGTGGAAAACGACTTCGCAAGGTCCCTGATTGACGCCAGAATAATTCATTCGCGAGGCCCACTCCACAAGGGGTGGTCAACGGATTATAAATCGGTGGTGTCGGGTGAACTGTCGCCGCAGTCGAACCGGATCTCGCTTTGTAAATCGGGTGCGTCGGCATGACGAGCGTCCCGGTCTCGCCAACCATTGCGGTCAACAATGAAACCAGATCCTGGGCAACCTCCATCGAATTCGCGGCTTTGCCTGTCAACGAATCGTCTGCGGTCAGCGACAACCCCGAAACGGAAGTGTGAGCCATCACCAACGAACCAGGCGTGACACCTATCGCCTGCAGATGTTCCATAAGCGCCTGTCTGTCAGCAAATTGAGCCGCCGGAGCTTTCTTCGATTTCGCACGTTTGATCCATCCGCGAAGTCGGGAATTACGCCAGTAGACCTGTCGAAACGACCATTCAGCAGCGAGCAGCAAGGCATCCACCGGCCCCGAAAAAAGAGGGATTACTGGTGTGCGCGACGGGGCCTCAATCGACTGAGCGCGATCAACGGTAGCCCCCCCAATTATAACATCATCAATCATTCGATAGACCTACAAAGAAGTTTGGGTGTCAGCGTTCTTCTTGTCCCATAGGTCCTATTCGTCCCATAAGTCCCATGAAAGACAGGAATGGGACGTATAGGACCTTTGGGGCCTATAATGTCACCTATGATTTCACGCGGCTTTTTTCAGTATCGCGGCCTGTCGTTGTCGGTTCCCAAGGTAGAACGCGGCGATATCGCGGATTGCCCCTTCTGTTGAGTAGCCGTCCTGGACAAAACGAACGCATTCTTTACTTTGAGCATCGAGTGGTGCTGGCCATGACTTGGCGGTTTCAGTGAACGTGGTTGCGAAGTCGGCTGGTTCGAACCGGGTCATCCAGCGAACGGCACGACACGCCCTTAGCATGCTATAGCCTTCGAGATTCGCCAGGATGGGCACCGTTCCACAGCCCATTGACTCAAGGGTCGAGATCGAAAAATTATCCGTCTTCGGAACGGAAAGACTGTAATCACCTAACTGCACCCAGGATGCGAGTTCTTTGGCGCTCAGCATCTGTTCGATGACGACGACCCGGTGGCCTGCGGGGTTTGCCTGAATCACGTCGCGGATGCCTTTCGTGTATTCCGGTAGATGGTCGCCGCATAACAGAACCAGTCGACCACGAGCGTTGTCCTGGCAATACTGAAGAAAGCCGCTGACAAGTTCCATGGTTCGGTAGTGCGGATGGGTCCGGCGGTTCACCACCCAGATCGGTTCGTCTGCCGGCAGTTGTCGGTCTTTGCGCGATTGCGTCCGCTGCGAATGTTCCAGAGGGCGGAAATTGGTGTCGTCATAGCCCAGGTGAAAGAAATAGATCCGTTCTGCGGGGATGCCATATTCCTCAGTCAATATCTTGATACTTTCCAACGAGCCAACAGAAATCCGGTCTGCTTTCTGCAGAATTTTATTGAGCATCCAGCAATAGATCTTGCCTCGCTGTTTGGCACCGTAGATTTCGGAGCCGTAAGTTCCCAAGACGTAGCGCCGACCACTCATCCAGGCCACCAGGCCATTTCCGGAAGCGCTGTGGGCATGAATCAATTCGTTTGAAGGGCGAGTTGCCCAGAATCGGAGCACCAGTCCGCCAAGAAAATACCGGATCGTCATTGGAAGTCGCAGCCACTGCGGCAGCAACGGTATAGAGGCAACATAATCGTTGGAAAACGGTGGAATCGGATTCGCCGTATCGATGGTGACTTTCGTCTTTGTGTGCGAGAGGACTTTCAGCCATCGCGCGACGTGCACGCTATGCGAGTGCGCGATATAGCGAATTGACGTCAGTGCTTCGCCAGGACGAAAGCAGTTCAAGTCATTCGCCAGTTCCGGCTGTCGGCGCAAACTTTCAAACTGGTTACGGATATGGTCTGCGAACGGCAATGGGCGTGTTGCGTTGGCGTCAGTCATCGCGGGTGTCGGTGCGTTCAATGTTGATTCCATTCTTCATTGCTAAAAAATTAAGCGGCAATTCGTTGTAATGGCACCGATGCGGACTCGTCTGACATCGGTAGTGTTTTCAAGCCGGGTAACGACACCGATACGATCGCTCGTGAACTGCACAGAGTGCCAAACATGAGAAACACCATGTTTCCGGTCAGCGAATACGTCAGATTCGGCTGCGTGAGGTTTCCCAGCGAGACGGCACCCAGCATGGCCACCATCCCGTGTAATCGATACCACGCCGGGGCACCGATTGAGGTCAATCGCAGAAGTCTGCGAGTCACCATCAAACAGCTTCCCAGCACCGACCCGTAAAACAAGAGGCCCAGTCCACCGCACTTGTACAGGACTTCCAGGTACTGCTGGTGCGGCGTATCGACGTCGCCCGTGTAACGAGAAAACGATTCGAACATGTAGCCAAAAATTGGCTTTTCGGCGGACAATTCCAGAGCAAATTCCCAGATGTCAAACCGACCCGACGACGGGTCTTCTGATTCCGTGCTTCGATCAACACGATCCTGAACTCTCTCCGCCAGTACAGCAACGACATCCGTTTCTTTTAAGGCTGAAAAGAGGCCAAATCCCACGATACTGAAGACGGTGATGGCGATGAAACTTCCCGCGAGAAATGCCTGACGACCTGTCATTGCCAGGTACAGGACCGTTCCGAAAAAAAAGGCGAGTGACGAGGATCGTGACATGGAACCAAGAATAATCAGTGCTGTGGCGGCAGACAGTCCCCATCCCGTTAATTGAATAATTCGATTTTTGCTGGTATCTGCCGCCGCGATCAGCAGAGGAGTGAGAACCGCATAGAAGCTCATCGGTGAATTCGGATAGCCGCTTAGTTCATACTCAAACAGATATTTCCCCCATTCGCCGAGCGGGAAGCTTGGTTCAGTTAATGTAAAGAAGAACGTCAGCCCCGTCAGGACGCCAAAGGCGCGACTGAAAATATCGATGAATTCGATCGGGTCGGTCCACGAACCCAGCATCAGACCCAGCAGAACAAAACCGACTGGTTTTGCCAGCTTGAAAGCGGAAAAGATTCGCACCAATTCGCCGGATAATCCGAGTCCAATTCCTGCAACGGCAGCCATATACACGACACAGATCAGTGCCAGCGACGGCGTCAAACTGTACCAGAGAATCGGTGCCCTGGCAGACTGACACTGCTCGCGCGTTGGTGTTGTCCGGATAAAGAGATACGAAATCGGAATCAGGAAAATCAACGCATCCGAAAACATCATATCGATCGGTTTATCACCGAAAGTCGCCACTGTGGAATGGATCGGCCAGAGGATGACACCTGCAAGGAACCAGAGCCAAATCAGTCTCATTTGGACACCTCGTTCTGAACCACAAGCGGAGTGTTAGGGGTATTTTGCCAGGCAGGATGCCAGGCAAGACTCGTACGAACTCCAACGGTCCAGACAAGACTTGTCGCCATTTGCGCAATTCCCAATCCCATAATTCCATAGGCGGGCATCAACATAAGACTCAGCAGAAAATTTGTTGCGGCACTGGCGGCAGTGATCACAAGCATGGTTCGTTCACGACCAGTCATCTGCAGTACATACGCGGCCGGACCGGAAAACGCCGCGATACAGGCCGAACCGAGTAACGCCATCAGCACTTTCCAACCAGCACGATATCCGGGGCCGAGCAGCACAAAGACATAGTCGCCGAAAAAGGCGACGGCGAGAGCAACAGGCAGCGTAAATGCCAGCCCGAGAAACTGCCCCTGTTTCATGAGGCGACGCATTTCTGGATAGCGGCCTGCCGCATAAAGTGCTGCGAATTGGGGTGCAATAATCAGGCCTAGTGACTGACTTGCGAGTACTGATACGTCAGCGAATTTTTCCATTGCACCATAAAGTCCCACCGACTCCCTGTCTAACAACATTCCCGCCAAGGCAACACAGGCACGACTTTTCAATGCGATCAAGCCTTCAGCGAACAGAAAGGCCATCGCCGTATGCTTCCAGAGTTGCCGACATGAATCACTTGCCGAAATCTCGTCACCGCAAAAGGCCTGTTTTCGCTGAAACCGATAAACCATCATCGAGACCGTCAAGATTGCGATCAGGTGCAAAATCATTGCGGTTAATGAGGAAATCCCCCATGAGGATGTTTGCCATGCGAATGCTGCCAGCAGAGACAATAGAACGGGCCAGACGACTGTACTGATCTGGCTTTCGAACAGCCGACCGACACCTCGCAGACTCGCCTCTTGAATTTGACGCAGTGAGATCAGCGGGACCATGAGTGCGGCGACGATCAGGCAATTCGCCAATCCTTCGCCGATCGAATTCCTCAAGACGAAGACAGTGGCGATCACGAAGGCTGCGACCGTGGTGCTGGCCAGCAATGAGGCTCGGGTTGATGCTTTGATAAATCCACGCAGCTTGCCGTTTTCGTTTTTGGTGACATATTCAGCGACATACCGTAGCGAAGTATTATCCAGACCAAGCTTTCCGGCGACGGTTAAAACCTGCAGCCATGTGATCGCCAGCGAATACTCGCCAAATCCGACGACCCCCAAGCTGCGCGCAAGGACGATGTGGCTGAGAAACATTCCCCCCGCACCGGCGATACGGATCGCCAGCGCCATCGCTCCACTCGTCCGAGACAGCGTCACGGGCCGATTGGTCGTCGATGAGACTGAAGCGGGCACCGAGCAGGTTGCACTCATGAGAACTCAGAAAATAATGGGATCAAATCGCAATTGATGTGGTCAATGTTCGGGCGGAATCTCAACCAAAACACCAACCCTGTCAATCCCGAATCGGCAAGAATGGCCGCTTCAAGGCGTTGCCATTCAGGACAATCGTCGATTATCCAGATTAAACGGCATATAATTTTCACTTGTCTGAGACGGCAGAATTCGAGTCCAGCGCGGCTCACGGTTTTCACAAAGCCTGTAACCTCTTTTCGAAGCGTACAATGCGAAGATCACAGTGGCTGTTGTTGATGTCCTTACTCTTCGTCCAATCGACCGGCGTTCGGGCGGATCTGCCCAAAGCCGATGCGGTCTTTTATCCAGATCACTCGAATTTGCTGGTCCTGCGCGATGCCGACGGACACGAGCGACCGATCACGACAAAGGGCGACTGGGCCGAACGACTGAAGCATATTCGGGCGAATATGGAACTAGTGATGGGATCACTTCCCGATGAGACGCGACGAGTCCCATTGGATGTGGAAATTGTTTCTGAGGAAATGACAGACAGGTACATTCGGCGAAAGGTGATATTTACACCAGAATCAGACGACCGAGTTCCCGCGTGGATTTTAATTCCTCGACAAATCACCCAAACAACCCCCGCCCCCGCCATGCTGTGTCTTCACCAGACAAACAATGTTGGAAAGGATGAACCAGTGGGGCTGGGCGGTTTGCTTGCATTGCGTTATGCACACGAATTGGCGGAACTTGGCTTTGTCTGTATTGTCCCCGACTATCCTTCGTTCGGTGAATATCGTTACGACTTCAAGAAGCATGGGGCACGCTACGCCAGTGGTTCAATGAAAGCGATTTGGAACAACATTCGAGCTGTGGATCTGCTCGAAACGCTTCCCCAGGTCAACAAAAATCGAATCGGTGTGATCGGTCATTCGCTGGGTGGGCATAATGCGTTGTTTACAGCGTTTTTTGACGATCGGCTGAAAGCCGTGGTGACGAGTTGTGGATTTACCCCATTTCACAGTTACTACAAGGGTCAATTGAAAGGGTGGACAAGCGATCGATATATGCCGCTGATCCGCGAGACCTATCAGAATGATCCGAACAAGGTTCCATTCGATTTTTACGAGATCCTGGCGGGACTTGCACCACGAGGCTGTTATTCCAACTCACCGATCAACGACAGCAATTTTGAAGTAGAAGGAGTCCGCAAAGCTTTCAAAAAGGCCGAAACCGTATTTGCATTGTATGGTGCCGAATCGAATTTGAAGCTTGCCACACCCGACGCACTTCATGACTTTCCAGAAGCCCAACGCAACGAGGCTTACGAATGGCTAAAGCAACAGTTGAAGTAACTGCGGTTTCCGAATCAGTGCGGGATCGTTTTGCGGAAAATATGGAGATCTATCTTCGGGTGCCACGGCTTTGCCTTCATGGGTTAAGCCGTGACTTCATGATTCGATTACGTTTCCGAAGAACGCGGCTTTGCCGATGATAACCGACCCAGCCACCCACTGACAAAAAACAACGGGATGCCAAGCGAGAATGGAATCGCGATTAACGGCAACAGTGGACCTGCATAGTTCGCCGCCGAGTACAGTCCAAATCCGCACATCCCGCAAAACAAAAGCGGGCATAGCGGAAACCAGGGTGCTGTAAATGGGCGGGGTCGATCGCGATCAATAATTCGCAGGACGAAGTACGCGATTCCAGTACTCAAAAAGAATAGCCAGAAGATCGGTGCAGAAGCGGCAAACAGAGTATCGAATCCTCCGTAGTAACGATCCCAGGGAATTGCACGAAGTGACGATCGAATCAGGGTTGCATCGATCATCGATCGACCTGATTCTGTGCCCACGCCAAGAATCATCAAGACGGTAATCACCCCTTGAGCAAGCAAAGACCAGACCGGAGTCTTTGTCCGTTCCGACCAACGACCAAGCAGTGAAAATAACGCGTGGTCGGCACCGACTGTCGCATGAACTCGTGAAACCGCGAGGATCAGCCCGTTCAAACCACCCAAGGCGGAAATCATCACGAGAAGGCTCATTGCTCGTCCGGCATGTTCACCAAGGACCGCCGCAAGGGCATCTGCAGCAGGCCGTTGGGAGTTTCGCAGTCCTTCAAACCCCAAGGCACGTAAATAGGCAAGGTTCACAAGTACATAAATAATCACGATCAGACCCAGCCCATAAAGTAGCGCGAGAGGGATGTTCCGCGAACGATTGCGAACTTCTGCCGTGACAAACGCCGCATCATTCCATCCTCCGTACGCATACAAGACCAGAATCATTGCCAGTGACCAGCCGGGACCAGTGACCGGCTTTGTCGCTGCCATGGAAACAACAGAATTCGATGTCAGGCCCGCCACGATCAGCAGTAACAAGCCTAATAGTTTGGCTAGAACCAAAGCCTTTTGAGTATGCCGTCCTGCGTGAATGCCGAGCATGTTGAGCAGCGTGAGAACAGTGACAGCACCCAATGCGAACCAGACCACCGAAGACTTTGGAGCCTGCAACACTTCGGCAGCATATTCGGCGAAGACATACGAGAGAGCACCGATGCTTCCCGTCTGAATGATGGCTAATTGTGACCAGCCGAAGAGGAACCCGGCCCACGATCCGAACGCACGAGTCAAATAGTTGTACTCACCACCGGATCGAGAATAGGTCGTTGCCAGTTCCGCGTAACAAAGTGCGCCAACGAACGAGAGGCCGCCGCACAGCACCCACAACCCAATTGCAGCACCTGGACCTGAAACATTACTGCAGATTGTCCCCGGTGTCTTATAAATAGTGCTGCCAATGACAATCCCAATTACCAGGCTGACCGCATCCCAAAGCGTCAGTGGTCCACTCTCGTCGTGTTCGGTCATGTTGTGAGCAGTCAATGGAATTCCTTGAAGCGACTCTGTCGCGGGATTATCCAACGATGAAGACCGTCATTGAACGAGGCCCATGTGCTCCGATCACCAGCGATTGTTCGATGTCGGCAGTTTTCGACGGCCCGGCGATGAAACCACCGTAAGGTGATGCGGTCACGTTCAAGCGCTCGTACGCCTGATACAGATTGTGAACCAGATCGCTCAGTTGAACCACCAATGCGAGGTGCTGGCAAAGGAAGTAAATCACTCGATGTTTGACGTGCGCGTCGCTGACCCAGATTGCGGCGTTTTCGGCGACAGCAATGCCACCTGGCAAGACGGCAAAATCAACGTCAAATAACTGATGTGGATCGTCAATCTGGTCCATCGTCACCGTGCCGGTCAACGCGGACGGAACAAGCGACATCACTTGTTTCGCGGAAGCGAACTGAGGAAGACCTTCCAGTTCGCCTGCAATTTCCGCTTCCGAAGCGACTCGAATACACCGGCCACCGATCATTTCGAGGACGGAGGAAAATTGACCGACGGGATCGGAATAGGAAATCCAACGACCGTCGAGATCGGGCAAGGGGGATGATTGCGGCAATTGTCGACGGACTGCCGCCAGGATCGCATCACGTGAAGTCATGAATCATTGCGATTTTCAAGGGAATGAAGCACACGCATCTTCGATGCGTCCGGCAGAAGTTACTGCACGGCACAGGAGTTTAGTCGAGCCTTCCAGTGGCGTCACGCGTGCGCCGCGCAAATTGTCCGATCGACACAAATTCGGCAAGATTTGCGGATTCGTGATGCCTGACAATTTCTTGATTCTTTTTTCTTTCAACCAAAAAGTTGTTGTGGTCGATACTAATCATTGATTCTCCGTTCGCGCAAGCTTCATCGGAAGAGTTGCTTTGTCAGATCATTCGACATCCATCACGGTTCCTGTCTTTCACCAATGTCGAGCGATAAAAATCCTGGTCCTGTTCTTCGTGCTTGTCAGTGTCATTGGCTGCTCGTCGGCAAGACCATCGATGAAATCGCTTTGGCAACAGGTGCCGCCCGTTCGTTGGTCAAACAAAGATTCGCAGTCAACGACGGCGAATAAAGAAAAAATCGCCGAACCTGCCGTCGCTGCCAACGTCGCGATTAAGAGCGAAAAAACAGGACAGGCAGAAGCTGCCGAAGGTTCGGCCGCCTCAGATGCAAGAACAAGACCACAGTTATCTCAATTTTCGCCCCGTTTCATTCGACCGGAAAACCGGCCGAATGAAGCGATGCCAGCATTCGAGACCGCCGACATTCCAGAACCGAATTCCAGTCCCTTTGACAATGAAGCTGAACGTGCCGATTCGCCATTAGAACGACTGAATGCAGCGCTTTCTGACGATGCTCTTCAGGCACAATCGCTGCCTCAACGAAGTGTCACGATGCTGGAAGAGCGATTCCGGGTTGACTCGCTTCTCTCACGAGCCAATCGTTTGATCGAAACTGGTCAACTTCAACAAGCTCGGGAATCAGCGATGCTGGCACAACAGCTTGGTGACGCCGCTCAGCTTGATTATTCGCCCGACGAGGATCGACCGATCGATCTGATCCGCCGAATCGATGGCCAACTCGAGGAGATTCGACTCGCCAATCAACCTGGTTCGGAAGATCTCGATGAGCCAGAACAAACCATGTCAGCATCCGAAACTCCCTCACCTGCTGACATCGCTTCGAACTCGCCCGAAAAAGAATTAAAAGTCTTAACACGTAAGAACCGCAACTGGTCCGCGTTTTTCCGACGCGAGAAAAAATCTCCGGCAATGACGGCAGAATCAGGCGTTCCTGCTCGTGAAACGCTCACGCTGGGGCAACCTGCGAGTGTTCGAGACGATCTTCGGTCAGTCAGTCGGTCGACCAGGACCGCTCCGCATGACGCCGTCGTGATGGCGAACCGCAGCGTTTCGCTCGGAGCCGCCGAACCCGTCAACGAATCGTCAACCCCCGTCCGTCGCGATTCCGACGATCAAAACTCATCGGCCGACGACATGTTGCGGGTCTCCGATTCAAAGTCATCCAGCCTCGAAGCCTCGCGCATGCGGTCGGACCGAACAGTTTCGTTCGCGGTTTCATCCGATTCATCCAGATCGACATTCGAACCGGATGAGGGGACCGGCCCGTTACCCGAAATCGATACCGTTAATGCTGAGATCCCAAGGCACATCGACGAGTCTTCAAATGATGACAAACCCGAACGCCCGGAAAGGTCCGATTCGATCGAACCGATTCGTCCTGCGGACGGATGGTTTGTCTATCTGGCGATTGGAGTCTGTACTGTTCTGGCCGTGATCTGTTATCGACGGGGCGCTACTTAAGTCGCTTATCATTAACGACCGGATGAATAAATCCGTCGTTCAAGTGACGTACGGAATGAACCGTCACGGTGCAACGCCTGGCGAGGGATACAGGACAGAATCGACTTTGTCAGAATCAGAAATTCTGATTCATCAAAGTTCTGATTCGAAAGATGCTGCAGGAACGTTCCACGCAGCCCTGCTGAGACAAGATGCTCAAACGGTCTGCTTCCGAACTCGGTTTCAGCGAATATCGATTCTTCACCGAAATCACGTGCTCGATCAGGATCGAACGCGAATTCAAAACAATTGTCTTTGATGGCGATTGTGCCTACGAGAAGATCATTCCAACGATCACATCGGCGACGTAATCGATCGATTTTCAGCACGCGATCGTGATCATTCTCATGAACGGACAGAAGCTGAGAAAGCAACTTCACGCGAATTTGAAGCAGGCCGCAGGTGACATTGCGGGCAACCCGCGTCAAATCGTCGGTTCCCCTCCGGCGATCGAGCGCCGAAAGTAATGTGCCAAACGTTCGTATCAGGATCTCGCTCGTAAAGACGCGCGGCGCCAGCCTTTCAAAAAGCTCGATTTCCTGAGAACGTGCGTTTGTTCCGGCATCCAATTCATTCATCCAACGTTTTTGAAGCAAACGATTGCTCCGCCAGAATTCACGAATTGATTCGGAGGATGGAGCCTTCGTTTCTTCTAAAATGCCGGGAGCGACTTGCGAGACAACGAGTGCAAGTTCCGCAAGTGATTTGGCGGAAAGTCCGAAGCGCTGAGATAACATTCTGACCTCGTAAAGCAGCTTACCACGTATCGACGATGAACCAGATCATGACAGGTAACTCGTTTGCAAACCGGATGCCGCGATGTGCCTGCGATCAATTCTCGTGCTTAACCGTCACCAAGCGACGCAAATGCCCGTTGAATGTCAAATTTCGGGAACAATCGATGTTGCCAGAAATCAACGTCTGTCGTCGCGAAGCCACGGCGTTGCGACGACAGACGTTGACCGACCGAAGGTCTCCCGCGATTTTCTTCACTTCGTTTCTTTCGTTAACTTCTGTTCAAAAATCCTTTCTTCCGTTCTGCGATAATCCCCCGCCCGGAAATCTGATCGAAAAGTTCGCGCGACTTCGACCATTCCCCATAATTCATAGGCTTTTGGCGATTGCTCCCCCGTCAATAAGTTCACCCGAGTTCGCGCGAGTTCACCCGACTTCACCCGAGTTCACCCGAGTTCGATCAAGTCTTCCTTTCTCTTTTTCGTGTTTTCGAACTTTCGTGATTGGTTTACCTCTTATTAAATTCGCGGAAAGCGAAATCACCAGGAGGATCACGAAAACACGAAATAATGAAAGCACGAAAAAATGCTCGATAATCCCTCGCCCCAAATTTTGATCGAAAAGTTCGCGCGACTTCGACCATTTCCCATGTTTCATAGGGTTTTGGCGATTGTTGCCCCGTTAAAAAGTTCACCCAAGTTCGCGCGACTTCACCCGAGTTCGATCAAGTTTACCTTTCTCTTTTTCGTGTTTTCGAACTTTCGTGTTTTCGTGATTGGTTTACCTCTTATGAAATTCGCGGAAAGTGAAATCACCAGGAGGATCTCGAAAACACGAAAGAATGAATGCACGAACAAATGCAATCTGTTACGCGAGTCTCTCCCGGCCCACCCCTGTTGTACGAGGTGTAACCCGCCCCCACGCAAACGACCGACCGAAGGTCTCCTGGGATTTTCTTCACTTCGTTTCCTTCTGTTCAAAATCTTCTCATCTTTTCTGCTGTAACCCCGACGCCGAGAAATTGGGTGTCACAGTTCGATCGAGTTTGATCGACTTCGACCGTTCCTCGTAATTCATAGGGTTTTCGCTATTTTCCCCCCGTTTTCCGAGGTGTTCGAGTTCGTTCGAGTTCGACGCAGTTCGACCGACTTCGAATTCCATCATTCCTCCCCGTTGAGTCGGGCAGCCGAAACGGCAGAAAGTTGATGAGTAGAAAGTGGTATGTTGATTGGACCAAGACGGAAATCGATGGCCTGATCTTTCTACTCTCCACTTACTACTCTCAACTCTCTCGGCGCTTCGCCGCCGCGATCCGTTTTCAATTCATTCCGAGATGTCAAAGATCAATTGTCGTCGTCAAGTTCTGGTTTCGGAAATCCAAGCGAGCCGTGGAAGTGATTCCACGGATTCTTCCCCGGCGAATTTCGTAAGGACCCGTTCATCGACTAATCTCTCCGTAACCTCGCTTCAAAGAGAAGCGACGTTTCAGAGCCTTGAACGAAGCCCGATCCGTCATTCGCTTAAGTAATTACCGAACCTGCGGCCCAATGACGCTTGAAGAGATCGGCTGAACGCCGATTCACCTGCGCCGCTGGCTGCGGGTTAAACGACCAGAAAACCTCTGGCTGGCTTAATAACAACATAACGACAAAAAAATACAAGAATAACACATGATAGTCAACAGCGAAATAGAAACTGCTTCTTAATATTTGGAATGTGCGAGTGAAATGATCTTTTTAGTCTATCCTTCATACGGAAATCAGCGCGGCGTGTTGGGAGGATTTGCCCCATGAATGGGGCGATGCTCAGTGGTTCGGTTGGACTCGATTCTCTCCAATCTTCGCTCAATACCCGAACCAACCACATGATCGGCAAATTTGACTCGCAAATCGTTGTGATCGGGTTTACGGAACGAATGTCATGATGACATAAGTGACCCGAAATACCGATTCGGAAGAAAACCGGGTAGCGGGGGTCGCGTCCGGTTCGGTCAGCCGTTAGCATGCGTGGGGTTCATTTTTCGTTCACATTTGGGAGACCGCGTCGTCATGAGCGACTCCGTGTCACAAGCCGATATCGAAGCGTCAATTGCAAAGCTTGGTACAGCGTATCAATCCATCCGCGATCAGATGTCCAAAGTCATCGTTGGACAGGACGATGTCATCGAGCAACTGTTGATCGCACTCTTCAGTCGCGGTCACTGTCTGCTCGAAGGGGTTCCTGGCCTGGCCAAAACCCTGATGATCAGTACGCTGGCTCGATGTCTGTCGATGAGTTTCGCACGTATCCAGTTTACCCCGGATTTGATGCCTGCCGACATCACCGGGACCGACGTTCTGCAAGAGAATCGCGATACGGGCAAACGCGAGTTCCGGTTTATCACCGGACCGTTGTTTCACAATATGGTTCTCGCCGACGAAATCAATCGTACTCCGCCAAAGACGCAAGCGGCGCTTCTGGAAGCGATGCAGGAACGGCAAGTGACCGTCGGCCAGACCCGGCACGTTCTGGCAGATCCGTTCTTCGTGCTGGCGACTCAGAATCCGATCGAGCAGGAAGGGACCTATTCGCTACCTGAAGCCCAGCAGGACCGCTTCATGTTCAAAGTCTTCGTGAAGTACCCTTCGTTTGCCGAAGAACGACAGATTGCCAAGCGAACGACATCGATTCAGTCTGACATCATCACGCAAGTTCTCGATGCCGAAGAGATCCTGGCATTGCAGCGACTGGTTCGCCAGGTTCCTGCCAGCGACCATGTTGTTGACTACGCCCTGGCGCTCGTTCGACAGACGCGAGTCGGTGAGGCTGGTATCCCTAAGTTCGTTACTGAACAACTCAGTTGGGGAGCCGGTCCACGAGCCGTGCAGTTCCTGCTGTTGGGCGGAAAGGCGCGAGCACTGCTGAATGGTCGGACCTATGTTTCGACTGACGATATTCAGGCTCTGGCAGCACCCGTGTTGCGACACCGGATTGTGGTGAACTTTTCGGCCGAGAGCGAAGGGATCACTTCAGACCAGGTAATCGCACAACTGATCAAGTCGACTCCGTCGAAAGAAGGCGAACTGACCCGTGACCCAAACCTCGCGAAGATTTTTGCCGCCTGAGGCCGTTGCCCGGATCTCACGGCTCGAAATTCTGGCTCGTAACGTGGTTGAAGGCTTTTTGTCCGGCCTGCACCGAAGTCCGTATTTTGGTCAGTCGGTTGAGTTTGCCCAGCACCGCGAATACGCACCTGGCGACGACATTCGTCGTATCGACTGGAAGGTCTGGTCCAAAACCGACAAGTACTACATCAAGCAGTACGAAGAAGAAACCAATCTTCGCACGACTCTGTTGGTCGATTTGTCGGAATCGATGCTGTTTGGTTCTGGCAAACTGACAAAGTACGAATACGCCTGCCAGCTTACGGCGGCCCTTTCCTACATGTTGTTGCGTCAGCAGGACAGCGTGGGGATTACCACATTTGATTCCGAAATCCGCTCGCGGGTTCCGTCGAGCAGCAAACAGAATCATCTGCACGCCATTCTTGCAACGCTCGAACACGATCAACCCGCGAAGAAGACCGATCTGCAGCACATGCTGGCTCAGGTGGCAGACGAACAGACTCGACGCGGACTGATTGTCGTCATCTCTGACCTGTTCGTAGATCGAGACGGCCTGTTTAAAGGGCTGAAGCTGTTACGAACGCGCGGTCATGATGTGATGGTCATGCACGTCATGGACGATCAGGAACTCGATTTCAATTATGCGGGAACGACAAAGTTCGAGGGGATGGAAGAGGCGGGAGATCTGATCTGTGATCCTCGCTCGTTACGCGACGGATACGTTGAGGCCGTCACAAAGTTTGTTGAAGAATTGAATCGAAATTGTGCCCGGCAGATGATCGACTTTCAGACGATCCGAACCAGTCAGCATCTGGACGCGGCGCTGGCATACTACGTGACACACCGCGTCGGAATGCGGAAATCGGTCAGGAATTGATTGACGTAAACACAGGCGTCTTATGAATCACATCAAGCATGCTGGCCTTTACCGAAAACTGGCCATATTTGGTGTCCTGGTGATTCAGTTTGCCGGACTTCAATCGACTCGCGGGACTGATCCGCCAGCCAAAACTGTGAAGGTTGATCAGGCTTGGAAGCATTCGGGTTCGCTCTTCATTCTGACAAGCACTGATGGTGCGGATTTGCCCGCGTCAGCAGTGGTCGAAAATTTTCCGCTGCTCGTTCGGCTCAATCAGGACAGTTTCGATTTTCGCCAGGCTCGGCCAAACGGGGAGGATCTGCGGTTTTCGTCACCAAATGGCGAACCGCTTGCTTTTCAAATTGAGGAATGGGATTCGGCCAATAACATGGCAAACATCTGGGTGCTGATTCCGCGTATCCAGGGAAATTCACGACAAGAGATAAAAATCTATTGGGGTCATCCCACGGCCGAAAGCGAATCCAGCGGAAAAGCTGTATTCAATGAATCGAATGGGTATGTCAGTGTCTGGCATATGAACGACGTAGCTCGGGATGAAGTCGGAACACTTCCTAGTATCGATAACGGTACTACAATGGTCGCGGGGATGATTGGAAAGGCCAGACACCTGCCCGGCCAAAAAGGAGTTTTCGGCGGCGACAAAATACGGAATTACCCTTCCGGGTCAAGTTCGCACAGTTCTGAAGCCTGGTTTCGTGCGTCTCGACCGAACACCACAATTCTAGGCTGGGGGAATGAAGGTGGCGGACGCGGCAGCAAGGTACGGATGCAATTCCGTAGTCCTCCGCATGTGCACATTGATAGCGACTTTTCTGACGTGAATGGGGAAGGGGATCTGCCACTCGGAGAATGGATTCACGTCATCCATACGTACGACCGCGACGACGGAAAGATCTATATTAACGGAAAGCTGGATGGAGCCGCTAAGCCACGGCTGGATATCAAAAGCCCGTCTCGACTTTGGATCGGTGGTTGGTACGACAACTATGATTTCGTCGGCGATATTGACGAGGTCCGCATTTCTCGAGTCGCAAGGTCGGCGGACTGGATCAAGCTTCAATACGAAAATCAAAAGCAACATCAGACAGTGGTTGGGACCGTCGTCCAGCAAGGTACCGAATTCTCAGTGACCCCTGTCGAAGCCTCCATCGCCGAGGGGCAGAACCTCACGTTTTCTGCGCGAGCGGGTGGCGCGCAAAAGGTCTTATGGATCACGAATCGTGACGGTAAAGAAACCGTCGTGGCCACAAATCAGTTTTCCTACAAGCTCGATGCAGGACGCGTGTCAGGCGACTCGTCGTTGGCACTGCAATTTAAGGCGATTTACGCCGATGAGGTGAAATCGAAAGTGATTCCGGTCACGATCAAGGAGGCCATCCCCGAGCCGCAATTCACGTTGAAGGCCCCCGCATCCTGGGACGGACGTCAGACAATTGAAGTCGGTCCGGAAATCACAAACCTTGCTGAGATGAAGGCGAAGGAGGCGGCCGATCTTAACTATGAATGGTTTGTCGATGGTGTCGCGGTGATCAAGCAACTCGCCCCCAACAAACTGATCCTCAAGCGTGCTCAGAACAGCGGTGTCATGACGGTTTCCGTTGCCATCGACAATGGTGGAAAGAAAGTCAGTGGTTCCACGATCATCTCAGTGCAAGAGCCTTCCAACGACGTCTGGGTTGAACGAGTTCCCGCGAAAAATGAACAGCCGGAAGACAACCAGTTTTTCGCTCGCAACGACAAGAACGAAGGGACCGTTTACTACTCGGGAACGCTTGCCTCTGCGGCGGATTCAGTTTTTTTGAAGGTCTACGCTGAAGGTAACCTTGTCCAGACGGTGACGGGCGATGTTTCGACGGAAAAAGAGTACTCTTTGTCAGCAACCTTGAAGCCGGGCCTGATCCACTATCAGACTAAATTCGGCTCGAAATCTGGGGATCGCGCGACCGAACTTCACACTGCGAAAAATCTGATTTGTGGCGATGCTTATCTGATCGACGGCCAATCGAATGCCGAGTCGACGGACGTCGGACCAAAGGATCCTGGGTTCAAAAGCGATTGGATTCGCAGTTACGGCAGCATGGGTGGAGACCCGTCAGGTGGGCGACTGAATCGTTGGGGTAACGCCGTCGTCCGCGATCAACGCGGCGGGAAAGCTCAGATTGGTTACTGGGGCTTCAAACTGGCAGAACAACTTGTCGAAAATCAAAAATTTCCGATCTGCATCATCAATGGTGCCGTCGGTGGCTCACGCATCGATCAGCATCAGCGAAATGATCTTGATCCAACAGATGTCTCAACCATCTACGGGCGATCTTTGTGGCGAATTCAGCAGGCTAAGTTGACTCATGGTATTCGAGCGGTCCTGTGGCACCAGGGGGAAAATGATCAAGGGGCAGATGGCCCGAGTGGCGGTTATGGCTGGCAGACGTACCGGCAACACTTCATCGACATGGCTGCCGACTGGAAAGAAGATTATCCAAACATTCAACGTTATTACGTGTTTCAGATCTGGCCGAAGGCATGTGCCATGGGGATCAATGGGTCAGACAATCAGTTGCGAGAAATCCAAAGAGCACTTCCGCGTTACTTCTCGAACTTAAGTGTCATGTCGACACTCGGCATCAAGCCTCCGGGTGGCTGCCATTTTCCGGTCGAAGGTTATGCGGAATTCGCTCGGTTGATCGGTCCACTCGTAGAACGTGATTTGTACGGGAAGAAATACGAGCAATCTATTACTTCCCCAAACTTGATACGAGTATCTTACTCGCCTTCGAAACAAGATGAACTGGTGCTTGAGTTTGATAGCGACATCGTCTGGTCAGAAAAATTAACCAGTCAATTCTCACTTGATGGCGTTACCGGACAGATCCTTTCGGGATCTGCTGAAAGCAATCGCCTGACGCTAAAACTGAAAACGACCCGTATGGCGAGTAAAGTGTCCTACCTCGACAGTGATCATTGGAATCCGGACAATCTGCTTTATGGAAAAAATGGCATCGCAGCGTTGACCTTCTGTGATGTTCCAATTGAATCAAGTCGAACGAAGCCATGACAGATCCAAGCAAAAGCCAACCCGCTTCAGAAGTCAGAACAACTCGCTTAAATGGTGACTCCGTCGATTCGGGATGGTGGCGAGAATTGCCACCATCGGCATTAGAACAAGTTCTTGTTTGTATCAACTCGTCGCGGCAGCGAAAAAGTCATGCAGATCGTCTTGATGACCTTGGCAACGCGATGACAAAAATTCGAAACTTCTTGGATCAACGTCCGCAACCAACCGCGGGACATGAAGAATCTCGCATCGAAAAAGTGTCACGTCTTGCTGTGCTTGAAATAGCGATCGCATCGACGGACCCCGAAATGTTTTTCGATACCGTTTTCGATCAGCCATCGCAGCGACTTGCCGTTTACGGAAGTTTGAAGCCGGGTGGTTCGAATGCTGCCCAAATGACGGGCATCAATGGACACTGGCTTGAGGGGACGGTTCACGGCATCGTGGAGCATCCGGGAGAATATTTAGAATTCACATGGGACTCATCCGCGCCTTCGGTTTCGGTGATGGTCTTTTCTGCCCCGCGATTAAGCGAGCATTTTGATCGACTCGACGATTTTGAAGGGCCATATTACGTGCGGACTCTGGTTCCCGTTGCGATCGATGACAGGATCGAAGTCTGCAACATCTACGAAAGCAAACGACGAAAGAAGAATCATGCGTGATCGCGACCGTTGCCGGGGAACCCTGATTGGCCTGGCCATCGGCGACGCACTGGGTGCTGCCGTCGAATTTAGTCCTCCCGGTAGCTTTGCTGAGGTGACCGGCTATCGAAGTGGTGGCCCCTACGGGTTAAACGCTGGGGAATGGACGGATGATACGAGCATGGCACTGGCGTTGGCTGATAGCATTTCCAAGGTTGGCTGGAACCTGAATGATCAAGCGGATCGTTACGTGGAATGGTGGAAAACGGGCAAGTATTCGGTGAATGGTCGATGCTTTGATATCGGGATCACGACCCGAATTGCACTCGCCAACTACATCAAGATACAAGACGCTCTTCGATCCGGTGATCCGTCAGAAAGAGCAAGCGGTAATGGTTCGATCATGCGTTTGGCACCGGTACCGATCCACTTCGCCGACAAGTACCCCGATCAGATCGACGCAATTTCGCGCGGGGCTGAAGAATCCAGTGTCGCGACTCATGCCAGCGAGCAATGCCTTTCCGCGTGCCGATACCTGTCGATTTTGCTTGCTGCACTGATTCGCGGAGAAGACCGCCACGCTGTCCTCTCACCGGACTGGAAGCCCTTGCAGCAACTCAACCAGATCAAGCCGCTGCACCCGTTAATCCAGGAAATCGCACGGGGAAGCTTTCGAGAAAAGCAACCTCCCGAGATTACGGGTTCGGGCTGGGTGGTCAAAAGCCTTGAGGCATCGTTGTGGGCTTTTCATAACGCCGAATCGTTTTCCGATGCAGTTTTGAAAGCGGTTAATCTTGGAGACGATGCGGATACAACAGGAGCCATCTGTGGTCAGTTGGCAGGCGCCTATTGGGGTGAATCCAAAATCCCAGCAATCCTGCGGTCAGATTTAAAACGCATGGATTTATTGGAAACCGCTCTCTCAGGACTTCTTGATTATCCAGCATCAATTTGAAAGTGAAAAATGGTTCGTTCGCTGCTCATCGTGATCATCTCGCTGGCGACAATCCCTTCGGTGCTGATGGCACAGGCCGATCTTAAGGCCAATTTGGCATCGGAGATGCTTGACCTCAAAAAGGCAATCGTCGTTGCCCCAGAAAACTTGTCTCGCCGCGAGTCAAAGGCGGTTGCGATGCTCGTTGATGAAGTCCGTAAACGGACGATGATAGGTTGGGATCAGCAACGTGCACTTCCGAAGTCATTCGATCAACCAGTGATACTTATTGGATCCCGAGAAAAACTTCGATCAATGCTTCCATCGCATCAAGTCGAGTTATCGACTGCGAGTGAAGCCGCACGGCCCGAGGGTTTCCAGATTGTCACGACCAAGGATCGAACTCTGCTTGCCGTCATCGGGAACGATGAACGGGGAGTCTTGTTTGGAGTTGGCCGCTTGTTGCGTGAATTGCGCATGAATCGGGGACGAATCGAGATACCCTTCGGATTTCAGGAAACGTCTGCTCCCGAAACTGCATTACGAGGCCATCAGTTAGGTTATCGCCAGAAGACGAACTCCTACGATGCCTGGGATATCCATCAGTGGGAGCAGTACTACCGCGATCTGGCCGTCTTTGGCACGAACGTCATCGAATTGATTCCTCCCCGGTCCGACGACGAAGATGACAGTCCTCATTTTCCAACTCCACCGATGGAGATGATGGTCGACATGTCTCGTGTGGCAGATGAATACGGCCTTGATGTCTGGATCTGGTATCCAGCCATGGACAAGGATTACTCCGACCCGAAGACCGTTGAGTTTGCTCTGCGCGAGTGGGAAGAAGTCTATAAGCGGTTGCCACGAATCGACGTGATTTTCGTTCCTGGTGGCGATCCCGGTCACACGCATCCGCTGACGTTGATGGCCCTGTTGGAAAAGCAGGCGGCATTACTGCGAAAGTATCACCCGAAGGCGCAGATGTGGATGTCGCCCCAAAGCTTCAACAAAGACTGGGACGACGAGTACTACAAAATCATGCAGACGGAACCGAAGTGGCTGGATGGGATCGTGTTTGGGCCCCAGGTTCGCATGGGACTTTATGACGTTCGCAAGGCGATACCCGGTAAGTATCCGATTCGTGGATACCCGGATATCACACACAGTGTTAACTGCCAGCATGCGGTCCCTGATTGGGACGTGGCCTTTGGTATCACTCAGGCACGAGAAGTGATCAATCCTCGTCCCTTGGGGCAGGCAACAATTTTCAAGTACTATCAGCCAGCGACGGTCGGATTCATCACCTATTCCGAAGGTTGTAACGACGACGTCAACAAGTTTGTCTGGAGCGGACTGGGATGGAATGGTAAGACTCCCGTCATCGACATTCTCAGGCAATTCAGTCGGTACTTTATCGCAGATCAGTTTACGGATGAGTTTGCGAATGGGCTTCTAGGACTGGAACGTAACTGGGCTGGTCCTCTGTTGACGAACGTTGAAGTGGAAACAACTCTTCAACAATTTCAGACGATGGAGCGAACTGGAGGGCCGAGGCTGCTGTTGAACTGGCGATTCCAGCAAGCTCTTTATCGAGCCTATTACGATGCAGGTTTGCGAGATCGCCTGATAGCAGAAACGGCGCAGCGATCAGAAGCGACGAGCCTGCTTCGCCGAGCGAGTCGAATTGGTTCGCTGGTCGCAATGACACAGGCGGAATCTGTGCTTGATCAGGCCGATTTGGTTCAGGTCTCGCCAGAACGTCGGAATCGCATCAATGAACTTGCCGAGGCGCTGTTTCAAAGTATTCGAATGCAATTGAACAGCAAACTTCACGCAGGGGAACATGGCCGCGGGACGTCTCAAGATACGATCGACCGTCCGTTGAACGATCGGTTCTGGTTGAAGGGCGAATTCGCGAAGATCAGGCTGCAAGAAAAGGAAGATGATCGGCTGAAGTCATTGTATGCGTTGGTTAACCGGACCGACGCAGGTCCTGGTAGTTTTTATGACGATCTCGGCGACCCGAACCGTCAGCCGCATCTCGTACCGAACGTCGTGCCATTTGCTGCGAATCCCGATTTTCGCAAGTCCGTTTTCACGAGCTTCGATTTTCGAGCCGATCGCCCTCGCGAATGGTGGACGAACGTCTTGTGTCTCTATGACGGGACACTGAAAATGCATTATGAAGGGCTCGATCCGACCGCTCGATATCGGCTCAAATTTGTCTATTCGTCCGAGCCGCTGCGAAAAGTCAAAGTCAGGTTGGAGGCAGAAGGACAGACGCTACACGATTGGATGGTTAAACCCGACGAGATGACGCCGATCGAATTTGATATTCCAGCTTCAGCGACGGCAGATGGAATCCTCGACATTCAGTGGACGCGAGAAGTGGGGCTTGGTGGAAACGGGCGAGGTTGCCAGGTCGCGGAAGTCTGGTTATTGCGACAGCCATGACGTTCGTTTCAACGACAACGCTTGATTACTGTTGCAAATTTTATGACGAGTCATGTGAATCAAGTTTTTCCAAAGAATTCCAGCCATGTTCGGTTTTTGATAGCGACTTTTTCCTGACCACGATGTTTAAGATTCTGGACACGTGGCGGCTTCACGCCGACGCACGCTGGGTGCCACGATGATGGAGTCTTCGACATGGTCGTGCGAAAGGGAATAGGCTGCATTCGGTCGCACGGCTTTGTCAAAGACTCTAAAACCGTGGCACACTATTTTGAAACACGAATCCGTATTGGCAACATCACAACGCTTGGTTTCGATGGTCTTGACGACGTGATATGCTAGACCCCTCATCATCAGTTTTCCTCCGAACATAATTAGACTTGATTGACCTCCCGGTTGGGGATTTTTTATGGATATGACGGCGCTTGTCGATTTGATGAGCAACCTGATTTACCCGATGCAAGGCATTGCCGCCGTGTACGGGATGTTTCTGGTTGTGCTGATCTTTCGACGAATTGGTCAAAAACAGTTTCGATCGCAGGCTGCTGCCGATGATTTTCTGAATCAGGTCAGTGAGCGTTTGCAGGCCCGACAGTTCGACGATGTCATCGCATTGTGCGATTCTCCGCCTTACTGGTCGAAAGCTGTTCCGCAACTGATCTTGATTGCAATGGCCAATCGTCATTGGCCAATCAACAAGTTACGCCAACTTTTGAGCGAAACTTTTGAGCGTGAAGTATTGGCTGAAATGGACTACCAGATGTCCTGGGTGAATACTGTCGTAAAAACTGCGCCCATGCTTGGCCTTCAGGGGACGGTGCTCGGGATGATCGCAGCGTTCGGCAAGATCGCGGCAAAGCAGACTGCGGGAGTGAATCCCGCATCGCTGGCGAACGACATCAGTTTTGCATTGATCACGACAGCCGTCGGCTTGATGATCGCGATTCCTCTCGTCATGTGTATGGCGTCGATGCAGGTTCGAATTGGCCGGTTGACAGATAGTGTTCAGCATCAGATAGGAAAATTTCTCGATCAACTTGAACGAGCAATCGCAAAACGAAAATAAGCAAGGCGTCATGTCGAATGACATTTCGTTGGTTTGATCGAGCGAAGTCTCGAAAACTGGACAGGAATTTTGCAGATGGCTCGACGAGGACTTTTCTCTGATGCGGGATCGTTTGGGGGTGGCCGCAAACTGGTCGATGGTGAGATGGACATCACCCCAATGATCGACGTCACTTTTTTGTTACTGATTTTTTTCATGGTCGCCTCGACGATGCAAGGAACGCCTGACGTTGATGTTCCCCCTGCTGAACATAGTATTGGTGTCGATTCTGCGGGAGCGGCGATCGTGACGATTCTCGCTCCATTAAGTTCCGCAGAGCCGCCTCGGATCGTGCTTGGGGATGGTGAAGGTCCGGAGGCTGACCTGAGCGAAGTTCGACGCTACGTTGAAGAGTCGGTACGAGATGGCAAAAAACGCATCGTGCTTAAAGCAGAGGGAGACGTCACACACGGACTCGTCGACGACGTTGCCCAGGCAATCAAGTCTGTCGAAGGAGTTGAGTTGTATATGGGCGTGGGAGATAAACCCAAGGACTAAACAATAACGATAAAGTCATCCCGGAAATATTTTGTCATGTGGAAAAAGACGTGCTCGGTCTTTCCACTAATTCAAATCATCCATCGAATTTTCTGATTAAGTCGTCGGTTACCAAGATGCCCATCCGCTTTCGCTGTACGAATTGCCGAGGCCTGATGGCCATTTCGAGCCGTCAAGCAGGTGCGGTCGTTGAATGCCCGACGTGCGGCGAGAAAACGATTGTCCCGATGGAAGATACGTACTCGTTGGAGACCGTACCACCTCCCCAGATGCAGAATGAATTCGATCCGTCCAAGCTGGAACTCCAAAAGGAGTCGGAGATCGCCGTGCCTCCCTTGGAAGAGCAAATTTCTCCAGATCAAACGGTTAGGAAAAAAATCGCCCCGTCAGAATCGCTGTCTGAATTGGAAGTCGACGAACTCAATGTCGAATCGGTCGAGGAACCTTTCATTCCGGGCGATACCACTGACGACGATGATGATGACGGCGCTCCGTTAACGATACGAAGACATAATCACCTGGATGATGAAATGGATCTGACGCCAATGGTCGATGTGACCTTTCAACTGCTGATTTTTTTTATGGTTTCGGCATCGTTCAGTCTGCAAAAAAGCATTGAGGTGCCGACTCCTGATCCCGACCAGAAGGGGGCCAGCCAGCAGGTTCAGACGCTTGATGACCTGCATGGTACTTCGATAATCGTGAAAGTCGACGCCAGTAATACAATATGGATCGATGATGAACCGCTAGGGGACGTGAATCGATTAGCCGACACCCTGCGAGACAAGATGCGGCGTGAACAGAAAACTGAATTGCTGGTCACCGCCGATAACCAATCTCTCCATCGGACAATCATCGCGGTCATCGACGCAGCGAATGAGGTCGGGATGCAGAAGATCCGTATGACTTCGAAGAAGAAGATGGACTGAAATGACGAAAGCTTTTCTCATACTTCGACGGTTGGACGGAACCACTGAACAGCGAGAATTGTCTCGATCGCAGCCCCTGACAATTGGACGCCAGTCATTCAACGACATTTGTATTTCGGAACAGGATGTTGCTCCGATGCACTGTCGTGTCAGTTGGAACAAAACGGGCTTCGAAGTCACGGCTGCCACTTCCGCTGGTGTTGAAGTCAATTCCGGTTCTGTCGCTCACATGATGCTGAATTCCGGCGATACGATTCGAGTCGGCAGCGTCGATTTAATCTTTGAGGAAGACCAGCCCAGCGCGAGGGATGTATCTCATGAATCACAAAGTTCTCGCAAGTCGGGGGGCAAAGCGGAATCTGTCGCGAAATCAATTAAAGATCTCCCATGGTACGAAGGGAAGGTCCTTACCGAGTCGCAGGCCGAATTAGAAGCGTTGCAGGCCGCAGACGAAGACTTCTTTGCCGATGCTGCTCCGCTTCCTGGAAAAGCTCCGAAACAAAAGCCTATCGATGGCGGCATCATCGGGCGACCTGTCAGGCCCGGCGAACAAGAGATTTTGAAATCTCCGCTCGTCCTCGGGCTGACTGGTGGCGGACTGGTCCTTTTGCTCGTCACAGGAATCTTCTGGTTTCTGATTTCTCGTGAGACATCGAATCGGTTATATGACCGCGCGGTTGCTGAAATGAACGACGGCCAGTTCACGCAGTCGATCACCACGTTCGAACGTTTCATTGCCCAATATCCCAACCATGGGTTGCGTCGGCAGGCGGATCGCGGACTGGCGAAGGCTCATATCCAGAAGGAGATTTCGGGTGCCTCGCCCACCTGGAAACGCGGGTTGGAACGGTTGAATGAACTGATTAAAGCTCATCGAAACGAGTCTGATTTTTCGAGCTTACACTCAACCTTGTTTCAATATGCTGAACAGATTTCGATGGGTGCGGCCAAGTCTGCGGAAACGAACCGTGATGCAGATCTGCTTGTTGTTTCAAAGGATGCTCAAGATTTGCTGGAACGGTATTCCGACCCTTCGGCGCCTCCTGCCGGGACAATTGGACGGATCAGCGAGCAGCGTCGGAAGGCAACAAATGCCATCGAAAAACAGAAAACGTTCGACCTCGCCATGAGGACTGTCGACTCGGCCATTTCCGAGAAGAAGCCGATGGACGCGCTATCTGAGCGTGAACGACTGGTGAAAAGTTTTCCCGAATTCATTACTTCCAAACGAGTCAAAGAGGCCTTGCAGAAATCGCTCGATCTGGAGCGATCCGTGGTGGCGACCGACGAGACCGAACGTCCGGCAGAAGTGAACGACGAGACTCCCCGGTCGAGCGAACCGATTCTCGGAATCATGTATTCGCGGTCGCGAACCGAAGATAACTCGCAGGGGCAGGTCGTTTTCGTGACGGCGAAAGATTCGTGTTATGCCGTTGACCCGGCCACAGGTGAGCTTGTCTGGAAACGCGTGATCGGCACTCGTTCCCCTTTTTTTCCGATCAAAACAACTGGCTCACAACCTTCATCGCTGATGTTTGACACGCGAGATAATTCACTTGTGGCATGTCAGTTATCAAAGGGACGACTGATCTGGCGACAGCGATTGAATGCGCGTGCCATCGGAAAGCCGCTCGTACATGAAGGACAAATCTATCTTCCACTCGAAGGAAACTCGCTGGTCCGGATCGATTTGGATACGGGACGACAGTCCGCCGTCGTAAGGTTTTCCCAGAACCTCGCGACAAGCCCGGTCCTTTCTCGTGACGGAAACTATCTTCTGGTCCCCGGCGAGATGGCAATGATTTACGCTCTCACTTTACGAACGACAGCAACAATGCCTGCTTTATCTGCCGTGGCAACCACCTTTACGGACCATGCGTCAGGTTCGATTTCTGCTTCCCCCTTAGTCATGGGCGACCTGTTGCTGCTTTGTGAAAATGACCTCGCCGACAGTGCCCGGCTGCGATTGTGGAATGCGAAAAAACCAGCAGAATCATTGATTGAGTTGCCTTCCACCCGAATCGTTGGAATCGGACAGGTTCATGACACGCCGGTACTTCGCGGAAATCAACTGGTGGTCCCATCGTCAGGAGAACAATTTGCAGCGTTTGTTGTCACCGACGAGGCTGGACATGAAGGGATTGCCCCCAACGGACAATACAAGGCAAACCAGTCCACCAAACAAGACAAGATTGCCGGACCGTTATTTGTTGCCGTAGGACCTGACAATCAGTTTTGGTCAGCAGGTTCAGCCTTTCGACGATTCGAGATCAACAGTAACACCATTCGAATGGACTCGGTTTCAACCGCACCCGGCATTGCCTCGCAACCGTTACAGCTTGTGGGAGAACAGTTCTGCGTCGGTCGCAAATCGAACTACAGCGACGCGGTCACATTCTCAGCGATCGAACGGGAAAAGTTGACGAGTCCCTGGCGAATAATTGTCGGCGATGCTCCTTTGGAAATGATTTCGTCGCGGGATGGAGGTGTCATCTGGATTGGCGAAAGTGGTACTGTCTACACGCTAGGCAAGAATCGTATCATGCAAGGCGGCTTTGATTTGAAAGCAGGTACGGACCTGGAACTCCCGACAAACGTCACAAGTCGCATTCGTGCAACAGCCCTACCCGATCAACGAATCGTCGTGGTTGCTGCCGGCGAGACCATCACTGCCTACATGATCAATCATGCAGGGCAACTGGTCGACAAATACAAATTGAATGAAGTTCCCGAAGCAGATCCTGTCTTGTTGGACGAAGGCTTGGTATTTCCTTTGCCATCTCGTTTGAAAATGGTGCCGCTCGCGGCAGGAAGAAAGCCAGTCCAGGATATGATGCTTCCCGTGGGAGAAAAGCAGGAACATCGCTGGGCGCATCTGATCCGTATTGATGGAAGGGAATTGATTGCCTGTGATGGAAGTGGCCGACTGTCACGTATCCAGTATCGTTCAGGTGATGTCCCGCATCTTGCGGAAGTGGCTGAGTTGCAGCTCGGCCAGCCAGTCGATGTCAAACCGTTTCTGCAGGACGAATTTCTTTTCGTCGCCGATGCGAGTGGTGTGATCCGCCAATTGAATGTTCGCTCGTTTGACACGGACGGCCAGTCGAGTTTGACGGCACCCATCAAGAACATCTGGCCTCTTGGAGCCAATCTGCTAGTCCAGGCTGGCGATCGGAAGCTGCATTGTCTCTCTGAAGGAAAGACGTTGATGGAACAATGGTCGTTCGACTTGTTAAACCTCGATCCCATGGGGCCTGCGATTCTCAAGGACGATCAAGTCTGGTTTGCATGTCAAAATGGAACCGTCATCGTATTGAATCGTGAATCGGGAGCTGAGGTCCGTCGGATCATAGTGCCGCAGACATTGTCGATCGGACTGACGCAGATACAGGAGACACTATTTGCCGTGGCATCCGACGGAACACTTTATCGTCTTGAGTAAGCTTGTTGGCAAAAGTGGTCATTGACGAAACTAAGGATCTGTCAAGCTGCGCTCATGCAAAACGGCCAAACTGGTGTCGGGTAATTACTGTAGCGCCTTATGAGTGGTCTAGCGGTGGAAACCCAGGGGTGTCACGGTTTTGGAGTCCTCGATAAGGCCATGTCTTCATGGTTCGATAACCTGTCCGAAGAGCACGGCTTAACTGAACACGGTAAAACCGTGCCACGCTTTTCGAGGCTATATGTTCCAAAAACACTTTGAAAATTCTTTTTAGGTGAGAACCGGGAACTTTCTCAACTTTGAAGCGTCGAATGTCCGTGTGATTGTTGCCGGCAAGATTTGTTGCGGGTTTCGCGTCAGATCATCAAGATCCGCACCTGTCTGACATTCTGTTTCAAGGGACTGCCATGAAACGTTCGCTCGCTCTCGTTTTGGGTCTTATCGTCGGTCTGACAAATTCCTTGGCACTTGCTCAAGGAGTGCTCGTCTTCACCAGCCCTCCCTCTCCTTTGCCAAGACCGACGTGGCATTCGCATGTTGCCCCGACAACCCTTTTGCCAAATTCTTCCTACAAGATCAAAGAACTGAGCGTCCAGGCGCGCATCGTCGATCAAGTCGCTCGGGTACAGGTGTCTCAGTCATTCGTGAACACCGGAAGTGCTCCGATCGAAGTTCAATTCCTGTTCCCACTACCCTATGACGGAGCAATCGATAAATTGACGTTGCTTGTCGATGGAAAAGAGTTTCCCGGAAAATTGATGCCCGCGACAGAGGCTCGGTCAGTCTACGAGGCGATTGTCCGATCGAATAAAGATCCGGCGCTGCTGGAATGGATGGGGATGGGCCTGTTTCAGACGAGCGTTTTTCCCGTACCGCCGGGGGCCGAGCGTCAGGTGACACTGCACTACAATCAATTGCTTCGAAAAGGCCGTGGACTGACGGATTTTCTATTTCCTCTCAGTACAGCCAAGTATACCTCGCACGCGGTCGAGAAGATCGAATTTCAGATTGCAATCGAATCGGCAATCGACATTAAGAATGTCTACTCACCGACCCATACGGTGGACATCAAGCGACCCGACGCCAAACACGCGGTCGTCACCTATTCACGCGTCAACGAAGTTCCCACGACCGATTTCCGACTGCTGTTCGACGTCGATAAAGGACAGGTTGGGGCGAGTGTCATCAGTTACCGTCCCTCGGCAAGTGAAGACGGTTTCTTTCTCTTATTGGCAAGTCCTCAAGTGAAACCCGTGGATGTCGAACGCCCGAAGAAGACCGTGATTTTTGTTGTCGATCGATCAGGAAGCATGAGCGGCAAGAAGTTCGAACAGGCTCGCGCAGCCCTGAAATTTGTTCTTAATAATTTGCGCGAGGGGGATCTGTTCAATGTTGTCGCTTATGACGGCAACGTCGAGTCGTTTCGGCCAGAGCTTGAAAGGTACAACGACGAAACACGCAAAGCTGCCATCGGGTTTGTCGAAGGGATTTATCCCGGCGGTGGGACAAATATTCATGGATCGCTGACCGCTGCTTTGGGGCAACGGAAAGACAACACCCGCCCGAACTACGTAATGTTCCTGACGGACGGCCTACCGACGATCGGCGTGACGAACGAAGGACAAATCTGTCAGGCTGCAAAAGAGGCAAACAAGGTTCACGCACGTATCCTTTCGTTTGGGGTCGGATACGACGTAAATTCGCGACTTCTCGACAGAGTATCGCGTGACGGGAATGGTCTTTCGGAGTATGTCAGACCGGATGAAGATATTGAAGCTCATGTCAGCGCAGTCTACAACAACATCAGTTCTCCGGTATTGACTGATGTCGCAATCAACATCGAACTAGAGGGGATCAAAGTCGAGGAGGGCTTGCCGGTCAATCGAGTCTATCCCAAGGTGAACTTCGATTTGTTTGAAGGACAACAGCTTGTCGTTGTCGGTCGGTACAAGAAGCCTGGTCCAGCAAAAGTCGTTATCAAAGGTCGCATCGGCGATCAGGAGCAGAAATTCGACTTCCCGGCGAACCTGATCGAAAAGAGCGGCGACGAGAGCTATGCCTTTGTCGAAAAGCTGTGGGCCTACCGCCGTATTGGCGAAATCATTGATCAGATCGACCTCGTTGGCAAAAACGACGAACTTGTTAAAGAACTGGTCGATCTGTCGACAAACCACGGAATCCTGACCCCCTATACATCGTTCCTTGCTGACGAAACCATGCGGCCGCTGTTGTCGAATACGGAAGGACTACGTCAAGCAAACGACAATCTGTTGAAGCTTAACCAGGCGTCAGGCATGAGCGGCGTTGCCCAGCGTGCGGCAAAGGGGCGATTCCAGTACACGGAGAATGCGGCAGGACCGGTTGCAGACGCTTTGCCGGTTCAATCAGGTATTGGAGGAGGAGGTCAGCCAAATTCCGGTAGAACGGGTGGAGGACTTGGAGGCATGATGGGTGGAGCAAGAAGGCTAAGCAGCCTCTCTGCCACAAGTCCGCAGCCTGCTGCTGCCAATTCGCTTCACGATATCGAAACGGATTCCAGTTTGCCGATCGACAACGTTCGCCAATATGGCAATCAAGCGGTTTATGCACGAAGCCAACCAGGAAAGAAAGAGCAAATCCTCGTGACACCAGAGACCGCCGAACTCGATCTGGAAAAGGATAAAGCCAAGATTGAAACGATCGAACGCTATAGCGAAGCCTATTTCGGACTCGTTAAGGCCAATTCTGTCACCGAAAATCAGATCCTCAGCCAACAGCGTGACGGTGAGCAGTTGCTGATTAAGCTGCGCAACAAGAATTATCTGGTGAAATGACTCTTTTGTTGCAACATTATGAGATCACTGTTTGGTCGAAGACGCCAAGCAGTGGCAAAGGACTTTTTTCGAACTTCTGTTTCCCGATGAGAACTCGTTAACGGTTTCTGAAACTCAGCGTTAACGGGTTCTGTTTCTGCGATACCAAAGTCGCACAATCCGCATCGTATGTTTAATTCGTTTCAGATACTGGCTACAGACCGCTTTGATTGCCAGCAGTTTGGCTCGAATGAGCTGATATAGCGGCAATTCGTGAAGTGCAGCGTGAACTCGTTCACTGATCGCAATCAGCCAGTCGTGAAGCCGCCGAAACCAGGCAATTGACATCAATTGCGGTTTGCAGATGACAAACATCCGCGCTTCGACTGCCGTCCCAAGTACTTTCGCCGCAATGATCACGGCCAGACTTGCGAACCAATGTCCCTGGGTCATCCAATATACAGCAAGAAGCTTGAATGGAAGCAGAATCGTGAGTGGCAACAAGAAAACAACGATCGTTGCGTACGGAGGCAGCCGTCGAATCAGCGCCTCGATCCGTTGTACCCATTTGAACAGCGCGATTTTGGCGGTGAGCCACTTGAGACAGTCCCACAACGTCTCTTCGATCCAGATGACCAGGGACGCAATCAGGATCAGCGGAGCTGTCAGCCAGCGTTTCCACCACCGAGATTTTCGCGTCACAGTATCTCGGTTCGTAGTTTCGTTAACAGCGCCGCAGCGGTTCCAATATCTCGCCGCTGACGTTCACGATCATGCGCAATTTCACGTTCGATCGTAAGAGGCCCGGTATAGCCGACCGCTTTGAGAGTTCTCAAATAGGTTTCCATTCCCACGTCACCTTCGCCCAAGGCGACTTCCGATCCCCATTCTTTTCCGCGAACGGGTTCAGTCGCCCACTTTGCGTCTTTACAGTGGACACTGCGTACAAGGTGACCAACTTTCTTTAATGCTTCAATCGGATTGCCAGTCCCATACAGGATCATGTTGGCGGGATCGAAGTTGATGAACAGATTAGGTCGTTCGACGTCGTGAATGAATTCCAGCAGATGCTCGGCCGTTTCCTGACCTGTCTCCAGGTGCATCTTCTGGCCGTTTTTTGCGACGTGATCAAGCAAGTCGCGAGTGGTTTCGATCAAGCCCCGATAGCTGGAGCTCGATCGATCGCTAGGGACAAATCCGATATGCATGCCAACTGTGTCGCATCCGAGTAGTTTCGTGAAATCCGAAATCTGTTTCATTTCTTCGGCTCGGGCCGCACGAGTTGCTTCGGGCACAAGGCCAACGGTACGAGCTGTAGTATCAATATCAGCGTAGCTTTCGCCGTCGAACCCACCGAACACGCAGGTGACTGTAATGCCAGCAGCGCGACACTGGGCAAGAAAGTTTTCCGCCGCAGCCTTCGTTCTAGTTCCTGCATGAGGCGAATGAACTTGAACCGTCGGAATCCCTAATTCTTTAGCAACATCCAGGTGAACGCCTAGCCCGGCATCAACACTCGCAAAGACTCCAATGGGCCATGTTGACATGATCTTGTCCCTTGAGGGTGGAAAATCGGAGAACTGTCGCCGATGATACGCCCCGACCGTTGGAACGGCTAGTGAATTGCCAATCTTCTCATACAGGGTGCTACTGCATCTCTGTCTTCGGTCACGCAGCGCGCTTTGACCGGCCGAAATTCATTTTTTCGAATCGATTTCCACATGAACCGCTTTTTCCTGTTCGCAGTCCTGTTGGGACTGATCGGCTGTGATTCTTCGACAACAAAGTTGAATGACGCTCCAAAACCTCCACCACAGGAATTGATCGATAAAGATCGTGTCAAAGTCGTACCCGGTCCGTCCGACCCCGATGCTCCCCAGGAATTCACCACGACGGAAAGTGGTTTGAAATATCGCATTCTTCGTCGATCAGACGGAAAGAAGCCAACAGCAGAAGGCCGCGTCCGAGTTCACTATCGTGGAACATTCGACGATGGGAAGATCTTTGACACGTCCTACGGAAAGACCGGCGCTGCCATTGAATTCCCGTTGAGTGGTGTCGCGAAAGGCTGGGCTGAAGGACTGCAGTTAATCGGCGAAGGGAGCATGATCGAACTGGAAGTTCCGCCGGAACTCGGTTACGGCAAAGATGGGTATCCCCCTACGATTCCGCCAAATGCAACACTCCACTTTCTGGTCGAACTGTTGAACGTGAAGTAACTTGGTTTGTCAAAAAATTACCGTCTTTATTGTGAGGTCTCGATGAATCGCCGATCGATCCTGGTTGCGAGTCTGCTGTGCATGCTCGCCTTCTTCTCAGAAAGAACGCCCATGAGTGCTGCCGACAGAAACGCCCTTGAACCTGGTCCCGCTGACAAGGATGCACCAAAAGAATTCACGACCACGAAAAGTGGCCTGAAGTACCGTGTCTTGCGTAAAACCGAAGGTGTCAAAGCGACCGCCAAGGATACGGTCAAAGTCCACTACAAAGGTTGGCTTGATGGTGGAAAAGTGTTTGACCAATCCTACGGACAAGACGGCGAAGCCATCCAGTTTCCACTTAATGGGGTCATCGCTGGCTGGACAGAAGGAATGCAATTAGTTGGCGAAGGGGGAATGATCGAACTCGAAATTCCCTATGAGTTAGGCTACGGCGTTGAAGGGCACCCACCGGTCATTCCGGGCAAGGCCAGGCTGCATTTTATTGTCGAATTACTCAAGGTCATTCCCGCACCAAAACCGATTGAACCTGGTGCGGTCGACAAAGACGCCCCCGAGGAATTCACGACCACTCCAAGCGGCCTGAAATACCGGATACGTCGCAAGTCGAATGGTAAAAAGCCGACAGCGACCAGCAAGGTCGAAGTCCATTACAAAGGCTGGTTTGATAATGGCGAGATTTTTGACAGCTCGTACAGCCGCGGGAAATCGATTGGATTTCCACTCAGTGGCGTAATCAAGGGATGGACGGAAGGAATGCAATTGATCGGCGAAGGGGGAATGATTGAACTGGACGTTCCCTACGATCTTGCTTACGGAGAACGGGGTCGACCCGGAATTCCGCCGAAAGCAGATTTGCACTTCCTGGTCGAATTGCTGGAAGTGAAGTAGGCTCTAATCATATCCCGTTGAGTTTTCAGTGTTCAGTTTGTCGTTTTTAACTGAAAACGACAAACTGAACACTGAAAACAATCAACACATCCTCAGGTCTGAATCACCACGTTGGCAGGGGATTAACAGGAACCATCGCCGTATTGTAGATCGGAGCCCCTTGGATAACGGCTGGCGCGGCAGCCGTTTGCTGTGGTACGTAGGCCGATTGGGTGTATCCCGCAGGTGCGTATGCGGTTTGACTCATGTCACCTTGGTAAAGTTGTGCACCTTGTGGAACGTAGCCGGCACCAGCAGGTGAGCACCCGTTGTTGCAAGGAGAACAGCCGCCGCCGCCCATTGGATAGCCAGCAGTATACCCGCGGCTCATGCAGCATCCGACCGATGAAACGGCCAACATCAAACCCATAGTTACCGACGCGTACTTCTTGAACATACAGTGTTCCTTTGAACCAAATTTCCAGCAGACAGGATGTGGGGAGGGGGGGGATGTGACCGGCGAACAATGCTGGTAGCGGTGGGAGAACCGTCCAGCCAAAGTCTGAAGTCCGTCGGCGCGGGGCGTGATATATGCGAAGTCGGGATTTTGTGGAAATACCATTTTTCAAAAAAATGGCATTTTTTTGAGAATCTTCTCAAGAAATCTACCGAGGAGCATTCGAAGCTTTTGGTGCCCGATGCCACAGACTGAAGCATTCTGCCGCTAGCAGCTTCAAATAGAAGTGACTCGATAGACGAAAAACGCTGGCGTGCGAAGACGTTCATCAGCCTCATAGAGAGGCAGACATTCACGTCTTGTAAAGGCTCTAAAACCCGCCGACGGGAGCTGGCTTGGCTTGGACCGCGTTTTTGTCGGCACCTATCTTTGGCGGTGCGGACGTGAAGTTGAATGATTCCAGCATCATCGGAATGCGCTCGTTGACCTTTTGCGCGTTCTCAAGCCCTTCCGGCAAGACGACCACGATGACACCGATCACACTACCGATTTTCTTAGCATAGACCTCAAAGGTGTAGTTCGTCCCATCAATATCTTTCCCTTTGAAGCTGCAGACATCAAAAGTGGACTGGACCTGATAAGCAGGAGAAACTTTCGGATGGACCTGAGTTGTCTCGTCCGAAGGGGGAATTCGAAGTTTTTCAGACAGATAGACTTTCAGGTTGTTCACAAACTCGCCCGCATCAGTGGCGTGCTCACCTGCCAGTTCCCAATAGTTGCTGAGGACATAAATGTATCCCTTTCGTTCTTCAAACGCACCGCCACCTTTGGCGACTTTGAAGATCGATTCCCATGCTCCGTGGAGTTCTGGAAACATCAAATTCAAGTAGTCAGGCTGACGAGGATCGATTGCCGGTTGTTCGAACGTCCCATCGTCCTTTTGAATCAAGGCTGCGGGAGGGATGGGAGTGAACTGGTTAGGGACTCGCAAGTCAATCAGATTGGCCGCAGCGGACCATTTTGGAGAAAGCGATTGCTCAATTTTATCGAGATAAGTGTAGTACTTTTTCGTTTCTGCTAATCGAGCTTCGTACTCGGCAAAGCCACATCCGGCCACAAACAGAAAAAATCCCGCCGACGTGATAACCCATGAGCTTTTCGAAAAATCGCATGGCGAACTGTTCATAGATTTTCCTCAAACTCAATCGATTGGCACATCATTCGGGCAGCAACATGAGACTTTCCGGCATGCGTATGATTGTGGTGAAACGCCTACGACCCGTCAATCAAGCGGTGTCGATCAACAGACCGGATCGAGCGAGCCGTCGGCGTGCTGGCGGAATGCGGGCCCCGCCTCTTTCGGCGGACGCGAATAAACCTTCAGGCAGATTTTGTTGTCGTCTACGCTTCCGGTCACTGAAATGAACGATGAGTTACCACCGTCGGCCGAGGCACCGACGTACCACTGAAACTCATCAACCTTCGTAAACGATTCGGTCAAGCGGGACATGTCCAGTTCGAACCCCAGCAGTTGAGAATGGCCATCATCCTTCCCGCCGACGATCTCCGTCGAACCGAGGTACAGCCGTGCTTCCCAACCGTCGTTCGTATATTCGCATTGCGAACCGACCCGGCCGACTCCAGTCAGTGGCGTAAATAAGGCCGCCGTCTGATGGATCAGAACTGTCAGCCATTCGGGGCGTCGTTGACGATCGTGCCGATCTCGCTGGTGATGCTCAAGTTGCTTTAGGAGATGTTGTACCAGCAAATGCGAATGGGCCAAGATGGCGGACTCCGGTTGAAATGCCTCTGGATCTCGGTGAAAAACATGCTGCGAGATCCATCCCGCCAGACGGCTGATGACCAGCCTGTCGCGTTTCAGGTTCGCGACCACATACATATCGGGTGAATCGCCTCGAAAGCCAAGCGGAACTCGTGAGACTTGTCTTGTCGCGTGCTTTCACGGTGCAATCAGGTCAATCACGCACCGTTTGCAGACGTTCCTCATCTGTCGGAGCATGTGGATTGAACCGATTCTGCTTTCAAAACAACCGGTAACATCTTGCTGGAGTGTAAGGCTTACAATCTTTCGGCGTTCATTTCGCCTGCGACACGACACCGCGAACTATGTTCTTGAATTTTATAATCAATTGACAGAAAAGAACTTGCAACACAAAATCAACTTCGGCAAGAGCTGCCGAACGAAAATTGGTGCACCAGTTGCTTTCCGTTCGAATACCCTTCGCCAAATGGCATGATGCCATTTCTAAGACAAATTCATTTCAATCAGAATTCGGAATCAGCATGGACGCTTTCTTCCGTGGTTTTCTATTAGTCGGCGCATTGGCGTCGCTTGGTGCGGGATTCCGCACACCCAATTTTGTTGTTGAAGCCCCCACTGCTGAGTTTGCAAAACAGGTGGGTGAGGCGGCAGAAATCTACCGCAAAGAACTGGCCATCGAATGGACAGGACAACCACTGCCAGGCAACTGGAAGCAGCCGTGTCCCATTTCTGTCAAAGTGGGAAATATCGGTGCTGGCGGTGCGACGACCTTCAATTTTCAAGCTGGCGAGGTTTACGGCTGGAGGATGGAGATTCAGGGGACTGAGCAACGGATTCTCGATTCGGTGCTTCCGCACGAGATCAATCACACGATTTTCGCCAGTTATTTCCGTCGTCCGCTACCACGCTGGGCAGATGAAGGGGCCGCATCGTTAATTGAACATGATTCCGAACGGAGTCGGTTGCGAGATATCCATAGCAAAGTCATGGGAACTCGTCGCAAAATTCCTCTGAAAGCCTTGCTGGATATCAAAAACTATCCACAGGACAAACAGGATGTTTTGACGCTTTACGCCGAAGGGCATTCGCTCGCCGATTTTCTGATTCAGAACAGCAGCAAGCCACAGTACCTGGAATTAATGGCAATGGCGTACGATCGAGGCTGGGAACCCGCCCTGAAAAGTCTCTATGGATACAAAAGCATTGAAGCCCTGGAAAAAGAATGGGATCAATGGGTCATGGCCGGCAGCGTAAAGTTGAATATTCCCGACGGATCTCAAGTCGCAACCCGAGATCGAAATCGGGCCGACTCGCCAACAATCCGTGGCCAGTCTCCCAACGAATCCCCCAAACTGGGTGAACCAAAACCGATCACGTCCAAAGGGACCGCTAAAGAACGCGAACCAAAGGTCGTGGCTGATACTTTAACAGTTCCCGTACGCCGAAGTCGAAACGGCTTGCAGGAACCATTGCTGACACTGGAATCAGTCTCCAGCGGGGCAGCCAAGATTCCACAGATGCCGCCAGGCCGTTTCGAAGATCAAGATCAATAAAACGAATTGCGAGTCCCGAGTCGCTGATACCAGCAGACCGCAGGGGCGGCGCCCGCATTCGGAATTCCGTCTATCGCCGATTCAATTGGCCCTGGAAAGTGACAAAAAGGAGTGTTATCTGAGAGGTCTTGTGAGGAAACGCGGCTGGCACGAGTCGTCACCAGAAAACAGAAAAACCCCAAAAAACATAATGTTTCTTTGGGGTCTTCTGCAAAGGCTCCGGTCGGAGTCGAACCGACGATGACGGATTTGCAATCCGTTGCCTTAGCCACTTGGCCACGGAGCCAGCGAGTGTATGTATCGACGAATGGCGACGCTGAGTTGAGCTTTCTTCCCGTGTTATCCGAAAAGTCTGCGTAAAAGTCATAAACCGCGCAATCGATGCACGAAATGTAACGACGACGCTTCAGACAGTCAATCGCCTGATGATGGCTCTCTAGTCTGAGGTGGAACCTCTTCGAAGCCTTATCGGGCGCACTGCTGTCTTTCCTCTGTTATCGAAGAGCACTGCATCAGACCAATTACGGTCATACATTTGGCACAAGACATTCTTTTCTCGTCCGTGTTTTCCCCGTGAAAAATCTATTTGTCACGGACTGAGCCGCCGAACTGGCGAATCCTGTCGTTACGCGCGATAATTCATTTTGCGAATTACACGCTCCTGGTTGGAAACGTCATGAACAGAAAACGTGCCCTGGTACTGCCGGGCAGACTTGCCTGGTTGCCTGTTTTGATCATCTCCCTCTCTCCGACAGTTGTGGCAGCGGAGGGAGTCAATTTCAATCGGGATATTCGCCCAATCCTTTCCGATAAGTGCTTTGCCTGTCACGGTCTCGACAAACTTGCTCGCAAGGCCGATTTGCGGCTTGATCGACGGGAATCTGCTATCGAAACTAAAGCGATCTCGCCCGGCGAACCAGAAAAAAGCTCCGTCATTGAACGGATTTTTTCTTCCGACGACGAGATCGTCATGCCGCCAAGAAAGTCGAATAAGCCGCTGACTGACGAACAGAAAGCCTTGATTCGTCGCTGGATCGCTGAAGGAGCCGAATATCATCCTCACTGGTCACTGATTCCGGTCCCGAAACAGGTTGACGTACCAAAACTGACTGAGAGGGCTAGCTGGGCCCGAAACCCGATTGATGCCTTTGTAATGTCTCGTCTGCAGCAGGAGGGACTACTTCCGGCGGCCGAAGCGAGTCGGGAAGCTTGGTTGCGTCGTGCAAGTTTCGATCTGACGGGGCTTCCGCCGTTACTGGCTGATCTCGACAAGTTCCTACAAGACACATCGCCCAACGCTTATGAGCATGCCGTAGATCAATTGCTGGAGTCACCCGCCTACGGAGAACGAATGACGAATGAGTGGCTCGACGTCGCTCGTTATGCAGATACGTTTGGTTATCAAGCGGATCGGGATACTCATCTGTGGCCATGGCGAGACTGGGTGATCCGTTCATTCAACAGTAACCTTCCGTACGATCAATTCATTACCTGGCAGACGGCAGGTGATTTGCTTTCCGACGCAAATCGTGACCAGCGACTGGCGACCGCGTTTAACCGCTTGCATCGTCAAACGAACGAAGGGGGAAGTATCGAAGAAGAATTTCGTCAGTCTTACATTGCTGATCGTGTGGTTACGAACGGAACCGCGTTCCTGGGGCTGACTCTGGAATGTGCTCGCTGCCATGATCATAAGTACGACCCGATCGCGCAGGCAGACTTCTACAAACTGGCCGCATTCTTCTCAAACATTGATGAACATGGACTCTATTCACACTTTACCGAAACGGCTCCGACCCCCACACTGCTCCTTTACGACGGTGACCAGCAGACTCGTCATGAAGAACTGCTGGTCAAGATCCGATTGAGCGAATCAAATCTGGCCCGAATTCGCGAAGAAGCTCGTCAGCGTTTCGCCGAACATCCGTTATCGAAACTTGAGACCATTGATGTTGGTTCGCTGTCGCAAGTACTCAATCGCAATTCGTCAGCCACCCCAGCAAACGAAGGGAATGCTCCGGCAGTGGCGGCGAATACGTCGTTCGTGCCGAAGCTTCGTCTGACGTTCGACGACGCGAAACCGAAAGGTGAGAACAAACTCGTCCCCGGCGTCGCTGGTCAGGCAATTGAATTCAGTGGCGACGATGCATTCGGTTGTCCTGGCTCAGGCAAGTACGGCCGAATATCTCCGTTTTCAATTTCGGTCTGGTTAAAACCCGCCGAACACAAACCGCGTGTCGCTGTTCTGCATCAATGTGTCGCGGCCGAAGATGCGGCATTTCGAGGATATTCACTGATCCTTGATACCGGCCGACCCCAGTTTTCGCTGATCCATTTCTGGCCGGGAAATGCGATTCAGATTCAGGCTCGGCAACAGATTCCCCTTAACGAATGGACTCACGTTGCGATCGTTTACGATGGCAGCAGCCATGCAGCGGGACTCAGGGTATATATTAACGGCAGCGTTGCTGTCGTGGACGTGGTCAAAGATAAGCTAACTCGCGATATCAAGTATCGGCCTGAATGGGGAGATTCGAATTCTGGCGGAGTCGAGATGTCGCTTGGTGCGCGCTTCAGAGACGTCGGCTTTCGGCACGGGGCGATTGATGAACTCGCTGTTTATGATCATGAAATCTCTCCCCTCGAAGTCATGAAGCTCAGCCGCGAATTTCGCGTCGCGGCGACACCCGCTGATGAAACGACGATCAGCCTCACGGACTTGACGCGCTTCGAGCATTATCTGTTGCGGGACGACGAGCCATACCAGACTGCGAGCAAAGAATTGCAAGCTCTTCGCAACCAGGAGAATGAACTGGTGACTCTGGTCAAGCAGATCATGACGATGCAAGAATTACCCGAACCACGACCGACTCATGTTCTTAAACGGGGTGCCTATGATTCACTCGGTGAATTAGTCACGGCGGACACTCCTGCCAGCATCCTGCCGTTCCCCGCAGAATTTCCTCGAAACCGACTGGGGCTGGCCAAGTGGATGACGGACGACCGTAACCCGTTAACCAGTCGTGTCGCCGTCAATCGATTGTGGAGCCTCTTTTTTGGTCGAGGCCTGGTGGCATCGGTAGAAGACTTTGGAGGACAGGGACAAACTCCGTCGCATCCAGAGTTGCTCGATTGGCTGGCTCGCGATTTCATGGACAACGGTTGGAACGTCAAACAGTTCTGTAAACAGGTCGTCTTATCGGCGACTTACCGTCAGTCGTCACGCCCTTCAGAATCGAAACTCTATCACGAAGATCCCGACAACCGGCTGCTCGGACGCGGTCCTCGATATCGCCTCTCTGCCGAGCAATTGCGCGATAACGCGATTACGGTCAGTGGTTTGCTGGTACCAAAAATCGGCGGACCAAGCGTGATGCCGTATCAGCCTGCCGGACTTTGGGAAGAGGCTGGAACCGGAAAATCTTACTCGCAATCCAAGGGTGAGGGACTGTACCGACGAAGTCTGTACACGTTCTGGCGTCGAACGTCACCTCCGCCCAGTATGCGAACCTTCGACGCCACCAGCCGCGAAGTCTGTACCGCCAGACGCGAACGAACGGCAACTCCGCTTCAATCACTTGTACTACTTAACGACCCGCAATTTATTGAGGCGGCCCGTGTCCTGGCAGAAAAACTGATCCAACAACCCGACTCAGACCTCGAATCTCGAATTCGTCATGCGTTCCGATTGCTGACCAGTCGAACGCCATCCCTAAAAGAAACCGAAATTCTGAAGCGGCTCTACCGAGACCAGAAAACCTATTTCGATTCAGTCCCCAACGACGCAAAACAATTTATCTCCATCGGCGACTCACCACGCGACGAACGTATCGACCCAACCGACCACGCCGCCATGACAGTCGTCATCACGAACCTCCTAAACTACGACGAATCCGTCACCAAGCGTTGATTTTAGCGCGCGGCATGCATGGGATTAAAATCGGGGTGTCGCTTGCGCGTTGAGTATTGATTGTTGCTTCGGGATGTCGCTCGCGCCTTGGATTCTTGTTGTTTAGGAGTGTCGATGAAGTCGCACAGGATTCAGTTGAAAGGTCCTTGGGAATATGACTGGAAGTCGGTCGTCGTTGACGGTTCTGGTCCAGAACCTCGATCGGGAACGGTCACGATGCCACGGGATTGGCAATCGATATTTGGTGACCGATCGGGGGCGGCGGAATTTCGACGAAAATTTCATCGCCCGACGAACGTGGAGTCACATGAAACGGTGATTTTGGTCTTTAACGGAATTCGCGGTCAGACTGCGGTCTCGTTGAATCGTGATCTGCTTGGTGAGTTTATCGGAACAGGAGACGCGGTGGAGTTCAAAGTGACTTCACTATTGAAGGAGTTTAACGAACTTCGAGTTGAAATCGCGTTTGATCCTCAATTCGAGCCAGACGTATCTGGTGGATTGCACGGCGTCGTTGCCTTAGACATTCGGTGGGATGATGCTTAACGGTTTATTGCGGCAACCAATCGTCGTGCCTGATCAATCCTTAAGGGTAGTGCGGCGCATTTTTTGTTTCTTTCATTGTGACGTAAGGACAATCCTATTAGCCAGTTTCGTCAATTCAATTGAAAATCGCAATTCCCCAGGTCGTCATCGAATGCCATTAGAATATTTTGCGTGAAATGCAATGTGGCGTAAAAAAACGCACCTCACAATCGTTGGCCGATCGACTATAATCGCTGGTGAGTTGTTCATTATTTCATTGAACCCGTGTTGTGCAGTATTCGCCTCGAACCCTTTGAGCATCCGCATGTCATCCCGCCGTCATCAAGCCCGTGAAGTTGTCTTACAAATGTTGTTTCAGAAAGATCTGAACCCCGACGTTTCTGCAGATATGATTCGTGAACAAATGCAGGAAATGCTCGAAAACAACGAGCAAAATTGTCGTTTCGCCTGGAGCTTGTTTGCCGGGACAGTCGAGTCACTCAAGGCCATTGACCAGAAGATCGAGTCAGTCGCCTCGAACTGGAAACTGAGCCGGATGCCGCCTACCGACCGAAACGCCATTCGACTCGGCGCGTTCGAGCTATTGTACACCGACACTCCTCACCCAGTAGTTATCGATGAAGCACTGGAACTCGCCAAGAGTTTCGGCTCCGCCCAGTCCGCTTCGTTCGTGAATGGCATCCTGGATAAGTTGGTTCCAGAAGCCAAGCGTACTGCGGTTCCAGTCAAGGCTGATTCAATCGAAACTGACCCCGAAGCATCAGCGAAAGACTGATTCGAACAACGGCGATTATTCACTTTTGCAAATTGTCTGTCACGAGTAACTTGGCTGAGCGCAGCCTCAGCGCATTGGCGATCACCGAGACAGAACTTAAGCTCATTGCTGCTGCGGCAATCATCGGACTGAGCGTGATCCCCCAGATGGGATAAAGGATCCCAGCCGCGATCGGGATTCCAATCACGTTATACGCAAAAGCAAAAGCCAGGTTCTGACGGATATTGACTGAGATCTGGCGACTAAGCCGGATTGCCTTGGTAATTCCCAGCAGTTCAGGCCGAACCAGGATCACACCCGCCGACTGCTTGGCAATTTCGGTTCCGGTTCCCAATGACATACCGACATCTGCTGCCGCTAATGCCGGGGCATCGTTGATTCCATCGCCCGCCATGGCGACACGATGTCCCTCTTTTTTTGACTTGTTGATGATCGAAAGCTTATCGTCTGGCTTCAGACCCGCAAATATTTCTGTCGGGCTGATATCAAGCTCTGCGGCAATTCGGGCAGCGACATCGGGCCGGTCGCCGGTCAACATCTGAACTCGAACATCCAAGGACTTCAGTTCCCGAATCGCTTCCCTCGCGGAGACACGCACAGAATCCGAGAAATTAATCTCCCCGACCGCGTGGCCGTCGACGGAGACTGTAGCGGACATCATGGCCGCTGCGCGATTTGTCGTGGACTTAGAATATGTGTTGTTGAGTCCCACTGTCACAACTTTTCCGTCGGCGCGACCACTAACTCCGGTTCCGGGGATCGCATGGAAGTCTGTCGCGTTTTTCCATGTCAACTTCGCGACACGGGCGGCATCCAGAATGGCATGGGCAAGCGGATGCTCGCTAAATTGTTCTACGGACGCAGCCAGCAATAGCACTTCATTTTCCGAATGTCCATCCGCAGGTAAGACACCAATGACCGACGGGCGACCTTCGGTCAAGGTCCCGGTCTTATCGATACACAGCAGGTCGACTTGACCGAGTTGCTCCAATGATTCAGCGTCGCGAAACAAAATTCCCTCGCGCGCTCCGCGACCCATTCCGACGGTAATGGCCATTGGAGTTGCCAGGCCGAGTGCACAAGGACATGCAATAATTAAAACGGCAACGGCGTTCGTCAGCGCGTGATTCCAGCGGGGAGCCGGCCCCATCGTTAGCCAACAGAAAAATGCCGCCACCGCGACGAAGACAACGACTGGTACAAACCATCTCGCCACTTGATCGGCCAGACGCTGTGCGGGTGCCCGACTTCGCTGAGCCTTGGTCACCAGATCAACGATCTGGCAAAGCATCGTCGATCGACCGACCTGCCTGGCTCGCATCAGAAACGATCCTGTCTGATTCACCGTTCCGCCGATGACTGTATCTCCTGATCGCTTTGAAACCGGCATCGGTTCACCGGTCAGCATGGCTTCATCAACCGTCGTCAGTATTGGAGTCACAACACCAAGTGGATCTAAAGTCGAATCGGGATTGCTTTTCGCATTCATACCATCGGCAGACTTTCGTTCATTCGCGTGGAATGACTCGTCGAGTACGACTCCATCGACTGGAACCCGCTCACCTGGACGTACGCGCAAAACATCCTCAGTGACAATTTCCGCCAGAGGAACATCGGTTTCAATTCCGTCCCGAATAAGGTGTGCTGTCGTCGGCACCAGTTCCATCAGTTCGCGGATCGCCTGTCCTGTTCTTCGACGTGCGGCCCCTTCGAGAATTTGGCCCAGAAGAACAAGCGTTGTAATGACCGCAGCAGATTCGAAGTAGAAATCGTGATGATGTCCTGACCCTGCAATCAGCATCCAGACGCTGAAACCAAATGCCGCAGCGACCCCCACAAGGATCAGGGTGAACATATTAAATTGTCGAGTAATCAGTGACCTTGTTCCGATCACCCAGAAAGGCATGCCACACCATCCAACGACCGGCAGCGTTAAAATCAATTGCAGGATGGCTGACGTTGAATGTGAAATGATTCGATCGAACGGAATTCCAACCATCGGTCCCATCGACAGGATAAACAACGGGACGGTACAGATTGCTGCGACAAAAAAACGACGCCACAAGTCGTTTTGTCCCGTGTCCTGATCCGATGAATTGGAAGTCGTAAGATCCGGTTCCAGGGCCATACCGCAAATTGGACAACTCGCCGGATGATCGCTTGTCACACCGGGACACATCGGACAGAAGTAACTGGTCCCGGGAGGCGGCGGTTCTGTGATGGCCGGGGGTGGATTCAGGAACTTGGAACGACAATGCTCGCAGCAAAAATACCAGTTCTTCCCATCCCGTTCGCACGATATCGCTGTTTTCGGATCAACCGACATCCCGCAGATCGGGTCTGCTTCCAGACCTTCGGGTGGGCTGTCCTTAATGACAGTGAGAACAGGAAAATTAAACGGCGGTCGAGCGTCATTCACAATGACCAAACTTTCCGAATTGACAAAGTTCGCCACGCCGCCCGGGCGACTGTGGTCAGATCACTCGTGGCGAAAAAAACCAAAGGCAATCTTGTATCCTAGCAAGTTTTTATCGCACGTCTGAGACTGTCAACGAAATTCTCTCCAATGGATGCATTACGGCGCTTCGGAGGCGATCCGTGATTAATTCATTCCAAAATGTCAAAAATCAATTGTGGTCATCAGGTTTTAGTTTCGGAAATCCAGGCGAGCTTCAAGCCGTAGAATGGGCTTCAGCCCGTTTCAAACAAAAGCTTGTGCTGGCCAAAGAACCACACAATCAAGATCGACAACATCGGCGCGATGATGGCGACTTTGGTTTCACGTGAGACCGTTTTTATTTCTTCGCCTCCGCCAAACACGCAACGACATAAAATTACAAAAACAAATATCGCAAGTCAATAGAAGAAGGAGATATCTTCTTAACGTTTGGAAGATGCTGATGAAAATAGCGCCTTCCATCCCTGCCGGTTCATTTGCTTCAGAGCGGCAACGGATTAAAGACGGAAGCGTTTCAGCCCCATAATACGAGCCAAAGGCGTTCGACTTGACTTTCGCCAATCTCCTTCGGGTTACGCTGGCACACTTTATCAACAGGCCATTCGACTGCGAAAGCGCACTCTCGTTGCCGGCGCTGATGGTTTTCAAAAAGCGCTATTGTCGATATATTTACTTGCGCAGGCTGGTTATACAACGTGATTATTGCCATCGAATTGTCGTGGGCTGAAACGTTTTATTTTGTCGGCTTCTGATCGTCTGAGTTCAAAATCATGTCGCTTCCGTGGGAACCGGACAACCTCGAGTCGAATCTGACCACTCTGAGCATCGTGCGCCGCGGCGAACTTCTGAGCGTCCTGAAAGAAGGAGAAAATACCGACCAGGGAACCTACGGCCGCGGCAATAATCGCGGCCTGCGTGCGCGGTTTAAAATTGAAGGCAAGATGCGGCAGTCGTTTGTCCGTTCCAAAAAAGGGGAATCGGTTCTCGAAGACGACCAGTACCTCATCCCTCTGACTCGGGTTTTTCAAGAAGCTGTCAAAGCTTGGCAAAGTCAACGCATCACAGGCGATAAAGTCCGCGCAGCTGTTCGCGGCCTTAATGTCTTGCGCAAGACTTACTCCTACGATACAACCCGCCGTGACAAGATGACTGAGATTATCCAAATCGTGGACCGGGAAGTGCGGGGCGTTCATGTAGAAGGCGTGTTTTTTGAACCGGGCGAGCGATTGATGGTCCTTGGGAGCCAGGCCTTTCCGGCCATGCGGCAGCGCATCCTCCAAATCATTACTGAAGGAAATGAAAGGCTGGACGAGGAGTACACTGCGGGAGTCACCCAGGACTTCATTGAAGCAATCTACGGAAAAAACGCTCCGCGGCAGAACCCGACTAAGCTCCCGGTCGGGAATACGCAGAACTACCGACGCAAATCGATGGGGGTCTGCCAGCAATTCCACCGTGATGCTCATCAGGGGCCAGGTGTCAAATTGGACGGAGAACGGATCACCTGCAGCCAAGAGCATCTTCAGCGGCTGTATCAATTCACAAATAGTGATGAGGGTCTGTTGTTTGCCACTTCTCAGGTAGCCAGTCAGGCGTGCGTCGGAGGCGTGGCGAATATAATCTTGACCAGCGGGGGTAGGGACGGCCAGACTCCAGTTCCTTTGATTCAAATCGGCCCAGAACGCGTTTTTCCAAACTTTCCCCCTACCGGGCAGTACCAAAACATTACCAAGGATGGCAACCAGGTCGTGGTCTCAGCCAGCAGGCAATTCACCGGTAATGACTTGGGATTTGGTACCGCAGAGCCAAAACCGCTCATCGATTTTGGAATCAGTCACATCAGCTTCGTCGTTTCTGTCCGTCTTAAACGTGTCGGCAATCGCATCGAGTTGAATCTCAGTGATTCGACACTCCGCATCACAACATCACAGCTTCCTGAATGATTTCGGGCTGTAGCGGCGGTGGATTTGTCCGCTTCCGGCACGGCGGCTCAACCGTTGAATCTGCCCGGGACCGAGGGGGAATCGCGGTAGGAACGATCGTCACTGACCGCCCTCAGGGCTTGGTGGTATGCTTCCATCGGCCACCAAACCAAACTTTTGTGTTTCGAGTCCGTTAATTGGAGTACTTGATCATGACAATGACCACAGCTGCTGTTCTTGCCGAGGCATTTCCACCCAACACATCACAACTTCGAGTGTGTCTTGACGCTCTAAGTTCATTTTCCGCAGCCTTGGCACTGCTATCGGCGACGATCATCTTTTTCGGTGCGTGTTACTTATTTGCGACAAAGCGCTGCCCTGCCGTTCTGGCTGCTTATCTCGTGCTGTTGCCACTTCCGGTCATCATCAGTATTTCTGGCTGGATTTCTGGAACAATCGCTTCATTAAGCGTGATCGCTGCCTCGCCAGATCTTCATGTCACCAACCAGGACATCGCAGGAGGTTTCGCCGGATCATTGATCAGCCTGTTTGCGGCAATACTCGCTTCTGCACCAAGTTACTTTGTACTTGCGTATGGCCTTCTGACGCGTACTTTAAACCCACCCTCTGACTTTGGAACGGGTTCGACGAACCTCGTGAAACAGACTGTGGCATCGCGACCCACTGTGACGGGCGCGCCAGGTCCACTTCCAGCAACAACGTAAGCAGGATCGGGACATTAACGAACTAGTTGTCACTCACGGTAGCCTTGAGCCGCCAGTGACAACCAGTTCGATCTTAAAAAACCACTGGCGTGCGAAGAAGCACGCCAGTGGCACGAAAAACCAAATATCTATCGACGAATCTTCGATTACTTAGGCAATCGATCGGTTCGGACCTTTGGAAGATCTCCCTGCAACGCCTTCATGTACGAAACAAGATCTTCCTTTTCCTGAGCGGTCAAGTTCAGCTTCTTCATCTTGTCGCTGAGGTATGGATTCGGGTGACCACCTTTGTCATACCATTCCACTACCTCCTCCAACGTCTTCAAACTTCCGTCGTGCATGTACGGACCGGTTTGAGAAATGTTGCGAACCGTTGGTGTCTTGAACGCGCCTCGGTCCTTGTCGACCTTGGTCTGATCGTATCGCCCCAGGTCTGGCTTCGGCTTGTCCATGCCAATACCGATGTTGTGATACTTCTCGTCGGTGAAGTTGGCTCCAGCGTGACACGCCGTGCAGTTGGCCTTGCCGAAGAACAATTCGCGACCACGTATCGCTGAAGCAGAAATCGGGTGAGCATCACTAGCTCGCTTCAAACTCCAATACTGATTGTACGATTCAAGATCGTCCGCTTTGAACGCGTCGAGATTTTTCAGTTCATCACCATAGTTTTTCACGAAGTTTGCATATGGCTCGTAATAGTCAGCCGGTGAAGGACCGGTGACGAGGACTCGTTCGAATGTCGCAATCGCCTGTGCGACTGTATCGATCGTGATTCCCTTGCCAGGAAAAATCGATTCGAACTGCAGACGGTATCCTTCAATCCCCTTAAGCGTTTTGACGGCGGCGTCATGCGTATTGGCCATTTCGATTGGATTGGCGATTGGTCCCTTCGCTTGTTCTTCGAGTGTCGCAGCTCGTCCGTCCCAGAACTGAACGGAGCTTAGAATGCGGTTGAAGGCGATTGGCGAGTTCCGTCCGCCCTTTTGACCACCGACGCCGACGCCGAACGTTGTGTTCCGTCCGTATCCATCTTCAGGGTGATGGCAACTGGCACAACTGATTGTGTTGTCGGACGAGAGACGGGTATCGAAGAACAGTTGACGACCAAGTTCGATTTTGGCTCTGGTGATCGGATTGTCCGCAGGAATCGAAATATTGTTGGCGCCCAAAGCCAGACCAACGGGAAGCACAACTTCAAGCGGTCTATTGTTTGCCTTTTTGTCCAGCCAGGTTTTGATCTCGTCAATTGTCAGATCACCTTTGCCGGGAATGCCATTTGTCAGATTGGGCGTTCCCAACACGACACTCGGTCGCCCCTTTTGCTGAGCGTTCAATGCCCCGACCGAGGCGAACACGACCAGTAACCACATTAAGTATTTCATCTCTGAATTTCCTCGTTTTCCCTGAATGTCAATTACCGAACGACTCAATCACGATTTCGCTGCTCGCTGCCGGGCGGACATCAGGTCCTTGTTTAACGAAACACCACGCCAGCGGGCCGACAATTCGACAGCACCAGATTGTAGAAGCAACTCTTTCAAAGACCAACCGACTGAGTCGGGATCCTTGATTCAGAACGTTCATCAAATCTTAGCAAATCAACGCCGTTTGACTGGAATTCAATGAGACAAGTCAACACCTTCATGGCCCATAAAATCAGGGGGTCTCTCGGTATTCCTTCCATTGGAAAAGCAAAAACGTGGCAAGTAGACAGCCACCGGAAATCCCTGCCAGTGTCCAATACGCTTGTGCCGCCGGTATGCCTTCGAAACCGCGTGGAGTTTTCAAGCCCTCGACGGCTCCGAGTCCGTAGATCAACGATCGCCCGTAATAGTTGATTGCGAGACGTTTGATGCTCCCTGGCAGATTGCCGACGAAGAGCTCAATAAACAATGCGTAGACCAACGCCAGCATTGTTGGATGCCGAAAGATCACGGCAAACAGGTGAAAAAGTGCAACATAGGCGACAGCCATTCCCAGCATGGCGGGCCAATAAATCAAAAATGCCTTTATCCCGATGGATCCGACAAGCAGACAGTACACCGCGAAACTTGTCAGTACGATTCCGCAACTTAGGGGAAGTGATGCAAGAATTTTGGCGAGTAGTATCTGCCAGCGGGGAATTGGACGTGTCAGGAGGAAGACCAGCGTCTGGTCTTCTCGCTCCGCCCCAAGTGCTGTCGTTCCAAATCCGAGCGAGCAGATCGGGATCAAAAACGATGAAAAGACAAAAATGAGGAACGTGCCGAATGCATCGAATGCTTTTTCCGGAGGCGTCATCTTTCCGAAACCACGCCGCAGGATGAAAAGGAAGCATCCCACGACAGGGAGCAGCACCATCAACGTGTTGACGGACCAGAAAAGTCGTAAGAAAGAGAACCGCAGCAGGGTTTTGAATGCACGCAGTGAGTTCACGACGAATGCTTCCCCTGCTGAAGATATTCAAAGACCGCCTCAGCCCCTTCATCCAGGCACTGCATCTGACGGATTGTCTGGCTACCCTTCACAACAAGATCCTGAATGCGAGCGTAAAAATCGGCGGCGTTTTTGGTACGGACTCGCAAACGGCTTTCCTCGATATCACAGCCAAGAACCTGGCTGAATGTCATCAATTCAGCGGCGAGTGAACGTGGATCGTCGGCGATGATTTCGATGACAAGCGGCCGATCGTCGAGCAGTCGGCGAATTTCTGAAAGACTGCCAGACGCAATCAATCGGGAACGTCCAAGCACAAGTATCTGGTCGGCAAGCGTCTCAATGTCGTGCAGAATGTGGCTTGAAACGAGAATACTCTTCCCTTTCTCCGCAAGACGAAACAGCAGCTCGTTGATTTCCTGGCGGCCGCCAGGATCGATGCCCGTCAGGGGTTCGTCGAGCAACAAGACCTGCGGGTCGTGAACCAGCGCCTGGGCAAGCTTGAAACGTTGCCGCATGCCGTGACTACAACCTGCGATTTTTCGCTGTGCACGGTCGGTCATTCCCACTTCTTTGAGAGCCATCTGGGTCCGGTCGCAAACTTCGTCGTACGGAAAGCCATGCAGCGCACACATCGTTCGAACAAATTCTTCGCCCGTCATTTCCTCGTAAAGGTTGGGAACATCGGGACAGTAACCGAACAGGCGCTTGGCCGAAGTTGACGTCGTTTTCAGATCACCAATCCGAACCTCTCCCTGAGTCGGACGTAATTGGCCACTGGCAAGTTTCAATAATGTTGATTTGCCAGCCCCATTGGAGCCGAGCAGGCCAGTAATCCCTTGTCCAATCCGACAAGTAAGATCGTTCAGCCCGATGACGGCTCCGTAGAATTTGGTAACCCGTGAAAAGGTCAAATCAAATTCAGTACTGGAAGATGGTGCCAAGTCAATCACTTCGTCAATTCAAGGTTAGGGCAGAACGAACGCCTCGGTCACAGGATGGTAACAGCGACTGCTTGCGGGTTTCCACCGAAGCCAACTGAAAGCAATCCCTTCCGAGCAGGGATCGTCGTTGGTAAAGATTAAGATTCGCCTCGGTCTCACGATAACGAGTCATAGCAACTGAGGACTGAGCCAATTACCATATGCTCACACCCTCGAACCCAAACGTCGCGGAAAGAGTTGTCACTCGTGCTGTTGGATCTTCAAAAAATATCGCGTCAGTTCGGCTCGGTGCAGGCGCTCCGTGAAGTGACCTTACAGCTCGAGACGGGCACGATCGGGTTGGTGGGAAATAACGGAGCCGGCAAATCCACGCTTCTGAAAATCCTGCTGGGACTTTTACCCCCTTCATCAGGAACGGGCACAATTCTGGGGTTCGACATACGGCAAACCGGGCTGCAACTGCGGGGGCGAATTGGGTATATGCCTGAAGCCGCAGCGACCGTTCCCTTGCTGAAAGGGGTCGAATACGTTGCTCTTTCAGGTGATCTGTATGGAATGCCATTCCGCGACGCTCGGCGTCGAGCTCATGAAGTCTTGAACTACTGCGGTCTGGGCGAATTGCGGTATCGGCGTTTGGATGAGTATTCCGCGGGTAACCTTCAACGGCTGAAGCTGGCTGCGGCACTGGTTCATGACCCGGAACTTTTATTGCTTGATGAACCAACAAATGGACTCGATCCCGCAGGACGAATGTCGATGTTGCGTCTTCTGGAAGACCTGATCGCGGAAACGGGCAAAAGTCTAATTTTGTGCACTCATCTCCTGAAAGACGTTGAACGATTGTGCAAACAAGTGGTGGTACTTCACCAGGGGACCATCGCCAAATCGGGACCGATTGACGAAATGACGCGTGCGGCCGAGAACCGTTTCGAGGTTCATTGGCGCGACGCGAGTTCAGAATTTCTTCCCAGGTTTCGCAGTTCCGGTGGGACGGTTTTACATCAAGAAGTACCGTCAGACGCGACAGCGCTGGTCGCGTTGCCGGAAACATGGCAGGCAAAGCAATTGTTCGAACTGGCAGCACAATGCGGGACGGTGATCACACGACTGCGTGAAGATGACGAAGATCTGGAACGGTTATTCATGCGACTCACTGCGAAAGAAACAAAGGGGACACAAGAATTGACGGCGTAGGGATCGACATTGCGAATTATCACGGCTGGCAGGGAAATTTGCGCGCACCGGTTCGCGGTGTTATTTCCATTGCGCGAGTCGCTTTGATCCAGGTCCTGCGGCGCAAAACCTACTGGATACTGCTGGGAATGGGGTTGGCGCAATTCATCATGTTCTGGTCGGTGATCTACGCGGTAACACAGTTGCAATTACCGGCCCCCGTGCAACAGAACATTCTGCGCGAGTTTGGTTTCAGTGCACAAATGGATGAGCAGCGTGACAACGGCTATATGGTTTTCATGGAACGTCAGAGTGTCGTGGTGCTGATCCTGTTAGCGTTTTCTGGAAGCCTGCTGGTCGGTTCCGATTTCCGTCAGCGAACATTGCCTTTCTATCTCTCCCGACGAATCGGTAAGCGACACTACATTGCCGGAAAGCTACTGGCTGTCAGCAGTCTGATCCTGTTCCTGACGGTGCTTCCCGCTCTGGCTCTTTTTGTTGAGTACGGTGCGTTCACTTCCGGCTGGTCCTATTGGCGAGAAAGCTGGCGGATACCAATCGCCGTGCTCGCCTACGGTGGTGTCTTGTGTCTTGTGAACAGCGTCTGGCTGGTAAGTTTGTCGGCCTATCTTCAGCGCGCTGCCCCGATTGCTATTACGTGGTCAAGCCTTTTGATCATGCCGGGCCGCCTGGGCGACTACCTCTGGAAAGCAAGTGACAACGAGTACTGGCGGCTGCTCGATCCCTGGCGTGATATGCGATTAATCGGTCAGTTGTTTTTCGGAAAGTTTCGCAAAGATTTTGACCGGGGTCTCGCCTGGTGGGCACTCACGCTAATCGCGGCTCTCACAATTGTGGCATTTATTGCACTCGTGCGCCGTGTCCGTGCCGTGGATGTTGTGGAATGATTTATTGTTGTAGGCACGCCTTCCACAACTGTGGATGACGCCAAGCGAACACTGATCGGCAAATCGCATCCGGATGCCGCTCACTTAATGTCGGATCGCAGTTTTGCCTTTGCAGCAGCGAACACGGCGTCGAACATGGATTCGGTGAGACGCCCGGTGAACGTGTTTCGTGGGCTGGGATGGAAGCAGCCGATCAGACAGCGGCCATGATCATCGAGGGGCACTTCGACGCCGTGCCCAAACTTCGGTCGCTGACCATTCTGCTTCAGCCAATCTTTCGTAACGGCTCGATTTACGACAGCCTGCCATGCCGTCTGCCCCAGAGCGACAATGACTTGTACGGGAAGTATCTGAAAGGTTTGTTCGAACCATTCGGAGCAATTGGCGATTTCTTCTTGAGTCGGCTTATTTGCTGGCGGCGCGCAATGACACGGATTAGTGATGGCACAATCGTGCAGTTGCAACCCATCGTCGGCAGAAACCGAAGTCGATTGATTCGCGAAACCGGCTTTGTGTAATGCTCGATAGAGCCAGTCGCCGCTACGGTCGCCCGTAAAAACGCGTCCGGTTCGGTTCCCGCCATGAGCAGCAGGTGCCAGGCCAACGATGAGTACACGTGCCGCTGGATCACCAAAATTAGGCACCGGCAAGCCCCAATAATCCCACTCGCGATACGCCGCCCGCTTCTCAACAGCTATCGCCTGGCAATACGTCCGTAAACGAGGGCAGCGCTCGCAACTTACGATCTGGCGATTAAGTCGGTTCCAAGCTGCGAGATTTGATTTTGCCATTGTGTGCGTTCAGAATCAAAAGCGAGAGAGACTCGTAAAAACTTTTGACTCATAACCCTTACTGCTCTTTGTCTGGATCTACTTTCTACTTTCTCAAATCTACTCAATAGCACAATGGGCACTCCAGTCGGATTCTCGTTCGTACATTCTCGCGGCGCGAAGCAATCGGTCTTCCTCAAAAGGAGCTGCCAGCAACTGCAATCCGATCGGCAAGTTCGACGAAGTAAATCCGCACGGGATCGAGATACCCGGTATTCCCGCCAGGTTCGCACTGATCGTGTAGATATCCGATAAATACATCGCCAGCGGATCGCTGGTCTTTTCACCGATCTTGAATGCTGCGGTGGGAGTCACTGGGCCAGCAATGACGTCGACCTTTTCGAATGCCGCATCGAAATCACTTCGAATCAGCCGCCGAACTTGAAGTGCCTTGGAATAATATTTGTCCGCGTAGCCTGCCGACAACGAGAAGACTCCAAGCATGATCCGGCGCTTCACTTCATCGCCGAACCCTTCGGCTCGACTGGCTTCATACATTTCGACCAGGCTATTACCAAACTCTTCCGCACGGTGTCCGTAGTGAACGCCGTCGTAACGAGCCAGATTGCTCGAAGCCTCGGACGTGGCGACAAGGTAATACGTGGCGATCGCATATTTGGAATGCGGTAGATGAACGTCCTTAATTTCAGCTCCCAGTGATCGATAGACAGCGATTGCGTCTCGCACGGCGCGTTCAATTTCGGAGTCTAAGCCCTCCGCAAAATGCTCGACGGGAACCCCGATCCGTAACCCGGCGAGAGGTTGATCAAAGGATCGGCTGTACGCGGGAACGGGCTGCCGAACACTGGTCGAATCTCTCGGATCGTGGCCAGAGATGGCTTCAAGCAATGTTGCAGCCCCCTGAACGTCCGTCGCAAAGGGACCAATCTGATCAAGAGAACTTGCATAAGCGACAAGTCCGTATCGGGAAACTCGACCGTAGGTTGGCTTCATGCCGACGATGCCGCACAGTCCGGCAGGCTGGCGAATTGAACCGCCGGTATCGCTGCCGAGTGACAGCGGCGACATTCGAGCGGCGACCGCAGCCGCCGATCCGCTGCTCGATCCACCGGGAATCCGTTCCAAATCCCAGGGATTCCGAGTTGGCCCGTACGCCGAATTCTCGCCAGACGATCCCATGGCGAACTCGTCCATGTTTGTCTTGCCGATCAAGATGGCGTCGGCCTGTCTCAATTTTGTTATGGCGTGAGCATCGTACGGAGGAACATAATTCTTCAACATCCGGCTGCCGCACGTGGTCGGCTGGCCTTTCGTGCAAAGGACATCCTTTATTGCAACCGGAACCCCAGCCAGCAAACCGACTGGTTCTCCGGCAGCCCGTTTCCGGTCGACCGCTTCTGCCTGTTTAATCGCGTCGTCAGCGTCGACATTCAAGAACGCGTGAATGGAAGGGTCATTCCGTCGGATTATCTCCAGACATCTGGTAGTTACCTCAACGCTCGTAACCTCTTGCGAGTTCAATCGACCAAGCAGTTCCGCGAAAGTCAAAGTCGTCAAGGAAATGTCCCTCATGGTAGGGTGGGTCGAGTCATCGAGGCCCACCAGCTTTTGATCGCATATTCAATGATGCCAAGACAAGATGGTGGGCCTCGAAGACTCGACCCACCCTACTCTGGTCTTCTTGTGTTTGTCACTCCCATTCGGGCGCGTCGTATCCGATACATGGATTGCTGCGGCCCCAATCGATCTCGTACTCGCCAGCTTCCACGAACCGATGAAATGACGACCAGGGCCAATCCCGGACACGACTTACTAATCTATGTTTTACGGGATTCCAGTGAATATAGTCGGCACAGCGTTTGAGGTCATCTTCATCCTTTACTGTATGTTCCCAGAAACGCCTTTGCCAAACCGCTCGTTCTCGATGTTTCTTGCGAGAATCGGTAATTTGGCCTTCGGTGCCACAGTCGTTCAAGTACGAGCGAGTGAATTCCTCTTTGATTTTTGACCAACGAATCGAATACTGATCGTCGTTGCGTGGAAGAGTCCAGATACTGTGAATATGGTCGGGCAAAAGACAAATTGCGAACAAATTGAACGGACGATGTTGTTGTTCATCGAGAATCGCTTGCCTCAAACAACTTCGAGCGTTCTCGCCGGAAAATAAGGGGCGTCGTTGATGAGCAACAACCGTGAAGAAGTATGTTCCACCGGGCACGTAATACGGTCGATAATCCGACATGCATCCTCTCGCTCATGGTAGGGTGGGTCGTGTCATCGAGGCCCACCAGTCTTTGATCGCATATTCAATGATGTCAAGACAAGATGGTGGGCCTCGAAGACTCGACCCACCCTACGACGTACGACCCTACTACGTTGCCCAAGAATTGCCAACGAAAAAAGCACGATCAAGACCAACGCCTCGTCGTGCTTCGGGAAACTCAAATCGAATCGCTGCGATTACTTCTTCGTTTGCTCGGCCTTGAGTACAGCAACTCGTTCTTCCAGATTGTAGAACGGGCTCAGGCGGCGAACTTTGGTCGCAAGGACAACTTTATCAGCTTGTGCTGTTGCCTTCATGTACTTGGCGATCAATTTTTGAATTTTCACCTTGCGGTGACGTCGTTTAGCGATTTCGCGATCTCGTTCAATGCGCGGCATGTTTCAATATCTTCTTCGGAGCAGGATTCAAAAAGGAAACTGTATTTCGAATGGGCGCAAACGGTTGACTAGCGCAACTTCTTGTGACAAGTCTTGCAGCGAACACGCATACGAACAAGTTTATTACATTTTGGACAGCGCTTGGCCTTGCGAGCCAACTTCAATTTCGTCCGTGGACGGTAAACCATGCCAATACCCTCTTTGCTCCCATCCCAGATGAAACGGAGCGAATTTTCCAGATTAACAGCTGCGAACGCAGGCAATCACGCCCACTCGACTGAACCGAAATCACATAAGTCGTTAATAGAAAATGGATTGTGTTGCCGGCTTTGCCGCGAGCCCACTTTTACAAACAAACCACGAACGAAATCGGGTCGGGCAGTCTAATCATTGAGTAGCGGCCATGCAAGCGACGTTGCAGATTGTTCCTAATTCTTCCCCCTACTTCGAGGATTTGAGATTCCGAAATTCATCGAATCTTGATATTCTAACGTGTCGGTGGTTCGATTCGCTGGGACGATTTTTCAAGTGGGTCTTGAGGAATCGTGAATAGAGCCTCCAACAAATGCAGTGTTTTGGGTGTTTTTTGAGAACCGTTGCTTGGTCCGCTGACAGTTCTCGCAGTTTTCGTCGACGCGTTCGGGTTTGAACGCGCCACAGAAACAACATCGATTCGGTCAGGCTCAATGTCCGATAGACTTTGATAGTCCGGAGATTGTGTCGGTATCGAATGAGTTTATTTCTGTCGACTGTGATATTCGCAAATGAAACGCGAGTGCCTCAATCGAACGGAACTGGTTGATATGTCAGCGATCGGCAAGGAATGCCGGAACAAGTTTGGAAAGACGTTGGAACGGGGAATCCGTTTCCAAAGTCATTGCGGGGTCAGGCTATGATGGCTGGTTCCGACTCCCAACGCGTGGTTGTCACGGGTGTTGGAGTTGTATCACCGATTGGTATTGGTCAAGACGCTTTCTGGCGAAATTTAATCGCTGGAAGGTCGGGGATCGACTTATTGACAGCGTTCCCATCCGGGGGGCTTCCGTCTAAGTTGGCTGCCGAAGTCCATGATTTTGATCCATTGGAACACATCTACCAACGAAAATTCCTCAAAGTCATGTCCCGCGACATCCAATTAGGAGTCGCCAGCGCCTCGATGGCGATGTCCGATGCCGCTCTCCCGCAAGGCTCAATCGACCCCGAACGATTGGGTGTCGAATTCGGTGCAGGCCATATGTCAGCCACTCCAGAAGAATTGGCCGATGCCGCACGCCATCTGCAACAGACGGCTGACGGCGTTTCATTTGACGGCTGGGCCGAAGACGGTTTGGGCGAGATCGCACCTCTGTGGCTGCTGAAACAACTACCTAACATGCCAGCCTGTCATGTCGCGATCGAACACGATGCGCGTGGCCCGAACAACACCATTACAAGCTGCGAATCGTCAGCTCTTTTGGCCTTGGCCGAGGGGATGCGAGTCATCGAGCGTGGTGCCGCCGACGTCATGATCGTCGGAGCTTGCAGTTCGTACATTCATCCACTGGAAATCGCTCGACTGAATCTGTACGACACGCTGTCTCCTGGCGATGATCCAAGATTTGCCTGCCGACCATTCGATCTTGATCGTGACGGAACGGTCGCCGGTGAAGGTGCTGCCTCGTTCGTTCTCGAACGCTACGAGCATGCGATTCGACGTGGTGCACCGATCTACTGTGAAGTTTTAGGTGTCGGCGCAGGCTGCGATGGAAGCGATCCTTCAAACCGTGCCAATGGTCTCGGTCTTGCCCGATCAATCAATGCAGCGCTCAAACGATCAAACTTGTCGCCAAGTGACCTGGGTCACATCAACGCACACGGCAAGGGAACTCGAAAAGACGACATCGCAGAATCACGAGCCTACTATCAGGCTCTGGGAAGCGTCGCCGAATCGATTCCTGTCACAGCGCTGAAAAGTTACTTCGGTCACTTTGACGCGGGTGCCGGAGCTGTCGAACTGGCCGGAAGCCTTTTGGCAATGCGACACGGCCATTTGCCGATGACCCTCAACTATCGGACTCCTGATCCGCTGTGCCGATTGAATATTGTTCATGGCGAACCGCTGAAGATGACGAACGGCATTGCCCTGAGTGTCAATCGAACTCGCATGGGTCAAAGTGCCGCCGCTGTCATTCGTGCCATCTAAACAACGGCAGAAGCCCCACCTCCCCTGCGGGGGTGGTCATCGGGCCTTTGCCCTAATTCCCGGATTGTTCGTTAGCCCGACGCGCAAGCGAGGGTCTTGCTTTGTCCTCGCTCCCTCGCTTGCGCGTCGGGCTAGTGTTTCAGGGTGTGTTTTGTGATAAAGGTTTAGCTGCATCTCAATCATGTCCTGGAACCCGGAACATCGTAGAGAAGCCAATCATTACGCTGGTCCACAGGCCCGTTAACCACCCCCGCAGGGGAGGTGGGGTTTAAGATGATCATGAAGGAATTTGACGTATGTCTGGCGAGTCGAAACCATTAACGATCGGGTTCGTCGGTGCAGGCCAGATGGCTACAGCACTGGCTAAGGGCTTCTTGGCTGCCCGCACTTTGTCCCCGACATCCATCGTCGCTTGTGATGTCGTCCCCGCAGCAGGCCAGCGTTTCGTCGAAGTCACAGGCGGTCGGTTGGTTTCGTCCAACCGTGATGTCGCCCAGGAATCGACCGTGATCTTTCTGGCGGTCAAACCGCAACAAATGACGGCTGCCCTGGCAGATTTGCGGGACGTCGTTCGCCCTGACCATTTGATCGTGTCGATCGCTGCTGGAGTTTCCCTCAAGACGATGACCGCTGGCCTGACTCCAGACGCACGATTAATTCGCGTGATGCCCAACACGCCATGTCTGGTCGGCTGCGGTGCCAGCGCCTTCAGTCGAGGGGCCAACGCCACAAGCGACGATGCTGCATTAGTGCAAAAACTGTTGTCGAACGTTGGCCTTGCTGTGGAAGTTCCCGAAAAGCTATTGGACGCCGTAACAGGTCTGTCAGGAAGCGGCCCCGCTTACGTTTACCAGATCATCGAAGCATTGAGCGACGGAGGTGTCCGTATGGGCCTCCCTCGCGACACGGCCACAAAACTGGCCGCCCAGACGGTCCTCGGTGCCGCCCAGATGGTCCTGACGACCGGCCAGCATCCCGGCCCCTTGAAAGACGCTGTGACAAGTCCCGGCGGCACAACAATCGCCGGTTTACACGAACTCGAACGAGGCGGTCTGCGAGGTATCCTGATGGACGCCGTCGAAGCCGCCACAGAACGAGCCCGCGAGCTGGACGCAAAATCGTGACGCCGACCCAGTCCCCGTAGGGTGCGTCGAATCATTGAGGCCCACCATCCTTCAACCATCGCTGCCATGCACGCTGCCATGCAATCAGTAAAGCAGAAACACCAATCCTCAATCCAACCGCTTGACCCTGTCACAATCAACTGGTAGTTTGGGTCGAAACCTCGCGGGTGTAGTTCAATGGTAGAATGAAAGCTTCCCAAGCTTTAGGCGAGGGTTCGATTCCCTTCACCCGCTTTTCACTGTCTCTTTGACAAGCTCATACACCGCAGCCTGGCGTTTTTAATCAACGCACAAGGATTTAGTGCGGAATATCGCCACTCCGGATTCCGCAATCTCGTTTGCCTATCATCAATCCGCCTGAACTTGTTTGATCGAATTCAAATCTTGCAGACTCGATTCCCAAAACTACTTGGCTCAGCAATAGTTGCAATGTTGCAATACGGAATCGCTTGAGCGCGAATGTCGTATTGAGTCCAGAACTTGTCCAAGTCCTTTCTTCAATTCAGCCAGATGTTGTCGCGATTAAACAATTCATGACACATTTTCTCCTCCGCTTGGCATTTCTCGCCCGCGAGCCCCATAACAGCATTAAAAAAATCAGGAACCACTAATGGGTGGTCTGAACTGTTTCCGGATGACTCAACATCGCCAATTGAGAAAGTGCGAGATAGCATTAAGTCTGGTCAAAGTATTGGAATCGAATCTGCCCCGCTCAGCCTGCATGGAATTGCGAGATCGACATGTCTTCCTCAGAGGAATCACCCATGAACAGCAATTTCCAAGCGGCTGAGGCCGGCGGAAACCTTCCCGTCTTTCCGCTCACGCGACGATCGCATTGCCACCGGCAAAGCGTTACGCAACATCGTTTCGCGTCAAAGTCACGCCGGTTGGAAACCGCCAGCGAGCCGCCGCGATCCGATCGAAATTCTGAAGGAATCGAATCAGGATCGACTCCCCGAACTCGTACCGATCCGTTACGGGCGCATGTTGCCGAGTCCATTTACCTTTCTACGCGGTTCTGCGGGACTCATGGCTTCCGATCTGGCCACCACTCCCACCACCGGGTTGCGCGTACAGGCCTGCGGTGATTGTCACCTGCTCAACTTCGGTCTGTTCGCGACCCCCGAGCGGAATTTGATCTTCGACATCAACGATTTCGATGAAACGCTCCCCGCACCGTGGGAGTGGGATGTCAAACGTCTGGCGGTTAGTTTTGCCGTAGCCGTACGCGACATCAAACTCACCGACAAGCAAGCCCAAGCTGCCGCGATCGAGTGCGTTCGTGCTTACCGCCAACGCCTGCGGGAACTCTCGAAAATGAGTCCTCTGGACGTCTGGTATGACCGCCTGGATGCCCAGACGATCATCGATATGGCGCCCAATGCGAAGATTAGAGAGTTTCGCGAAGAATTCGTTGCAAAGGCCAGGCAGCGCATCACAGATTATCTTTACCCTCGGATCAGCGAAGAGGTCGCGGGACACCGGCGTCTGATCGACCAGCCGCCAGCTCTCTTTCATGTCACGAAAGAACTCGAGCCGGAGCATGCGGAGATCATTCGTGAGGCATTGGAAGACTACCGGTTATCGCTGTCCGACGAGCGCCGCGTCCTCTTTGACCGCTACAGCCTGGAAGACGTTGTCATCAAAGCGGTGGGCATCGGCAGCGTCGGCACCCGCTGCTTCGTCGGGCTGTTTTTCTCTGCAGAAAATCATCCACTGCTGCTGCAATTCAAGCAAGCTTGTCCTTCGGCGCTGGAACCATACGCGGGGAAAAGCCTGTATGAAAACCATGGGCAACGCGTTGTCGTCGGGCAACGCTTGATGCAGTCGGCCAGCGACATCTTTCTGGGTTGGACGCGTGGCCGTCGTGGCCGCGATTTTTTTATACGCCAATTAAGGGACATGAAAATGTCTGCTCGCATCGAAGAAGGTGCTTCGGCCGCGCAAGCGATGCTGTACGCCGAGTTGTGTGGGCGGACATTGGCGCACTCCCACGCCAAATCTGGAGATGCGGCGTTGATCAGCGGTTACCTCGGCAAATCGGATGAGTTTGACCAGGCCATCGGTGAATTCGCGTTAACTTACGCGGACCAGAATGAGAAAGATTACGCAACACTTGTGGCCGCAGTAAAAGGGGGGATGATCCAAGCGCTTGTCGAGGACGACCGATAAAGTGTGCCACCCGCATTTTCAGAGTCCCAAGGAGCGCAGGCTGGCAAGAAAGCGATCTCGAATCAGGCAAGTCCGGTCGAATCCTGGTTTGACCAGAGCTATCGGCGCGGCGAGTTTGTGCTTGTGAAGTCGGCGCAATCGAGCATGAAGCGAGATAGCAAGCCGTCACAACAACGCAAATTCACTTGCACAAATAAGCTTCGCCATCAAATTGCCGCCTAATTCTGCTGTCCCAACCGGCCAAGCCATTTCGAAAAAGTTCGATAGCCCTCTTGTTGTCCCGAGTGCCTTGGAGTGTCATTCATCGATAATCTTGCATACCCCCCCCCCGCTTCGCCCCTTCGAAGGAATGAAAAGAGATTGGCGTTAGCGCTTGGCGATAAGACAAGATCGCATTCTTGCGACCCAACGTGTATTCGTTCAAATAGCCAGGGTCGGAGGTCTTCCGAAAGCGCTGGTATCGTCCATTGATCAAGAGAAAACCCCAGAAGGGCCGACAGTTCCCTCAAGACATCATGCACGTCGATAGAACTGCGCCGGCGACAAAAAAGGAAACGGATGGCCGACCTTTCAGGCCTCGTATTATTTGTGTTGACCGACCACCAGGGCTTCAGGCGGAACTACGACCCTGGCTTTGGGAATTACCAGGCCGATTGGGCAACGCCGTGAAGCATTTTTCTTCGAGAAAGCTTGGGAGCCACTGAAGACCGTGCCGCTGCTTGACGGTCTTACGTCAAGCAGTGCCGAGCGAAACAGTGAGAGTCGATTTCAAGACACTGCTTCTCCGAGGACTCCGAAGCAGTGGCACATGAAACAAAATGCTTCACAGCAGTGCCCGTTTGTTCTGAAGGAAAGCCTGATTGGGGCATGGCATCCGGCGCTCGACAATTGATGCCGTTAAATTCAGGAAATGAATCCCTTTGCTTTCATCAGCTCAACGATCCGGTTAACGCTTTCTTCGACGCTGATCTGTTCGGTCTGCAGAACGAGGTCAGGGTTTTTCGGCTCCTCGAACGCAGCCGTCACACCTGGCATCTGAGCGATCTTGCCCGCGTCAGCCAACTTGTACGCACCGCTCTGGTCGCGTGCACGCAGCACTTCCATTGGAGCGGTACAGTAAATCTCAAGGACTCTGTTTGGGCCAATCAACTGCTTGGCCTTCTCACGTACCGCGTCATGTGGCGCGACGAATGCCGCGATGGTTATCACCCCTGCGTCGTTCATCAATTTCGCCACTTCAGCCGAGCGTCGCAGGTTTTCGGACCGATCATCGGCAGTGAACCCCAGGTCGCGGTTTAGACCCTGACGCATGCTCTGGCCGTATAACACCGTCACAGCCCGGCCCTCGTCCCACAGGCGACGTTCCAGCGCGTAGGCGATCCGGCTCTTACCACTTCCCGTTAGCCCGACCAGCAACACCGTTACTGGAACCTGACCGTAACGCTGCTCGCGTTCCGCTGATGAAATCAGGCTCTCACGCAACTTGAGGCTGACCGCCGGTTCCGATCCCCACACGTCGCCAGTAGCCCGATTGCTGCCGGTCTCGACGATCATTCCCGCTCCGACAGTGTTGTTTGTCAGGCGATCAATGAGGATAAACGCTCCGGTTGCCGCATTAGTGCGGTATGGATCACATGCTAACGGCTGCGTCAGACTGAACTGCACAAGCCCAACCTCGTTCAACTCCAGTCGCGGAGCGGCCCGGTGTTCAAGGGTGTTCACATCGACGCCATAGCGGAATGACACGACCTCTGCCGAGATCTGTCGCGTCGTTTGTTTCAGCAAATAAGGTCGACCAGGGACGAGTGGCTGCTCGGCCATCCAGACCACCATCGCCTCAATTTCACTCGTGACGTGTGGCGGGTTGTCTGGCAGCACAAGCATGTCGCCGCGACTGACATCGACCTCATCGGTCAGCGTTACCGTCACCGCCAGGGGCGCGAATGCTTCTTCTAACTCGCCGTCGTACGTCACAATCGACTTCACTGTGCTCCGTTTACCCGACGGCAGCACCATGACTTCGGCCCCCTTGCGCAAGACTCCCGACGCAACAGTGCCAGCGAAACCACGGAAGTCGAGATTGGGACGAATGACATACTGCACCGGAAAACGCAGGTCGGTCAGGTTTCGATCGCTGGCGATGTGGACAGTTTCAAGGTGGTCCAGCAGCGGCGGGCCGGAATACCAGGGCATCGATTCGCTCTTGGTAACGACGTTGTCACCTTTTAATGCCGACATCGGAATAAACGTGATGTCGTGCAGATCAAGCTTAGCCACGAAGCCGGTGTAGTCGTCCTTGATCCGTTCAAACACATCGCGTGAGTAATCAACGAGATCCATTTTGTTGATCGCGACAACAACGTGCCGGATCCCCAGCAACGACACGATGAACGAGTGCCGTCGAGTCTGGGTCATGACGCCGTAACGAGCATCAATGAGGATGATGGCCAACTGGCACGTCGAGGCACCTGTCGCCATGTTGCGCGTGTACTGCTCGTGACCTGGCGTATCGGCGATGATGAACTTGCGGCGATCGGTCGAAAAATAACGATACGCGACGTCGATCGTAATCCCCTGTTCGCGTTCGGCTTTCAGGCCGTCCGTCAGCAGGGCGAGGTCGATTTCGCCAGCGCCTGTCGTGCCGACCTTTTCGCTATCGCGCTTCACGGCGGCAAGCTGGTCTTCGTAGATCATCTTAGTGTCGTGCAGCAACCGACCGATCAGCGTGCTTTTTCCGTCGTCGACACTGCCACAGGTGAGGAAGCGCAACAGCTCCTTTTTCTGGTGACGGGCGAGGTACGTGTGAATGTCTTCCTGACTCAAATCAACAGCTTGCATATCAGAAGTATCCCTCTCGCTTTTTCTGCTCCATCGACCCGGTCTCATCGTGGTCGATCACCCGCCCTTGCCGCTCGGAATTCGTTGCCAGCAACATCTCTTCGATGATCTCAGGCAGCGTTGTCGCGTTACTTTCAATCGCCCCAGTGAGCGGGTAGCAACCTAAAGTACGGAACCGCACTCGTTTCATCATCGGTTTTTCGCCGGGGAGCAACCTCATCCGGTCATCGTCGACCATGATCAGCGTACCGTCTCGTTCGACGACAGGACGCATTTCGGCGAAGTAAAGCGGAACGATGGGGATGTTGTCGAGGTGAACGTACTGCCAGATATCCAGTTCGGTCCAGTTGCTCAGCGGGAACGCACGGATGCTCTCACCCTTGTTGACCTTGCTGTTGTACAAGTTCCACAGTTCAGGGCGCTGGTTCTTCGGGTCCCACTGATGCAGGCGATCGCGGAAGCTATAAACGCGTTCCTTGGCCCGGCTCTTCTCTTCGTCACGTCGAGCACCGCCGAAGGCCGCGTCGAACTGATAGTGGTTCAGCGCCTGCTTCAGCGACGCTGTTTTCATGATATCGGTATGTTTTTTCGAGCCGTGGTCGAAGGGGTTGATGTTCTGAGCCTTCCCTTCCTGATTGATCCAGACCTTCAGGTCAAGCCCCTGTTCGCGACAGAACCGGTCGCGGAACTCGATCATCTCACGGAATTTCCAGGTCGTATCGACGTGCAGCAACGGGAAAGGCATTCGTCCGGGGTAGAACGCTTTCTGTGCCAGCCGCAACATCACGGCGGAGTCCTTGCCGATGGAATAGAGCATCACAGGTCGCTCAAACTCGGCGGCAACCTCGCGAATAATATGGATGCTCTCGGCCTCGAGCACTTTCAAATGGGTCAAGTTGTAATTGCTGCTGGTGCTACTGCTGTTAATCATCCGCCCTCCTGTATGGTCTCTGTCCCTGAGTTGTACAGAATTCAGTTCTCTTTCGGAAAGGGCAACATCGAACGCAAGCCACTCGAATCCCACTGCCGCTGCGGCGGCGGTCAACGAGCCTTTCCACCAGCACCAGCAGGGACCAGCAGGCTTCCCCAAAAATCAACCAAATTCAACACTGGGCGCGGTTGAGCAACACTGGGCGCGGTTGAGCAACACTGGGCGCGGTTGAGCAACACTGGGCGCGGTTGAGCAACACTGGGCGCGGTTGAGCAACACTGGGCGCGGTTG
>CAIVEI010000018.1 GCA_903904835.1 uncultured Schlesneria sp. | reverse complement strand
TCAAGATCCTTCAAGAGTTGTTGGAATTGACCTCGCCCACCGCCGAGGAGCTGGGACAACAGGACATCGCCGGATTGTCCAATTTGTGCCAGGAACTCAGGCAGCGTGTCAGATCCCGTAACCTGAAGTGACAATGGACCGAAATCTTGATGGATCGCCAGGATAAAAGCATGTCCGGCGCCGTGAATACGTGCAATTCATGCTCACCGGCAGTGACGTTCCCGACCAGCAGGCTCGAGAAAAGTTGAACGTCTCCAAGGCGTCATTCACAGCCGAAAGAATACCGGGTTGGCTCTGAGTCGGGAACCTGCTCATAGAAGATCGGCTGTTTGCTTTTGATCCCCTGCGTGGCCCGCTGGATCAGCGTCGTCTTGCCGATTCGGCGGCGCCCCGTCACCTTGTCAAAGAACCAGCGGTTACGACCGAGCATCCGCTCCAATTCCGCGAGTTGTTCCTTTCGACCGTAAAACGTCCAGTCGGCCATGCCATCCTCCTGAGATAAAGCCGCTTTACCAAAATTAGATCAAGGCGCTTCACCATAAATCGATTCGAATGGAAAGTCCCTTTTATTGAAGATGTTACGAGATTGTCTTGCAAGGAAAAGACCGCAGCAACTCGGCTTCCCAACCTCGGATTCCAGCCAGAAAAAGTTCAAACGAGGGCTTTCAACGAACTGAACACCAGAGCGGGATGCGGAAAAGGTGTCAGGAACCGATAAGACGTCATGACTGACTCTGATTTCCGTCTTTAATACCCCGGTGCGTTGGCGTCAAAGACGAGAATCGGGCTTTTTGTTGGCTCAGTCTTATTCTGACAATTCATGCTCAACGACAGTGAAGTTCTTGAGCCGTAGGCGCGAAAAAAAGCTGGCCGACTCGTCGGCATGGTCCGGTCACTTTCCACCCTCGAGAGCCAAGGGGGTTTTGCCCAGCCCGAATAAGAAAAGTTGTCAGGAACCAAGATGTTATCCAAAGAAGTCACAATTTAGTAAAATCACGCAAATTAACGGTAAATCATAACAAATCCCGGTCGACAACAAAAAATGTAACAATAACGATTCCTGACACCTTTGTGGATTTCTTGCCGAAAGCAATGGTCGATTCACTAGGGAGCAGAAAAGTGGACAGATTCAGTTCTGCCGATTCTTCCGTGTGTCTTTATTGGACCTGTCCGCTTTTCTTGCCTCATCTCCGAAGATCGTGGCATACAGCGTTTCCAGTTCACTGCGTTCCGCATCGGTAAATGCTTTGAATTCCTTTTCCCTGGCACGTTTTGAAAATATCCCGTTGTTCTGCCCGAGAAAACCAACCAGCAAATCGACTGTGTGATCTGGCATGTCGAAGCGTTCGGTAACCGCCGCTTTCATGCGGTCATATCGTTCAAGAAATAGGATTTCCTCCGGCAGATTGTGTTCGATGGTTCGCGTTACGCATTCGTAGAGAAATTCAGCCGGCCGCGTGGCGTCGAAATACCGGTAGAGGTCAATTGTTTCATTCAACACATCGACGTTGCCATCTGGCACCGACTGCCAGCGAATATGTTTTAAGCGGGGCCGGGAATAGGCTTCCAGTACCTGTCGGTATTCGTCAATACGTTCCAGAATGACGGCAGAAACAGGGAAAACAATCCCTTTGGGAGCAAAACCACGCTCAGCCAATACGTGATGAATCAGGAAACGATGGATACGACCGTTTCCATCGACAAAAGGGTGAATGAATACGAATCCAAAGGCGATCATCGCTGCGGCAATGACAGGATTGATTGTTCCTCCCTCGCGCAACCGTGTATCGGTTGCGATCATCGCTTCGATCAGGCGTTCAACATCCTGCCAACGCGCGGAAATATGGTCAGGCATGGGCGTACCATCGGTGCGATCTCGCATGCCGATGAAACCACCTTCTTTGCGCAGTCCCATCTTCACGAAGCGCGTGTCGGCAATGACGATGCTCTGCAGACGCAGCAATTCTTCAATGGTCAGTGGGTACATGCCCGCTTGGCCGATGGCTTGTCCCCAGCGTTCGGCTCGATTTTTACAGGGACTCTCCCCTTCGATCGCAAACGAGGCTTGTGAATCTTTCAGCAACAGAAACGCTGCCGCGCGTGCCAGTACATCCTTGTGTACCTGACCGGTCTTTTCATGTGCTCGTGCTTGCCAGTCATGCGATAAAAACGCCTCAATTTTGGCGGTGCGTCGTACCAGCGGGCAGAAATCTCGCACGCCAGGAAGGTTGTTGCGGACGCGATGTCGCTTGGAAGACATGGCGGGACCCACGCAATATTGTTTAGGGTCAAGCGCGTCGACAGAGTTACCGGTTGTTGCATCATTGAGCTTCAGTTTGCGATCCATCAACCATTCATAAAAAAACCAGGCTCGACGGGCATAACGACCGACTGGCTCCCGTCGTACCCATCCTTCGATCTCACTATCGCCTGTTTGCATAAACAGAGCGTGGAGAACGGCAAGCTCTACGCCTTCGTATCGCAGTGCAAATGCAAGATGCCCGGCAAGCGTATCCTCTGGCTGATGTCGCGGAGTGTAGACGGACCAAATCTCGGTATCATAACGCCGGTGCTGATGGCTGATCAGTGCCAGTCGATCCGGTAGTGGTACAGGCAGTGAGTACGCCTCAATGAGAGCGGCATATCCGACCAGGAACGCTTCACGTTCTGGCAATGCTCGATCGTGAAAAACACTTACGATGCGTGAAAAATGGTTATTAGGTTGTGTTTCCATGAAAACCACTTTGCCATGAAATTCGCTTACTGTCCATGAAATCGACTTAAAAATCGGCAATTCCATGAAAAACGATTGGAGGCAGCTTGCAGTCGCCAGTACTGTCTCGGCAATTATGCCCACCTCCCGCACCGTCCGCGACTTGCAGCAAAAGTTGCGGCAGAGATTGCAGCCAGGCTGGAAAACCACTTGGAATTGAAAGCAAACGGTAGAAACGGATGCGGAAAAAGATGTCAGGAACGGATAAGACGTCATGACTGACTATGATTTCCGTCTTTAAAACCCCGCTGAGTTGGCGTCAAAGACGAGAATCGGGCTTTTTGTTGGTTCAGTCTTATTCTGACAATTCATGCTCAACGACAGTGACGTTCTTGAGCAGCACGCGCGAAAAAAAGCTGGCCGACTCGCCGGAATGGTCCGGGCACCTTCCGGCCTCGAGAGTCAAGGGGGTTTTGCTCAGCCCGGCATACCAACAATCACTGCGTTCGCTCATTCTCTCGAGGTTGCGTTTTGACAATGGTCAGCGTCAGAATGAGTCTGGCGTTACCCGTCCGGTGAATCGTTTGATGGGATTTCCGGGATTCGATCTCTTCACATCAGGAACCTTGCTTTGGAACAACAGAACGAACCGATTGCTGGTGGTAATCCTGCGAGGTCGGAAGGGCAGGAGAGCGACTACGATGGTGCATGGAAAGAGACACTGCGTTCGCACTTCCAGCAAGTGATCTTGAAATGCTTTCCCGACTTGCACTCACTGATCGACTGGAATGTCGCGCCGGAATGGCTCGACAAAGAATTGGGCCAGATCCTGGGGACGAAAGGGCGACGAAACAGCCAGGTCGACGTTCTGGTCCGTGTCCACCTTCTGGAGGGGGGACCGCAGACAGTTTTTTGTCACATTGAAATTCAATCGACCTA
>CAIVEI010000017.1 GCA_903904835.1 uncultured Schlesneria sp. | reverse complement strand
TAAGCAGTTTCATGGTTGCCCGACCAGTGTTGCCTAAGCTCCGGCAGAGTTGCCCATCAGAGTTGCCTAAACATTTTGAGACGTGAATTTCGGAAAAGCTCTGGAAAACCCAATGTTGCCTAAGAATTCCAAAGTTGCCTAAGTAGTTTCATGGTTGCCCAACCAGAGTTGCCTAAGCTCCGGCAGAGTTGCCTAACAGAGTTGCCTAAACATTTTGAGACGTGAATTTCGGAAAAGCTCTGGAAAACACCAATGTTGCCTAAGAACTCCAAAGTTGCCTATGCGGTTTGAGACTCGAATTTCGAGTTAGTCATCAGCATCAACTGCAATGACTTCGCTGATCAGGCTTCCGCTTGCCACGAGAGTTGAAATTCGATCACCGATTTTCAGATCGTTGACATCTCGAATCAGGTTTCCATCGGACAGCCGTTTTGTGAGGGAATATCCTCGATCGAGTACCGCGAGCGGGCTGAGTGCATTGAGGGACGCCGAAATGGTTCCGAGTTGCTGGCGGCTGGATTCGACTCGACGCTGCATCGCTCGACGCATCCGTTCGTCGAGGTCGTCGACTTCCGATTGAAGCTCGTGAATTCGATCGAGGGGCCTGGCGAGTCGCGGATGTTCTGCCAGTCGCTCGACCTGAAAGCGTGCTCGTTGTGCCTGGTATTGCAGTGCCGTGGTTAATCGTTGTCGGACTCGTTCCAGCAGCAATCGGACGTCCGATTCTAGCGGAACCACTAATTCGGCCGCTTCGCTGGGGGTGAGTGCTCGTTTGTCAGCGACAAGATCGGCAATGGTGACATCGATTTCGTGGCCGACGGCACTGATTACGGGGACCTGGCAATCGAAGATGGCTCGTGCGACCAGTTCTTCGTTAAACGCCCACAAGTCCTCCAGGCTCCCTCCGCCTCGACCACAGATCACGACATCGACGTCGGGAATCAAATGAACGGTTCGAAGTGCGCTGGCGATTTGTGGTGCGGCTTCCGCGCCTTGGACGGGAACTGGGACGATAATCACGTTGGCTCGCGGCCAGCGTCGTGAGATGACTTGCAGCATATCTCGCACAGCCGCACCGGTCGGGCTGGTAACGAGCGCAATCCTTTTCGGGAACACGGGCCAGGAACGCTTTCGATCGGGGTCGAACAGTCCTTCCGCTTCCAGTTTTCGCTGTAACTGACGAAACGCTAGTTCCAGTGCTCCGATTCCCTGCGGTTCGAGTTGTTCGGCGATCAGTTGGTATTGCCCGCGCGTCTCATAAAGCTGGATCGGCCCTGCGGCGAGAACTTTCAAACCGTCTTTGAGTTGAAAACGGAGCTTCTGTGCGGTGCCGCGCCAGACAATCGCCGCGAGCTGGGCGTCTTCGTCTTTCAGAGTGAAATAGACGTGGCCGGAACTCGCCTGCTTACAGTTCGAGATTTCACCACTGACCCAGACGAAGCGAAACGAGCTTTCCATCACCCCCTTCAGCTTCGCAGTCAACTGGCTGACGGTGAGCGCTTTCGAGAGAGGTTCGGTATCAGTGGACAATCATGACCCCCAAGAAAAATCGAAGTATTGTTTTCAAGAATTCGAAAGCGAAGGAATGAGTTTAAAGGTTATTTCTACGCAAACTCGGTTCGTGCAGGTCACTTTAAAATCCCATTACTACCATCACATGGAAGTGTCGTCTTGATGGTGTTTTACTGATCGTGAAACTGGATGGGAACTCATTTACTTGCCAATCGCCTCACGAAGTTCGGCAATCATTTTTGGAACTTCCACCAAGGGATCATAGTTTTTTCGCTTCATGGAAAGTGTCTCAATTGGCAGGTAGCCGCAATAGCCGGATGTTTTGATGAGACCTGCTAACCTCTTCATGTCGGTGCGGGGAGAATCGGTCTTGCTTCCCAGTGTCTCCTTGATCTGCCAGTTCACAGCGTAGGGAGCCATGAGCGCGATATCGGCATAGGGATCGTCGGTAAGGTACTTGCCGGTGTCGACCAGGGCCGCACACCACTCATGGTCGACTTTTTTCAGCAGACTGAGATGTTGCTCGCCCGTATTGATGAAATCGCCGTGATTCTGTACGGCGACGATGACCCCGAATTTTTGTCCATGTTCCGCACATTCGTTGAGCGCTTCCGCCATCCATGATTCGACGGCTTCGCGACTGGCGTTGCCTGCCGCCTCGTACCAGTTCTTGTACGGTGGCTGTGAATCAGCAAACGCGCGAACGACCGGTGCGCCAAGTTTCGCAGCAACTTCAATCCAGGTCTTGATGCGTTGTACCCCTTCGGCCCTTACCCCCTTGTCCGCAGCGGTGAAATCGTTGCGGACTCCTGTACCAGTAATGGCGAGCCCGCAGTCGAAGGCATGACGTTTGAGTTTGAAAAGGTAATTGTCTTCGGGCGCCTTCGGATATCCGGGAAAAAAATAGCCAGTGAGGTCGACGCCATCGCAGCCGTGCATCGCACAAAAGTCGCAGACGCCGAAAAGATCAATCCCTTTGCTGGCGTCCTTCGCGTTTTCGACGAGCAATTCGAGAAATGAAAAGGCATTAACCGCCAGCTTCAAACGAGCACCAGGCACCCGCTTGATCGGGGCGAATCCTGTTGCGATCGCTTGACCCATTGGTAGAGCCGTTGCCGAGACAACCGGCAACAACGCAGCGTATTTCAGGATGTCACGTCGATTGAAGAGCTCGTTCATGACGTTTCCAATCAGCGGTTGAACAGAAACGCCGGGCTATTGATCAAGGCCCACATTAGATCCTGAGCACCATCCGTCGAGCCATTTGCAGAGACATATTTTTCTCCCTGCTGCTGTTCGGCATCCGTAGGAAGCCGATTGAAGACTGACAGATAAATCTCTTCGACGATCTGTTTTGGTTCTGCCTTGGCTGCGGTCAGCTTGGCGATAAGCCCTTGCGGATGAACGATGGCATCAGAAATGGTTGGTCCGTTGATGAGAGTTAATGTCTGGGCCAGACTCACTTCAGACGAACGTTCGCATTCACAGGGTGATTCGCGTGGTGCTCGGCCGAACATGTCCAGGAAACTGACGGTTTGTGACGAATCGGGCAATTGAGAAGCATGAAATCCGCCAGGAACACCAGGCAGGTTTGTCGGTGCACCCGTTGCGGTCATGATCGCGTCGAACAGTTGTTCTGCTGCCAGGCGCCGCGGTGTTGCGTGCGAATAGTTTGCGTCGTCGTCTTCGTTCCACTTCGTAGTGACAAATGTTCGCTGGTACGTATGGGAATTGGTAATCGTTCGCAACAGATGTTTGAGATCAAAATTGTGAGCGATGAAGTCGCTGGTGAGTGCGTCGAGCAGTTGAGGATTTGTCGGTGGGTTACTGAGGCGAATGTCATCCACGGGATCAATGATCCCCTTGCCGTTTAAGTAGCTCCAGTACCGGTTCGTCAGGCTTTTGGCGAAGTACGGATTCTCGGGTGCGGTCAACCAAGTGGCCAATTTGACGCGAGGGACATCCGACGAAAGATCAACGCCTTCAAGCGCGAATGGAAAAATTGCGGAAACAGGCTGACCTGTACCGACATGAGTCACCTTGGCCGGTGTTCGCATGTCATAGATCACCTCTTCTTCTGCTCGTTTACCACCTTTACGTCCGACGCCGCCGAAGAAGGCAGACAACTGGTAGTACTGGGTCTGGGTCCATTTTTCGAAAGGATGATCGTGACATTGGGCACAGACGAATCGAGTACCGACGAAGACCTGCGTCATATTCTCCATCACTTCGCGAGGTTCACGAGCGATGCGGTAATAGTTCGCGGGTGGATTTTCAAGAGTGCTACCGCTGGCCGTCATGAGATCATAGACGAATTCATTGTAAGGCTTGTTTGTCGCGATCCCCTGACGAATCCAATTGCGGAATGCCCAGACACCCTGTTCGTTGATGAACTTTCGATTTGAGAGCAACAAGTCGCTCCATTTGAGCGTCCAGTGATCGACGTAATTCGGGGAATCGAGTAGTTCGTCGATCTTGGCCGCTCGCTTGGTTCGCGAGTCGCGAGGATCGTTCAAAAAGTTTCTGGTTTGCTGACCCGTTGAAGGGAGTCCCGTCAGATCGAGAGAGACTCGACGCAGGAAGTCAGCGTCCGAGCAGAGTTCGGCTGGCTGAATTTTCAATCGCTTCAACTTGTTGTTGACGTGGGTATCAATGAAGTTGAATTCGGGTGAGTCCTGCCAGACGAATCCGTCACGCGTCCCCAGCACGATCGCCGTGTTGGATGCGTAAGTTCCTTCGTAGCGAACAAGCACTGGAGTTTCGCCACGTCGCACCGCTTTGACCTGGCCTTTGGCGGAAACTGTGGCGACTTCGAAGTTGCTGACTTCGAACACCGCATCACGAGTCACATCGCGAGAAGTTCCATCGTCGAAGTGAGCGATGACCTGCATCTGCTGCGTCTGGCCCGACTTTTCCAGTACGGGACTGTTTGGCAGAAGTTCAAGACGTGTCGGTCGCGTTGCTTCGCTGAATTTACAGCCTTCCGCAATCCACTGTTCGATCACCTTGTAGGCTCGGGAATCTTCATCGAACAAAAAGCCCCCTTCGTGAGGGACCCCTTGGGTTGGTTTCAGCAGCATCAGGCTGTCGCTCGGTTTGGCTCGGTTAAAGCGTCGGCCTGAGACATCGTCAACGAGAGCACGATAGTCGTAGAGTGGGTCGTAGCCGCGCAGGCTGAGTTTGAATCCTTTGCGACCTTGCTGAGCACCGTGGCACGTACCGGCATTGCAACCGATCTTCGCCATGAACGGTTCGACGTCGCGGACGAAATCAACTTCCTTCTTTGAAAGGCTTTTTACTTCGACAGCAACCTTGACCGCCTGACCACCTGCGGAAACGATGACCTCACCATTTCCTTCAGACAAAGGTTCAACATAGCCGTCCTGATCGATGCGAACACAGGTTCCATTGGCGACTCGGGTCGCCACATCCGACAGATCGATGGTCTTTCCGACGGACGTTTCGCCGAAGACGAGCAAACTACGGGCATCGCGAATATCGGAAAGGACCAGTTTTTCAGGGACGGTCCAAAGTTTAACGATACCGGCGTCATCGTTGCACCAGGCCTCGGTGCCGAGGCACATCAGAAGTCCGGAAAAAATTCCACCCAATAGTTTTCGGCTCATCGATTTACACTCCAAAGTCAGACGGTCAGTCGGGCTTTTTCCCGGCGAACATCAGCAGAATTCGATCTGTCAGGATAAGGCATGATTGAGGCTTGGTCAAATCGGTGGTTTTGGATTGTCATAAATCGGGTGGAAGAGGTTCGACAAGGACGGAGCGGTGAAAGAGGGGGTCGGGTGTCAAAATTTCAAAATTGGCCAATCAAGTAACTTTAAATTCGTAGATCGACCTGAACGGCCAATTTTGAAATTTTGACGCCCGACCCCAGAACATAGACCTCACGACCCCGAACTACCGTGTGAAGTGATGCAGGATTATTCCGGCTGTGACGGCGACGTTCAGCGAATCAGTCCCCAGGGACATTGGGATTGTCAGTTTTTGATCGCAGATGTTGATCCAGGATTGGTCCAGTCCAGTATCTTCGTTGCCGAGCAGGATACCGAAGCGTGAGGTTCGCTGTGCTCGGTCGAGATGGACGGCCCTGTCGTCCAAGACAGCCGCAGAAAGTTCGAATTGCCACTCGTTTTTTAGGCGTTGCAGGTCACTGAACAGATCGGCAGATTCAATGATTGGCAGCGTGAATGCAGCTCCCATCGAGACGCGAATGACTCGCCGGGAAAACGGATCGCAACAGCTTTTTCCCAATAACAGCGCGTCGATTCCGAATGCCGCACCGATTCGAATGATTGCCCCCAGATTTTCCGGGTTATCGCAGTTGGGGCAAGCGACGATAGTTAGGCGTTCCTTGTCCTTGGGAAGAACCTGTTCCAGTGGAATGCGGGATTGCCGCACTCCGCAGCCGACCACTCCGACATGAAAATCAAAACCGACCAGTCCGTTCATCACGTCTTGAGAAGCGACGTAAAGCGGGACACCAGGGGGAACTTTGCCTGTCCATTCCTCTAATCGTTTTTGGCTGATGAAGACAGATGCTGCTTGAAAATGGCTTTGCAGCATCCGTTCGACGACTTTTTTCCCTTCGGCAATGAAGAATTCACCTCCTCGTTGCAGGTTTTTCATTTTCAGATTGCGGTAGGGTTCTACGCGAGGATCTTCGAGCGATTCGATCTGGATTGGTGAGCAAGAAATTTTGTTTTGCGGCTCGTTGGAATCCTCGAAATTCGAAATTTGTCCCGGCATACGATTCCTCAAGCTGTAAAAATTCGCGTTTTGGCGACAGCTTAAAGAATACCCTTGCCGTGTTGCAAAAGACGAATCCTTCAAAAAACTGACAAATCTGGTTTGGCAAATGGCAAACCGGGAGTATACTTCCGCCGCAGAAAGCGGAATCGCTCCCTTTTTTGCCTGGTGGTGTAACGGTAGCACGAGTGACTCTGACTCACTTAGTTGAGGTTCGAATCCTCACCGGGCAATTGACTTAAGTCGACTTTCGCCGCAGAGCGGTGACCAAAGAGAGTCTGAAGCAACTTCTACCAAAGGCCAGATGGCAAACGCTAATCTGTTACGATAGTCCGATTGGAGCGAATGGCCCGGGACGGTTCTTATCGTCGATGACGGATGTCGGGGCGTGAATCCTGTTGATCGACCGCTCCGCCCGGCTTGGTTGTTGACTCTCATTTAGAAGCTGCAACTGCATTTATTTCATCGCCACTCTGACGGGTGCAATGTGCGATGTCCGCACTGGAGGTTCTTCGGGCATTCGATCCCTCGATTCTACTTAATCATTTCTGCCTCTTTTTCCGCATAAAAACGTTGTGGCGCCGTCGTCAGCTTGTTTAGACCGAAAACGGTAAGCCGCAAGTCTTCGCACGGGTTTTAGCCGTTGCTTGACAGCCGCTGCAAACGGTTAGCCAGGTGCGTCCGTTCCATGAACCTGAGGAATTTTTACGACACGTAAAGCGTCAAGTTCCTCGAAGCTATGTCGCGAACTCTGGAAGCGTGCACTGCGAAATCCTGAGAAAGTTACTGACTTAATGAACTTTTGCTGAGGTGCGCAACGTCGATTTCGAAACCTGAATTGCGTCAGGTGTCCGGAATGATGAACAAGGGATGAAAAACAAGAGCAATTGTCCTGGTTGGTAGATTTTGCGCGTGAATTGCGATAATTTTCATCCTCGAAATCTAGAAAAGAGTGTCCTTGTCTAAAACTAATTTTGAGTGTGCGAAGATTTTTCCGGGAGAAAACAGCGAATGAGAAAGGTTTGTTTGTTTGTAGCGATGGCTGCGATTGCAGTCACCGGTCGTACTGCTTCGGCTAGCCCGATTGTTGTCGATACGATTCAGAACAATGCGACGACGACTGCGAATGGCACCCAGACTGGTGCCTCAAGCACGACTCCATTTGCCTCTACGGGGGATACTTATTCAGGGGCATATGTGGACAGTGGGTATGCCTCACAAACTCCTGAAACGGATCTTGTGGGATCGATTACAGAAGCGACGAGCAATGCTTCTGGTCAAACCTTGACGCAGGCATATGCGGAAGGCGTCGTCACTTTCCACGTGACGGACGATGCAGCATATTCACTTGTGCAATCAAACTCGGTTACGGGTGCAGCCACCGTGGACAATTGGGCGACATACCTGTACGACGGAAACACAATCATCGACTCCTTGCTGGCTGCTGGTACATCCACTGGAACCCTTTACACGGGGCACCAATACACCGTGCGTACGTTCTCAACTGTCAGCGCGACAGGTACTGATAATAGCCAGGTCTATACGGAAGGTTTGTTGTACGCCACCGTTCCAGAACCATCGACTCTGGCATTGCTGGGACTCGGCGGGCTTGGACTGATTGGTAATGCAGTGCGACGACGTCGCATTGCTGTCTGATCCAAAAATCGGTCAATCGAAAAAATGAGGAAGCCGTTCGATTTTGCGCGGCTTTTTCCGTTTTTTGCCCATTCGAAAAAGTACTTCTCTTGCTTGCGGCGAATGCGGGTACAGTGGATCGATAGCGGACGACACCGTATCGTGATCTTAACCGCGGCGGTCAAACACTTTGCATAATCAGGCGAAAAATAATCTCCTGTAGCTCAAGTTATGTTTAGACAAGATCTTCTAGTCGGTGTGATCACGGCATTTTTCTGTGCTCATCTGCTGTTCTTTGGTCGGTGGTTTTTAGAAAAAACTAAGAATGGGCAGCGATTGACTCGCTGGTTTGGTCCGGACCGCGCGATTTGGGTCCTGCGGGGATTGGCGATTTTGGGGATGTTATTCGGCGGTCTGTTGGCATCCGGGATCATTCGACCGGTGCAATGGTGATCAAAATGATTTTCTAGCCGCATCACGGCGACCGAATAGAGCCAGGGGCAACCTCTGCCCCTGGTTTCACGATATCAAATCCAAGCAAAAAGCCCCTTCGGGGCGACTGAGATTGGACGACGTCGGTCTCCACAACAACGACGTGCAAATCACCATTTATCAATCAAAAATGACAATTTCCCGATCGTTGTGGTTGAACGCGTTTACCATTTACCCAATGTGTTCCTCGTCAAAGACATATTTTAAATCAAATTCGATTTGATGTTTTCGCAAGAACGACAGGAACTCATCTTTAAACGACTGTTTTCGATGATGTAATTCTTGATCGCGGATGTATGACCTCACGTTGTCAACTTGTGATGAGCTCACAGAAAACGCACCGTACCCTGCTTGCCACTCAAAACGTTGCTTCGAAGTTTGCCGTTCATTGATCCATTTGGATGAATCCACGTTTATGTCGCGAAGAACGTCCATAATCGCATATTTCGGGCTGAGTCTTGTCAGAATATGAATTTGGTCCGCTGTACCACCGATTTCCAGCGGAATTCCATCGCAGTTAAGGAGAATTCCGCCATCGTAAGCATAAATGTCCGACTGCAACTCTGCAGAAATCGTCGAGCGCCGATATTTCGTAGAATAAATGATGTGGTAAATCAGAATCGTAAACGTGTTGGACATCTTTCGTAACTCGTTTGTGTTTGGTTTTACAAACCCGATGTTGCGCTGTCAGATTGCCATTGTGGCATTTCTTGAGAACAATTGTTCAGTTTTTTCGTTTATGGACTGTGCGTTACCCCAATCCTCGGTCGCCCCGCTGGGGCTTTTTTTGGCGTTTTGTGGGGTCTTGCGTACTGGGGCAGAAGCTGCCCCAGGCTTTATTCGGTCGTCGCTATGCGGCTAAAAGAAATCGTATTAAACAACGTTGATGCATCAACGCCCAAGGGAGTCCCCTGACTGCTGGTTTGAATCAGCGTCACATTTAGTCGTCGAGCGGCGACCGGCCATCGCTCTGCGGCTAAAAGAGATCCGCCTAACTTGTTTCCACATCGACCGGCGCTTACGATGGTCGGCCCTCTGCGTCGCGGGAAATTGATTTCTATCGCGCAGTGTGTGGATTGTTATCGCAAGCATGCCACTGGCAGGTGGTAGGTAGAGGTCAAAGCCTCGGCAAAGCAGATTCGGTTCAATCTCGATTTTTCTGCAATGCCTATTGGAAAGCTGCTGTTCGATGAAGCACGTATTGTCCGCGATGGTGATGAACCAGCCGGGTGTGTTGGCCCACATCTCCGGAATGCTCGCGTCGCGCGCATTCAATATTGAAAGTCTGGCGGTCGGTGAAACCGAGCGGCCCGAGTTTTCACGGATCACATTTGTTGTCACTGGTGATGACAAGGTTGTTGATCAGGTTCGAAAACAGCTCGAAAAGATTGTCACGGTCGTCAAGGTCGTCGATTACTTGAATCAGGATCTGGTCGAGCGCGACCTGATGCTGATCAAAGTATCAACGGTCGGTGGCCGACTTTCGGATGTCCGTGAGCTTGTCGGAATCTTTCGCGGCAAGATCGTGGATGTCGGTGAGCAGCATGTCATGATCGAAATCTCGGGTTCCGAGAGTAAATTGACGGCGTTCATCGAATTGATGCGTCCGCTGGGGATCATCGAGATGGTTCGAACCGGACGGATTGCTCTCTCTCGCGAGAAATCCTTGTCGGTGGAAGACGCGTTGAAACCACCGCCGACTTATGAAGAAGCCGCAATTAACGGCTGAACAACCGATTCGCAGAACAGGCTTTTGCCGGTTGTATTTGTGTCGAAACAGTTCTGAAAATTCCCTTAACTTTCCTGAAGAGAAGCAACGATGGCTGCTAAGGTTTATTACGACGACGATGCTGATTTGTCCCTGCTGAAGGGAAAGACAATTGCAATTCTGGGCTACGGAAGCCAGGGACATGCACAAGCCCAAAATCTGCGAGACAGCGGTTGTACGGTTGTGGTTGGCCAGCGACCTGGAAGCAAGAATTACGACCTGGCAGTCAGCCACGGTTTTAAGCCCGTTTCCATCGCCGAAGCAGTGAAGCAAAGCGATCTGGTCAACATTCTGTTGCCTGACGAAGTTCAAGGCGACATTTACCGCACCGAGATCAAGCCGAACCTGAAGCCGGGCGCTTTGCTAATGTGCTCGCACGGGTTCAACATGCATTTCGGACAGGTCATTCCACCTGCGGGAACGGATGCAGCACTGGTTGCTCCCAAAGGCCCAGGCCATCTGGTTCGAAGCGAATACGAAAAGGGCGGGGGAGTTCCCAGCCTGATCGCGCTGACTCCAGGTGCTTCGGAAACAAGCCGAAAATTGGCTTTGGCCTACGCGAAGGGGATCGGCGGTACACGTGGTGGTGTGATTGAAACGACGATCGCCGAAGAAACCGAAACCGACTTGTTCGGCGAACAGGTTGTGCTGTGCGGCGGCGTCAGCGCCTTGATCAAAGCGGCGTTTGAGACTCTGGTCGAAGCTGGCTACCAGCCAGAAATGGCCTATTTCGAATGTATGCACGAGCTGAAGCTGATTGTCGACCTGTTCTATCAGGGTGGCCTCAACTACATGCGATACAGTGTTTCGAACACCGCAGAATTCGGTGACTACACACGTGGTCCACGTATCGTGACGGACCAGACCAAGGCCGAAATGAAGAAGATCCTTCACGAAATCCAGACTGGCCAGTTTGCCCGTGAATGGATTCTGGAAAACAAGGCGAACCAGCCAACGTTCCAGGCAATTAAGCGTCGCGAACGATCCCATCAGATCGAAGAGACCGGTAAGCAGCTTCGCCGCATGATGAAGTGGATTAATGCCAAGGAATATTAATCGTTAAACCGAGTGCCGCGAGTTCACTGACGAGCGGAATTTGTGGTATCCGGTTGAATTTAGATTTTCGGGCAGCGGTGGTTTTTGCCACCGCTGCTTGCTTTATCTCCTTTGCTGTGATCGAGAACGTCGGATCGCTATACTCCCATGGGTTCATTAGGAGATCCGCGAATGTCGTTGGCCGCTGGTACTGATCACTTTCTGTGGGGTTGTTCCCGCTTCTTCCCGGCCCGAATTGTTCTAGGTCTCGTTTCCCTTCTCCTTTCAGCGTCGCTGACTCTCGCTGCCGATGTGGAAGAGACTCGCAAGCTACTGATCAAAGGGGATTATGCCGAGTGCATCAAGGTTGCCGGCAAAGCAATCGATGAACGTGCCTTCGGTGAAGATTTTTATCTATTCAAGTCCGAAGCTGAATTAAATTCTGGTCTTTATAAAGAGGCCTATGAAACGATTTCGGCTGGGTTAACTCGATATGCGTGGAGTGTTCGTTTACGCCAGGCCGGGATCGAGCCCGCGCGATTGTCTGGCAACGTAATGCAAGGGACGCTCTGGCAAGCGGAAATCGCTGATGTTGTCGGCCGCGCTGCCTGGCGCTACAACGGCGACGCTGACAGTCTGGTTGCTCTTGGTCGAGTGGCTGTGGCGACCGGTGCGGATGCTCGCCAGGTCCTTGAAGTCTTTTATGACCGGGCTCTTAAAGTGAGTCCGACGCACCGTGGGGCCATACTTGCCAGCGGTGAAATGGCCCTTTCGAAAAAGGATTTTGCGTTAGCTGCAGAGACATTTGAAGCGGGCGTCAAGGCACATCCTCAAGACCCTGACATCCACTTTGGACTCTCCCGGGCGCTGGAAAGATCGCAACCACCGTTAGCCGCTCACCATTTGTCAGAGGCGTTACGGCTGAATCCCCATCATCTTCCGGCAATGCTCCACCGAATCGACCAAGCGATCGATTCAGAACAGTATGGTGAGGCCGCGAAATTGCTTGACGAGGCTTTGGAAGTCAACAAGGTATTTCCTTTATGCTGGGCCTACTACGCGGTGCTGGCGCATCTCGACAACAAGGCTGACAGCGAACTCGAGTTTCGTAACCGGGCACTCAAGCCGTGGCCAGAGAATCCCGCTGTGGATCACCTGATCGGTCGAAAGCTGTCGCAAAAATACCGCTTCGCAGAAGGGGCTGCTCATCAGCGAACGGCTCTTCAATTCGCTGCGAACTATCAGCCGGCGCGGGTTCAGCTTGCCCAGGATCTGTTGCGTTTGGGCGAAGAGGATGAAGGCTGGAAGTTGAGTGAAGCGGCGCTAAAGTACGATGCCTATGACGTCCACGTTTTTAATCTGGTTCAGCTTCGAGATGAACTCGACAAATTTACAACGCTCGAAGGAGACGGTTTCCGCCTGCGAATGGAGGCCAAAGAGGCGGCGATTTATGGCGCGGACGTGCTGCTGCTTTTGCAGCGTGCCAAGCAGGCCTTGTGTCCCAAATATGGCCTTGAACTGAAGGACGGGATTACGGTCGAAATCTTCCCTGATCCGAATGATTTCGCCGTGAGAACTTTTGGTCTGCCGGGAGCGGAGGGGTTTCTCGGTGTCTGTTTTGGAAAGGTCATAACAGCGAATAGTCCAGCTTCGCAGAAAGAGAACCCGTCGAACTGGCAGTCTGTTTTATGGCATGAATTTTGTCATGTGGTGACTTTAGAGAAAACCAGAAACCGAATGCCTCGCTGGTTGAGCGAAGGAATTTCGGTCTATGAAGAACGTCAGGCGTCGCCAACTTGGGGTCAGAAAATGAGTCCCAAGCACCGCAAACGAATTCTTGATCGAGGTGTCAATTCCGTTCGAGAAATGAGCGGTTCGTTTCTGCGTCCAGAAAAGCCGGAAGATCTGCAGTTCGCCTATTTCCAAGCCTCGCTGCTTGTGGAATATCTGGTCGAGAAATATGGCGTCGAATCTCTCAAGAAAGTCCTCGACGATCTGGCTTCAGGGATTCGAGTTGATGAGGCGATCGAGCGGCATACGACGTCGCTCAATCAGATTGACATGGAGTTTCGCGATTATGCGATCGAGATGGCTCGGCGGCTTGCACCGGATCTCGATTGGGAACAATACGATCTTTCAGCGATTAAAGACGATGACGATCCAGACCGGCTTGAGCGCTGGGTCGAGGATCATCCCGCAAGCATTCAGGGTCTGACCATGCTAGCGGACCAACTGATTTCGAAGCGTGAGTTTGCAAAAGCCAAGAAGTCGCTCGCCAAACTGATCGAATTATATCCCGAACAGACGGGGCTCGACAGCGCTTATGTTTTGCTATCCGCGATCCACCGCGAGCTGAATGAAGCAGACGACGAACGACGAGTACTTGAGCAATACGTTTCAAATACGGACGATGCCAAATCGGCCTTGCTTCGATTAATCGAGTTACAAACAAAGGCTCAGGATTGGACTGCTGCATCAACCAGCGTAAAGCGGCTACTGGAAGTGAACCCCTTGTTGCCGCAAGCGCAGAAAGCGCGTGCTTCTACCAGTGAGCAAAAGGGTGACTTTGATGATGCCATCAAGGGCTTGCGAGCATGGTTGCTTATGGACCCTGATGATCCTGCGGAAGCCCATTTCCGTTTAGCGAAATTACTCGATGCGAACGGCTTGCCGGACGCGAAAAAACACGTTCTAGCCGCTTTGGAAGCGGCCCCACGATATCGTGAAGCTCAAAGGTTGCTGTTGAAAATTGTTCGCTCTGAACCAGCCGATGCCGAGCAAACAATGAAGGGGAAACCCGTTGACGACAAACGAATCCGCCGAGTAAACAAATAGGGTTCTGACGATGAAACGTATCATTCCCCTGATCAGCATTTTTGCAATGCTCGTGATCGTCATCGGCACGATCGGGCTGTTGCACGGGCAGAGTCGTGGTTTACAGCGACGGTTCGGCGGGCGGCTGGAAACCGCTGTGCCTGACAACCGTAACGGGGTTCCGCTGTGGGATGTCGATCCCGCTTTCAAGGATGATGTCTTTACGTTCGTTCGAATTGAATATGATTCGACGCGACGACCAGGCTCATGGCTGACCGATTTTCCTGACGCCGATCTCAATTTTTCATATCGTCTACAGCAATTGACTTCACTGAAAGTCGATCCGAACGGGCGGATCATGCGATTGACCGATCCCGACCTGTTTCATTATCCGTTTATTTACCTGATCGAGCCGGGGGGAATTTACCTTGCCCCCGATGAGATCGCCGCCTTGCGAAGATACCTGCTGAACGGGGGGTTTCTGATGGTCGACGATTTCTGGGGCGAAGAAGAATGGCGAGTTTTCTATCAGACGATCAAGCAAGTCTTTCCGGACCGGGAACCCATTGAACTTCCGCTTGACCACGCCATCTTTCACGGCGTTTACGATTTGAAAGAAAAGCCGCAGATTCCGGCCATTGGGGTCGCGATTGATGGGCGGTCGACAGGCAAAACGTGGGAACGTGAAGATGCAAAGACGCCCCATTATCGCGGCATTTTTGACGACAAGGGTCGGATGATGGCGATTATTTGCCACAACACGGATCTCGGCGATGGCTGGGAACGTGAAGGGGAAGACCCGTGGTACTTCACCGAATTCTCAGAAAAGAAAGCCTACCCGTTGGGAATCAATATTATTTTCTACGCGATGACTCATTAATCTCGATTTTTCCAAAAAACAAACCGCAGCCGGAGTCCCTTGTGAACGTGACGAGTTTATCCCCCGCCGACGATAACGAGATGCGAGTCCTCGAACTAGTTCGAACAGGCCGTCAACGGATACGGGCCGAATTGGCGAAGACGATCGTTGGTCAGTCCGAAGCTGTCGAACAACTGCTGATTTCCCTCTTTGCCGGTGGTCATTGCTTGATCACCGGGGCACCGGGACTGGCAAAGACTTTGCTGGTCAAATCGATCGCTCAGGTGTTCCATTTGAAATTTCAGCGGATTCAATTCACGCCAGATCTGATGCCGGCAGACATTACGGGGACGGAGATCCTCGAACAGGATGAATCGGGGCGTCGACAAGTTGTCTTCGTGAAAGGACCAATTTTTACCAATGTTCTGCTAGCCGATGAAATCAACCGAACCCCACCGAAGACTCAAGCCGCGTTGCTGGAAGCTATGCAGGAACATCAAGTGACTGCGGCAGGAACGCGATATGTTTTAGAAGAGCCGTTCTTCGTACTGGCAACGCAGAATCCCATCGAGATGGAAGGAACATACCCACTTCCGGAAGCGCAGCTTGACCGGTTCATGTTTAATGTTGTGATCAATTATTTGCCCGAGGATGACGAAGTGGCGGTTGTTGCCCGCACGACTTCGGCCAAGCCAGAATCAATCGAAGCCCTGTTTACCGGCCTGGATATCCAGCAGATTCATGCACTGGTTCGACAGGTTCCCGTTGCGGAAGACGTCGTGCGATTTGCTGTTCGCCTTGCAGCAGCGTCGCGTCCGCATCAACCTGGTTCGCCCGATTTCGTCAATGACTGGGTTTCGTGGGGAGCCGGTTTGCGCGCCGCGCAATATCTGGTTCTGGGGGGCAAAGCGCGAGCGCTGCTGTCTGGCCGTGCGAACGTGACCTGGGATGACATCCGTGCTCTTGCTGCTCCCGTGCTCAGGCACCGCATCCTGATAAACTACCGAGCCGAGGCGGCTGGGCAAACGGTTGAAAACATCATTTCAAGATTGTTAGAGACCGTGAAAAGTTCGTAGCTCACTGGTACGTTGGCAAACGTCTAAGTTAGTATCGTGTGCCACTGCATCGGAGTCTTCGGAGAAGCAGTGGCTTCTTCTGCTCCTGCCGGAAGAAAGCACTGCTCGACCGAAGACAGTCAGGCAGTGGCACCCAAATTAAAAAGATCGACAAAGCACTTATTCATCCAGCTCGTATTTGTAAGGAACCAAAGTTGATGTCTCTTCGAGTAATTCACGTGTGCGTCCTGACGTTTTTATCGGTTTTAACAGGGTCAGAATTCTCAATCGCTGCCGACACAACTGACGGCAAGAACTACACCCAATTGCCTGAAATCGCTCCCGCCGCAGGTCAACCCGGTTCCGACAAAACATCGATACCAGTTGTGCCACCGACGTTATTCAAAGAGGGGCCCGTACCAAAATGGATTTGGGGTGCCAACGATGACAAGAACTACGTAGTCAGAACGACATTTCAGGGGACGGGAAAGTCAGCGTGGCTACGTGCCACGTGTGACAACGCGATGACGATCTACGTCAACGGAAGAAAAGTCGCATCCGGTGACGATTTCAATCGTCCCGAGCAACTTGATATCAAATCTCGTCTGAAGAATGGCGAAAATGTGATCGAAGCGGAAGTCGTGAATTCCGGTGGACCGGCGGGGTTCGTAGCCAAGCTGGCGATCACCGGTACCGATGGCAAGGTTCGTTATGTCGTGACAGATGAATCGTGGAAGGTTGCTGAGACGCGGACTTCGAAAGAGACTGTCGCAGCGCGAATCACGTATGCGGCGCTGGAAGACCATCCGGGCGGGAAGGGGATGCTCGCTGATTTGACGGTGGAAGAAGCTCGAGACCTTTTCAACTTGCTTCCTGGCTTTCAGGTCGAACGACTCTTTACGGTTCCTAAAGAGGAACTTGGTTCCTGGGTCAACTTGACGACCGACCCGAAAGGCCGACTGATTGTCAGCGATCAGGGCAAGCTGGGTTTGTTCCGTGTTACTCCGTCACCGTTGGGGAGCCAGGAACCCACCAAAGTTGAACCATTGGATATTCAGTTCGATGGGAAGCGGATGTCAGGTGCTCAGGGGCTGCTCTATGCGTTTGACAGCCTTTACATCATGATCAATGGGGGATCAGTTCCCACAGGCTTATACCGATGTAAGGACACCAACGGTGACGACCAGTATGACGACGTGGTCAAGATTCGCGACATTCCAGGCGGGGGTGAACATGGACCGCACGCGTTACGACTTTCGCCAGATGGAAAATCGATTTTCGTCGATGCGGGAAATCACACAAAACTTCCGTTCGAAGTTAAATTGAATGCTCCGCCACAGACGATGGGTGGTATTCGTTCCGAGCAACTGCGAGCCACGCTTCCTGAGGGAGTCACAAGTCGTCTGGTTCCCAATTGGGACGAAGATCTTCTTCTTCCACGTCAATGGGATGCAGGCGGTCACGCGGTTGGAATTCTGGCCCCCGGCGGTTGGATTGCAAAGATCGATCCCGAAGGGAAGACGTGGGAAGTTGTTTCGTCAGGCTATCGCAATCAATACGATTTTGCTTTCAACGCCGACGGAGAAATGTTTGCGTATGACGCTGACATGGAATGGGACATGGGATCACCCTGGTACCGACCAACGCGAGTCATGCATGCCACCAGCGGAAGTGAATTCGGCTGGCGAAGCGGAACCGGCAAATGGCCAGAGTACTACCCCGATAGTCTGCCAGCCCTCGTGCATGTTGGACCTGGTTCGCCTGTTGGGGTCGAGTTTGGGTATGGAACGAAGTTCCCTGGAAAGTACCAGAAGGCCCTGTTCATCTGTGACTGGACCTTCGGGACGATGTATGCCGTCCATATCGAACCAAGTGGTGCAAGCTACCAGGCGACAAAAGAAGAATTCCTGTCACGGACTCCACTTCCATTGACCGATGTCGTCGCTCACCGGGATGGATCACTGTACTTTACCACTGGCGGACGCGGCACTCAGTCAGAGTTATTTCGCGTGACTTACGTCGGTAAAGAATCAACCGCACCTGTAGATTTGCATGACAGTCGCGATGCAGAACTGAGGGCTCTTCGGCGAAAAATCGAGGCGTATCACACGACAGCGGATCAACCTTCGCAAGCAGTGGGATTCCTGCTTCCCTATCTGGGACACGCGGATCGACATATTCGTTACGCGGCCCGAGTGGCATTGGAACGTCTCCCTTTGGAGCTCTGGCAAGATAACGTCCTTAATTCGAAGAACGCTGACGCCGTCATTACAGGTTGCATCGGACTGGCCCGACAAGGCGAGTCTCCGTTGCTGTTGCCGATACTTAAGGCTCTCGGTGATTTAGATGTGTTCTCTTTGAACCAGCCTCAACAACTCGGAATGTTACGAGCCTTACAACTAGCATTCATCCGACTGAGTCATCCGAGCGATGAAAAGTCAGAACAGGTTATTGCGGCAAAGGCGAAACTTGGTGCTCGATTGGATGCCGTCTTTCCGACGCCGTTCGATTCGTTGAATCGAGAAATTGCAACGCTCATGGTTTTTGTTAACTCACCGAGTGCAACTAGCAAGATCGTTCCGCTGCTCGCGAAAGATCGGGTCATCCAGAAATCAGACTTCGGTGACGTTGCTTCGCGCAATAAGCAATTCGGTAAGTCGATCGAAGTCATGATGGCAAACCAGCCCGATTTACAGCAGTATCACTACGCCTTCGTCCTGCGAAACCTCAAACAGTCCTATCGAACCGAAACACGGACGACCGGCGGAATCGCCCTGCAGACGACGATACCGGCCTGGTCGATGGCGGATCGAAAGACGTACTTTTCGTGGTTCGAAAAGGCTCATTCCTGGGCGGGCGGTGCCAGCTTTCAGAAATTTCTCACGAACATCGAGAACGCGGCTTTCGAATCGATTCCCGAGAACGAACGAGTTATTCTCGAAGCATCTGGTGTTCGCAAAGCTTATAAGGCTCCAGAATTACCCAAGCCAGTCGGTCCCGGCAGGGAATACACGCTCGATGAACTGGTTGCTCTGTCCACAACTCAAATGAAAGGCCGTGATTTCAAGAACGGCGAAAAAATGTATAAAGCAGCCCGATGCGTCGTCTGCCATCGATTCGGTGGTGATGGTGGTTCAACAGGACATGATTTGACGCAAGCGGCAGGACGATTCACGTTCAAGGATTTGACAGAATCGATTATTGATCCGAGCAAGGTTGTGTCGGACCAGTATAAGACCACTCTCGTCGAAACCAAAGCAGGGAAAACATACTCGGGCCGTGTCGTATCGGCGACGGCTGATTCGATTACGTTGCTGATCGACCCTGAAGATTCGACAAAGCTTGTGACATTAAAGAATGACGAAATCGAATCCAGGCAGCTTTCCTCTGTTTCGCTGATGCCTAAAGATTTGCTTAAGCCGCTCAACGAGTACGAAGTGCTGGACCTGTTGGCGTACCTTCTGTCTCGCGGCGATGCGAAAGACTCGATGTTCAAAAAGTAATAGAATGCCAAACGGTGCTGTTCTGTTCGCACATCGATTCTGACAGACTTAGAAACCATGAAGATCGGATGGTCTTTGCTAAAAGACCATCCGATTCATGTTTGTTTGGTCGCCAAACATTGTTTTAGTTTGGTTGTGGATATCTGTCGCGAGTTGTTGCGTCGTCAGATGGGGTTGGCGGTGGTACCGAGTCCATGATTTCAGTACCATCACTACCCCAGTCATGGTTGATGCCTGGGTAGATATCCGTTTTCGGATACGGTACTGGAGATGCATGTTCTTCGGGTGCCGTTGTCAAATGTTTCGCAGGGAATGCGAAGCTACGAGCCCAGGCGCGTCGGACGGCGTCTTGTTGAGCGGCAGCATTCCACTCCCCTTCGGCGAGATTGATACCGTCGTTCTCAAGCAGCGTCCCTCGACGCTGATGCAGTTCCGTCAGTGCTTTGTTGTAATTGATAAGGGATGTGTAGTAGGCAATTTCTGCTGTTGCGTTGCTTGCCTGAGCACGCAGGACCAGGTCGAGTGTGGCTCCGCTCACCCCGGCGTCGTACTCGGCCTGTACCGCTTGAACTCGTCTCTCGGAAGCGATCTTTTGGTCGAGATAAGTTCGGGAAGTCATATAAGCCAGATCGATCTTCTGCATCGATTCTGCCAATTCGTGACTGATATCCAGTTCTTGAGCGGAAAGGGCGGCACGTGCCTTGACTAATTGTAGTTCGAGGTTGTGCAACTGTGCCCGAGCGGCACGGAAACCCAAGGGCATGGCGAATTGCATTCCAACGTTCCAACCCGTCTGGTCTCCGCGAACCAGTGCACCATACGAGCTGTTATAAAATCCGTTAGGATCGTTCGAACCGCCCGTGGTCGGCCCAAGTAAATTGTGGCCAAATCCGTTCAGTTGATACGATGAAACGAGGTTGAGCTGCGGATTGACAACGCTTTCGGCCGCTTTGCATTGGAGCTGCAAGCTCTTGATCTGCCATTTTTGTTTTCGAAGTTCCAGTCTTCGAGTCAGGCCGTCGATCAAAATCGATTCCCACTGTGCGACGTATTCTCCTTCTAGCGGATTGTCGGCAGGTCGAATGATCTTTCCATCGTTGACTGGCAAGCCAAGCTGTTTTCGAAATGCATTTTCAGCGGAAAGGATGCCCCCCCATGCGTTTTCAACATTGGCTCGGCTTTGAAAATAAAACTCTCGTGCCTGTGCTTCGTCGCTGGCTTTACCACCTGTTGCGCCGACATCCATCTTTGCCTTTACTTCGCGCCACGTTCGTAGTGCACTTTCTCGATTCGCATTGTCTGCGGCAAATTGGCGATAAGCGAGGTAAAGTTCCCAGTAAAGATCCTCAACGTCTTTCACCATTGTGACAACGGAGTTTTCAAAGTCGGCAATCGAAATGTCCGTATTGATTCGGGAAATTGCCACACCTTGAGACACACCGGTGACGCCACCAAGACCGGCACGGGCGGGGCCAGCGATACGGTTATACTCGACGCCGCCGTAGGCCCATAATGGTTGAGTAAACTGGACCTGAGCGAGACTCGTATAACTGTTTGGAAATAGCAGGTTTGGCTGATTCGATCCGAGATAGTTCCAGTTGTTGTTCAAGTTGACCGAGCCACCGGTCGCGAATGTTTTCGCCAAAGTCGACGTGAATTGTGTCGTCCCTTGATTAAGTACGAACCCGGCTCCGGACGAATTAAACGGTGAAACCGAATTGGTAACGTTCAGGTTGTTTCCGCCGGTGATCGCGCTCGTAAATGTCGCGTCATAATCAGCAAGGGCAGCTTCCACACCTCGGTTACCGTACAGGAAGCCTGATTCGCGGATTGCGTTGTCGTAAATCGACGGATTCTGCGCTGGATTCAGCAGAAGCGTCGCGTTGCTCGCACGAGTCCGGATCAACTTGTTGTTCTGCACGGCCAGATGAACCGCTTGCATCAACGTCATTTCCCAGACTTCGTCATTATGCCGGTCGCGAACCGTATGCGGCCGCTGCGACTCAACCACTTGTTCCGATGTCGGCTGGTCGACATTCGGATATTCGATGGCAAGAGTCTTATTTTTGTAATCCTGAAGCTGAGCGTCTCCCAGGTAGGAAACGGGTTTTGCACTGCGACAACCAACGAGAGCGCTAGTAATCAACAACGCATTGATCCATCGGATCGATCGCCTCCACCGCATGGGATGCATCCTTGCCAATATTGCCGTCCGTGGCATTACCGATACATTGTGCTCTGCGTCGCGCAGAGATCCTTCGATGCATAACCATTGATAATGGTGCACATCGCGAAACTCGCACGATCAGTATCGGCGGCAGAAGAGTTACCGCATGACCCGATTCCGGGCTGGCAGTGAGACTGAGGCTTATCAGAAATATCGAACAAACTGTATAGACCGCATTAACGGATTTTGCCAAATAACCCGTGAAGATGGAAAAACCTGCTTTGTGGCCAAGTTTTTATAGCCGTCTTCGATGAATATCGAAAATAGGCTGGACTTGATCGCCACCCGGTGACGGACGAAGTCGTAACTGGGGTGACGCGCGATCGGAACGGAATCGACCTGTAGGTTCAGTAAAAGGCTCAACGCCGCAAACAACCTGTCCGGTGAAACATCATTTACGGATGACAACCTCGGAACCTTTTACGAGAAAGTTAAAGACCTCGATGATCTCGCGATCTGCCAAGCGAATGCAGCCTCGCGATTCTGCTTTTCCGATTGAGTCTGGATCAATCGTTCCGTGAATGCCGTAGCTGTCACCGAGATCGATCCAGCGTTCGCCCAGCGGGTTTGAAGGATCGTCAGCCGAGATCACTTTTCCGTCCGGCCCGGTGTAAGGGGGGTTCTCAACCTTGTTCAGCACCGAAAACTTTCCGACAGGGGATGAACCATCTTTACCAATACAGACAGGATAGCGTTTGACATAGTATCCATGCAGGTGAATCGTCAGCGCGAAGTCGCGCAATTCAACAACGGCAGCGAATGGTCCTTTGACGACCTTCAGTTTCTGTCCAACCTGGATTCGTCGTGGTTCTGTTCGATTTAGCTTTGAGAGATATTCCCATGAAAGCTGGTATTTCTTCGCGATGACTTCCATGCGTTCACCAGATTGAATCACGTAAGGCTCGATAAAGTGCGGCTGCGACTGGAAGAAAATCGTCTTGGCCGTGCCGTCGATCATTTCCTGAATCTGGGGTCGAAAATCCTTATGGTTCCAATAGAGTTTCGACAAAAGTCGATGCGCGGCCATGGTTTCCCCAGCCGCAATTTTCTCTTCGGCAGCAGTGAGTTGCTCTCGTGGTGTCACAGAATTTGTCGGTGTTGGCTCACGCGCATCGTTGGATCCTTCTGTAGGATCCTGATGAGCGACCACGGTCACAGGACTGCGACGCTTGGCCTCCTGCGATATACGATATTCGGAGGGCGGATCCAGTTGTGCTGTGGATTGTTCTTGTGAACGAAGTCTCGTCGGTCGGTGTTCGGAGCGGCCATCCTGATCCCATGATTCAGACGAACCTGTATTTTCCGTTTCTGCACTTCGACTTGCAGGGATGACACGCAAGTGGCTGATGTCAATATTCGCTTTCGAAGTAACCGCCAGAGAAGCACTGGAATCAGGCTCGGACTGTTGCTCGAAAACGGATGGATCATCGGGTGCGTCGTTCACGGCAACTTTGGCGTGGCGAGCTGAGGCTGTTTTGATCGGGTTGGGTGGCGGCAGCGGCTCTTGCTGGGTTTCCTCAATGCTCAGTGAGCCACTCTTAGCTGGACTAAGCGTCAGCGGAATCAGACCGCGGCTCCAGGAAAGTCCGATTCCGATTCCAATCCCGAATACTGCAATCGTGAGCGCTGGCATAGACCCGCGGAACATAGTACGTCTTCCATGACGAAATGAACCGAATTCGGCGACAATTCAATCGAGTCAGCCAGTCATTACAGGTCTCGATCTTTTGCAAGATTACGTATGCCTGAAAGGACATACCGGAGTCGGAATGACTCCGGGCAGACCCAACCAATTTCTAACAGATGATAGAAAACTCAGCTACATGAATTCCTGTGACGTCGGGAGGCTGGCCCATACCGAACCTTTAAGTCGATGCGTCTACCAACTTCTTGGTTCGGCCGAAGTCTTACCATCGCCTTCGTTTCAGGCAGACTCCGCGGCGGTTTGTTTGAGTCTTCCAAGACAAACACCGGCGATGTGTCCTCCAAAACCCAGCGACAGTTTCCATGCATGATCGATGGAACGCGGTTTTGCTTTGGCTGGAGTGAGATTGAGAAAGCAATCGGAATCAGGTTCATTCAGGTTCACTGTGGGAGGAACAATTTGATCTCGAATGGAAAGAGCTGTCGCGGCTAGCTCAACACTTCCCGCAGCTCCGAGTAAATGTCCCATCGCTCCCTTGAGACTTGAGCAATCAAACTCGTCTGTCTCTATACCAAATACCGCTCGGATTGCCTGGCACTCGACAGTGTCGTTTGCGGTCGTACCCGTACCATGCAGATTAACATAGTCGGGGTTTCGAGAAGTCAGTGATCTGACGTCGGCGAGCAGTTTTCGTAAGGAGGTTCCGGATGGATCAAGTTGAGTCAATCCGTACGGGTCCGACAACATCTTTCCTCCCAGCCATTCCGCGTAACAGTAAGCTCCACGTTTCAACGCGGAATCAAGCCGTTCCAGAACCAGGCAAGCGGCACCCTCGCCAATGACGAATCCGGTACGACGTCGGTCAAATGGCCGACAGGCGCTCGATGGGTCATCTGATTCTCGCGACAAAACTCCCAATCGACGGAACGAACCCAGCAGTGCGGGTTGGAGCGAAACGTCGGCGCTTCCGACCACCGCAATATCACAATCACCATTTTGGATCAGCTCCGCACCACGCAGGCACGCAGCCAGTCCGGTGGCACAAGCGGCGATCGGACACAGGATTGGGCCGTAGCCACCGACCATGGCTCCAATCGCAGCCGCAGCTCGGTTCGGAAACACGTCTAGCCAATCAGCGGAATTCCCCCTGGATTCTGTTCGAAGTAAATGACCCGCGTCTGTGCGCTGCTCGGTCATCAAACGTGAAAAGGTGTGAAATCCACCTTTACTTGTTCCAAACACAACTCCTGTACAGTGTTGCTCGAGCAACTGACGATCGAGACCCGCATCAAGCAGTGATTCTTTTGCGGTCGTCAACGCTAGTTCAATGATCGGCTCGCGACGACGAAACGGGCGGTCGTTTGGTAAGCAGACTGGTGCACCCGCGATTCGTGAACTTTCCGTCCAGTGAGGGGCTGCCAACCAACGCGTTGCGCTGCGACCGGACAACAAACCCTGCCAAGAGGACTCGCGGTTCGGCCCGAGCGGCGTGCAAAGGCCGATTCCTGTCACAACGATTCGGCAAGACTTGCGAGCAACATCCATCACGCGACTGGTTCAAACCCGGCGACTGGATCGACAGACGGCGAACCCTGCCGCCGCCATCAACAGTACGACAACCGTTCCTTCAACGTAAAAAGGGCGAGACTGCTTAACAACGTTAGAAGGCAGTACCGTCGGCGGGGTCGTTCCTTGCGCGGAGGCATTTTCAAGAACAACACCGAATAAACATACGATAATCGTCATACACAAAAGGGAGCGTCGCAACAGTGGCATCACAATGGGACTCCGCCTAATCAAGAACAGTTGTCGAAATCTCGTACCAAATTCATAACAACGAAGATAAGTTGAAAAAGGCCGATCAACAACATCAGCGTGGATTACTTTTTCTTCTTTGGCGGGGCTGCTCCGAACTCTTTTCCGTTTTTCTTCATCGCGGTTTCAAACGCGTTACGAGCCGTATCCCAGGCGGAGGCCATCAGCGGGACGTGGCAACCACCTTGTCCCTTGCATTCATTCATACCTGGGTTTTCTCCACATCCCCCCTGTCCTTTGCACTCGTTATGCCCACCGCAACTGGCATCAGCAATGCTCGCACAAGTTCCCTGGCCTGCACACGCATTTTCTTTGTCTCTACCAAGCCCCTTGCACGAATTCAAGCCGCGACATGTGTGCGGCTCGTCCATAATATAGGCTTCGGCATTGGCGCTCAGGGTCACTCCGCCAGCCTTTGGCTCGGCAGCAGGTATCGCCGGCGTCAGGTCAGCATTTTTTGCAGGTGGTTTGGCATCATTGCAGCCGATGGTCACCCCGGCGATGACACCAGTCAGCGCAGCCAGACTTAATTGATGAAACTCGCGTCGATCGATTCCGTTCGTGCTCATGGAATTCCTTTGTAAAAGCAATCTGACTTCTGTATTGGATCGATCAGGTTAAAGCAAATCTCGAACATCGCTGACGCAGCCTGAGATCGCGGCGGCAGCAACCATCGCGGGACTCATCAACAATGTTCTTCCGGTCGGGCTTCCCTGACGACCTTTAAAATTACGATTGCTGGAGGATGCACAGACTTCGCGTCCTTGCAGCTTATCGGGATTCATCGCCAGGCACATCGAACAACCCGCCTCACGCCATTGGAAACCCGCTGCTTCGAAGATCTTGTCTAAACCTTCCGAAATCGCCTGCTCACGGACCTGTTGTGAACCTGGAACGACAAGTGCCTTCACTCCCGTTGCAACGTGCCGTCCCTTTGCAATCGCTGCCGCTTCGCGCAGGTCTGAGATCCGGCCGTTCGTACACGAACCAATAAACGCGACATTGATCTTCAGCCCACGAATTGGCTGCAGTTCCTTCAGATCCATGTATTCGAAGGCATCGCGAATACCTTTCTGGTCGTCGTTTGTGAATGTGGCCAGGGCAGGTAGCGTTTCATTGACCCCGACCGACTGAGCGGGATTGATACCCCAAGTCACTGTCGGCTCAATCGCGCTTCCGTCAAAAGTCACATAGTCATCAAACTCGGCATCTTTCGGCGAGGCAAGACTCAACCACCACGTTGCCGCACGGTCAAAGTCAGTACCCTTTGGTGCAAACGGACGCCCACGAACGTAATCCACCGTCGTCTGATCGGGATTGATGTAACCGCAACGAGCACCCCCTTCGATACTCATGTTGCAGACGGTCATTCGTTCTTCCATCGACATGCGATCGAATACCTTGCCCGCGTATTCATAGGCATAGCCCACGCCACCTTGAACGCCCAGTTTGCGAATGATGTGCAGGATCACGTCCTTGGCGTAAACGCCCGGACGCAACGTTCCGGTCACTTCGATTCGCCTGACCTTGGGCCGGCTAAGGGCCAACGTCTGCGTCGCGAGGACGTCAGCCACTTGACTGGTTCCAATCCCGAAAGCGATCGAGCCAAATGCCCCATGTGTGCTGGTATGGCTGTCTCCGCAGGCAATCGTCATCCCAGGCTGCGTCAGCCCTTGTTCCGGACCAACAATATGCACCACACCCTGCCGCTTGTCGTCGAGATTAAACAGGCGAATTCCGAAATCGCGGCAATTCTTTTCGATGGCCGACATCATTTCTTCCGCCAGACCATCGGCGAAAGGTCGTAGCTGAACATCCGTCGGGATGATGTGGTCGACGGTCGCCAGTGTCCGTTCGGGGTACTGAACCGTTAGGCCTCGGTCCCGCAGAATTGAAAACGCCTGAGGACTGGTGACTTCATGAATCAGATGAAGTCCGATAAAAAGTTGCGTCTGCCCGCCAGCCAGCGAACGAACAGTGTGAAGATCCCAAACTTTGTTAAACAGGTTGCGACGGTCAGTCATAGCCAGAAACTCGATTCCCTTTGGTTGTCAAAAATGAATGTCTCTAATTCTAGCAACAAGACTCCCATCGTGCGAATGTCCGGCACAGCCGGTTTACGCGCGTCGTATGATGGGTTCAGAATAGGTAAATCCTTCGCGCGTTGAACAAGGTAAGCCACCCGGCCGGCACAGCCGGTTTACGCGCGTCGCATGATGGGTTCAGAATAGGTAAATCCTTCGCGCGTTGAACAAGGTAAGCCACCCGGCCGGCACAGCCGGTTTACGCGCGTCGCATGATGGGTTCAGAATAGGCAAATCCCTCGCGCGTTGAACAAAGTAAGCCACCCC
>CAIVEI010000016.1 GCA_903904835.1 uncultured Schlesneria sp. | reverse complement strand
GATCTAGGAACTGGCGAACGCCCACGGTTTAGTCTGGTTCACCTTGGTATCGTGAATAAAAACGACAAAGTCGGACGTTCGATGAACGTCCGACTCTGTTTTTACCGGGCGTATTCTCACCCGAAGATCTTTTTTCTGTTCGCAACAAATCAAGGAGAAACTGGCTGCGGATTTTGATTGTTATTGATCGTATTGACCTTCGACAGCGTTATAGCACTCAAAACGACCGCTGCGACAACACCTGCAGTCAGCAGGCAGATCGTTGGATCAAGGCTACGCCATCCGCACCAACCTCCTGGAGGGCATTCGTCGCAGTTGGCATATTGACCGCGGGCACCGTTATGTCCGAGAACGATCAATGCGTTCTTTCGAGCTGACGGTGGTGCCATCTTTTCGTTCCAGACCCGAAAATGACCTTCAGTCGTTCCCGAGCAGACTTGATATGTGCCGGGTTTCAAGTTTTTAACCGAAAACATGCCGTCTTTGTCCGTTTGACTGCGAGCCACTTCGGTGGCCCCTTGTCGAACGACAACGTTAGCGTTTTCAACAACCGCTCCGGTGTGATCGACGACACGTCCTGCGAACAGACCGCTCGAAGACTGCGAAACGTCTGCTGCAATTGTAGCGACAGCCGTACGACTTGCCTTTTGGTTTGCATCCGCTGCTTGAACAGCAGAAATTGGAGCAACAACTCCCAAAGTAGCGAGAAAAACCGCAGCTCCGCGAACCAGCTTCAAAACAGGCATAAATCCCTCCTTGAATTTCCAGCGTGTCTTACCGTGCCCGATTGAACCGACCCACCAGCCGGGCGATGTTCGACCTAAAACGATTTTCTGAGAATTTTAGATTCGTTTGCGGGAATTCCTTGTTCCCGACGCTCTAGTTATCGGCCCGTAAAATCATCAAACGCAGTATCTTGAGCATAGTCGGAAAACTCCTCCTTATTTTACCCAGACTTCCATTCGGGTATTTGAGGCGGGCAAAAGCCACGGCTGGCTATGGAGACAGGGAAAATTTCAACTGTTGATGAGCGCGGCCCAAAGTACCGGTTAGAATGACGCCTGGAATCAATTTTGAAAGCAAATGGAACTCGATTCGACAGCTTTTCAGCGCAACCGGGTTTCCGTTTGAACTGCTGAAAACAAACATCGACTTAAAAAAGCGATCAATCAGGCTCGTTTTAAAGTCGCGTTTTAAGGCCTCTGTAAAATGAAGAATTCCGAAATCGGACGCCATTGGAAGTTTTCAGGTTTTGATCGCGAACTTGGTGAGCGTCCAATCATCATGGGAATTCTCAATACGACTCCTGATAGTTTCTCGGATGGCGGAAAATATGTGACCGTTGACTTAGCCGTCGAACACGGACTTCGCCTTGCTGCCGAGGGGGCAGATATCCTCGATATCGGAGGCGAGTCCACGCGCCCTGGTGCACAGTCTGTTTCCGTTGAAGAAGAGCTTCAGCGAGTTATCCCGGTGATCGAGCGACTCAAGGGACTGATGCAAATCCCACTTTCAATCGATACCTCGAAATCGGAAGTCGCAAAGCAAGCATTGAGAAGCGGGGCGCAGATTGTAAACGATATTTCCGGCCTTCGATTTGATCCTCGGATGATCGAAGTTTGCTGCGAAACTTCGTGTGGCGTGATTTGTATGCACATCCAGGGAACACCCCAGACAATGCAAACCGCCCCGCAATACCAAAATGTCGTTGATGATTTGTGCGAAGATTTCACTGAGCGACTGAATTCGCTGGAACGGGCAGGTCTACCTCGGGAGCGAATCGTTATTGATCCGGGGATTGGATTCGGAAAAACGGCTGATCACAACCTGGAAATTCTTTCGAATATCGCACGGTTTCGGGAACTGGGTCGCCCGGTATTAATTGGTCATTCTCGCAAACGGTTCTTGCAAAAAGTACTTGGACAGAAGCTGGACGAACGCCTGTTTGGCACCGTGGGCGTGTCGATCAGCCTGGCACAACAGCATACCGATATCTTGCGAGTTCACGACGTTGCTGCCAACCGTGATGCGATCACGGCATGGCAAGCAACCCAACCCCAGCTTCGTTGAAGTGACTACTGCACGACAACCGTACTATTCACCATGTTGCTCAGTATGACACCATCGGAAACTTGATAAGTGACGGTGCGACTAAACAGCGATGGATTCACACTGACGTTTGAATACGTTACGAGCCGCAGTGCCGCCTGGAAGTTGGCAACTGTCGCAAGTGCCCCAGCTGACGTCAGCGTCAATACACCCGTCGCACTGTTGTAACTACCAGTAATGTTTCCAGTCGAGGCATTACCGACGAAGCCCAACACGTCTTCCAACGGGAAGAACAAATTCGACAATTTCACGGTTGCATACGACAGCGTGTAATTGTTGGGATCATTAACCGTGATTCCAGAATTGATCACGGCTGGAGCTTGCCCGGGCATGTAAGTGATCGTACTACTGCCAGAGAGCGTGGGTTGGTAATTGATTCCAACGGAGGTCGCAAGGTTGTTGCTATAAGCGAAACTGTCATAAACCTGAAATACGATTGTCCGAGGAAGCAACGTCGGTGTGGCACTGGAATTCCAGTATGCGACAGATCTGAGAGCCGCCTGGAACTGGGCGACCGTTGCCGTTGAATTCAGTGAAGTCAGCGTCAGAAGTCCTGTTGTGGCGTTGTAGCTACTCTTGATATTGCCCGTCGCAGACGAAGGAACAAATCCGAGAGCGTCCTGACTTGGGTTGAAATTTCCGGTGATTTGAGCCGTCGCTGATGTCATTGTCGGATGACCGGGATCGGTGATTGTAATTGCTGGATTGACTGGGAGAGGGCTTTGGCCCACAGTAAAGACAGGTGTACTTGTACCCGTCAGAATTGGCGGATTGACGATTGGCGTATCGTAGATGTCCGCTGAGGTCAGGTCCTTGAATTCAGCAGGCTGTCCCCACAGCCAATTTGATTCAGGTTTCCCACCCGTGATGGAATTCACCGCCGTATCGCTGTGGACTGTCACGTCAGCAACAAGGCGATTCCCTTGGCTCAGGCCGGTTCCAGTACGGAGATCTTGAACCCGTGTTGTGAATGGAACCGGCGATTGCCATTCGTCGAGAATCGCGGTCAATGCGACAAGATCATTGTCGTAGTTCGTAAAGCCCCCGATGATGAGGTCCTGGCCAGAATTGGCAACTGGCTTACCCTTACTATCCACGGCTCCCGAAATACCGGTGAGCACGTCAGAGCCTGCCCCACCGATAATCAGATTTTGTCCAGTTCCAGACCCGGCCACGATCGTATCTGCCGCAGCGCCGCCGATCAGGGCGTTGCCCTGGTAATTACCAGTCAGCGTATCGACTCCATTCCCGCCGTGGACATCCTTGATATTGAGGAAACTTCCCACATTAGTGGCGATCCCGGCGGCAAGATTCACCGTGACCTGCGTCGTAAACGCCGAGTAATCCAGCCAGTTGTCTCCATTGTTATTTCCATTGATCTTGCCCGTGATCAAACCACCCTGATACAGCCGGAATACATTATTGACTGTCAGTGGTGGGAGCTTTGGATGAGTTGTGGAATCGATCGAACCACCGGTTAGACAATTGACTCCCGTGAAGTTGAATGTTCCATTGACATTGCCGGTATCTCGACCGGTGATATTCCAGATCGTCTCCGAACTCGGAGAACTCTGAATGTTCGCACCGACGAGCGTGCTGCCGTAGGTCGATCCGATCAGATTCGTGACATTGACGTATCCGCCCGTGTCGCTTGCGGGGCTCGTGTAAATATTTGAAACTGGATCTAGAGTCTGCTGCAGGCCAACGGTGATGGTGTTATTGAAGTTTGAGTAATCGAGAGTGTTGACTCCCAATCCGCCATTCACCAAACCTTTAACACTTCCTCCGGGCAAGAAATGGAACGTATCAATTAATTTGCCGCCGTTGAGGTTTTGAATTGAACTGAAGTAAAACGAACCGTTAATGTTACCCGAGTCAACTCCAGTAATATTCCAGTCTGAGTTTACATTGGCCCCATACAGCGTATTGAACTGTGGAGGGGCAGGCGGAGTCCCTGGCATTGGTGGGGGCGGCAGCGGGCTGCCGACAAGATTTTGAATATTTGAGAATCCACGACTTATCGAAGTTGCGGTGTCCGTTATCAAATTCAGTGTAATCGGACCAGGAAATTGGGAATAATCCAGGGTGTTAAACCCAAGTCCGCCATTGACTGACCCGGTGATCAGCCCAACGAGTACGCCCGAGCTGGTTGTCGTTGTACCGAATTTAAATGCGTCGCTTCCCGATCCGCCAACCAGATTCTTATAGCCCGTAAAATTCAACGGAACGCCATTAACAATTCCAACGCTTCCTTCATTGGTTGCATTAACATTCCAGATATTATTGCCGTTGCTGCCAATGAGGGTATCGTCAGTGCCGCTACTTCCTACCACAGCACTGATCTGACTAAAAGTTCCTCCGATCGCGGTCGATGTGTTGGACTGAAGATTCGTGATGACCCCGACACTTCGCTGGGAATAAACGAGTGTGTTGACGTTATTTGGACCTGGACTACTGCCGCCAATAATGCTTCCAGACACAAACCCTGACGCACCAAACAGAAACGAATTACTTTGAGATCCACCGGTCAGATTCTTCATACCAGAAAAGTAAAATTGTCCGTTGATGTTACCTGCATTTCCCGAGTTGATATACCACGTATTCAACACATTGTTGTCACCGATCAATGTGTCTGTGTTGTCAGAACTTCCGTAGACGTTCGTGATGCGAGTGAAACCGGAGCCTACTGCCGTTGCAGAATTCGTGGCCAAATTAACGACCACGCCCGTAGTGCGATGAGTATAGTCGAGTGCATCAATCCCGCCACCGCCGTTGATGGTGCCTGAGACAAATCCGGCCGATCCGAATTGGAACGTGTCGTTAGTAGTTCCACCCGTTAAATTTTGCATGTTGGTGAACGAGTTTCCGTTCAACGTCCCCGAATTTGGCCCTGTGATCTGCCAGAGGTTTGTGCTGTTCGGAGAAATCAGCGTGTTGACTCCGCTACCGCCGTAGACACCAAGTGACGTTCCGGAAAGAATTCCCTGGATACACACTTGATCGTTACCAGTTCCGCCAAAAAAATAGATCCCATCAACTGGCTTCGAAGGTCCGAATGTCGTAACGGTTCCGTTTTCCGTAACGCTCACGCCGGCCGAATTTTGATTGATCGTGACGACATCGGGGGCTGCGGAACCGTCGATTCTAACGGTCGTTCCGTTCAAAACCACGGACAACATTCGGCGAAATTCCAAGACTTCTGTGCGTTCAAGCCCGCGACGGCGACGAGGTCGAAATTTTTTGCTGCCGGAATTTTGCCATTCGCGAAACAGGTCGAGCATACCCATTTTCATCTTCCTCAGGTGTGCGTCCAAGAGCTTAACACAGCAGCCACGGATATTGGGGATCTTCAAAACCCAATCACACGCTCTTGCTGATCTGTTTTTGTGTCGTCGATTCGCAGTCAGACGGAATTGACAACGGTCAATATCAATCATGTCGTGCAACGAAGGTGGAATTCCAAAGCGAATCTGAGACGTGCGTTGCACGTAGAATTTATTGAGAAAAGCTCAACTTACGCAAAACACACTGCTTGAACAGCTTTGGCCACCTGAGCTGTTTGCATGTTGTGAATGGTGAGGCGATGAAAAACTCAAATTTCACGTTTGGCTGATTCTTCCGAACAGACGACGCGCCGCAGACGCGTGATTTTACCGGAAACGTGATCCGTTTGATTAATTTTTGAAAAGTGACGGTTTCGTTTTTACCGGCCAAATCAGCCGAATTGTCGATTAGATATGTGGTTTAGAGGGTTTGGGTAGACATTTGGGTAATTCAACTCATCCCATTCTGCCGTATTTTTCTCGTCTGCGAAATTTGACAAAAGTTTGACAGAGACGTGACGAAAGGCTGACACACGATTTCCGATCTTGAAATAGAATCTCCAACGAATTAATGCATTGAGCAGCGGTTTGAGGCTGGTCATTGCTTGGCGAACGGACTCGCTTCAAACGAGATTAATGAACCTCAGTCATCGGAATCCACTATGTCAATCGTTTCCCCCAAGCGTGCTAAATCGGAAAAGCATCGAGCGCAGCGCCCGGTAAGCGAATCATTTCCAACGCAAAGCGAACTCGGCGACTCAACCCGTGCTTCGACAGTTCCGACAGTTTCGGAACCGCCAGTGTGGGAACCGTGGCTTCCTGAGAAGATGAGTTGGGCTCGGGTTGACTGGGTTGTTGTTGCCTGGATGGTGGGCATGCATGCAGGTGCAATTGCCGCTCCGTTCTTTTTCAACTGGCAGTCGCTAGCAACCTGTGTCGTGCTGCATTGGTTCACTGCAAGTATTGGAATTTGCCTGGGTTACCATCGATTCCTCTCGCACAAATCCTTCAAGCTTGTCAGCCCGGTCCGATTTATCACTCTCATGGCCGGGTCGCTTTCTGGTGAAGGCTCGCCACTTGCCTGGACTGCAACGCATCGTCTGCATCATCAGCGTTCTGACCTGCCAGGCGATCCGCATTCGCCATTGGTGAGCGCTGTCTGGTCACATTTGACTTGGCTTTTTCTGCGACGAACTCCTACTGAGCAACAAACTCTTTACAAGAAGTATACGCCAGATTTGATGAATGATCCGATGCTGCAATTTTTTGAGAAGACCTATTTCCTTTGGTTGGTCGCTTCGGGAGTTGCACTCTGGATGATTGGCGGTATGCCGATGCTTCTCTGGGGACTTTGTTTCCGGATGGTGATGGTCTATCACGGAACGTGGTTTGTGAATTCCGCGACACATCTCTGGGGTTATCGCAATTACGACGTGCGGGACGAAAGCCGAAACTTGTGGTGGGTGGCGATCTGGGCCTATGGCGAAGGTTGGCACAACAACCATCATGCCCACCCACATGTGGCTCCCGCTGGACACAAATGGTGGGAACTCGATCCCACGTGGTGGTCAATCAAGACATTGCGGCTTTTTGGCCTGGCTTACGATGTCGATGATCGAATCCCGACCACGCGAGAACCTGCTGCGGCTGATGCCTGATTTGCCTCGCTGATGATAGTTTCTCTTAATTCGGCAGCAAGAAAAAACGAGCCTGTGATGACGATCATATCGTCGCGAGACGCAAGGCGTTTGGCGAGATCCCATGCGGAAATCGGGCTTGCTGCGAAATGATATTGCCGACAGCTGATCGATTCGACGAGGTTGCCGAGATCGTCCAGTCCGACGCCTCGTGGATTGTTCAGATAACGGGTCAGGATTACTGTGTCGAAATTAGGCAGTAATTGTCTAAGGATTCCTGCGACATCTTTGTCCTTGGTTGCGGCGAAGACAAGAATTCGTCTTCGACGCATTGGATCTTCATTCAATGAGACAACCAAGGCTCGTGCCGATTCCCAATTATGTGCAGCATCGATGATGACCGTCGGGTGTTGCGACACGACTTCGACTCGTGCGGGCCACGCCACTTGTCTGAGTCCCTCCCTCACGTCGTCGTCGGTGATTTCCCATTGTTGTTGACGAAGTTCGTCAATGACGGCCAGTGCCAGCATGGTGTTTGACGCCTGATGCGGTCCACGTAAAACAACTGGCACCTGAGTCCAAAGTGTCGTCGACGTTTTTGCCTCGATTTCGACACGACCCGCTTCATCGGTCCGGCGATTCAGTAATTGGAAATCGCGAACGGACAGCTTGAGAGTCGCATTCCTCTCAGAACATGTTTTCTCGATGAGATTCAGCGCGTCAATGTGAGTCACGCCAGAAATCACAGGGACTTCCGGTTTGATAATTCCAGCTTTCTCGTAGGCAATCTGATGTACTGTGCTGCCAAGGACGTGAGTGTGATCACGACTAATATTCGTAATCACGGTCACCAGGGGACGACACAAATTCGTTGAATCGAGCCTTCCGCCGAGACCAACTTCAAGCACTGCAATATCAACGTTTTGTTCGATGAAATGCTGCCATGCCAGCGCTGTTGCGAGTTCAAAATACGTCGGTTGCATGCGACCTGGTAAATTGTCCATCTCGGCAATGATCGGCAGCAATCCGTTGAGTAGACTGACAAATTCAGACTTCGTCGGTTGAATCCCACCGATTGTGATCCGTTCTTCAAATTCGGTGATGTGGGGAGAAATATAGAGTCCACATCGGTATCCAGATCGAGACAGAATCGATGCCAACATCGAACACGTGGAACCTTTTCCCTTCGTACCAGCCACATGAACGACGGGGATTCGCTCATGCGGATTGCCCATCATCTCCAGTAAGCGCCGCATCCGATCCAGCTTAAAATCACTTGTCGAATAGGACTCGGTGTTAATCCGTTCGTAATTGATTCGTCCGAACAGAAAGTCAATTGCCTGTTCGTAAGTTTTCAGTCGTTCGGACATCTTTGATTCCAAGTCAGACTCCTGGAAATTTAAGAATCACTGAGAGAACAAAAACTCTTTCTCGATTCAGCACTGATCGACGGGTTTATTGACCGGTTTTGCGTCGGGGGCGAAAAAATCGCGTCGATTCCTTCACAACTCGGCGACGGGACGCAATCCGCACAAGGAGGGTCAGAAGGAAGTTCTTCCAGCCAGGTATTACACATTGCTTTCGGCGACCGAGCGCGTTCAATGCCGACTTGACGACAGGTTCGACGGCCAGCGACGAATGTTTTTGTAACCATCCCGGTGCGCCTGCAATTTCAAAAAAACCTGTGCGCGTTACGCCTGGACAGACGGCCGTGACCGTAATCCCGCGATCATAGAGCTCACAATGTAAGGCTTCGCTCAAGTGAAGAACAAACGCTTTACTCGCCGCGTACACCCCCATATAAGCCACTGGCTGAAATGCCGAAAGTGACGACACATTTAAGATCGCACCATGACCCCGTTCCAGCATTCCCGGCAAAATCCGGTAAGTCAATTCCGTCAGCGCAGAGATATTCAATCGAATAAGTTGCAGCAATCGATCAACGTCGGCGTTATCGACTTCGCCAACAACTCCAAATCCGGCGTTATTGACGAGCAATTCAATCGTAATCCCATTATTTGTGATTTCATCAAGAATGCGATGCGGTTCGGCCGGATCAGACAGGTCTGCCAAAATGATTTCGCAGCGAGTTCCGTGCTTCGTATGCAATTCGAGAGCCAGCTCCGCCATCAAATCGCCCCGACGAGCGACAAGCACAAGATGCATCCCTCGTGATGCAAGCTGACGCGCGAACTCTGCACCCAAGCCTGCCGAGGCTCCGGTTACAAGCGCCCACTGATCCGCCAATCGCTTCCACACGCTACAATTCCCGCATCTTGCGCTGCCGGTGAGCAATTGAAACGAACTCAACCATGGCAATAAACAATCGTATCAATTGCATCACAAACGTCCTGTCTGCGATTTCGTCGAAGTCAACGGTCAAACCTTACTGCCACAAAGACTGCCAGCGTTTTCCGCTACCAAATGGATTGCGCTTTTGACAATTGATCGAATTATGGATAAACGACCCGATACAAAGAATGCGACTTTTGAAGCCAAACCCGATTTGAACCAGCACCTCAGGTCATCGAGAACACCCAAATTCTCAACGGACTGATTTCGCTGTTGTGAGATGCTAACACAATCAACCTCTCCAAAAAAGTCAGCCCACTACGGGTGAACAACGCCGCGACATCGACCTGCATCTCTTGTTTTGGAAACCTGAACATGAATGAATCGGCCACGGCCACCCCAGCGAAACGACCAGCGGTTTTTCTCGACCGCGATGGAACAGTGAATGTCGAGGTTCATTATTTGTCTCAGCCGGAGCAGATCGAACTGCTTCCCACTGTTTCGGAAACGATTTCCATGCTCAATTCTCGTGGCATTCTGGTCGTGATCGTCACCAACCAGGCTGGCGTTGCTCGCGGGTATTTTCCCGAACACCGCCTGATTACGATTCACGATCATTTGCGCCGAATCCTGGGAGAAAAAAACGCTTGCATTGATGGAGTTTACTACTGCCCGCATCATCCCAGCGCCGGCTTGGGCGAGTATCGGAAAGTTTGCGACTGTCGCAAACCGATGCCGGGAATGTTGACACGAGCTGCGAGTGAACTCTCAATAGATCTGACCCGATCCTTGTTGATTGGCGATCGGGAAAGTGACCTGCAAGCGGGTGCGAATGCCGGATGTCAAACGGCGCTCGTCACAACGGGCTACGGCGTGGAAACCAGTGCCGCAATCGATCTGACGTCAGTCAAAGGAATCGGCATCTTTCCAACGGTTGCAGATGCTGTCACTGAGTGGTTGAATCAATCGAACGGTGAAGCAAACTTGACTTCATCACGTTGACGCGGCCAATGAGGGCGACGATGCTATTCGTTAGCCCGACGCGCAAGCGAGGGATCT
>CAIVEI010000015.1 GCA_903904835.1 uncultured Schlesneria sp. | reverse complement strand
TTGTACGCTTTTTTCCGATTTCAACTTTTGTAGTCATCTTCTCTGCCTTTCTAAAGAGAAACGTTGTTCAAACATTTCCCACAAAAGCAGAGGAAGCAAATTTTTTAGATTTATGGTTTCAAGAACCACTTACCAGGGGACGGTCAGTGGTTCCAGGTTTCCTCGCCAAAGAGTGATCGTCTGATTGTCCGGATCGACGCTGGCACCAATGAAGAGATTGGGTGCATTTTCTGCCTGCAGTGCTTCGGCGAGTTCCTCAGGTGGCAGAAACTCCTTATTCGACGCCGATGCAAATCGCTTGAAGCAACTGGTCAATACGGGAACGGAGAGTGGATTCAGCGAGTGGATCAGCAGAGCCTTGCCAAGCGAACGGGGTGGTCCCAGGACGGTTTTGAGCAAGGCCTCGGTAAGATCCTTCTCATAGCTGATCCAAAGCGTGTCCTTGTTGGCACGAGCAACAGAATCTCGCAAGCCCCCCGCCGATGACACGACCTGCGGGTGCAGCAACAAAAATCGTTCAGGCCGCTTCTTGGCCTTGTCGAGCAAGAACATCTGGACCGCAGCAGGTACGCGCTTGGTTTTCATCGTCATCGGTCGTCAAAATATGTCCACCTTTTGGCGAAGTCAATCAGGGATATTCATCGCGCCGAAAACAAATTCGAATTCGATGTTTCCTCAACCGACGGTCCTCAGCGCGCTTAAGGTGGTGCGCACCCCTTGTTCGCCTCGTAGGTGGGACTTTACGCTGCCTGAGTGTCGTTTACGTACTCTTTCCATCGTTCGGTTCGAACAGCGTGCTCGATTTCAATTTCAAGATCGCGTTTGATCTCAAAACACGTTCTCTCTTGAATTCTCTCGACATGTGGGCATCGCGTGCACATCAGTTTCACACGGCACCATTGATTATCCTCCGCATGTAGAGCGAGACGTTTGCAAGAAGGGCAATATGGGGTCATATTTAATGGTCGAAGGTCTCGCCAACTCCACTCCCACCGAAAACCGTTGAAGGACATTGACGTAAACCTGTACCAATCAGGCTCATTGACTTCTATCGATTTTGTATTTGCAGCGATGACGAGGACGCCGAATACTGGTAGGCCGAGTGTTACTCCACCCCAAAGGAGCAGGAACCAATGAGAGATTTCGGCAGTCGCTGTGAGCCATCCGCCAATGTTTGCAGCAAATGCCGAGATATTTGCCCAAAACCCCAGATCGCAGCCAAGAGCAAGGCTGAAATCACACTGGCAATCGTCCGTGATGTCACTTCTTTTTTTTTCATGCTCATAATGAACCTCATTGAGCATAACGAGAGCGGGGTGAAATCGGATCACAAATATTCATTCCAAATTCCTCGCAATTTTACGCGAATGCTGTGCTTTTGACATGAATGGCCACACAGCTTCTTACGGCGCTCGAGACAACAACGAAATAGCATCGCGGTAGGGACGGTCATTGCTGGCCGCCCCCCGCACAGATCCGTACGTGCAGGACTACTGCATACGGCTCTTACCTTGGATAAAGACGATTAAATCGCTCGCTCGGATAAGGATGAAGGGTTTTCGGCGAGGGAA
>CAIVEI010000014.1 GCA_903904835.1 uncultured Schlesneria sp. | reverse complement strand
GTGGGTGATGTTTATACCTTTGGCCCGACGTTTCGAGCGGAAAATTCGAACACGACTCGACATCTGGCCGAGTTCTGGATGGTTGAACCCGAAATGCCGTTTTATGAACTCGAAGACAATATGGATCTGGCCGAATCGTTCGTGCGAACGATCGTGAAGGATGTTCTGAACCGTTGCACGGAAGATCTCGAATTCTTCAACGAGCGGATCGAGACAACGCTGCTGGCCTCGTTACAAAACATCGTCGAGCACGACTTTGTTCGCCTCAGCTATACAGACGCTGTCAAAATCCTCGAAACATCAGGACATTCCTTCGAATACCCGGTCGCCTGGGGCCACGACCTGCAGTCTGAACACGAACGCTATCTGACCGAACAACATTTCAAACAGCCGGTCATACTGACGGACTATCCCCGGGCCATCAAGTCGTTCTACATGCGTTGTAATGAAGACGGCAAAACCGTGCGCGCGATGGATGTTCTGGTCCCACGTATTGGCGAAATCATTGGCGGCAGCCAACGCGAAGAAAGACACGATGTTTTGATCGACCGGATGAAAGAATGCGGTCTTGTTCCCGAAGACTACTGGTGGTACCTCGAACTCCGTCAGTACGGTACCGTTCCGCACAGCGGCTTTGGTCTGGGACTCGAACGAACCGTACAACTTGTCACCGGAATGACGAACATCCGAGATTGCATTCCGTTCCCCCGAACGCCGAAGAGCGCCGAATTTTGATCGAACTCATTTCGAAATGATGCGACTATATTACACCGACGAATTCGTACTTCCCTTGCCGCCGAATCATCGGTTTCCCATGCAGAAATACGCGCTGTTGCGGGAGCGAGTTCAAAACAGTGGTCTTGCCGATCACCACGAACTGCTTCGCCCTCCAGCAGCCACCGACGAACAATTACTGCGCGCTCATTCCGCCGAATACATCGACCGTGTAACGACGGGTCAACTGAATGACATCGAAATCAGGCGGCTCGGCTTTCCCTGGTCGCCACAATTGGTCGAACGCTCCAGAAGATCGTCGGGTGCGACGATCTCGGCCTGTCGTTCTGCTCGTGATGATGGTTGCTCTATCAACATGGCAGGAGGTACGCACCACGCCTATCGTGATCGAGCGGAAGGTTTTTGCCTGTTCAACGACAGCGTTGTCGCCGCACGTGATCTGCAGTCGAATGGATTGGCATCAAACGTTTTGATCATTGATTGTGACGTGCACCAGGGGAACGGAACTGCGTCGATCGTTCGCAATGATCCCTCGATTTATGCCTTTTCCATCCACAGCGAACGAAATTATCCACAGCCCAAAGAAGTCGGCGATCTCGATATCGGTCTACCAGACGGTACAGGCGATGCGGATTATCTTGCCGCACTGAAACACGGATTATCGACGGCGTTTCGCGAGTCGGTTCCCGATCTGGCAATCTTTCTGGCGGGAGCTGACCCCTATCACGGCGATCGCCTGGGTCGGCTGTCGTTGACACTTGAGGGGCTGGCCGACCGAGACCGACTGGTGCTGCAAACCTGCCGCGAAAAGTCTGTTCCCGTAGCGGTGTCGATGGCAGGAGGCTACTGCCCCGACATTCATCAGATTGTCGATTGCCACTTCCAGACCATTGCCATCGCCGCCGAATTATTTGCGTCTTGATTTTCGGTCGTCTGCGACGGGCCGTTTCATCTGTCTGTGGCGGATCAACAGATCTCCAGCAGGAGGTTGTGATCAAACGATCCCGCGGGAAGAGGTTTGAAGTTCGATATTGAACGGGTCTAATGATACGGTGAT
>CAIVEI010000013.1 GCA_903904835.1 uncultured Schlesneria sp. | reverse complement strand
TTCTCAACCGGACTTTCGACGGTGACAGCCACGACCACTGCCGGGGTTGCGACATTCAGCAGTCTGATCATCAACACATCCGGGACATATACAATCAACGTCTCGAATGGAACGCTGACTGGTTCGTCATTCAGTGTCACAGTCAACGCTGCGGCCGCTAACAAACTGGTTCTCCAGCAAGTCCCGACGACCGGAGTTGCTGGCGTCGCTCTTAACCCGGCAATCAAAGTGGCAATTGAAGACACCTTCGGAAATGTCGTGATCGGGAACACTTCGAACGTGACCGTGGCGTTAAACTCGGGACCAACGGGTGCCCTGTTCGCCACCGGCAGTACACTGACCGTGGCGGCGATTGCAGGCGTTGCGACCTTCAGCAACCTGGTACTCAAGACTGCCGGTGTTTACACATTGAAAGTCACCGACGGCACGTTAACCAGTGCCACATCGGGCAACATTACAATCGGAGCGGCGGCGGCAGCGAAGACAGTCGTACTCGCGTCTCCGACGTCGGCGACTGCAGGCGTCGCGTTCACTGCGGTGACGGTTGGCGTTGAAGACCAGTACGGAAACCTCGTTCAGACCGCTCAAACGGTCAAGCTGACGTTAGCCAGCGGTCTATTTTCAACCGGACTTTCGACGGTGACAGCCACGACCACTGCCGGCGTTGCGACATTCAGCAGTCTGATCATCAACACATCCGGGACATATACAATCAACGTCTCGGATGGAACGCTGACGGGTTCGTCATTCAGTTTCAAGGTTAACGCTGCGGCCCCGAACAAATTGTTCTTTACAGCTGTTCCCAGTTCCGGCAGCCTGACGAATGGACTTGCTAATCCAGTTACAGTGTCCGTTGAAGATCAATTTGGAAATGTCGTGATTGGCAATACGTCGACGGTCACACTTACGATCTCTTCAGGGCCATCCGGAGGAGCTTTCTCGTCCGGTACCAGCATCTCACTTATCGCCGTTTCCGGGCTTGCCACGTTTAATAACGTAAAATTCACGAAAGCGGGAACATATCAATTGAAAGCGACCAGTGGTACCTTAACTGTTGCAGTTTCCGGGAACATTGTGATTTCGTAGTCACCATATTCAGAATTGTTCGGATGCAACATTCGCCTGTCCCAAGTATCACGTCGTGTATGGGGGGACAGACAGGGCTCAATTGATCTCTGGCAAACTGGACTTGGCGTCGGAGCCGATGTCCTCGATGACGATGTTTTCTTCCCGCGATAAAATCAGCTTTTCCTTTTCGTATTCTTTCGTCTGGATTCTTTCTGCGGCAATAACGGGCGATGTGACTTGATCAAACCAGACGGTCGTTTCGATGATTGACGTCCAATTCACGGTTTTCTGCGTCCCCCCTGCATTAATGACGTTGATGGGCATCGTGACGCTTCGTTTCCGCGCTTGCGGCATCGTCAATCGACCTTTCTGGTAATCGACAATACGCTCTTGATTAATACGCTCCGACTTCTGCCACACACCAGGAAAGATCCTCAAGAACTTGGATTCGGACTTGATGCCTTGCCCAAGTTTCAATTCGCGTAAACCGCGTTTACTGCTGTTACCCCAGGCGCGTTTGAGTTTGTCGAGCGGTTGCTCGTTTTCAATCAAATCCTTTTCGGGAACTAAAAACTTCAAAAAATTGACATCTTCTTCGCCCCTCAATGTTGTCTGGGTCTTCAATTCGACCCAACGACATTTCTCACCGTCTTCCATGACCGTACCGACGAGAGAATAGGTTATTTTTTGCGTAAATTCAGGGACTTCACGGACTTGTCCGTCAGCTTCTTGTTTGTCGGTATATGAATATCTGATCCACCAGCCGTCTTCAGGCAATTTCGGCGATTGTTCTTCTGCCCATCCGCAGCTGTAGGAAATCAAAAGAAACCCAATGGTGATGACGACAACTCGCATACATTTCATGCTTCGTCCACTTTCAATCACGGGCGTCGGAAAAGATGGGATGGCGGCTCGATACCACTGTCAGAGTATCGCTCGCACCAGTCACGTCAACTGCAAGGAAGCTTCCAATTTGACAACCACAAAGGGGTCAGGGCTATTGGCGGTGAGGCGATTATGAGAAGTGTACGACTCAATTGTTGTCTGGCAGTTGAGACTTGGCATCATTACCGGTTTCCTCGAATGTCATCTCTTCTTCAGACGTGCGTTTCAACTCGCCGTTTACAAAGAACTTTGTCTGGATCTTGGCAGCGGCAAACACGGGTGCGGTCTTCTGATCGAACCACCCTGTTTGCTCGATGGCGCGCTTCCGTTCCTCGGGGACGCCGTTTCGTCGTCGATTGACGATGTCAGGCCTCGTCATTTTAAGTACCATCGCCTGAGGAATCGTTAATCGTCCATGCTGATAATCGACAACTTTCTGTGTGTCGACTCGATCGGCTTCTCGCCACATGCATTGCAAGTACATCAGGTGTGGTTCTGAGGAGTCGATTTCCTGTCCGAGATTGACCGCTCGCACGTCACGTGTGACGAATTTAACCCAACCACGTTTGCACGCTTCCAGTGAATGTTTGCGTTCCAATAAATTCTTTTCTGGAACCAGATACTTCCTCACGTTTACCTTTTCTTTTTCACGTTCTAAAAACACTTCGATCCAACGGCATTTCTCACCATCTTCCACGACGGTTCCAACCAGCGAAAAAGTCTTTTTACCGGTGAATTCTTGAATCTTTCCGTCGATTCGTCCTTGGTATTTACTCACAGTGTGATATCGGACCCACCAGCCGTCTTCCGGCAATTTTGCCTTTTCCTCTTGCGCCGGCGCGTTAAGACAATGAATCAAAATGAATCCAAAAGCGACGAACAAGACTGGAACTCTTTTCATGCTTTGGAACTTTTGAGATCGAAAACAGGATGATGGGATTTGACGCAGTGGTTTGAATTCACATCGGCAACCTCGTAAGTGGATTGAGAATATCGCGGTCATCATTCGAGTCAACCTTAACATGGCAGGATTTGAAATTCTGACGTAAAACGGGGACGCGGCCAACACTGTTCGGCACTCCGATTGCAGTTGGGATAATTTCTGCACTTCGAGTGGCACGCTTTTTGCGCAAGGCAGATCATTGACTATTGTTTGTCGATGGAGAATAAAACGACGCGAATGGATTCGCCCAAGCCGACCTTGGAGGCCAAGGACAGCAGCCAAAGCACTGCATCGTCGATAGAGTCTTCAGCTACGTCGACGGGATTGTCCGAGAAAGACATTGTTGGGTTGAAGTACTTCGATCAATTACTTCCGCTGTTTGAACGACTGCACAAGGATAGCTGTGGGCGAGATAAAGCGGGAAACCGCGTCCTGCATTACGACCAGTATTGCCTGATGGTGCTGGTGTTTTTGTTCAACCCGATTTGTTCGTCGTTACGTTCGCTGCAACAAGCGAGCGAGTTGAAGAACGTGCAGAAGAAGCTCGGATGTGAACGGGCGGCGCTGGGTTCGCTATCCGAGGCTGCCACGATCTTCGATCCTGAGCGGTTGGTCGAGATCATTCAGGAGTTGAACGGCCAACTCACCCCCACCACTGGCGGCAAAGATGCACGATTGGCGGACCTCCCAGGAACACTGACCTTGGTGGACGCGACTCTGATCAGCGCGATGCCTCGAATCATGTCCGCCTCGGTGATGAAGCGGAAGCGTGAGAGCGGCTTGGTGAAATGGAGACTACACTCGCACTTCGAGGTGGATCGCCACATCCCCTCGCGTATTGACGTCACCCGAGACGGAGGCGGTGACAATGATGAACGCGCCGTGCTGGGCAAGACCATCGAGTCCGACAGGCTCTATGTCAAAGATCGAGGCTACGCAAAGTTCACGCTGTTCAACGATATCGTCGCGAAGAAGTCCAGTTATGTCTGCCGAGTTCGGGATAACAGTGCTTACTCAATCGTCGAACAAAAGCCCCTGACCGATGCCGACCGCGCCGCCAAGGTTCTTTCAGATCAGATCGTGTTGCTCGGTCAGTCCAGCAAGGTCGCTGACCGACCCGATCATGCCATGAGGCTGGTTATCGTGAAGATCCGTCCGCACGTCTCGGGCGGGAAGTACAAGGGCGGATCGTCGGGTGTGGATACTGATGGCTTCCTGCGAATTGTGAAAAACCTGCTCGATGTTCCCGCCGAAATCATTGCACTTCTGTACGCTTACAGATGGACGATTGAAATCTTCTTCAGGCAGTTCAAGCACCTCTTGGGCTGCCGTCATCTGCTCAGCCACAACCAGAACGGCATCACGATCCAAACCTACTGTGCGATCATCGCTTGCTTAGTGATCGCCCTTTGGACTGGACGCAAGCCAACAAAGCGCACACACGAGATGCTGTGCTTTCACATGATGGGCTGGGCCACGACCGAAGATGTGGAAGCTCATCTGGCGAAACTCAAACTCGTCGACGAGGCCGCCAAAAACATCTGAGCGACTGTCGAGCTCGGTTGCATATTTCGCAACCCGAGCCCCTTAACGCTGCGCGAGATTCACATCGCAGACACACACCCGATGACGTCGGACCTTAACAGACACTCATCATCAATCGCGACAGGAAAAGCCGCGTTCTCTCGAACGACTCAAGCACATAACGACACCAACAGTGCAACCGGAGTGCCGAACAGTGTTGGGACGCGGCTCATTCAATTGCATTTATTCTCCTGTTCGGCAAGAGAGAGTGAATATCATTTCCTGATGCCGAACATTCGATTGTTACGCAGGAAAAGCTCTGCGACTACCTGCTCAATACCGCACATCCGGTTGGCGGCACCAAGGCAGCATGGTTTGCTTCGATTGGATACACACAACAGAACGGGGAACAACTTCGGAGCGACCTTCTGCGTGTGGCCAAATCTTGCGAGAACTTCATTCCAAAGTCGTCACCCTTCGGCGTAAAATATAAAACCGAAGGTGCAATTGGATGCGGCAGGTATCGTCCGGCAATCGTTGTCGCCGTTTGGATTGTTGAAGAAAATCCTGCCCCTCGACTTGTGACTGCGTATCCGGGAAAAAAATGATGATCGCGGAACATTCCCTGGTTGTTCTCAATGGTGACCATCTCGCCGAGGGACTTCATGTCGGTGACGTCGGCGCTGTGGTCCACGTTTACGGCGACGGCAAAGCGTACGAAGTCGAATTTGTCGATGGTGATGGATCGACGATTGCTCTCTTAACACTAGGATCGTCAGACGTCCGACCAATCGAAGCTGGCGAACTTCTGCACGCTCGACGCCGAGCATAGGGCCGAACAAACCGGTCCAACGGAATGGAGTACCGCAGGCTGACCTCGAACGTTCGATGGAAGAATTGATCTATCACAGAGCCACGGCGACGCGGAGATGCATGAGAACGAGATTGATCAATCCTCCGTGTCTCAGTGCCTCTGTGAGAAACCGAAGAGACCGATTCCATTCGGTGAACGTCAAGTGAGGACGCCCGTTTTACCCTGAACGTTATACGCCCAAGAGCAACATGCTATGAACGAACCGGACAACAATTGGGCGCGAGAACAATTCGAGATTTTAGACGGTGGCTGGGCGAGGCTCATGGCGGTCGTGGATGCTGTGGGACTGGAGGGACTTGAGCAACCACTCACGCCCGCATGGACCATTAAGGAAATGTTGGCCCATTTGGCGTTTTGGGAGGAAACTAGCGTTCCCGTCATCCAGGTCATTCATCGTGGCGGTCCGAGTCTGCCAGTTGAGCTATGGTACGGCGGCACAGACCTGGAACTTCTCCCTAACGCACCATGGCCGCATGCAGACATCCATAATGAGCGCGAGGCACGGTGGGCTCGATCGCGCAGCGCAGCGGAGGTGCTCGAACGTTTGAAGCAGGCACGCCAGAAACTGAAAACTATACTCGCGACTGTAACTGACGAGGAAAGTCGTGGGGAAATCGGAGGCCAGTGGTCCGGCGAAGCGGTATGCCAACACGTTGATCACCACCTGGCCCAAATTAAGTCCATTGCTGCAACGACGCCCCGATCGACCTGACAATCACACATTGCACCGGAGCTGCGGGCCGCGCGGTTTCTGCGTACAAGGTCTTTTGCCGCAGCCCGATGTATTTGAACGTTCGATCGAAGAATTGATCTCTCACAGAGCCACAGAGACGCGGAGATGCAAGAGAACGAGATTGATCAATCCTCCGTGTCTCAGTGCCTTTGTGAGAAACCGAATTGACCGATTCAATTCGGTGAGCGTCTCTTGAAGATGCCCGCGTTACCTTGAGCGTTCGTCGGAGGAGATCGGCAGAAAATCATCACGAAGGACGCGAAGAGCGCGAAAATAGAATTCAACGACCTTTCCGATCACATGACTGGCTGCACCATTGAGGTTCACCGATTAAACAACACCAGGTTGAACGATGGCATCAAGCGTTTTGTTCTCTGATTCCTTCGCGCTCGTCGTGCCCTTCGTGGTAGAATAAACCAACGAGGACTCATCATCGCATTTCACGACCGCGCTTTCGTTGGTCGAATTAAATTGTATCGTGTTTCATTGAAGGTCGATCAATCCGATCTACGCGAGCCGAAAACGCCCGCGTTATCTTCGCGTTCGGCGGCTCAACAGGAAGGCATTAATATGAGCTCCACGTTGGTAATTGAGAATCAAACAGGGACAGGTATCGGCCGTTAGCGCAATTCCAGTTGGAGTTCGCGACCGACGGCTTGGGCCGCTCGCGATAATCCGTCGAGAGTGACTTTCGTGTTTTCGGGGTCAAGTAATCGATCCAGTTGTGACCGGCTTGTCTTGAGTTTCCTGGCAAAGGCACACTTTGTCAGTTGTTGAGCCTCCTCGTCACAGCAAGCTGGAATGCAATCACCCGCTTGAACGCTTGGTTTGTGCTTTCTTCGTAACATCCTTGCTCACGAAGAAAATCGTCAAATCGTTGCCCGATCCGACCCTTTTTTTCTTTGTCTTCATCACGATCCTTTCTGCCGCAACACGGCAATCTCGATTTCCCGATTTCAACAGGGATCGATCTCGTCGAAAATCGAATAATTTCATTTTTTTCCGGATTTTTCCCATTGCCTCAAAAGAGGAGCGGTCTAGAACCCTGTCGACTTGTACACATGAACGCCGAATCGCCTGATCGGCATCGTGATTTCGATTAAGAAGCCTGTGTCATTGTCGATCCAAAAATCGTCGTTAATACTGAATGCCAAAAGAGTTAACTAAAATGAAATTCTTGAATTTGTGGATTCCTGCTGTCGTTGTTTGCTCAGTGTTTGCCAGCCAGGCGAATGCTGATGTTTTGATGCTCACTACCGGGAATGAATCGCGGGACAATGTCGCGGCGACAAACCTGAATTCGTTTGGCAGCGTTGGTAACACGATTGTTGAAAGCCAGCGAGACACCAGCCGTGCCGCTTCGGTGTTTGTTCCAGGCAGCTTGATTAACAAGTCCAGCCAGGGTGCCTGGTTGATGACCCAAAGCGTTCGCCACGACAACACGGTACATTCACAGAAAGTTTCATCGATCACGTTCGCGGGTCATGGTCGTAAAATCACCCCGATCCCACCGGAAATTCGACCCGTTTCGACATTCGCACAGTTCGTGCAAATTTTTAAGGCCACGGAAGACAGCCTCAACAACAACGAGCCAGTTCAGGCAATGGCTAACGTCGAGATCACCCCGAAGACATCGAGCATGCCTTTGATTGGTCTGCTTGCCACCGGCTTGGCGGGAATCACTGGATTGTTCACAGTAAGCCGTCGTGGTTTCTTCAGCCGTAAGGCCTGATGACGCGAGCATTCAGCTCTTCTGAAAGGATCGGCAGCAACGCGAGTCGATCTCGAAATCAAACGACCCCGGCAATAAGCTGGGGTCTGTTCGTTTACCCGCCGATGATTTTTTTCATGCTTCCACGTCTGGCGGGACCATGTCCGCTGAATCGCAAATTCGTCTGGGAATCTATTCGCATCTTGCAGCGGCTATGGTGTGCGAAGCATTTTCGCTGGCTGATCGTGGCCTGCTGATCTCCCACGATATCTCTCGGGCTTTCGATGGCCCTCTCGCGATTTTGATGTTCCCAGCATTCTGTTCTTGCCTGGTCTGTCCACTCGTCGTGATTGCTGGAGTGATCAAAATGCGCAAGCGGCAAAAGGCCGTGATCATTGCGCTCGTATCCGAGGCGATCGTGTGCTGGATCTGGTTCGAGGCGCTTGCGCCGTCTGTGAGCGAGTACAGCCCTTGATCAATAATAAATTCGAAAGAATTTAGCCACAGATTCACACAGCGCCACACAGATTGAGAGGAATAAATCCCAATAATACCAGTTGAAAACCTGATTTTCTTTATTTTCTTCTTCTGTATTTATCTGTGTGAATCTGCGTGCATCTGTGGCAAATTTTCTTCGCTTTCGAATTGCGCACCGGGAAAGGGCATTTTATCGGCAGTTTTTCGGTAGCTGAGACTTCCGTTATTGTGCCATTAAACTACCGAAAGAAGTCGCCTGGGGAATGTTGAGAGGATTCACTTCGCAGCATCAATGGACCGTAGCGGAAAGAGATCGGACTTGATGTGCTGATTTTCCATGATGCTGCGAAGTTTGCTGACGACCTCGGGGTTCTGATTGGCTACATTCGTGGTCTCGGAAGGATCAGACGCCAGATTGTAGAGTTCAATTTCACGGGTCGGCTGAGCCTTGGAATTCGGGCCCAAATTCAAGTTCAGTCGTATCGCTTTCCAGTCGCCGACACGGACGGACTGCTGTCCGCCGTATCCAGGCGACTCGCGATAGAGGAATGAACGTGGCTCCTGCTGCTGGCCCAACAGGGTCGGTGCGAAGCTGATCCCATCAAGATTATCTGGCGTCGTTTGTCTGGCACCGATCAGTTCAAGCAGTGTCGGCAGCCAATCCTCGAAACCGGTCACGCGGTCAGAGATACTTCCCGCTGCGATGCGGCCCGTCCAGCGGACCAGGCACGGCTCGCGGAAACCCCCTTCGTAAAAGGAACCTTTCCGACCCCGCAGGCCAGCGGCACTGTCGAAGAAATCTGTGTCAGTCCCACCCAAACGGTCATAAAGCGGCCCGTTGTCGCTTGTGAAGACGACAATCGTTTGTTCGTCGAGGCTCAGTTCCTTGATGAGCGACAGAAGTCTGCCAACGTCGCGGTCCATGCGACTAATCATCGCCGCATACGCGGCGCGCGGCTGGCGATGAGGCAGATAACCTCGGTCGCCAGCGTAGGGAGTTTCCTCGAAGCTGTTCGCGTATTCGTTGACAGAGTCGTCCGGGACTTGTAACGCGAGATGCGGCACCGTCGTGGGATAGTATAGAAAAAACGGACGATCTTTGTTCGCCCGGACAAATTCCAAAGCTTTGCCTCCGATCAGATCGGGAGCATATTCCTTGCCCGAGAATCCCTGATAGTTCTTCGGATCGTCAGCATCCACACCGGCTGCCAGCTTCTGGTACGCGGAAAATTTCGGATTGTCGAGTGGAATCAGCGTGTCGTTGTCCCAGAGGTGAGTCGGATAATGGTTGTGGGCGACCGCCTGACAGTTGTACCCGAACCAGCGATCAAAACCCTGCTTCAAAGGGTCGCCGGAACTACCGAACGGGCCCAGGCCCCATTTGCCGAAACCGCCGAGCGTGTAGCCGCTCTTCTTCAGCGTTACGGGCAATGTGAGAAAGTTTTCCGGCACCGGCATCTGACCTTCAGTGAACCCTTTGGCTTGCTGGTTGTCTCGAATATATCCATGCCCAGGATGCATACCGGTCATCAACACACATCGTGACGGAGCACACACATTACAGCCCGAGTAATGGTTCGTGAACTTCATCCCTTCGTGGCAGAGACGATCAAGGTTCGGAGTGCGGATCTTTTTCTGGCCGTAGCAACCGAGGTCGCCGTATCCAAGATCGTCGGCGACAATGAAGACAACGTTTGGTAATTGTTTGGCATCTCGAACTGCTGGCTTCCCGACAGCCTGTTCATCAGCGGCAGCCAATGACGAAATGAAAAGCCCTAAAATGACGGCAACCTGTGGCTTGATGAGGATTCGATTCATTACAGTAAAACCGTTCCAAAATAAGTGAACCCGAAGTGCATTAAGTGTCGTCGTTCGTTAGTACTGCGTGCAAGATGGGTTCGTTCAAGAATATTATGCGATGTAATACTCGCGGACGAGTTCTTCAAAAGCTTCCAGGCGTTCGCTCGGAAGCCCTGCCTGAAACGCTTCCGTTTGCACCCAATCCAAATCATTTGTTTAGAATTCGCCTAAAGGACACCGCGAATGTCTTCTTGATCCAAGGGGCGAAACGAACCGCGGTGACTGCCTCAGTCAGTCGTTGTTGAATCGGCTTGTTGACTGGCAAGTTGTCGCTGAATGTATTCACGAATGCACCGATGTCCTTCTTGTTCCCGTAACTCTCGCAGTCGATTTCGAGCGGGCAATTCGACCGCCGTGGTCGAAAATAAATCTACGGTATTCCAGATGCCATCCAATGCCAGAATACGGTCTCGATAGCTCAACGACCGATCTGCCTTGATCGCTCGCCGCAGCCGTTCAATATCAGTTGGAAATCTAATGTGAATCTGAAGCATCTTGGCAGCTCAAGGAGTTAAGCATGCCTGCACAGAATTTTACTCCTCAATAGGATCTAAAGCCAGACTCGCTTGGATGGTCAATCGATGGCTGATTGACTGTCTCTGGATAACTCGAACCTTCGGCTCTTTGTTACAGGATTGGGTTGGAGGATACAGCACCATCGGTGCTGTGAGGACTTTCGGCTTCGGCAAAACGGTCTTGTTGCTTGTTTCCTATGGCGCATCCACAAGACGAAATTCCGTCGGCGATCTGCCGCATCTGATGCCGGCGGTGTGATGGTGACTTCGCGGAAAGGCTGTCAGTTTTTGTAGTGTGGGCTTTAGCCCGCACAAGATGTTGTGTCGCACGGGCTGAAGCCCATGCTACGGGTTGTGGCTCACCATTCTCAACTTACAAAAAACTGACAGATTCGGAGCGAGATTAAGGCCAATGCGCTTCGGCGACTGGATCTATAAGGATTCCCAGCAGTGAATGTTGTCTTACATGTTGCTGCATTGGTTGTTTTGCCGATTATTTCCGACGCTGGCAGCGTCGCCCACGTGGCCGATGCTGCGGCATCGGAATCGATCGATGACCGAGTACCTGGGTTTCAACCCGAGGGCACGGTACAAACGCCATCGTTCAAGTTCCCAAGGCGAATTCGATCACAGACCACATTGATGCGACATTCGGCTGCACTTGTTAGGATTTCAGCATTCATAACTTTGAGGGCGTTCGTTTGAGTGAGAGGATTTATCTTGTCCGGTGACGACAGTGTACGCGCATTGCGGGACGCGCTGGCTCATTCGCCCGATAACGTGCCGTTGCGAAAGCATCTGGCGGAGACTCTGCTCGGCTTCGGGCGGGCCGAAGAAGCGGAAGAGGAATTCCGCCAGGCCCTCGCCCGGGATCGCGATAATTTTGAACTGAAGCTGGGGCTGGCTCGCGCCTTTCATCAGCAGGGTAAATCGTCGCACGCCATCGTAATCGTCGAAGAAATGATCCGGCAGCGCGACACTCCTGCGGCGGCCTATCTGCTTCATTCGCGATTGTTGCTGCAACAGGGAGATGTTGAATTCGCTGTCAGCGAATACCGCCAGGCGGTGCGTGAGGACGAATCGCTGCGCGACGATGTCCTGGCTGCAGAATTAGGGATCGACGCCGACGAATCGTCGGAAGTCGTCGATGGGAAAGTTCGAGCCGGCTGGGACAGCAATGAAGAGACCTCGTCCCCCGTCGCGAATTCTTTCGAGCGACCGACAATTAATTTTTCGTCCGTGGGGGGGATGGATACGCTCAAAGAAGAAATCCGCATGAAGATCATTTATCCGATGCAGCATCGTGAGATGTTTGCTTCCTACGGAAAAACGATCGGTGGCGGAATACTGATGTATGGACCGCCCGGTTGCGGCAAGACGCATATTGCACGGGCTACAGCGGGCGAGATTCGCGCGGGATTCGTCTGCATCGGCATCAATGATGTGCTCGATATGTGGATTGGAAACAGTGAAAAGAAGTTGCACGAACTTTTCGAGTACGCCCGGTCGCATCAGCCGTGCGTGTTGTTCTTCGACGAAGTGGATGCACTCGGGGCGAGCCGAACCGACATGAAGACCAGTGCCTCGCGGCATCTGGTCAATCAATTCCTGGCGGAACTGGACGGTGCAAAATCCTCAAATGAAGGGGTGCTGATTCTGGCCGCGACGAACGCTCCCTGGCATCTGGATTCGGCATTTCGACGTCCGGGCCGATTCGACCGAATCCTGTTTGTCCCTCCGCCCGATGAGCCGGCGCGGGCTGATATCCTGCGTCTACAACTGTCCGGCAAACCGGTCTCTGACATTGACCACATGCAGGTCGCACGCAAGACAAAAGACTTTTCCGGCGCCGACTTGAAAGCTGTGGTTGATCAGACGATCGAGAAAAAGCTGCATGAGGCGATGCGGACCGGAAAACCATTGCCGATTGTGACGAAGGACTTGATCGCTGCAGCGGGAGGTCTACGGCCATCGACAAAGGAATGGTTTGCCTCGGCCCGCAATTACGCCCTGTATTCCAATCAGGGGGGACTGTACGACGATATCCTCAAGTACTTGAAAATCACATGAGTATTCATCTCAGCCGCGCCCAACTTTTGATGCAGCAGCACCGGTTTGAACTGGCGGAAGAGCAGTTGCGTCTGGCCCTTTCGGAAGGAACCGAGACCGCAACGGCGCATGCCTTACTGGCGCTTTGTCTGTCCCAGCGGAACAAGTTTGACGAAGCCACGACAGAGGCTCAACAGGCGATTCACGACGCCCCGGATGAAGCGATTGGTTTTCATGCCCTGGCGACAATCCAGTGGAAACAGAATCAATTGGCCGATGCGCAGGGGACCATCTCGGAAGCGATTCGACTGGAACCCTGGAACGCTCAGCATTTCCACGTCTTGTCGGGAATCGAAAGTAATCGATTTCGCTGGACCGAATCTCTGGCGGCGGCAGAACAGGGACTCGCCTGCGATCCTGATGATATCGGATGTAATAACCTGCGCGCCATCGCGCTGGTCAATCTGGGTCGCAAGGCTGAAGCCGGACAGTCCATTCAAGCGACACTGTCAAAGAATCCCGAGGATGCCGTCACGCACGCCAATCAAGGATGGACGTTGCTGCACCAACGGCAACCTCTGGATGCGATGAAGCATTTTCGCGAAGCCTTACGACTGCAACCCGATCTGGAATGGGCACGCCTGGGAATCATCGAATCAATGAAGGCCCGATTCTTTGTGTATCGTTGGCTGCTCTCGTTTTTCCTGTGGCTGACACGTTTCCCTCCGAATGTCCGGTTGGGGTTGATTCTGGGATTGCTGTTTGGCCGGGCTCTGCTCGCCAACCTGATTCAGATGATACCGATCCTTGCCCCCCTGGCCCTTCCCCTGACGATTGGGTATGTCCTGTTCGTCTGGATGACATGGACGGCGTCTTCGTTGTTTAACCTTGTCCTCCGTCTGGATTCCTTCGGGCGATTAGTCCTGAATGCGACCGAACGGCTGGAATCAACCCTGGTGGGAATTTGCCTGCTGCTGTTCTTTGCGGTCGGGCTGACATCGCTATTTTTCGATAGGAGTACTGCGACTCGATCCTGGGAGACGGGGATGTTGTACTTAGGATTGATGCTGCCGTTGATCGCCACGTTTCGACAGCCCCCCGGTCGGAAAGCGTGGTTTGTCGCTTATACACTGGGTGTTACTGTGTGCGTCCTGATGGCGACGTACCAATCGTTGAACCTTTGTTCTCAGATCAGCGCCTTATCACGATCACGTGAACCAAACGTGACTAATGCCAGAATTGCCGAATTGAAGGGGCTAGCCAATTCGGCATCGCAATGGTTTGAATATTCGATGTGGGGAATCGTGCTGTCGACATGGATCAATGCCGGTTTGAGCCTGAGACCGGAACGCATCGAATTGAAAGTTTGACGGCCAAAGCGTAGCGGCATATAAGAAATTGACCTCGGACGTTGTGATTGGCTAGTAGTTTCTTCAGGATCGAACGTGATGGCGAATTCAATTGGTTCCTCTGTCGCAATCACTGAACGCCGCCGGTGGGTGAAACTGATATTGATGATCGTGCTGGTCGCGGTCTGTATTTTCGTCGTTTGTCCAGAGGCAGATGCCGCGCCAGGCGGGCAGTTCGTCAAACAGGCGCTGAAATCCAAATTTGGAAGAATCGGGGGGATTATCGTTGGCGGGCTGATGTTAATCGCCTGCATCCTGCTGCTGCCGTTGATCCTGTATGTCCAATACAAAAAATCGGCAGGTATCCGAAAAACAAAAAGCGATCTGGCGGTACTTGCCGACAAGTACAATTGGTTTGAATGGACAGCGCTACGCACACGGATCAAAAAAGTGGTCAAGGACATCGCAAACGTCTGGGACTCCGGCGACCTGTCATCGGTCTCTTCGTTCATGACTTCGGATTACTACGCCAGCCAGCAGGAATTGCTTCAACGCTGGCTCGATGAAGGGAAACAGATCGTTTACCGGCTCGAAAAAATTCAACGGATCGAGCCACTCGCGGTCTCCGTCGTAGACGAAGAGACTCACAGTTGGATCCGCGTGCTCGTGACCGTCGACTGCGTCGACTACATGCGAGACCGGCACACACTGGAAGTGATCAAGGGTGAAGTCGGCACGACAACCGGCTTCCGATCGGTCTGGGTCTTCGTCTATCAGAATCAGGAATGGCTGCTTGCCGGCATTGAGGAAGGGTCGACTACCTTGAGTTGGGCGTCGGCAAAGAATCGCATCGACACCAGCTACCTCGACAGCGTCTGGAACAAAAAGCAAAAGGTCGGCAGTGCTGCCAAAGCTCCCGCACGGAAAGGAACCAAATCACAAGCGGCCTCGCGTGATTCGAAGACGAATCAGCCGACAGCACAACCAAAACAACGCCTCATACCCAAACCAACCCGCGACGAGGATCAGTGACATCCAGCCCAGCCAGGCGAATGGAAACCAGATCAGCTTCCCCAGTGCGAACCAGATGAGCGGCGTGGCGACCGCCATCACACGGATCGGCCAATCACCACGCAGAAATCCGGCATTCTTAAAGAACCAGTGGGATCGTACGATCTCATGGGCCATTGCATCCAGGCGTTCAGTGGGGATATTCGGCTCCACCATCAGTGACGATCGCATCCGTAAGCGCCCTTCCGATTTCTGGCCCGCTTCGAGCAGTCGCAGTCCGGCAAACAAATGCCAGTCGGCGTCTTCCGGATTGACTTCACCGGCACGACGTTCCATTTCATCCGCCAGACGCTTCTCACCGTTGAGGTGATAAAGTCGCTGGAGCTGTGTCAGCAGATGGATATTGTCGGGGTCAAGTGACAATCCCCGTCGGGCAGCGGTGATCGCATCCTCCCGTCGTCCGAGACGATCAAAGATGTGTGCCAGCGTTCCATAACGTCCGCCAACCTCAGGGTCCCAGCGAATCGCTTCACGGGAATGTCGTTCCGCCGCATCGAGCCGACCTTTCTCAAGCGCCCGATAACAAAGCAAGTCATGGGTACAGGGCCAATTTGGTGCGCATGCAGCGAGAGATTCAATCGAACTCTGAGTCAGTTCCTGGTCCTTCAAACGGAGACCGCATAAGCCGCGCAGGTACAAGAGATCAACGTCGTCGGGGTTGTCACTCAACCCTTCCAGACAGACTGCTGCCGCTTCGCGAAATCGATCTCGCTCGAAGAAAAAATAGGCACGCTGTTGATAATCATGTGGGGGCAACACAATGAACTGACCTGAGCTGGTTTTAAACGGAGTCCAACGATCCAATCGGAATTCAGACGTTTTCCAAGTCTTCGCATCAAGCGTCAATCGACTGCTGATTGAAACTCGTTCGATAAAGCGTACTTTCGGGTCTTTCTTGCAGGATCGGCGACAACGACAAAGCCGTCCGTGACCCAGGCGGACAGCAAGTTGCGAGCGGCTCGTTCCGAAATCGAAAACAATGTAGCAACATGACTGCTGGTAATTGTGACTCCCTCCCGAAAGAGTTCAAGTGCTTTGCGCTGACGGGGATCGAGTCGCCTCAATAACGGTGAGCGATCATTTGCACCTCGGCCGGCAGCCTCTGCCGCGCGTTGTTGGACCGCCTCAAAACTCTCTGCCACACCTCCGCAGAAATACTCCACCCATTTCGTAATATTTGCTTTGGCGCGGCCACCGTAATAGTTGTGCGACGGACCAATCGTCAGCGCTTCGTAGTATGCACCGAGGTTTCGAGCGTAATACTCCTCAAGCGAGTAAAGTCCTTTCAGGTCATAGCCACCCAAATGCAGAACGAGCGTCGTCAATAATCTTGCGGTCCGTCCGTTCCCGTCATAATACGGGTGGATTGTGGCGAATTGATAATGCGCAATTGCCGCACGGATTGGACATGGCAATCCTGTTCGCTCTGTGCGAGCGATCCACGTCGTCATTTCGTGCATCAACTGCGGAACGTCCTTCGCTTCCGGGGGCATGTAAATGATCCCGCGACTTCGACCGTCACGAATCACATTTTGCCCATCACGATAGGGTGTGGGCTTCACCTTCTTGCGACCTTCGGCCATGACCAGAGCATGGAGCGTCTGGATCTGGCTCTCTGTGACACCACTTCTACCAGCTACGAATTTTTCCAGTTTTTCCAGCGCGGCATAGTACCCAAGCACTTCCTTTTCATCGCGCTCGCGGCCGGGAAAGTGCTGCTTGCCTTCGATCACCGTCGACACTTGTTCCTGGGTCAGGAGGTTCCCCTCGATCATCGTCGAGTAGTGTGTGGAAAGGAGCTTTGCCGTTTCTCTTAAACTCGACAGCACGGATGGCGTGATTGGCAAGTGCTGAATAGCTGACCTCGCCGCTTCGATCCGCATCAGATCGGTGGCAACTTTCACGGTGATCGTAAACTTCGGTGCAAAGGGCATTTTATCGGCAGTTTTTCGGCAGCAGAGACTTCCGTTATTGTGCCGTTAAACTGCCGAAAGAAATAGCCTGAGGACAAATTTGGCTTTCCTCGCGCCGACAAGACGCGTACAGAAACGAAACGGATTCGACGAGCGGAATCAATCACGAATGGCTTTTCAGTTTGCTGAGCCGCTCATAAGCGATCGAACAATTCGGCAACGTCTGCTTAAGCTGCTTCAGCCCGAGGTCCGTCACTTAGTTGTGATTCACGTTAACGGGGTTTTGAAATCAGGAGCCAGCCGGAAAGAAGGGTCAGGGGGATCGTGATGGACCAGTAAGGGACCATCCAATAATGCTCTCGATATCGTGGGAGCACCGGGTTTGTTCCTTCTCCGAAATGGAATCCGAAAAAGTCCCATTGCCATTCTCGTTTAAACCAAAACAGATTGGGATACTGGTCGAGAGCGAGAAATCTCCATACCTGGTATTGAATCCACTCACTTCCGTCAGTGGGTGGCTGAGCGCCATTTGATCTCCGACCTGACCATTGCAAACCATAGGGGGATGACCGAAAGGAGTATTCGAATCTGTTTCCAATCCGAATGAGCAGTTCGTCTTGAATTGTGTGACTCCGCACCCACCCGTTCATCAGCACCAACGCCATCAGCAACGTCACGATGCCGATCTTCCTTTTCCACCCTTTGAAGAAATCACCCATGATTCACGCTCCCCCGTTTGCTGTAGGTTCAGGGATTTTCTTCGGGGTCGAATGGCGAGGCTTTGACATCAAAAGCCAAAGCGAGACGAGGGTCAATGGAATTGTGATGGACCAGTAGGGAAGGCTGAAAATCATCAGTTTTGTGGTCCGTACCTCATTACTGAAACGGAACCATGATGGGCGAAATGGGAAATGATCTCCGGCAAATCCGCCAAAAAGAAACTTTCCCGCAGGAAACCCAATTTCCTCTTCTTCCTTCTGGTGATAAATCCGAAATGAGGCCATTTCGTGATCGGGAATCGTTGACGACAACACAACGAGATTCAGGCACTGGTACCCGGAAATGAATTCGATCGACGACGAATTCCCCGTTGGAATATTCACTGAATCCCGTATGAAATAGTTCCTCACCCATCCCGCCATGAACACGCACGCCATCACCAGCGTCACGACGCCGACCTTCCGTTGCCACCCTCGAAAAAACTCCTTCACGATGTCGCCCCTCCGTCGTTTTGAATGGGTTCCGGGATTTCGTTTGGAGTCGGTTGACGGGGCTTGGTTAGGATCAAAAAGGCGGCGAGGATGGTCAAAGGGACGACGACGGACCAGTAAGGGGTCATGGCAATAAGGGAGTCCGAAAGGGAGTCCGAATCCGTGTCAAGGATTGTCACTCGGACAGGATCGTCGTGCGTGATGTACTTATTCTCGTAATATGGCCGGAAGAAATATGGCTGAATCTCGTCCCCCACAATTATTGTTTCTCCTGAACTGCGGGTTTGAAACCTGACTCGATGACTTCCATGATTGGCAAGAAAGCAAAATGCTTGATGGCCAGAAACTAGCGTGAACTTGTTACGCATGGAAAAGATAAGAATAAAATCCACCTGATAGCAGCTTCTCACCCATCCACCCATGAACGCCATCGCAAACACCAGCGTCATTACCCCAACTTTTCGACGGCTCCCCCGAAAGTACTCACCCATGATTCACGTCCCCTCGTTTGCAGTGGCTTCAACGATTTTCTTTTGCAGCGATGTCTTCGGCTTGGAGAGAAGTAAGTAAGCGGAGAGGGCGGTCAAGGGGATGACGACGGACCAGTAGGGGATGACCCAACAAACCTTGAGCCAATTCCGATCCGATGGCCCACCGATGCGTCCAGTGCCAAATCCGCACCAGAGAAAGTCCCATTCGATGCGAGGGTCAAGAAACGCCCCGTTATGCCAGGATGGGTCGTCGGAAAAGTCAATCCTTTTCAATTCTGTCGTCGGAGTGGCATCCTCGTCGTAAATCCTGATCCAGGAAATACTACCCTCACTAGACACGAAACCTTCCGTCGTGTGTTTACTGCTCGGCATCACCGCAACGTCTCGGATGTCCTGCAATGCTGACATCCACCCCGCCGTGCTCAAGCACGCCAGCAGCAACGTCACACAGCCGAACTTTCGACGCCATCCTCGAAAAAAGTCGCCCATGAATCACGCCCCCTTTTCAGGAGTGGTTTTATCAATTTTTCGTTGAGTCGATGAAATGGGTTTTGAAAGAAGTAGCCAAAGCGAGATGAGGATCAGTGGGACGACGATTGCCGGATAGGGAACGTAAATGACAACCGGGTTGCTTACGTCCATCTGAGGTATCATATGTTCCAAAACATCGCCACTTGCTTCATATCTCGAATAGAATGGTTCGAAGGGATTCCTGTCCTTTCTTCTTAGCCAGAGCAATGAGGAACCGTCCGATGCAAACACGTTGACATAATCCGAACTAAAAAAATTGATGATGTCGAACAAATAGGCTTCGAGAAACCTGTTTTTCTCTCGCATGCAAAGTACGATGGACCCCAAAAACTGGACCAGGAAATAAGATAGAATTTCAGTGGTTCATTTTTGGAGGGGAAGATGCCGGTTAAGCGTAAGATTCGCAGTGGGAGTTTCAAAGCGAAGGTCGCGATCGCAGCATTGCGTGAGC
>CAIVEI010000012.1 GCA_903904835.1 uncultured Schlesneria sp. | reverse complement strand
TTCGGAGGAATTGCCAAGTTCCCGCAGTTCAACTGATCCGTTTCGAACGACGAATGCAATGAGATCACGCTTCAGTGTCCACTGCTGTTTCGAATCCCCACCGGCCTCAAACCTTGCTGTGATCAAATAGTCAATCAGCGGCACATCCTGCGGCAATGCCGCAAACATCTCTTTCAATGAGACCGGCTTTTCGGCGGGGACGTTTCGCGCAAGTTCCCGGTCCAATTCGGACTGTTCCTTTTGAAGATCATCGAATTCGCGCCGCCATGTTTCCGCAGACTGAGATACGTCTGGCATCAACATCAAACGCGACATGCGCCGGGTCAATATGGAGTGTTCAACCAGCCTCTTTTGGACGGCTGATTGATGAATGGCTGAGTGCAGCAGTTTTTCACGTCGCCAGACGACTCCTTTCCAGCGTAGGACATGCTCCCAGATGACTTGAGGTTCGATCTGCTGTTGTCGTGCCAGTGCAACCCAGCCGTGCAGCGACGATGTCGCCCGGCTTAACGATGAGAGCATTTCCGATTCGGACCGAAGTATCCCAGCCTTTTGGAAATCGTCGAACCACGCATCGAGCGATTCTCGTAGCGCACGTTCGGCTGACGGTACGTCATTTAAATGCAGGTGCAAAGTGGCGAGGTTCGCCAGTCCGATCGCTGTTGTCCGGTGCATTCGTCCGTGGATCTTCCGGAAGTGACGCACAGCTTCGGTCCGCAGGGGAAGGGCTAACACGAATTCGCCTCGAACCTCGTAAAATTTGGCAAGATTATCGAGACTGATCGCATACTGATTCATCACACCGAGTTTCTTCCATAGATCCGAGGCTTCTCGCAGCAGCGGTTCCGCCAGCGTTCCTTTGCCGCTTCGGTCATAGGCCGACGCGAGATTATGGAGGGCGTTTGCTACACCGAAAGTCGGCTCGCCTCCTTTCAGCCTCAGAATTCGCACGGCTTCTTCGAGGGTCTCTACTGCAGATTTCCCATCACCCTGCTCGATATATGCGACTCCCAGCGATGTGAGGGACTCGGCGTATTTAGGGTCGCGATCGCCGAACATTTCGCGGCGACGATCAGCGGCTGTCTGCAGAAAGTCGATGGCGCGTTTCACGTCGCCAACCTTCTGATAGATCGCTCCCAAGTTGTGGTAGCTCTCTGCCACATCAGGATGGCGTTCGCCCAACAGTGACGATCGCATTTTTAGTGCCGATTGATACAGAGTTTCGGCCTCTGCAAAATTGCCCCGCACGTCGTTGGCATATCCCAAAGCGTTTAAACAATAGGCGGCTTCACGTGATTCTGGTCCCAGCACGTCCGTACGGATCAGCAGTGCGGCAGTCATCAAGTCAATGTCTTTGCCGTCGTTCTGAGTTCCAACCAGCTTGTGAGCCCTGTCGATCATCGAGAAGGTTTCGGAAAACTTCGCTCGCCGAGCTGGAGAACAGCGAGACAAACGATCCAGCCGCTTGATTTTGCATTCGACGTTTTTCACACGCCAGGAATCAGGACCGTCACATTGTCCGAGCAATTCGACGGCGCGGCGATGCCATCCGATCGCGGTCTCAAAATCCTCGTTGCCGCTCGTTTCACCGGCTGCCTGATCGCAGTCCTCAACAAGTCGATCAACCAGCTTACGAGTATCCGGATGAGATGGACCGAGCAGATCGAGATATCGCGTGAGAAGGGCCTTGAAGTCGTCCCATGCTTGGAGCAAATCGAGTTGCTCGCGTCGAATGTTGGCTCGTGTTGCGGCGATGTGCAGCAGGAATTCGTTTTCGTTCTCTATCAATCGCTTAATCGTATTTTCCACCTGATCGAGTTCGTCGAGAGCCGCCTGGTGTCGCCCCTTTTTGGTAAGACTGATCACGGACGACAATTGATCGACTGCGGAGGAGAACTCAAGGACCTGCTGCGGTTTCAGCTTGTCCAATGCCAGTTGTGTTGTGGCATTGGCGGTCGCCTGCCGAACGCGCCAATCGAGCGGATCGTATAATCGCTTCCAGGTGTTGGCTTCTTTCTCATAGCAATTGGCCGATTCGGCAAAGCGTCCATTTTCACGGCTGGTGTCTGCGAGTTGCCGTTGGACGGTTGCCAGCATCTCCCATCCGCGTTGCGTTTCGACGTGAGTTTTACCGAGGACTCGGTCGTAGATTTCTGCCGAAGTCGCAAGATACTGCTCAGCCTGTTGGGGGTCAGTTTCACGAGTCATCATTGCCAGCGCCCTGAGAGTCGACCCGTATCGGCGGTGAACCGGCCCGTGAAGTAGCTTTCTTTCATCCGTGGCGGCAGAGAGAAGCCGCAAGGCCTGATCGGGATCTTTTTTTAGGTATCGAGTGCCTTGCAATGACAGTTGTTCGAGATATTCATCATCGTGATAACCGATCAGCATCTCTCGCAATTCCAGTCCCGATTGCGCCTGGTCGATGGCTTCGTCCACGCGATTGGCCGATGTCAGTTTGGACGCCGCATCGAACAATGTCGCTGCCGTCCGCAATCGTTGGAGTCCCTCTGCATCGAGCTTGCGAACTGCGGTTAAATAGGTCAGCCGGTTTTCGGCGTCGCGGATTGTCCACGGCTGTTCCGACTGCAACAGTCGCCGTATTGCCAGTACGGTCTTCGTATTTGCAATCGCTTCATCGTAACGGTTTAGATCCATCTGAATCCGCGCAACAACTTCCAGATCATCAGCGACCTGAACGGTGTCCGGCCCATTCTCGTTCCGGCAGAACTCCAAAGCCCGCTCCGCCAGCGTGAGTGCCTCGGCAAGTTTCCCTCGCTGTTGCAGCCACATCGAACGATCGAGTAGCTCGCGATGGCGACCAGAAACTTCAGAGTTGTGGAGTTCCTCGGAATGACCAACGGTTGCAATCCCGAAAAGAACAATCGCGACTAGTCCCCCGTGAAGCCCAACACGAAAGTTCATGTCGTTTTCCTGAAATCAAGTAACGGATGTGACGACAAACGAAAATCGAGTATCACAATCAAACGTGATCGCCTTGATGTTACATTACCAACGTCTCGGAGCGTCTGCTTCCTAATCAATCAATTTAGATCTTGTCGCGGGAGTTCACGGATCGGGTACTTTTTGATCGGGCTAATGACGAATCTCTTTAAAAAAAGTTCTGAACCTCAACGAGACGAACTCAATGAAGAGTCTAATTCCAATTGCCAGAGAAAACGAACGAGGCCCAAAAGTATGGATGAAGCTCGTCCGCGCTGCCAATCGGTACTGCATCCTCTGGCAATGCGAGTCCACGGACTAGATCGGGTTGACGCATCCCTTGCCGCAGCATCCACACTTGAGCTTCCTGCAACGCTTTGATGGGGGACATTCCTTCCCGCCAGAGGTTTTCATAGAATCTGAGCATTAGTTGCTCAGTCGCACGGTCTGGTACTTTCCAAAGTGTCCCGATGACTCGCTTCGCACCCGATGCGTGGAATGCTCGCTGCAAACCTACGACTCCCTCTCCCGAGGCATCCACACCCAAACCGGTTTCGCAGGCGGAAAGAACAACAAGTTGTGCTTGTCGAAGGTCCAGCCCCTGGACTTCCAGCGCGCTTAAAATTCCATCATCGCTTTCCTTCAAATAAATAGCGTCTTTTTGGTTTCGGTTTGCACCGGCGAGGGCCACACCTGACGATATACTGGGATTAAACTTAACGAAATTCAGCCCAAACGAATCGAATTCTGGCGTCAAAGGCACGGATGGAATCGCGGTTGGCATGAAATCCAAAGCATCGCTTCGCAATTCAGGGTCGAAGAAACCGTGAGTTGCCAAATGAACGTGTGAAGCAATCGGGCAACCGTCATGAATTGCCTGTTCTGTCGCCGCCCGGCCCGACAACATGTTGATTTTAAGCGGTAAGTCTCCTCGTGTTTGGCCTTTCGAAAGTTCGCTCCACAAGCGATGGATCCGTGATACTTCGTCTTTAGTTCCGTCTAATTTACCGAACGACCGTAACGCACTTCGAGAGAATCGATCGAGGTTGCGATTTCGTTCGGATAATACGACCGATAGTTTCTCTCCGTTAGCAGGCGGGTTTGAGGAATTATCGAAATCGACATCACCGACAATCAACAAGGTATCGCCGCGCGGTTTCTGTTCGATCTCGGAATTGTTGTCAGTCAAAGTCGTTGCCGTAAACTCGGCAGCTAACTGAGGCGCGATGATCGACACGATTGACTTTTCTTCAATCAGATACTGGCCGGACTTTTGCGCCGGCAACGCGGCCCAAGGGAAGCGGTGCAGCGGACCATCAAGTGAAAGGATAATGAGAGAACAGTCATTTACGTTGCTTTCGAGCGGTTCCCAGACCAATTTACGGATTTTGGTCGCTAGGTCTGAAGAGAATTCGATTCGCCATCTTTCGATGGCCTCTTTGACGGGGCCCGACTCGTTTAGCTCGATTCGAACGATCGGTTTTCCGCGACGCAGAACAAACGCGGCAAGCCGCTTATCGTTTATTACCTTCGCGTTACCAGGGATGGTCGTCGTTCGTTGGTATTCGACGAAATCAATTAACGCCGCTCCATCGGGCAGCGATTCGACCAATTCTGCGGGCGTGAGTGTTTCTATCGCACGTCGCTTTTGAAAACTCGCGCTTCGTTTCGCGAGGATCTTCTCAAGTTCCTCTTTACGTTGAGTCCAGTCGTTGATGTTCTTACGATCAGAAGGCGAGAGCGTTCGAGCTGAATACGCGACCGCACAAAGCCTACCAACAATGTCTTGCAACTCGGCATTTACGGGCACAAGTTCAGCCAACGGCGGATCATGATGCAAACGCATCTGCCGCATTAACACAGCGCCTTTTGAAGCAAAAACGTGCTGATATGCTTGCTCAACGGGTACGTTGTCCCCCAATGACAGGTAATCGTTCAATTGGTTTGAGAATGCCAGCTTCATTGCAAATTGCTGGCGTTCCGACAGGATATCGAACGCGAGCTCCATGATTCGTTGCTGTGTCGTCAGCACTTCGTCGTAGACAGCCCCAGCTTCCTTAAGTCGTCCTTCGGCGTACAGCAGTGATGCCTTTTGTTGCAAAACCTGCGCGTAACCGGGATGAGCCTTCCCGATGGCGACGTCGGTCAAGTGGAGCGATTCCGTCAAAAGTTGATCTGCTTTCTGGAAATCCCCAGTCTTCTGAGCCAGATTGCCTGCCATCATCAGGGAAAATGTCAAGTAAGGATACGGCCCCTGGGATTGCTTTCGCCCAATTAATATCGCTTGCGAAATCGCCTGTTCGGCTTCCGCAGTCATTCCAGACCCATCAAACGACACGTACAACAAGAACAACGACGTCAATCGAATCAAACTCTCGTCCCCAGTTGCGAGCCGAATACGTTCATCACAACGCTTGGTAATTGGGAGAGCTTCGTCAAACTGCTTTCGCTGGAGCAGTATCATGGCGTAACCCAGTTCCATAAATGAACTCAAGTAATGGTCTTCGCCGTACGTCTCTCGAACGACGCTTAACGCCTTTTCCAAGTATGACTTCGCCAATTCCCAATCGCCTAACTGGGCGTATAAAGTACCCAACATTTGCAGGGTCGCAGCGTAGGCTGCCCGGTGCTCGCCTTTCAATTCGCACTGAATTTCAATCGAACTGAGCAGTAATGTCTCCGCGTCGCTCAGTCGATCGAGTTGCATGTAGCAGGATCCCAGACTGGCAGACGTCGACGCCACATCAGCGGCTACGTTCACCCCTTGAAGTGTTTTTCGGATCTCAAGAGCAGATTCGAGATAAGACGATGCTCGAAATGCTTGACCCCGAGTGCTGTAAAGAACGCCTAGATGGTGCAGGCTCGTCGCGTATTCCCGGTGTCGTTTCCCTAAGAGTTGGGCACGAATTTGCAGTGATTCGAGCAATGCCGATTCTGCTCTTGTAAAATCAATTCGCATGCTTTTCGTGGCAAATTTATCCAACGAATCGGCCAGTCTTCGATCCCGTCGACCTACTGAAGCGCGGCGGATTTCGAGGGATTGATTAGTGTAGGATTGTGCCTTTTCAGTATCGCCCTTTGCTGAGTATAAATCACCCAGCGTTTCCAATGCAGAGGCGACAGAATCGCTTCGTTCTCCGGTCAATCGCCGTTGTATTTCCAGAGAATCGAGCAAGGGCTTTTCGGCAAGGTCATATGCAGCGGCGGCAATGTACTGTGATCCCAATAGCGACATCGCCCTGGCGTATTGCACGCTATCACGACCGAATCGTTCTTGATAGCGTGCCGCGACCGCACAAATCTCTCGTATCGCATCTTCTCGACGTCCCTGAATCCCATGTAGTCCACTCAAGCTCTCCTGGATCGAGACCACTTCAACTGAATCTCGTCCGAGCTTTGCCTCCAGGATTTGCTGAGATTGTCGATAGGCTTTCTCTGCATCTTCGTAATCACCCTTGGATTGATAAATCGTTGCGAGGCTTTTGAGCACTCGACCGAATCCGACGCTATCGATACCAGAAGACTCTCGCTTCAAATCAACGCATTGTTTGATCGCATCGAGCGCACGCCCGTAGTCGCCTAGAACGTTGCAATTGAGGGCCAGCATTTGCAACGCATTGAAGTATTGCTCGTCATTCGTACCACCTGCTTTACGACAGAGTTCGACAGATTGATTCAAGAGTTCGACAGCACCTTCAACGTCACCTCGGGCGCCCAAATCCCGCCCACGACACTGGAGACATTGGGCGAGTTCTTTCAGGCCGCGTTCACCCTCGGCCTTCGCCAGTTTTTCTGCGGAGGACAAAAGCTCGTCGGCGGCTTCGTCTTGCTCGAGTTTACGTTTGACGTCGCTCCAAGCGCGTAGCGATGCTGCCTGAGCAAGCCGGTTTTCTGGAATAATTCGCGTTCGGACCTGACAGGCTTGGTCGTAATGCTGATCCGCAAGCTTATACTTTCCCCGTGCAAACTCGACAAAACCGAGTCGCTCGAGGATTTCGGCAAACTCGGGATTCGATTCCCCGTAAAGCTTTCTGCAAAGTTCAAGTGCGTCCTGGTAGTCAGCGACAGCATCGTCGAAAGTCATTAACGTCTCATTGGTGACAGCCAACGATTTCAGACAGATGAAAAGACACGTATTGTCGCGATGTGGCGATTTCTTTTCACGATTCAGTGCCGCCGTCCATCGCTGTTTGGCTTCAAGGTGTTCTCCTTTCATTGATGACAGCAACGCTTCCCCTCGATCGATTAGACCGATCTCTCGTTCACGTCCCGGGATTTTTTCAAAGACCTGTCGAGCAAAAGCAAATTGATTTGATGCAGCATCAAACTCTCGAAGTTGCGTTTCTGTATTGGCAAGTTGGACTGAATCCCAAGCATAAGGGACGGAGGATTCTCCAAACGTTCGTTTTTTGATTTCTAAGGACTTGAGGAAGTGGTTTTTTGCCTGCTGCTGTTCTCCTAAGACCGCACAAACTGACCCCAGGTTTGACTGACCAATGGCATATTCCGCGCTTTGATCTCCATACACAAATTCACGGATTCCAACAGCTTCAACGAACATCCGCTTGGTCGAAAGAATGTCTTTTGTCATTTGTTCGAAACCCTCTTGCGTAAGGCTGTCCACAAGCGACGCGGCAGTCACGATTACGACGGGATCACGTTCTTTAAATTCGGTTTTTGCCAGTCTTAATGCTTCTCGCAATTCATGAATCGCTTCGCGATGTCGCTTTTGACGAGACAACAGTTGGCCCAACTCCGAGTGCGTAAAGACCAACTGGTTTCGATACCGCTTGCCAGCTTTTCGGAGTATCGGCAAGCTACGGCGAAACATCTTTTCCGCCTCGTCAGCCTTTTCTGTGAGCACGAGCGTACTTCCGAGGTTCGCCGCGATCACAGCCGATTCAACGCTCGTCTCACCAGAGAGTTTGTCAGACGACTCCAAACACTCGCGATAAATGGCCTCTGCATTCTTCGAGTCTTTCGCACTCGAGTAAAGAAGTCCAAGATTGCTCAGAAGGCTTACAAACGCCTTAGTATTGGTTGCGTTGAGAGAGATGTAGGAATCGATGGCGTGTCGATAATGGGGTTCGGCGGCTTTTCCGTCTTGCTTACCAAGAAACAACATGTTTGCAACGCGCGACGAAATATCAGCGACTTCGGTAGAACGTTCTCCAAATGTCTCTTTTGCGAGCGGAATCAATTCCTCGAACACTTTGACGGCCAGATCGGTCTCTTGTGCAAAGAAATAATGCATCCCAAGAAGGTTCAGAGCTTGACATCGTCCAAGTCGTCCGTCTGCTCCCATTTTCTGAAAAAGATGAGAGGCTGACTTTGCCAATTCCGCGCCTTCACCCTTGGTTGTTGCGTCGGTACCGTGATTGATCAAAAAATTCGCCAATTGCAATGTTGCATCGGCAACGCCCAGGCTTTGTTCGCCGTAAACCCGTCGACTACCTGCCAGCGACTCCCGCAACAGCAGTTCGGCTTTTTGTACGTGGCCTTCATTGCCTTCCAAAAAACCGAGATTCGAGATTGTTTGCAGATAAATTGGGTCGTCGACCGCCTTCAATTCACGAAATATCACTACCGCTCGTTCCCATGATTGACAGGCATTTTGGGTGGACTTTAGCTGAAGTTGCAATAATCCAACTCGAAATAGCTCGCCAGCAAAACGATGACTCCGTTCGCCGTACGTCCTTCGATATTGAGGAAGTGACTGTTCGAGAACGTTCAGTGCCTCGGCATACAACGTTCGGGAACTGTAGAAATCCGAAAGAAGCCCGATGCATTCGAAGTATCCATCACTTGTTGGTCCTTCAGACGCTTCGTAGATCTTCAGGGCCGTTTGAACTTCCTTCAGCGCTTCGTCGAGCTTTTGCAACGACCAGCGAGTTCTGAACAACGCTAATCGGCACATGGCGCAGTACGGATGTTGACTTCCAACTTCGCGTTCCAGTAATTCCGTGGCCTGAAGTAAAAGCGTTTCGCTCTTGTCGAATTCGCCGAGGCTTGACGCAATCACCCCACGACTGTAGAGGCTGATTCCTATCTCGGGATGAGACCGGCCCCATAACTCAATTCGAAGGTCGTGGACTTGGCCGGCTTTCACACTGGCCGATTTCCAGTCCCCGGAATTGCGCAGTAGTAATACTTCCGCAACCAGCTTCCCACATTCCCGAAGTTGAACCCGTTTTTCTGGTGTCCAATTTTCAGTTTTGTCGAGATCAGAGATGAGTCGCTTAAGATGATCTGTTTCCCATTTTAGCGATACGGGTTCGCGTGACTTTGCAGCAACGATGGAGTTCAATACTTCTCGCGTCCCTTCGGTCGAACCGTTGTCGGTCGAATATCGGAACCAGCGTTCCAGGAATCCGATCGGCGATATTCGCTTGTCTCCCAGCACCCGTCGCTCGATTGAGACGACGTTCTCGACCGCTGCCACAGCTTTTTCGAGATCTCCAGTTGCTCGATATTTGATGGAGTCGAGCGACGATACGTCACGCTCCTCGAGTTGCTTACGTTCCTCTGGAGTGATCCCTGATACGACCGCGTCGTCAGGAAACCCCATCGTCGGTTGCAACCAGAGACAAAAGAACGAGGGTATTAAGAATACGACATTCAATGCGGGACGCTTCATTTCGATTCCTCGATTGTGAAGTTTTCAATTATCCGCCGACCGTTTTCATGTCGAGAGCAATGACCCTCGTTAAATCATGGTACCCAAGATACCAAACTTCAAAGGCGATCCCAATTGAAGAGATTGAGCCGGATGCCTATCGCCAGTCCCCCGATAGGACGAACGCTGCCCAATAATAAGGGGGGGGTTGAGGCGCTATTTAGCGTTTCGCTTAATGGCGGAAACTTCAAACCTCGACCTTTATTCTGTTTGTCGGCTGCTTTTTCTTCGTCGGTAAACTTTGCATAAAACTCGGTGGGGTTGAGTCTGATCCAAAGCTGGACTTCGCGAAGCGCTTCGAGCTTGCACATTCTGTATTGCCAGAGATTATCGAAGAACCTTTCCATCAACACCCGATCAGACAATTTGAGTTCTTGACGCGCGGCAGGGACGGAGAGAATCATCAACAAAAAGGACAAACTCACACGTAAACGACACGATCAGCCTTTGGGTTGAGAATGCACCGCCGTCCATGGTTAATCTTCGGGTCAGGCGCAGGTTCTAAACGTTTGTAACAAAAGCAACAGCCGCCTCTGTGCGGAATCTATCTTCTGTTTTCTCGAATCTTGAGTCCGGGACTTGCCGAGAACTGCGATTTTCTGACTGCCTGAATCAGTGATGATGCCGCAACCAGCGAAAACTCAGCCATCGCGATCGATGTTGTGTATTCGCTGGTTGCGCGGCGAGTGGGCTGTCTGCGGAATTCTTTGAATTGCCATTCGGAACAAACGTCAGCTCTTCCAGTAGTCTGCGAATCAACCTCGCGCAGTCGCAAGAGTTTACATTACGTTTCAGAGACGGAATCAATTCGGGCCTATCAACACGAATGCGGCCCAATAGTAGGGAGCTGACCAACGGGATCGTTGGCGAATTCTCCGTTTTGCCGCTTGCAATGCGGCGGCGTGATTAATGGGGGTCTGTTTTGAATAGCCGTTGACCACGCCTGTTGCGAAACTTGCGAACAGCTCTGCTGCGGCCTCGTCGTCGACCAGCCAGTTGCTGGCAATCACACGTTTGGCACCGGCGACAAGAAAGCCACGCGACAAAGCCCAAGTCCCTTCTCCCTCCTGCTGCGGTCCGTAGTTTGTTTCGCACGCACTTAAAATTGCCAGGTCGCAGTCTGTCAGCGGCAACTCGTACGATTCAGCGACAGTCAAGAAGCCGTCGTCCGCAGAATTGGTATCTGCCGTCATCCCGGGAGTCATGGCCAGTGCTCCAAAAAAATTACCATAGGTTTGTTCGGTGAGGCCGTGACAGGCCAGGTGAACAACCCGACTGCCGGAAATCTTCCGACGAACGAGATCTTCCGTGGCTTCCCCATCCAGAAGTTGCTCGACTGCAAACTGAGACTCGTGAAACGTCTGGGCCAATTTGTCGGATTCGATGCGCGAGGCGGGCAACCGATTCAATTGACCGCCTCGCGTCCGAAACTGAGCACGGACTTCGATCGGGGCCAGCAGCGATTGCTTGCGGTCGTCGCCTGTACTTAATGCATAATTAGGGTCGCCCACAGTTAACAGGGAGACGGCAGTTTCGTGACCCGCTGCGTTCAATCGGTTGTCCAGACTCTGAAGTACGGTCACGGAAGGAGCGTAACGAATAGGAGGACCCTCGTCGAGCAGATAACGAGGTGACCCATCCGCCGTACGACTTGTGACCAGCATTTCGAACGGCAACAGTGACAACGAACCATCCGGAACGACGATCAATCCGTCAAAGCGGTTTTCGATCAACTGCGGGCGAAAGGTCGGCGGAATAAGCAACTCCCAAAGGGCACCGAGACGTTCGCTACCGTCGGAGGGTGAACCAGCTACGCTGAGGTCCAGGCCGCGAGCAACCCCTAAAGTACGTGCGTTTCGATTCAGGATTTGTCGACAGACTTCAGAAGTGAACGGACCGGGCGAGACGTTCAATGCCGCTGCCGCAGTGTCGGACAGAATGAGTTGCTGAATCTTCGGTGACTGAGGGGCGGGCGGAACAGCAATGACGAAGCTGCGTTGTTGTCCAACTACGTAAGACAACAATAACTCGCGTGATCGTGCCAAGCCGTGTTTCACCTCCTCCAGCTTGGCCGCTTGAAAGTTTCCGTGGGTCGCCAAACGAAAAGCAGGACTGGCGTCACGAATTGCACGATACGCTTCGATCGTTGTCTGTCGTGCATCGACGAGAGCCGTCTGGATTTCGGCTGGCACAACTCCGCCATTGGCCTTTTTTGCCACTTGCGATTTTCGTTCGAGTTCGACGACTCGGTTACGTGCCGTGATTTCATTTGTTCGTAACTGGTTGGCCCGCTGTGGAGCCACTCCTGCCAACAGGTCAACGCCCCGGACTTCAAGCTGATCGATCATGGACCGCGCTCGAAATCGTTCCGACATTGCAAACGCTGATTCGACATCGCCCAAATCGTGATACCAGCCTATCGACGTTTCGAAAAGTTCGGAAAACTGAGAATACAATTCGGCAAGTTCCCGCTCGCTTCCGCCGCCGGTTTTGCGAATATCTTCCGCAAGAACGATCGCCTTTGAAATGTCGGTGATTGCTTCTTTCCGCTCGTTCGAGCGCCAATGCAGGCGAGCTCGGGCGGCATATTGATCGAACGAGGGATTGTCGCGACTGGTAAAGATGCGTGCCAAGGTCTTCTGTGCCTGTTTTAAGTTCCCTCGGTCCGATTCGAGCTGGACCAGTTCCTGTAGCGGAACTATGAGTGCCGCGTCGCCTTGGCTATTCGACTCTGCTTGCAAATCCTTGAAGGCTGCGTTGATCCATTCTTCCGCTTCATCGAAACGTCCCTGCTGCCGGATGACACGTGCGAGGTCGACTTTGGCGCTCGCGACGAACTGTTCTTTTAACATCAGCGTCTGCTTTTGCACTTCTTCAATTGCCTGCTTTCGAATTGCTTCGGCTTCGGAATATCGCCCTTGACCTTCAAGCAGTTGGGCGAGGATTCCCAAACTGCCCGACCGCGTAGTCGACATCGCTCCCCCCTGTGCGGTCAGGTTCAGTGAGCGGCGAGCGAACGGCTCGGCTTCTGCGAACTGATGTTGTGAGTTCAGATTTGAAGCCAGGAAAGAAAGTGCCATAGCAAAGTAGGGTGACGATTCAGCGTCGGAAGCATCGCCGATAGCAACGGCTTTTCGCCAATAATATTCGGCCTCATGGTATTGCCGATTGCGTGAAGCAGCCATTCCCAGAAACAGTAACGGTTGAATCAGGTCTGGATGATTCGGACCTCGTTCCACTTCGACAAGGAGCAGTCCTCGCTTCCGCAAACGAATTGCCGTCGAATGTTGTTCCAGCTTTGTGAAAGCATCCGCTAACAAATTAAGGCTGGTCACAAATTGCGGTACGAGTGCAGGGGCCATTTGTTTGATATCATTGCTAAATGCAAGGGCCCGATTCATCACCGGTTGGGCGTCGAGATAACGATCGTCAAGGGCGTACATTGTCACGACCATTGACGCAGTCAGAAATTGTAAATTCGCATCGTCTGGAAAAGTCTTGTCCGTGAATTCTAATAGCTGCTTGGAAGTTGCCTCGGCTTCGTCACGACGTTTCGCAAACATATGCTGGTTCAGTTCCGTCACCAGCAACTGGTAGGAAGCGACGTCATCGGCGACGACAGATGCAGCGAATCCAATTACCGTCGCCCATACGGAAAATACACGACAAGCCACAGTCGGAAACATTTCAAATAGCCTTCTGGTTTATTGCCGAAAGGTTTGCGAACGCGGACGAGATTCTCATGTTTGACGGTGGGATAGGTTACGCGTGAGAGCTTGACCCCTCTATTCACCGTCAGACTTTTGATCCTGTTTCCGCAACTTCTGGGCAATTGCAACAACTAGATCTTCACCGCGATGTTAGCGCCAATCGTCCGAGAGCACAAACGCGCCCCAATAATAAGGTGGCGTCGAGGTCCCATTGAGTTCTTCTTCAAAAGATGGACGTTCGAGTCCACGGCGCTTTTGTTTAACTAAACCCCATAGCCAACTTCGTTGATCCGTTACAGGTCGAGCGGGGATCTGCTGGTCCATCCGAGAAGGGGATTCCGCTGCCGTTACTCCCCTTCGATCATCGTGGTTCATTAAAACGGCGCATTTCGGACAAAGCAACGATTCATTCCGGTGCGTGTGCGGGATCTTCAGTTCAAAATGGCATTGACTGCAAGAAATGAGAACATAACTCGGCTCGCGTAGCGGGGGCACGTTTTCGAGTGAATTTTCGAACTGCTGGTGATCCTGTATTGCTGAGTCATTCATATGCAGATTGACAGGATCGAAAGGCTGATCACTGGCACAATCCAGACAATGCTCTGGCCAGAGCGTGACGCCTTCACCTAATGAGAAATCCTTCCCACAAGAACCACAGGTATATTGATCCGACATCGGCTAAGTCCTTCCGGATTAAGTTGTCTCGACCTATCGTTGATTGAGTTTGACTAACGTCGCTAAATCAATTTCAGCTAACCACAATTGGCGAAGCCACCCCTTTGCAGAATTGTTTTCAAATCGAAAGTCCATTTGTCTGCATCCGAATTCAAGAATTTCAATCATCGCCAACCGCTAGACAGAATAAGAGCGGCCAGGGAACGAAACTCTCTTTGGAATAATTCTCACCTCGTGTCCATCGTTCATGGCATGGTCTGCGATCGAAAATCCCTGATCGCGATCTCCTTAGGATCTTCCTGGTTATCGATCGATTCCAATCTTAATCCGACGTCAGTCCGTGGGATTAAGATCGAGTCTTATTCAGCGGTTGTATCTGCGCTCATTCCCGTGTGCCAAGCGTATGTCGTCGTCGTATGCCCTGAAATTTGCCTGAACGTTCAGACGAGGCCTTTTCAAGACGGAGCGCCTGACCACGTGGGGCAAGTGGTTGACATAGCGAAAACAAGAAGTCTGATGATTGACAATGCATCACAGGTTGAACTTCTGTTGCATCTGTTGTCAAATTGCGGGCAACGCTGTTTCGACTTCGCTAACGTGTCCGGCATCGACGGAAGAGATTCGAATGGTTCAATCACCTGACTCGCCTGTGAACAATCCATCGTCGCCATCCGCTGATCCTCAAGTCGCTCTTAATGACTTGATTCCTGTTGCCGAGTACGCGGCGCGAAACCAGACCGCTGTCCTGGTCATTCTTTTTACGGATCTCAAAGGGTCCACGGAACTGGCGGAAGAACAAGGTGAAGATTTTGCCACAGAATTAAGACGCAAGCATGATGAATTGCTAAGGCCCATATTCGAGCGTGACGGTCGCGGCCAGTTAATTAAAACCATTGGCGATTCGCTGATGTATGTTTTCGCGAAGCCCAGTGAAGCGGTCGCGCGCTCCATCGAAGTTCAGCGGAAACTGCGCGAGTATAATATGACTCGTCCCGCCAAAGAACACCTAAATGTCCGCATCGGCATGCATATGGGTCAGGTGCTCGTCCAGAAGGACGTGGATATCGACGTATTTGGTCGACACGTCAATCGTGCCGCACGTGTCGAATCGCTGGCCGATGCCGGGCAGATTCTGGTCACTCATTCCGTTTACGATAGCGCACGCGGCTGGCTCACCGGCGACGTCGTTTCGTGGCACGATCATGAAGAATATCATTTAAAGGGGATTGCCGAACCGACCCGCATTGTCGAGGCATGTTCGAATGGTATCAAACCCAAACGCCCTAAAGGTCGCCGTGCATGTAAGTCCCGCCATTGGATGTTCACAACGGCGGCCGTGATCGCTCTTGCAATGCTCGGAGCGTACTTCTTTATCCCCTGGACACGCCCGCTCCCCAAGATCGATGTGAGCGTTCGCCGTGGCGATTCGTCGGTCCTGGCGATCGCAAAGTCAGCTCCTCTGACATCAGGGGATGAAATTCGAGTGAGGGGGGAGTTTCACAAACCGGTGTTTGCCGCAATCTTGTTTGTGGACGAGCACGGAAATGTGGAAATCCTCAAGACGAGTGGTGACAAACTGGTCACTTCTCTGACAATCCCGGAAGATGTTGACGGATGGGTGCAGGTGAAGGGGAGCGCGGGAACAGAGATGTTGGTCGCGCTCGAAGGGACCAAACCGATTTTGAATCCCCCGGAGGTATTGATGAAGCAGAAATGGTTACTTCCAAAAACCCCGACCACGGACGAAACCTGGTGGGTCTCTCCGAACGGCATCAAGATCGCCCATCAAGGTCAGACCGTCACCGATAAAGGCCTGGAAGTGAACGAAGTGCAACACCACGAGACACACGACCTTCGTTTTCAAATCGACGAACTGAGACGCATCTTGAAGGATCAATCCTACCGCTTCCAAGCGGTCGCGTATCCGCATCGATAAGATGAAGTGATGGTCAGTTTTTGTAAGATCGTTTTTGTAAGAAGAGATGCCGAAGGGCACCCCGTAGCAGGGGCTTCCAGCCACTGAACTAACATCTCTGTCGCTGAGGCTCCGACTCCTTAGGAAGATTCGCATGACCCACATCGCCCTCAGATACGCCACGTGCGTTTGCGTGCTGGCTTGTTTTACCGCAGCATCGGCTCAAGAGCCTTCGGAAACAAAAACCGTCCCTGGAATCAAGCGAGCCGTTCTCGTCGGCTGCACCACTTACGACAAGAATCTGACAAGAAGCTTGAAGGGGGCGGCCAACGATGTTGGTCTTTTGGCCGAGACGCTCAAGCGACATTATCAGTTTGATGAAGCAAACCTCGTTCGTCTGGTTGAAGGACTTGGCGACGCACGCCGACCAACACGGAAGAACATCGTTGTTGCCATCGAAAGACTAATCGCCGAAAGCAATCCGCACGACTATGCGTTGATCTACCTTGCGGGACATGGCTCACAGCAGCCAGACCTGAATCCTTCCGACGATGATCCCGAGCCTGACGGGATGGATGAGCTTTTTCTTCCGGCGGATATCGGCGTCTGGACGTCCGAAACTAAAGGAGTCGAAAACGCCATCATTGATGACGAGATTCGAGCCTGGATCAATCGCTTACTCGCGAAAGACGTCTCGGTCGTTTTGATCGTCGATGCATGTCACTCAGGATCATCGGCACGCGGCGATCTGGGAAGCGACACACCGCGCGAGATCGTTCCAAGAGATCTCAAGGTCCCTGAATCAACGGGCTTGACTTCATCAGCACGCGGGGCAACACCCAGTGGAGTCCTGTCACCCACTGAATCGCCGATGGATCGCCTGGCGACCGGTAACTGGGTGGCGCTCTACGCGGCACAGTCTTATGAGCAAGCATGGGAACGCGACGTTCCTGAAACGTCGACATTGAAAGGGGACAAATCGGCGAAACCGGTTCGTCGAGGGGTCTTCACCCATCAATTGTGTTCCGCGATCGAACAAGCAAGCCGGACACCCAGCTACGCCCAGTTGATCCAGCAGGTTCGCGGAAACCTGATTGCAGAAGGCTGGCGACTGGCGACGCCAGGAATTGAAGGGACGATCGCTAATCGATTATTATTCGATGAACGTCGCGATCACCAGCGCAGTTACCTTCTGGAACGTGTCGACAGGAAATGGAAGATCGACGGCGGAAGTCTGCACGGTCTGACGGCAGGATCTCGGTTGGCGGTCTTCGATCCGTCTGACAGCGGACAAAAAAAGCAACGGGCGGTGATCGAAGTGGTCCAGGCCGGTATCGCGTCGTCGCAGGTCGAACCCGCGCCGGATTCCGAGGGCAAGACAGTACGCTTCGAAGATTTACGATCGGGAGATATCTGTGTTCCCGTCTTGCTGAATCTCGATCAAGTTCGCCTGAAAATCGGCATCGACCCTCTGTTACCGGCCGACGAAGCCAGAACCATTCAGAATCGATTAGATGCCCTGACGCGAAGTCCCGCGTCAACGTTACGAAGTGTCGAGTGCTCTGACGCCCAATGGATCATCTCACCGCTCGACTCGAACCATTGGTTCCTGCAGCCTCGTGCGGAAGCCTTAGTCGTCGCACGCGGCAACGATCAAAGAGAGGGGGGAACGGGGCTGAAACTCAGTCGAATCGAAGATGAGTTCGCCACGCAGTTGACCCGCGCCTCGCGGACGCAAAGCCTGTTGCAATTGGCACAGCAGATGTCCTGGTCCGACAATTCGTCTCTCGCATCCGAAATCACCCTGGAAGTGTTGCGAACACCGCGCGATACCCCCAATGCCACGCCCGAAACCCTCGATCGAAGCCACCTCAAGCCATTACAGGAAGGGGATCGGTTGAGTTTTCGAGTTCATAACGGAAGTAAAGATCCTACGGATGTGACGCTGCTGTTCATCGATAGCGAGTTGCAAATTCACGCGTTGTTTCCCCGCACATTCGCGGCCGACAATCGGATTCCTGCTGGAAAAGACTTTAAATCAGCCGCCAGTCGCGTTACCGCCGACACGACGGGTCGCGAGCAGATTTTGCTGATTGCGGTAAAAGCCAACGCCCGCACCCGCATTCCAACAAGCTTTGCCTTTCTCGCGGAAGCGGACGGCGACCGAGCCAGTCGATCGCTGGAGCGTTCTCGCGGCGACGATGCCCCGACACGCCGGTTCGATTCGTTATTAATGTCGCTCGGTTTCGCCCGAGACGGTTCTCGCGGCCTGGACCTCGGCAGCGAAGAAGGAATCCTGATGACCCGAGACTGGATCGTCGCTGCCCCCAAAAAGTAGGATAAACATCGTAAGTCCGAACCAAAAACGGCGTCAGATTGCACGAACGAAAGGGTCGGAATTAACAGAATGTGCAACGTGTCTTCTGCGGACTTCAAATCGCGCATCTTCAAACGACAGGCAGCAAGTCCTCTGAGGAATGGAATCAAAAAGGGAGATTCACCCCCCCAAGTCTCTTCAGCACGTTGTCTTGCGACGGTAAAGCATTTTTGCGCTTCCTCAAGCCGTCCGCTATCAAGGTAAAGTCGTCCTAGATTCGTCAGCCCGACGTGCCTGCCATTTTCTTGCGAAATCCGCAGATGGTCCCGCAGCAAAGACTCGGCTCGAGTGTTATCGCCAAGAGAAATGCTTTTTCTCGCGAGCGCAAGAAGTAAGGCGCCCCTCGCAGCATTTGTCGCGTCATCTGATGAATCCCCAACAAGTGTCAACGCTTCTCGGTTATATTTCTCCGAGGATACAACATCTCCGAGTTGGAAACGACAATTTGCTAGAGCGGACAGAAGTTTGGCAATCGCGAGGTCATCTGGACGTTCTAACTGCCGTGCAATTTCTAGAGCATCGCGGTTCAACCGTTCGGCAACATCTGGCTGCCCCCTTTTCAAATACGTTGTCGCCAGTAATGACAACGCTTCGCCGACGTCTTGGGCGGACGCATCGCTTCTGGTCCGTTCCTCGTTTAATAGAGATTCGAACACCATTTGAGCGTTTCCAAAATTCCCCCGAACCAACTGGTCAATTCCTTCGGCTTTGGAAAACGCGGCTTGAGATGCAGGGCGAACCGCAGTGACGACAGTCTTGGACTCTTCCATCGCTTTTGAACTGAATGCTGTGCTCTCCCCGAGTTTACCCCATTCGAGATTTTCAATTCGCTGAACCGCTCGATACTTCGACCGATCATCTCAACTGGAGCCAGACCACTTTTTCGCTAAGGTAGCAATGTGAGCGTCAAGCGTCGTACATCCATCACCGATTTCCCCGGGATTTCAAGAGCTTGCAGCATCAAAGGGGCGACCCCTTGTTCGAGTTGTATCTCGCCGAGCTTCAACGGGCGAAATTCTTTCAACTGAGATTCGCCATGGGGCCGAGGAAGTGTGTCTTGATTCGTATTCAGCGGCGGATCCCAACCGGGAGCGACTCGCCCCGTCAGGCGACTATTACGGAAGCTCAGTGCGACCTCTGAGCCGACATCGGCTTCAGGGCAGGTGTAGTCGATCGAAACTTCGTAACGACCTGCGGTGTGTACGTCGATCAGCCAGACAATACGATCTTCCTTTTTCGTCCAGTTTACGAAGAATGAACAATTCGGTGCGTTGGAGCTGCGCCGAACATCGCCATTGGGTTCGCCATCGCGGGCTTCGAGCATTGTTATCGGAAACTCGCGATACCCCACCGTAAAGGGACGTGGGTCCACGGCATTGGCAACCGCCGCACGGGACCCGTTTTTGCCTTTGGGGGCGAGCACACTTGGGTCCGGTGCGGGCAATACCTCATTGCGCCAGGCGTTAACGGCTGCGGTCAAACGGGCGGCAACTTCGGGTTGGCGATCATTGATTGGTACGGTTTGTCCGGGATCGGCGACCATATCGAACAGCCTCCCTTGTTCGTCAAGTCGATGCTGTTGCGTCCGGACGCTCACGCGACCAGCCCAGGTTGTAAAGATTGGCCGGTCGGGCCAGTCCGCCGATCGGTCGAACAACAGTGGACTCAGATCGCGGCCATCCAGTGGCTTGTCCCCAACGCGGGGAATTCCGGCAAGCGATAATAATGTCGGCAGCAGATCGATGGCACCGCTGATTTGGGTGACGGTTTTTCCGGCGGGTAGTTTCTCAGGCCAGCTCAGGTAGCCGACGCTACGTACGGACCCTTCGTCGGTGCCAGCTTTCTTACCCTTCATTCCCCCCGTCCAGCGCGAGGTGTTAGGACCGTTATCCGAAAAATAGAAGACGATTGTATTTTCGCGTAATCGCAGCTCGTCAAGCTTCGCGAGCACCCGTCCGACGTTCGCGTCCTGGTTCTCGATCATTGCCAGGACGCACCGCGTTTCGTTGATGTCCTCTTTTTCGGGGTCGGTCGCGCGCTGGGTGATCGGCTTGTCTTTAAACCGTTGCCATTCCTTTTCGGGAGCGGACCACGGCGAGTGTGGAGTCGTAAATGGCACGAAACAGAAAAAGGGCCGGTCCTTGTTTTTGTCGATAAAGCCAAGAGCCCGATCCGTGCAAATATCGGCAATATAACCGTGCGTGCGAATCATTCGCCCGTTTTCTTCCAGCGGTGGATCGAAGTATTCGCCCCAATGTCCCGACGAATGTCCAAAGTACTCGTCGAAACCACGGGCCATCGCGTGATACGGCCATTGCGTGCCATTGTGCCACTTGCCAAAAGCACCGGTTGCATATCCGGCTGCTTTGAAGGCGTCAGCGACCGTCTTTTCACGAGGATCAAGTCGTTCTTGACCGGTGGAGACACCACACACTCCGCCGCGTGGATGGTAACGCCCCGTCAGGAATTCGGCTCGTGTCGGCGCACAAACGGGGCAGACGTAAAAACGATCGAGCGATACACCACGCTGAGCGATCGAATCGATATGGGGAGTTGAGACTTGCTGATTACCGGAATGACGATAATCTCCCCAACCAGCGTCATCCGCCAGAAATACGACCACATTCGGCGGCGCGCAACTGGCGTCCGAATTCAGAAAGATCAGCATAATCCAGAAAACGAATGCCACACAGTGTGTGTCGAGATAGCGCGGGAATAAATATCGCATAAGACGTTGATTCATTCGATCCTGGACGTGGGATAAGAATTTCGACTGCGGAAACAACTTGGACATTCTACTTTACTGTGTGTCCTGATCGCTATAACTGCGAAGACGAATACGGGGGACAGGCTCCGTCTGCGGTGCCTGTCCCCCGTTTCGAATGGAAACGTCTACGCAGTAATTCTTCGCGGTCGATGGAGCGTTCGGACATCGACCCATTGCATACCGGCCCGTCGGGCGGCTTCGATCCCCAGGTCTGAATCCTCGTAGACGCGACAGTGGGCTGGCGCCGTGCCAAGCCTGCGGGCCGCTTCCAGGAAGACGTCTGGTTCCGGTTTGTGTCGGGTGGTGTCCTCGGCAGTGACGATTGTATCGAACCAACCCTCCAGGCCGATGTGCGCCACCTGTTTCACGACGATGTCGCGAAAGCCGCCACTGGCCACCGCCATCGGGAATTTCCCTTTGTTTTCACGGACGATCGAGGTAATCGCCTCGATTTCGACGAGCAAGTGCATGCTGTCGAGGAACGCTTGTTCCTTTTCCTGAGTGACGGCGGCGACGTCGAGGGACATATTCACCTCGTCTGCCAGCATCTGGATGATCTTGTCACTGGGGATGCCCCCCAGCGCATAGAAACGGTCTTCGGAGAAGTCGATCCCAAACCGCCGCATGGTTTGGTTCCACGCGAGGAAATGAAGAGGCATCGAGTCGGTCAGCGTGCCATCGCAATCGAATATCAGAGCTTGAATCATCGGGCAAACCAGGGGGTCGGGCATGGTAAACATCGGCAAGCGGCGACGATGCAGCGAGCCAAGAAGTCATTTCCCTGAT
>CAIVEI010000011.1 GCA_903904835.1 uncultured Schlesneria sp. | reverse complement strand
TAAAACCAAGAGAAGATCCCTCGCTTGCGCGTCGGGCTAACGTTTCAGGGTGTTATTTGTGATGATGGTTTAGCACTCGATCGGTAAAAATCTTGTGTCGAAACGCATTTTTATACTACTTCGTCGCCTCTGTGTTCCGTGGTGAAATCAGTTCGGGAGAATCCGAATAGCTGCATTCCAGAACGTTTCTTGCCAGAAAACGAAGCGGCTTTACCCCAAGGCTTATATTTTCCATTCTCGCTCGGGCCACGTAGATGCAGAGGCAGCACATTTGCGGATAAGGAAGCCAGAACGATTATTGCGATCGATCCAGACTTTCTCGATAAAGTACTTGAGGTGAGCGGCGAGCGCACGTAGAACGCGGCTGTGACACTGGCAATTCTGGAGTTCGTTGCTCGACAAGAACAGCGGCGGGTCCTCGAGCTGATGGGAAAACTCGATTGGGATGAGTCATACGACGACAAGGCGGAGGTCTCGCAAATGACGATTTCAAACCCTCCATGTGTGATGCCAATACGGTTATAATGCCGGAACTGCAATTCCTCCCGGGAGCGATGTATGGACACGATTGATGATTTGCGACTCGATCGAATCCGCGAGGCTGAGGATGACGAAGATTCGTGGAAGGAATGGTATCGTTTGACGCCGTTGCAACGATGGCACGAATCCATGAAATTGTGGCAATTCTTTCTGAACGTAAAGGGCTCACTTGATCCCGAACCCGATCATCAAAGTCCTTTCGACGCTTTCCTCCCAAGGGGTGAGGCGCCTGCTTATGGGGGGACAGGCCTGCGTGTTTTACGGCGCGGCCGAGTTTAGCAGGGACTGCGCGAACGGATGCGGGTCCAGACCCGCATCCTGCTTCAGAAACTCAGACCGTTTTGCAATTCGGTTCCGACGCTAGCCACGTGGGCGACGCTGCCAGCGTCGGACCAGCTTGGCTTACCGACGAACCGGTTCTTTTCTAACGGGCTTTGAGCGGTGCTCGCGAATAGCGTTCAGTGCCGTTGTGAAATCCTCAGGCAATGGGGCTTCGAATTCTAATCGCTTGCCTGTGACGGGATGGTCGAAGCCGAGTTTCAAGGCGTGCAGCGCCTGGCGGCTGATCAGGACTTCGTCCTGGTCTTCGGGGACGTCGTCCAGCAGATCCGAACGTTTCAGCGTGGCGTGTCCCTCGTACAGCCGGTCAGCCACGATCGGGTGGCCCAGATGATGCATGTGGACTCGCAACTGATGAGTTCTTCCCGTTTGCGGACAAAGCCGCACGAACGAAAAGCCCCGGAATCGTTCGAGAACTTCGTAAAATGTGGCTGCGTGCCTCGAATTACCACCTTCGGGGCAGACCATCATCCGTTCGCGGTTGCGGTTGCTGACCCGAACGTGCGTCTCGATATAGTCTCGGTCAAAGGAAATCTCGCCCCAGGTGATGGCGCGGTATTCCTTCTCGACGGTCCGTTCTTCGAATTGACGGCTGAGATGATGGTGAACCTGATTATCCTTGGCGACGACCAGGACTCCGCTTGTATCGCGGTCCAGTCGGTGGACGATCCCTGCTCGAAGTTTTCCGGCGACATCGCTCAGTTTATCGAAATGAAACTGCAAGGCACCGGCGAGCGTTCCGAGATAGTTTCCACGTCCCGGATGGACGATCATGTTGGCCGCTTTGTTGATGACGATTAGTGAATCATCGTCGTAAAGGATATTGAGCGGAATATCTTCTGCGGGGAGCGTTCGATCGGGGGTTTCTGGCAGGCGAAACTCGATGCAGTCGTTGACGCGCAGGCGTCGAGACATTTTCACCGGCAGTCCATTGATCAGGACTCCGTCGTCTTCCAGAACCCGTTGGAATGCGGCTCGGCTGAAGTTGGGGTACAAACGAACCAGATAATGGTCAACTCGCCAGCCATGAGCGCGAGCCTCGATGATCAGCTTGATCGGTTCGCCGGGAACTTCGGCCGCGACGTCTTCCGTGTTTTCGAGTTCTTGCGAATCGGGTTCGTATTCTGTGTCAGTCATAATCTTCGAATTTCAAATAAGCGGTTCACGTAGAAATGAACCTTGCAGGCCAAGTCAACGTGCAAGAAGCCCGGCACTCGTTCGGTGTCCGGGCTTCCTTGTGAGATTCATCGCGAGCGGCCAGTGGCCGATGATCCTTGCTCGTCCAATCCCATAGTGTAATGTTTTCCGGCAAACATTTCATCCGAGAGCGAAGTTGAATGCCGCACACTCTGCGTCGATCGAATGTTCAGGGGATTCCGTAGAGATAAATCACGAAGAGTACGACGATTCCAACGATGGCTGAAACCAGACCCGGAATCAACTTCCGACGGATATAGAGCAACAGCACAAATCCCGTAATGGCTGAAATTGTCATCAGTGCGGCAGACACATCGATGACAAGTGACCAGAGCGGCCCTGTATCGCGACCCTTGTGTAAGTCGTTGATCAGTGGCACGATCCCATGTTCGACCACGCTCAATCGGTACTCGCCCGTTTCACGGTCGATGATCGCGTCGGCCGCATATCCCGGTCCCTTCCAGGTCAAAGAACATTCATCCTGATCAACACGAACATCTGTCACCGTTCCTTTCAGGCGATGTTCATGACGCAGGAATTCGGCAATCGACAGCCGATCGACATCCCGGTCCGGGTCCGCCGACTCTAAGGCCAGCCAGCTCGATTTAACGGTTCCTTCGAAATCGTGATGTCGGTCCGTCGACAACCCAAACCAGTCGGGGTGGTTCAGCGTAATTCCCGTGACACTGAAGAACACGATCGTGCCGAACCCCAGCATGGACAGGTAAATATGCAACCAGCGACTCACGACAGCCACTTGTTGCCAGAATCGGCGCGTCGATCGCGGTGCCGGGCTCGAACGAAACTCCCGCTCAGTTTTTTGCGGCGGGAGGGGAGAGACGGTATTCAAACTTGGCCGCCTTTATTTCAACGTTGCTTTCAAACTCTTCGGTGAATGGCTCTTTGCCAATCGTGACCTTTTTCCGCGATAACTGATAGGTTCCATGTTCTCTCGCCGACTCGACATACACTGTATACTCCCCGGGGGCCACAAGTTTTCCAGTATTGTCCTGCCCTTTCCAGACCGTCGAATATTTTCCGGGTTTGCGGGTTGCTTCCGACACAAGTTCGACGAGATCGGTTTCTTCGGCCAGCTTGCGAACGCGGTCACTGCGATACCAGCGTTTTAAATCGGGAATCCAGCGAGGACCTTTACCTGTCGACTGGACCCACAAAATCAACGTTTTGACGGGGTACCCATCACGATCTTCAACCCATACCGCGACATAGGGTCGTTTGTAACGTCGTCCTCCGTCCGGCTGATTGATTTCGAGGTCGAACTTCAGCTCGAATCCGCCGTTCCACGGCTCGGCCTTTTCGTCATCGCCACAAAGCAGAGACGTTGGCTCGGATTGCGACAAACCAGTCCAGCCTGGACTGAAATGACGCTTACCTTCTCGATCGACCAATACACATTCGACATGGTCCAACGAGGCAACCAAATCCAGGCTTTGCTGGACGGACAGAACGGAACAGGCGGTCGCCAGGACGTCTGCCTGTTCCGTCGTGGGTGCAACTACGGTGGCGCTCAGCATGTGATCGACAGGTCGTCCGTTACGTGGATCGATCAGATGAGAATACCGCTTTCCGTCGATCGTAAATCCCCGGTAGGCTCCGCTGCTCGTCGCGACCGCCTGGTTGTTGATCTCGAACTGTTCAATGATGGCTCCTCTCGTCAGCTCAGGACGCGGGGAGGGAATCGATATCAAATGCGATCGGTTACCGAGGCATCGAAGGTCACCACCGACGGCCACGGAAACGGCATCAACGCCAGGCACTTTCATTGCCATCAGGCTTGCGGCGTCAACGATCGCCCCCTTGGCAATCGCATTGAATGTCACCGGATAATCAGGCTGCGGTTCCACTTTGGCCCCGTTCCATCTCCAGGGAACTTCTCGCAGCCTTCGTACGGCCGTTTCCAATTCCAATTGGTCGGGCAAACTTTTCGCCATTTCTGCAACGCGCCAGATCCTCGAGACACGCTCGACACCCGGATGGAACGCTCCGTCGGTCCGCTCGCGCCACTGATCGCATGATCGCAATAGATGGGTGAGTTCTGGCGACAATTCTTGAAAGCGTCCAGCCGATTGCCAGCGACTGAATTCGCTGGTGGAATCGTAGGTACTGACAATTCGTGCCATCCGGTCGATCTCAGCCAGTACGGCCTCTTCCGCCCTGGCGGCGACTTTCGCAGACTCAGACCAGACCCGGATTTCGAGTGACGTTCCAAGAACATTTTCGTGGTTCATCACATGCGGTTCGCCGCCGTGTACCGGCAAGACCAAGCACCACGTCACGAAAAGAAAAACCGCAAGTTTCATGTCATTCATTCAGCGGTCGCCCTTTTTCTAAGACAAGTTTACGGATTCACCAATCGGATCAACTTACGAATCTTTCCCAGTAAGGACATTCCGGTTATGAACGCCGTTGGCTGGGCTCGAACCGACGACGTTGTTCCAGAAGTTCGTCTTTCTCATGCTTCAGGCGTGAGGCCGAGCACGATGTCCCATTTCGCTGTGACTTCGCCGATTTTCGAATTTGGCAGCGGTGCAAAGTCGAGGCAGAGTGATTCATGTCCTTTAGGATCGCGGTCGCGAATCTGACTGTATTGGCGATCCCGCTGGTTTCCTTCGAAGCCTTTGACAAAGCTTTCCGTCGTTAACAGCTTGCGATCCCCTTTCCAGATTCTCGCATGAATATGAGCTGCCGGACGCCCTTTGTACGGGACCGGTTTGATTGTCCGGAAATAGTATTCACCATTCGAACCGGTCAGAAATCGACCGTAGCCCTGGAAATTCGTGTCGAACGCGGCCTGGCTTTGCGTGTGCTGTTTCAGATAAGTCCCGTCTTTGTCGCACTGCCAGATTTCGATCATGGCGTTCCGCAGGGGATTGCCGCTGGCATCCAGGATCCGGCCCCCCAGATGAGTAATCGTGCCGACAGCAGGAGTGATGGCGTCATTGATGACCAGCAAATCATTGTCGGTATCCAATGGCAGTTTGTTGGGAAAGAACGGACCCTCGGACGCCGTCGGAGTTCTGGTCAGTTCTTCGGCAAACGCTCCCCGATTCAGAAAAAATGCCGATCCTAACGCAATCGTACTGTGGACAAACCGCCGTCGTGAGAAAACCGAAGAATCGCTCATGATTACTTCCATTAACAGGCATCAAGTAAAAAACAGCTCGTTCACACTAAAATGCGAAATTGGATTCAATAGAGTGCCAATCTTTTTTATTTTTTCCGACGTCGCAACCACGACGAAGGTTTTTTTACCGATGCAACTCTTTTGGCGGTAAGAACAATACGAACGGACATTCAGCAAATCTGTCACTGCAGCGATTCCTGTGCACGTTCCTGAAGCTTGATCCAGCGGGCATTAATCACCGGAGGGGTTCCGGTCAGCAGCAACGTCGCCTCGCGGTGAAGCAGGATGCATTCGACGTAGTCAAACCAGGGGATTGGCGTCGTTCCCAACTCGGCCTGCAGCAGGCTGTTGGTCCATTCATCGAGCGCTTGATTGGCAGCGTTCAACGCATCTTTTGCTTCGTCGATTTTTCCGGCTCGAAAACAGGCCATCGCCAATGGGGGATAACTGATCGATTTATGTTGCCAGTGCGGATCATCGGTCATCGAGGCTCGTAACTGATCGATCGCCTGGTCGAAGTGCCCGGCCCGATAGTGCGCTAGTCCTAGCAGGTAAAGTACGACACCCTCAGGCAATGCGCCAAAGCGTCGGCGAGGGTGCGGATTTCCAAACTGGTGCGGACCGTTCGGGGGTAACCCCCGTTTTCGTGGCTCGAAACCTCCTTCAATTGGCTCGTAGCGGCCGGTGTGTCTGCGAGACGGGTCTGGACCGAATGCATTGCCCTGGCTTCCATTGGGTGTCTCGCGAGATTGTTGCTGGAATTGCTCGGCCGTCGCGACAAGCTTGTCGGCATCGACCGGAGGCTTCGCTGTCATCAAGCAGCTTCGAATGATCCAACCGAACGAGGCATCCGTATTACCGGCCGCCTCGTTCCACATCTTCTGGCAAACGTCGGCGTAGGCGGCGTCATTTCCAGAAAGCAGCATTAATTGCGGAACGCCCCACCATTCCGCCCCGGAGACGGAGGGTTCAAGCTTCAAGGCCTGGATGTAATCATCGGCGGCCGCCTTCCATAGACCGAGTCGTGTGTAGAACGCCCCCCGTTCGATCCAGACGTGGAAGTCGCGCGGCTGTGTCTGGATCGCTTTGGAATAATCCAGAGCCGCTTCGCGCCACCGTCCGGCATCCGCGTGCGCCCGGCCGCTTGTTAACAGGACATTCGCCTGCCCAAGCCGCCGAGAAAACTCTTCGACATCACGGCGCGCTCGGTCTGCATCTTCGCGTGCCAGTTCTTTGGCATCGCGTTCGGCCACGGCACGTGCCATCTGCCACAAACTGACGCCGGTCCCTAGAGTCATCGCGAACAACACCATCGAGGTGGCCACGATGAAGACCTGATGCCGCCGCGCAAATTTGCTGAACCGATACCAGGATGATGGCGGCCTCGCTTCAACCGGTTCATGATCGAGATAACGTCGCAGGTCCTGGGCCAGCGCATTGGCTGTTTCGTAACGTCTCGAGCGGTTCTTTTCCACCGCTTTCATCACGATCCATTCCAGGTCACCACGCAGCGCGACAATCAGTTGTTTCAAGCTGTTTTTTCGCCGTGATTGTGCTGTCAATTCCCCTTTTCCCAGAGTACTGAGACGATAAATGGGGCGAGGTAACTCTTCTTCCCGAATGATCCGCCGCAATTCGTCGAAGGGGACTGACCCCAACCGCTGTTTATCGTAGGGGGTTGCCCCTGTGAGAAGTTCATACAACATCATCCCTAACGAAAACACATCGCAGCGGGTGTCAACATCCAGCGAATTCATTTCGGCCTGTTCCGGGCTCATGTACATCGGCGTCCCGATCATCTGCATGAATCGCGTGTAGATCGTCTGATTGGTCAGCGGTTCGCCGATGGCTTTGGCAACGCCGAAATCAATGACTTTCGCCACCGGTTTGCCGTCGTTAACTGTCACCAGCACGTTAGACGGCTTCAGGTCTCGGTGAATCACACCTTTCAGATGAGCGTGTTGAACGGCATGGCAGACATCGATAAACAATTCAATTCGCTGAGTAATATCCAGTTGTTGTCCATCACAAAATTCGGTGATGGGCAGTCCCCGCACGAGTTCCATGGCAAAATAGGATTGCCCGCTGGCTGTTTGTCCGGCATCAAATACTTGTGCGATGTTGGGATGGGTCATCATGGCCAAAGCCTGTCGCTCAGCTTCGAACCGGGCCAGTACTTCCTTCGAGTTCATCCCCAGCTTCAGCAGCTTGATGGCAACCCGGCGACGGAACGGTTGTTCCTGCTGCGCAACATAAATTTCCCCAAATGTTCCCTCGCCGATTTTTTCCATCAGGCGAAAATTCCCCACCAACTCGCCCGCGCGATCGTCCTCGTCATCCTCTGTGTTGGCATTCAGGACGGTGACGATGTCTTCGAAATGCTCGCGGAGTTCCGGAGTTGGCGGAATGGGCAAATCCAGAACATGGTTTGCTTTGTCATGTGCCGCAAGCAATTGTTCGACGGATTGCCGCAATGCGGCATCGTCATGACACGCACCGGCCAGATAGGCCTCTCGCTCGGCTTGCGACGCCAGGTCGAGGACCGACATAAAGATCTGTTTTTCCCGAGCCGTACTCACTGTGAGTCCTTCTGACAGCGATCCAGAAAGATAATAACGCGTTCGCCATATGAATATGCGAGAAAGGATTCCATTTGGTGACGGGAAATCCGTAGAAAACTAAGAATCTTCACCAATTTCCCGCTGTAACCAGGCCCGGGCGAAGCTCCAGTTGCGTTTGGCTGTTCGGACGGAAACCCCCATCGCCGCGGCAGCCTCTTCGATTGTCAGTCCGCCAAAATAACGCAGCATTACCAGCCGGAACGCGTCGGGGTCTTCCTGTTCGAACTTTTTGAGTGCATCGTCGAGCGACAGCAGCGAATCAGGTGACGTCGGTAGCTCTTCGGCGACTTCATCCATCAGCGGCTGGCGTTGCCGTCCGCCACCGTATTTGGAACTCGATTTGCGCCGCGCAGACTCAATTAAAATCCGCCGGATCGCTTCGGCGGCAGCGGCATAGAAATGCCCGCGACCGTCCCACGACTGCGACTGATCGTTGCCTACGAGGCGCAAATAGGCTTCATGTACCAGAGCAGTGGGCTGCAGCGTGTGATTGGACACTTCCTGCGCCATTTTCTTCCGTGCCAGCCGTCGCAGTTCTTCATAGACCAACGGCAGCAGCCGCTCTGATGCGCTCGCATTCCCCTGTTGCAGTTCAGTGAGAATTTGAGTGACTGTGGGATCGGCCATCGGAACACTTTCGAATCGACATCGTTTTCGAACTTCCGAAATTGTATGACTCGACCAGCCAGACACAAACAATCGATATCAACCACCACTTTGGGATAGTGAAAGAAGTCGCCGCCGGCGTTCACGGAAATTCAAAAAACATTCGAAACACGTCGTGTCGTCCGAGAGATTCTTCAGCAGCAGGCTTGAGCTGTGGGATCTTTCGTTTTAGCAATCAGGTGCGAGTGCAACACGCAGGCCTGTGTCTTCGCCCCGCCAGTGGCATTACGAAGTCTCACCCTGAAAAAATGCTAGTTTTTCTCGGATGGCTTTTCGCTGCCCTCAGTCGCCTCTTTGTCAGAAGCCTTTTGTCCCTCGTCAGGCTTCGCTGGTTCACTCGGCTTTTCAGGAGTTTCAGCAGGGGTTTCCGGTTTGTCGGTTGATTCGGCTGGGGTGACTAGCTTCTTGTTGGAGGTGCCTGGTGACTTTTCGATGATAAAATCATCCGGGTCTTCTTTTGGTTGCGACGGTGCTGGCAGGTCAGCCTCATCGTTTTTGAAGTCACGAGGCCGAGCTTCCGGCGGCTTTGGGTTTTCTTTGCTGAACCAGGCGTAGAACTCTTTCGATCCATCCTTCTTTAAGCGAGCAATTCTCTCTTCTGCTACGACTTTGAAAATCGTCTCCGGAAACTCCTTCAACAGTTGACTATACGCATCAATGACCTTCGAAGTGTTGCCATCGCTGGTCGTTTCGAGGCAAAGAGCCAAGCCCCAGAGCGACCGTTCCCGGATCATCTCATCCGTTTTTTCCTGCAATAACGATTCAAAGGTTTGGCGAGCAGCCTTGATATCCGTTCGCGCAAGTTCGCGATTGGTAAACATCAGCGGCATTGCGTCTTTCAGTTTTGTCTCGGCGACAATCAGCTCAGCCCACTGGGCTGGCGGTTTCCCTTTAAATTTATCAACGACCGATCCCATTTCTTCCAGATTCTGGGCAGAATTGAGCAGAGTCCATCCGCCGGAACTCTCGGATTCAACGGTTCGATTGAACCAGAGAATCGCTCCGATCAAAAGCAATGCTGCACTGATCAGGCCGATTAATAGACCGAGGTGACGTTCGAAAAACCCAACGGTTCTTTCTATCTCAACACCGAGATCGTTGGTCAGAAGTTGATGTCGCTCTTCACTTTTCATGCTGAGACTTCATTCGAAAGACAAGCCATCCTGGACGCAAGAAAGCGAGTGTAGGTCGACCCGGAAAGAGCGTCAAGGAAGGTATTCATTGTGGCTCTTCGGTTTAATCTCTACCTTTTCCACGTCGGGGTCGACATAACTGGCTCGATACCGGGACTCGCAACCTCAGAATTAACAGAAAGAACCTCTCGATGTTCATCTTTGATGCCCATCTCGACATGGCGTGGAATGCCCTGGAGTGGAATCGCGACTTGATGTTGCCCGTCTCGAAAATTCGTGAATTCGAGCAACATTTTGACAAAATCATCCCCGGCCCCTGCACCGTCTCGTGGGACGAATTGCGGCGTGGACGTGTCGGGCTGATGATCGTGACACTTTTGCCACGATATCACCGAAAAGATAAACCGCTGACATTTCCACAATCGCGTGAGACCGCTTATGCGATGTCTCAAGGTCAGTTGGCCTATTATCGTGCGATGGTGGCCAAAGGTGTTCTACGCGAAATTCCTGACAAGGTGGCTCTCGACAAACATGTCGCCGAATGGAAAGCGCTTCCACCTGGCATTCCGGAGTTCGGCAAACCTCCATTGGGCTATATTCTCAGCATGGAAGGTAGCCCGCCGATCCTTTATCCCGAACAGATCAGTGACTGGTATGCCGCCGGGTTGCGTCTATTAGGGCCTGCTCATTACGGCCCCAGCCCCTACTGCTTTGGGACGGGGAGCGAGGGGGGCTTCAACGAAGACGGCAAACGGTTACTGAAAGAGATGGACAAGGTCGGCATGCTTCTGGATGTGACGCATCTCGCCGATCAGTCGTTCTGGGACGCGATGGAAATTTATCAGGGCCCCTGCATCGCCAGTCACCATAATTGTCGCACACTTGTGCCGGCGGATCGGCAATTGAACGATGACCAGATTAAAGAGCTGATTCGTCGTGGTTCGGTGATTGGAGCGGCGTTTGACAACTGGATGATCAGGCCAGGCTGGAAGATCGGTGTTTCTGATCCGTCAACAGTAAAGCTGGACCACATTATCGACCATATTGATCACATCTGTCAGTTGGCAGGTAATGCCAAGCATTGCGGACTGGGGACCGATCTCGACGGCGGTTTCGGAAAAGAACAATCGCCATCGGATCTCGACACGATCGCCGACCTTGGCCGAGTGGGAGAACTCCTTTCCAAGCGGGGCTATTCGGCAGTTGACGTGGAAGGGATCATGTGGCGCAATTTCGTCGAATTCTTCCAGCGCGCCTGGAGTTAAGGAGTTAATTGGTCGTTTTTTCCGGGACCATCAACAAGCAAGGCTTATGGAATGGGTACCTTTTTCCGGAGATGGAAACGAAGGTTCGGAGTGGTGACATTGATTCTTGCGTGCTTGTGGATGGTCGGGTGGCTGCGTAGCGAAGTGAGCGAAGACTGGATCAGGTTAAACAGCCGTAGAGTCCGAGCAAATTTCCTCGTGAATTCCGCTAACGGCAGAATCAACATACTCAGGTGGACTCCGCACCGGGTGGGACCGTTCGTTTCCTGGGGCATCAGATCGGCATCGAAGGATCGAAATCCTCTTACGAATCGAGGCATCAAGAAGCCATACGATCTTTGGCACGAATTCCATGTCAAGAATCGATTTGATTGGGCTGGATTTCATTTTGGGTCAGGAAAACACCGAAGTTGGCACGGTGAGAGGGTTGAAATCTGGTTCATCCCTTACTGGTCCATCGTTTTTCCACTGACCTTGCTCTCGGCGTTTCTGTTGCTCAGCAAACCAGGTTGTTTTTCAACCAAAGTTGTCAGCGAGGATTCAACTTCTGGTGAGACGGCCCGATCACGAAATCATCGAGTTGGCGGCTTTTAACTTCGAGCAGGTCGAAGCCTGTTAGCGAACTCAGTGTGTGTACCTGCCGTGCTACCTGAGCAGAGCCTCGCCCGCACACCGAAAAAAGTTTGCTCGCGAATTCGTCTTTCGCGATTGTGCCAAAAGGTGCAGCAACGCGACTGACTCACTACAATTCCGCGAGTGTTCCCTGATCTCATCCGAGGATTGCTCCCATGATTCGATTGTTCCTAGCACTGTTTGCAATTGTCAGTCTCTGCCAGCAACCGATCTGGGCACAGGAAAAACCGTTTGTCCCACAGGATGGATTCGTGTCGTTGTTCGACGGCAAGTCGTTGGCGGGTTGGATGGGATCTCTAGACGGCTATAAAGTCGAAAATGGAAACTTGGCCTGTATCGCGGGGGGCAAAGGGAATCTGCTGACGGAAAAGCAGTACACCGATTTCGTGATGGCGTTTGAATTCAAACTGACCGAAGGTGCCAACAATGGCCTCGGAATTCGCTGTCCCAAACTGGCAGAAGGGAGTCTGCATCTTGAGGGGATCGAGTTACAGATTCTGGATGACACAGCCGAGAAGTACAAAGAGTTGAAACCGTACCAGTACCATGGTTCAGCCTATGGGCTGATCGCAGCAAAACGAGGTTCGCTGAACCCGGTTGGCGAGTGGAATCATCAGGAAGTGACGGTCAAGGGACGAAATATCTCAGTCATTTTGAATGGAACAAAAATCGTTGATGCCAATCTCGATGACGCGACAAAATCAGGGACACTGGACGGACAACTGCATCCTGGACTGGCTCGTCGACGGGGATATATTGCGCTGCTGGGACATGGTGACCGTGTCGACTTCCGTCATTTGCAAATTATGGAACTTCCACTGGACCATACCACTGATTCCCTCGAAACGGTGAAGAAAAATCTCAATGACAAGAGTGCCGTTCTGGTCGACGTACGGGAACCAGGTGAATGGAATGAAGCTCACGTCTCGGGGGCGATTTCTCTGCCGATCAGTTCGATACAAAAGGGGTTGGATGCCAGCGCGTTATTAAAGATCGTGCCGCAGGACAAGGTGATCTATACACACTGTCGAGCGGGTCGTCGGGCATTAGCGGCTGCGGAAGAGCTTTCAAAGCAAGGCTATGACGTCAGGCCATTGAAGCCTGGAATTCAGGAACTGCTCAACGCTGGATTTCCCAAAGCTCAATAGACCATTTCGAATGGGAAGGAACTCATGCTCAATCGATTCCGTCTGATGGCGTGCTTGTTTGTCGTATTGGCACATGACTTATTCGAATTCAAAAAACTTGATGCTGGGGACTGGCCACAAATCCTGGGTCCGAATCGCAATGGCATCGCCTCCGACGAACGGTTGCTTGAAAAGTGGCCTGCCGGGAAACCCAGGCAGGTTTGGGATGCTCGCATCGGATCAGGCTTCGCTGGTGTCGCGGTTTCAGGCGATCTGGCCGTCTTGTTTCACCGTGAGAAAGGAAGCGACAAGCTGACCGCCTTTAAGGTCGAAACAGGGGACCCGGTTTGGAACACGGCGTATCCGACAACGTTTCAAGCACAGATTGTCGAAGATAACGGTCCACGTGCCGTCCCGACAATCTATGAAGGTGCCGTTTATGCCTATTCGGCTCAAGGAGGTCTGTATCGCGCCGATTTGAAGTCGGGGAAAAAACACTGGGAACGGAGCACGCACGAAGATTTTGGTGCAAACGGCGGTTACTTTGGAGCGGGCTCATCACCACTCGTCGATGGAAAACGAGTTTTCGTTAATGTGGGCGGCGACAAAAAGAAATCCGGCGTAGTGGCCTTCGACGTCAATTCGGGCGAGACTGCCTGGTCGGCAGTGAATGATCAGGCCAGCTATTCAGCTCCTGTGTTGGCAACGATTGATGGTACGCAGCATTTGTTGTGTATCACGCGACTGAATCTGGTCTCGCTTGATCCCGCGACGGGCGAAGAGAGGTTTCGGACACCATTCGGCCAACGAGGCCCCACGGTTAACGGAGCGATTCCCGTTATCAATGGCAACCACGCACTACTGACCGCGAGCTACGGGATTGGTGCTCAATGGCTTGAGCTTTCCGCAAAGTCTGTCGATGTCGTTTGGAGCAATGAGATTCTTTCCAGTCAATATACGACGCCCATTTTCGACGGTGGTGTCGTGTATGGAGTCGACGGGCGACAGGATGGCGGTCCGATCTCGCTAAAGTGTTTTGATCCTGCGACACAGAAAGAGCTTTGGTCGAAATCGATATCTGGCTATGCGACCTTAATCGCTGCGGATGGAAAGCTGCTGGTCATGCAGACGGATGGTGTTTTGAAAGTCGTACGGTTATCCAGGACTCGTTACGAAGAATTGGGATCGGCCTCCTTGCTCGCGGGAACGACCAGGGCGTTACCCGCCTTGGCCAACGGACGGTTTTATGTTCGCAACGAAAAAACATTGGCCTGTTTTGACCTTTCCAAATGATTGTGACTAACTCGAATGGACGATCATGCGTTTTGCCCTGTTTTGTGATGACCCCTTGGCGAAACCCATCGTTGACGCATTGGGCTCCCGCGTTGACGGGCATCAGCTAAGCCACGCGGTCCGGGTTACGCCTGAATCCGATGCACTCTTGCACGGGCAAACGAACGTCAGGTTCGTCGAGCATTGGGAAGATCTGCTCGTCGCGAAGGACGTTGATGCAGTGATTGTTGGTGGCAGCGATCAACTGATCCTTGATGGAACCAAGCAACTGGCGGCGGCAGGGATTCCGATCCTGTTTATTCCTCGCGCGGCGCAAGGGTCGACGTTCGCCTACGAATTAAGTCTGATTCGCGATGACAACAACGTCTTGCTATGGCCTTTTTTCTGGCACCGATTTGATTCGGCCGTGATGCGATTGAAGCGAGCGATCCAGGCTGGTGAGCTGGGTAAGGTTCAGTTTCTGCAAATGCAACGCATGGTCGGACAGGCTTCGGCAGGGATTCCGATCGCGCAAAACCAAGTTGATGATGAGCTGTTACACGACGTCGACTTACCCCGTTGGATGATCGGGGATTACGATCAAGTGACCGGTCTGCGGACTGCTGCGTCAAACGAGGGGGTATTGATTCAGAGTGTTGTTCTGGCGGGACGATCTTTGCCTGAATCCAACTGGTCGATCAATTCCGTCGAAGGAGTCAGTGATTGGAAGCTCACGGTTCGCGGTGAACGAGGTGTCGCCACGCTTCACCGAGATGGTCAATCGCGCCGTTGGATCAGTGAGATCGCCGGTGAGCGAATCGAGGGAAACGAAAGCGAGACGGCTCAAGCGGCACTTGCGGAGTTTGCAACGTCGATGGCCGCTGCTGGACGTTCCTCGAAAGAAGCCCCGTCGGAACAACAGGCTCGCGACGTTTGGGGTGAACTGGTGAAATGTTATGAGACGGTGGATGCCACTCATCGTTCTGTCAGGCGGCGAAGGACGATCGAACTGCATTTCGAGCCGATGTCAGAACGAGCGATCTTTAAGACTCAGATGACCGCGATCGGCTGCAGCCTGTTGGTCATCACCTTTTTGCTGACGCTCTGTTACCTGGGTATTGCCAGCCTGATACCGCTTCCTCCCACGGTCCTGATCTTATTGCGGACGCTGGTATTTGCTCCTCTCGTCGTGTTTCTTGTCGCTCAAATGCTGTTGCCACTGACGAGGCCTTCTTCTGCAGAACGACCTCCCGTTGCGCGATGACGATTCCAGACCCGGTTCCACCATACGCAGAACCAATCAAGATACAGGTAAACGACCGGTGTTGTATAAAGCGTGAGCATCTGGCTGAAGATCAGTCCGCCGACGATCGTGATGCCGAGCGGCGTACGCAGTTCGGAACCAACACCGGTTCCTAAAGCCAGCGGCAACCCTCCCAGCAGGGCTGCCAGCGTCGTCATGGTGATCGGTCGAAACCTCAGCAGGCATGCTTCAAAAATCGCTTCTTCCGGCGACTTGCCATGATTGCGTTCCACTTCCAGTGCAAAGTCAATCATCATGATGGCATTCTTCTTGACGATACCGATGAGCAGCAGGATGCCAATCATTGCCATGACGTTCAGTTCGGCATCGTAATATCTCAGCGCTAAGAACGCGCCCACGCCGGCGGAAAACACGGTCGAAAGAATCGTAATGGGGTGAATGTAGCTCTCGTAAAGCATTCCCAGCACGATATAGACCGTGACGAATGCCGCGATGATCAGCAGCAGTTGATTCTGTTTTGCGTCCTGAAACGCCTGAGCCGTCCCCTGGAATCGTCCTTGAATGCTTTCGGGCATACCCAGCTCTCGCGAGGCCTGTTCGATCCGGGGAACCACGTCGCCCAGCGATGTGTTCTTGGCAAGATTGAATGAGATCGTCACCGACGGGAATTGACCCGAGTGATTCACAGATAATGCGGAATTGTTTGCTGATTGCCGATACAGCGTATTCAGCGGGATTTGAGCATCATTCAGCCCTCGTAAAAAGATGTGCCTCAGCGAATCAGGGTTCTGCGAGAATTCAGGCTCGACCTGCATCACAACGTGATACTGGTTCAGCGATTTGTAAATCGTCGAGACTTGTCGCTGCCCGAACGCGTCGTATAGCGTGTTGTCGATCGTCGACATGCTGATTCCCAGGCGAGCGGCTGTTGCCCGGTCGACGTTCAGTCGCGTCTGCATCCCTTTGTTCTGCTGGTCGCTGGTCACGTCAACAATTCCATCTACCTTGCGCATGACGCCCAGCAGTTTTGGTCCCCATTGGTTCAGTTCTTCGAGGCTGTCCCCTTTGATCGTATACTGATATTGCGCGCTGCTTCCTCGACCACCGATCCGCAGGTCCTGTACCGATTGAAGGACCAGCATTGCGCCGGGAATTTTGGAGGTATTCTGGCGGATGCGAGCGATCACGTCGTCCGCTTTCAACTTTCGTTCTTCGATGGGCTTTAATGTGATGAATAGTCGCCCTGAGTTCGAAGCGCCACTGTTCTGGCCGCCGACAAAGGCGATCATTCCCGACACCGCCGGATCTTCACTGACGGCTTGTGAAAACTGTTGAAGCAGGCGTCTGAGTGACTGAAACGAGGTATCCTGATCTGCAATCAGATTTCCTGTCAGTCGACCTGTATCCTGCTGTGGGAAGAATCCCTGTTTGGCAATCATAAACAGATAGATCGTAAAGCCGATTGTCGAAAGGGTCACAACCATCGTAAATCGATGATGCCTTAGCACCCAGGTGAGTGTTCGCTCGTAAACATAAAGAATGGCATCGAAGATCTTTTCGCTGAAATGATAAAGTCGTCCACGCGTCTGGTCCGTCTTCGCCTTCAGCAGCATCGCGCACATCATCGGCGTCGTCGTCAGCGAAACGACCAATGACACGGCGATCGCCACGGTCATTGTGACCGCGAACTCGCGGAACAGTCTGCCGATGATCCCGTTCATCAGCAGAATGGGGATAAAAACCGCGACCAGCGAAACGCTGATTGAAAGAACGGTGAAGCCAATCTCTTTTGCCCCAAGCAGCGACGCTTCCATCGGAGACATGCCCGCTTCAATATGCCGGGTAATATTTTCAATAACGACAATCGCATCATCAACGACAAATCCGGTTGCGATCGTGAGGGCCATCAGCGAAAGGTTGTCCAGGCTATATCCCGCCAGATACATCACGCCAAACGTTCCAATCAGAGAGACCGGAACCGCGACGGTGGGAATCAAAGTGGCTCGCAAATCTCGCAAGAACAGGAAAACAACCAGGATCACCAGGCCGATCGAGATCAGCAAGGTAAATTGAACATCGTTCAGCGAAGCGCGGATTGTCCCCGTCCGATCCATCGCAATCGACAGATTCATGTCGGCGGGAATTTGTGCCTCTAGCTGCGGCAGCATCGCCACGATGCGGTCGACCGTGGCGATGATGTTCGCTCCTGGCTGCCGAAAGATGATGATCGTGATTGCCGGTTTGGGGTTGGGCTTGCCATCGAGTTTATCATCAGAGACGCCGTACGCGCGGACATCTTCGACCGAGTCCGTTACCGTCGCCACGTCGCGCAATCGCACCGGCGCACCATTACGGTAGACGATCATCAGCGGTTCATATTCCGAAGCGGTCATTAACTGGTCAGTGGAGTTAATCGACCAGGTTCGCTCGCCATCGGAAATCGAACCCTTCGGGCGATTGGCATTCGCGTAGCCCAACGCGGTTCGGACATCTTCCAGTCCGATCCCAAAATGGTTCAAGACTGTCGGATTCAGATCAACTCGAACTGCTGGAGCCGATCCACCACCAACACCCACCTGGCCGACTCCGGGGATTTGAGCCAACCGCTGCTGAAGGATTGTTGATGCCGCATCAAACATTTGAGCTTTGGTATACGTATCGGACGTCACCGCCAGCATCATGATGGGCGAGTCTGCCGGGTTAACTTTCTTATACGAAGGATTGTTTGGAAGATTGGCAGGAAGCTGTCCACGAGCGGCATTGATCGCCGCCTGGACATCTCGTGCCGCAGCATTGATGTCGCGATCGAGATCGAACTGGATCGTAATCGACGTCGTCCCCAGCGTACTGGCGGACGTCATTTCCGCGATGCCCGCAATTCGACCGAATTGCCGTTCGAGCGGTGTCGCCACCGCAGAAGCCATCGTTTCCGGGCTGGCGCCTGGTAAATTTGCCGTGACGGAAAGGGTTGGAAAATCAATCTGCGGCAACGGCGAAACAGGGAGCATCATGTAGCCGAGTGCGCCGGCTAACGTAATGGCGATCGTGAGTAAGGTTGTTCCTACAGGCCGATGTACGAAGGGAGATGAAAGACTCATTCAGCCTCTCCTTTCAACGGTCCCGACTTCGTTCCGAACCCGATCGAAGTTGCCAGCCAGTCAAACCACAAGTAGATCACGGGCGTTGTGTAAAGGGTCAGCAACTGACTGAAGATCAAACCGCCGATGATCGTGATACCCAGCGGTCGGCGAAGCTCGGAACCGACGCCTGTTCCCATTGCCAGCGGTACCGCACCCAGCAGTGCCGCCATCGTCGTCATCATGATCGGCCGGAACCTTAACAGACAGGCTTCAAAGATCGCGTCGTGCGGTGACTTACCCTGATTACGTTGGGCTTCCAGCGCAAAGTCGATCATCATGATCGCGTTTTTCTTCACAATTCCGATCAACAGAATAATGCCGATCAGTGCGATGACGCTCAGATCGGTTTTACAATACAGCAATGCCAGTAACGCCCCCACGCCTGCTGACGGAAGCGTCGACAGAATCGTAATCGGATGAATGTAGCTCTCGTAAAGAACACCTAAAACGATATAGACGGTAATCAGTGCAGCCAGGATCAGGATCGGAGTGTTCTTTAATGACGCCTGAAACGCTTCCGCCGTTCCCTGGAATCCCGAGACGATGCTTTCTGGAAGCTCAATTTCTCGTTTCGCTTCAGCGATCACTTCGACTGCTTCGCCGAGTGAAACACCCGGGGCGAGATTGAATGAGATTGTCACCACAGGGAACTGTCCCTGGTGGTTCACCGTCAAAGGCGTCGTTGATTCGACGATCCGGGTAAAACTGTTCAGTGGGACCATCCCCCCCTCCGGAGCTCGGATGTAGATCTCTTTCAAATCACGCGGTTCATTCTTGAATTCGGGCTTCACTTCCAGCACGAGTCGATACTGATTCAATTGGGTGAACATGATCGAAATCTGACGCTGGCCAAAGGCATCGTACAACGCATCGTCAATCATCTGCGGCGTAATTCCCATCCGTGATGCGGTATCACGGTCAATCACGACGTTCGCCTGTAAGCCCGCGTTTTGCTGATCGCTGGCGACGTCACGCAATTGAGGCAATTCTTGCAGTTTGCGGACGAATTTCGGTGCCCATTCGCCCAGTTCTTTCGCATCAGGATCTTCAAGGCTGTACTGATACTGCGTCCGACTGACACGGGTTTCGACGGACAGATCTTGAATCGGCTGCATGTACAGCGTAATTCCCGTCACGGGTGCCAGTCGAGGTTGAAGCCGATGGATGACTTCCATCGCGCTGATTTTCCGCTCTTCGAGCGGCTTCAGATTAATCTGAATCCGGCCACTGTTCATCGTGGTGTTCGTCCCATCGATGCCGATGAAACTCGACAAACTTTCCACGGCAGGATCGGCCAGGATGGCCCGGTTCAATTCCTGCTGACGCGTGGCCATGGCGTCGAATGAGATGTTCTGCGGTGCATCGGAAATTCCGAGAATCACCCCGGTATCCTGGACGGGGAAAAATCCTTTCGGCACGATCAAATAGAGATAAACCGTTGCCGCAATGGTCACGATCGAAACAAGCTGGGTGAGCGCCTGGTGACGCAAAACAACAGTCAGCGTTTTGCCATACAGCCAGATCACTGATTCGAAGGCATATTCAGACGCCTTATAGAAACGGCTATGTTGCGAGGGAGGTGTATGACGCAGAAGCTTGGCACACATCATTGGAGTCAGCGTTAACGAGACGATCGCCGACAGCAGAATTGTCACGCTGAGCGTAACTGCAAATTCGCGAAACAGTCGGCCGACAATATCGCCCATGAACAGCAGTGGGATCAAAACGGCGATGAGCGAAACGCTTAACGAAACAATCGTAAAACCGATTTGTTCCGAACCTTTCAGTGATGCTTCGAGGGGCGATTCGCCCTCTTCGATATATCGCATGATATTTTCGACCATCACGATTGCATCATCAACGACGAATCCGGTCGAGATTGTCAGAGCCATCAAGGTCAGATTGTTGAGGCTATATCCGAGCATGTACATCACGCCGAACGTTCCGACCAGCGAGAGTGGCACAGCGACGCTGGGGATGACCGTCGCGGCGAAATTGCGCAGGAAAACAAAGATCACGAAGACGACCAGGCCAATCGTCAACATCAGTTCGAACTGGACATCCTCGACCGAAGCTCGAATCGTCAACGTTCTGTCAGTCAGGATTTTGATCGAGACGGAGGGTGGTAGTGTTCCGGAAAGTTGGGGCAACAATGCCTTCACGCGATCGACCACTTCGATAATGTTGGCACCGGGTTGTCGCTGGATGTTGACGATGACCGCAGGAGTTTCGTTCATCCACGCCGCTTGTCGAACGTTTTCGATACCGTCGGTGACCTCTGCAACTTCCGTCAACCTGATCGGTCCGCCGGGACGATACGCAATGATGAGTTGACGATATTGTTCGCTGGTCAAAAGCTGGTCGTTGGCACCGATCGTATAAGCCTGACGGCTGCCGTCGAAACTCCCTTTCGCCTGGTTAACATTGGCCGCTGCCAGTGCATTCCTCAGATCCTCCATATTCAGGCCGAGAGCCGAGAGCGCCATGGGGTTGGCCTGCACGCGGATCGCGGGCTTTTGTCCACCGCTGATACTGACCATACCGACCCCGCCCAACTGCGAGATTTTTTGTGCCAGTCGAGTATCTGCCAGGTCTTCGACTTTCGACAACGGCAGGGTATCCGATGACAGTGCCAGCGTCAGAATCGGGGCGTCGGCAGGATTTGTCTTTGTGTAGATCGGCGGATTGGGGAGGTCCTTTGGCAGGAATGTAGAAGCAACGTTGATAGCCGCCTGAACCTGTTGCGCTGCAACATCGATATTGAGCTCCAGCGCAAACCGCAGCGTAATGACTGACAGGCTTTCTGAACTTGACGACGTCATCTGGGTCAGGCCGGGGACCTGACCGAATTGCCGTTCCAGTGGCGCTGTCACTGACGATGTCATGACGTCCGGGCCGGCACCTGGATAAAATGTGACAACCTGAATGGTCGGATAATCGACCTGTGGCAATGCCGAAACGGGCAGTTCCCAGTACGCGACAATTCCTGAGAGAAGCAGTGCCACCATCAGCAGCACAGTCGCGACCGGCCGCAAAATAAATGGCCGGGACGGGTTCATGTCGAATCCTTCTTGCCGCGCGCATTTTCCGGCGGACCTTTTCCATCCCTGGACTTTGGCTTGGCGTCGCTTTCTTCAGGTTTTCTCTGGTCTTTGTCCCGACTCTTTTCGTCAGAACCTTTCTTTTCCCCAGCGGCGTTCTCTTTTGCCCGTTCTTTTTCTTTCTCTTTTTCGCGTGTCGTAATCATCGCTTTCGGCTGCAGCTTGTCGATCCCTTCGGTGACCACGATTTCACCGGGTGTCAGCCCCGATTCGATGGAAATCTCTGAGCCTTCTGCCAGCCCGACTTTTACCGTCCGCAAGTCGACGGTGTCATCTTCTTGAACGACGTACACAAATACCGAAGTCGGGCCTCGTTGCACCGCTGAAGCCGGAACGACGATCGCGTTTCGTTTCGTGTCGACGAGAAGACGTGCGTTGACGAATTGATTGGGAAACAGCATTCCGTCTTCATTATCAAAGACCGCTTTCAAGCGGACGGTACCGGTCGTGGAATCAACCTGATTGTCGATCGCCAGCAGCTTTCCCGATGCGAGCTTGATTTTGAAATCGCGATCATAGGCATCGACAGAAAGAGGTTGGCCGCTATTTTGTGGCTTTTGGACCCGGGAAATATCATCCTGAGGAATGGTAAAGACAAGTGAAATCGGTTGAAGCTGCGTAATCACTGCCAGACCCATCGGATCGTTGGCCCGCACGATATTCCCCTGATCAACCAACCGAAGTCCGATTCGACCACTGATCGGGGCAGTGATGTGGCAATATGCGAGTTGCAGTTTCGCGTTTTCCACGGCGGCCTGGTCTGATTGAATGGCACCTGCCATCTGCTGAACCAGGGCTCGTTGTTCGTCGACCTGCTGAGCCGTGATCGACTTGGAAAGAATTAATTCTTGATAGCGTTTGAATGTGAAGTCTGCTGACTTTAACGTGGCTTCGTCGCGTGCGAGCTGGCCCTGGGCTTGCTGCAGTTGAACATCAAACGGCCGTCGATCAATTTCTGCCAGCAGGCTTCCTTCTTCGACCACCTGCCCTTCCTTGAAGGCTACTTTGACTAATTCGCCTTCGACACGGCTGCGAATGGTCACGGTTTTGAAAGCAGTGACTGTTCCCAAGCCATTGATGAATACGTCCATATCCTTTTGCTGGACGATTGCGGTGACCACAGGTACCGGTGGCCTCGCTGCTTTTTTTACCCCAGCCGCGCCACTTTCAACGATGCCGATCTGCTTTGCGAACCAGGGCCACCATGCTTCGCGATAGAACCAGCCGCCCGTACACAGACCAATCGCGATCAGCCAGAACAAAAGGCTTCGGATCGCGCCCCACCATGTCCCCGTCGGTTCACGAGGGGGGATGAGAATCGGCTTCGGCAAATCGGAAATCGGTCGCTCAACTGGTTCAGGCGTGAACACAGGTCGATCTTTCAGAGCTTCCGGTGAAGAAACCGGTCTTGCGATAGGGGGTTTGGAAATCATTAAGTCGTACCGTAATCTCTTTCCACTCCGAACCCGATCGAATTTGCTTACGCAGTCTGACCGAGGGTCTCAAATTGGCCTCGATCGCTCATTAGAATCCGACAAATCTAGGACACTGGAAAAGGAATTTCCATAAACGCGAAATGTTTTGTTCAGATAAAGGCCGCTTCACGGAACTACCGTGACGTCTTTGCCATTAAAATCTCACGAAACAAGTCCGAGTTTATGGATAATTCCTGTTGTGAGTGCGATCGGGCTGCATCACGACATCATCAAAGAATCATGCTGCAAAGTCTGCGCCATATCTTTACGGAAGCGGAACTGTCCGCAGGTCCTGAGTCCCATCTGGCGATTGAACCAGCAGCAGGACCCTTTCGTCATTAAAACGATCAAGCTGGACAACTCCCTGAAGTTCCTTGACCGTTTCATACGCCTGACCGGCGGTGTCCTTCACAGGGGTGGTGATCCCTTCGTTGCGGGCGATGTTCTCGGTACTGATCTTCATCACTCCTCGGGCCGAGTTTGAAAGCAGAAGAAAATCGTGACCGTCTTTACGATAGGCGATCATGTCCAGCGGCTGATTGCGATTACCCAGTTCGGCGACGGTCGTGCCTCGTGATTTCTCGGCTGGCTTCAGATCGCTGATCGGGAATCGGACCAGAGGAGTGCAGACGAACCCGGCGAGAAGACTTGGTTCGCCGTTGATATTCATTGGAACGAACGTTCGAATGGCGGAAGTGCTTTCGACTTTTCCGTGAGCACCATGAAAGATTTCGACACTGGTACCGGCGGAACCTTCGGTGAACGGAAACGGAATCTGGTGCACGCTTGAAGGTGAGGTTCCCGTGGCAAGTCCCGACGCGAAGACCTTCCCTTCGGCATAAGCCAGGTCCGTGATCGAATCGTTTCGTGCATTTCGCGTGCGCCCATTGACTGTCACGTCTTTGTCTTCAGGTGCATCAGGAAGCACAACCTTCTGGAAGGGAATCTTTTTCAATGAGACTTCGGTCAATTGGCCTGCCTTGCCGACCCGAACGATGGCTGGTGTTGCGTCGGCGCCCTTTCCTTTGGTCACGGACAAAAACGCAGCAAAGGTCAGAGGATTAACCGCCAGATCATTGACCGTAATGTTTTCAGGTGTCGTTTCCAGCAGCGTCGCGATTTGCTTATTCAGCCCCGAGAATTGAATCTCGACGTACGATCGATCGCTGATTGTGTCTCCTGTGGCGATCGCGAAAATTGTGGCACTCTTGCTGTCGCCGACGAAAAGTATTCCATCCGGTCCGAATGCGAGAGATCCCGCTGACTTCAATTCAGGGGTCCCTTCCTTCATACCCCAGTCGGCAGATAAGCCAATCGAAATCGATAACAACCAACAGACGGCGGCACAGAAACAGACCTTCGAAACGCGCATTTGATATTCCTCGTGTTTGAAGCCAGGTTGCAGACGATTGGGTCGTCGACTAACGGGCAAGGCGAACCAGCCCCGATGTCTTTCCCAAACAATAAGTATGCATCCGCGCCAGGTAATTGTGAAACACACGAAACCCCGCGCAAAGTTTCTTCACGTAGAATTAAGGTTACGGAAGAAGTTGAACGTAACCCAAAGGGTGTGCGAGTCTCCGATTTCAGGAAAGAAACCCGGTGCTTACTCAGCCGGGCTAGTTTCGACTCGGGCTTCCGGCAACTTTCGAGGTGCGGTCTGCACGTAGGTCACCATGATCAGGATACCAACCAATGCCAGCACCTGGATCATCGTGATCCGCTCGCCGTCCGCTCGTCCCCACATCACAGCACCGATCGGGACAAGATTCGTTGTCATCCCTGCAAAGAGCGGCCCCTGTTCCTGGACGAGACGGTTGAAAAGAAATGTCGCAATTCCTGTCCCGACAACTCCCAGGATTCCCACAGCCAGCAACGCTGAGCCGAGTTGATCCAGATTCGCCGTTCGATGGTTGCGAACCACCATAGAGAGTGGCAGCAGGATACTTCCCGCAGTCGCCAGACAGATCAGCGTTAACTCAAGCGGTGGAAGGTGCCGAAGGTAGCGTCGGATAATACTGTTGGCGGTCGAGTATGTCAGCGGAACACTGATTGCCAGCAGGATATCAGCAATAGGAACCGATTGGCGCCCGTAATCAAACATCAAGGCCATCAGGCAGGCGAGTGCTCCGATCACACCGATCGTTTGCCGCATTGTTGGCCAGATGCCAAGAATTGGAATTGAAACAAGAATTGTCAGCAATGGCGTGAGCCCGACCGTCAGGCCGACAAACGCACCGCCGTGACGAGCCACGAGCTCTGGTTGGAGCGAATGTGGCCAGACAAATCCCAGAAAGACAACTCCCATCAATGGCAATAGATCAGTGCGCCGAATCGTTCGAGGTTGCTTCAAAATCAGAAAGATCAGTGCCAGCACCAGCGTTCCGCCAATGGCACGACCTGCACCGACGCCAATCGGTGACAGGCATTCCATCGCGCGCTTCATCAAAATGAAGCTGCTGCCCCAGATCAGACAGATTACCGAGAACCAGAAATACGGCATTTCTCACCAAAAATGATCACGTTGACATTTCCCAACTGTGGCCATCCCACGCGATGACCTGCTCGAGAAACTGAATGACACCAGCGGAAAACGTCTGGAACAACGCCTCACCCTTTTCGGGTGTTGCTGCGTTTGGCTGACCAATATGGCCAGGAGCCGTACGATCCTTTGTCGTCCAGCCTCGATAAGCGGGTTCAAACGCAAAGCCAAACTCAACGGGCTTAACTTGACTGATGTCTTTAACCAATTGGGGTGCCAGCCTCATGATCATCGACGTTTCCCACTCGCACGCGTGTCCCATTTGAGTCTGGACAAGATCCGAACGAACCTGGTTCGGTTTTCCATGATCCCAGTAAGTGGCAAACAACAGCAGCAAATCCTGACGAGTACGGTGTCGCTGCCGGACCTCAAACACCGCCTGTTTGCCAGGAGTCGAATTTCCGCCATGCCCGTTCAACAATACGATTCTTCGAAACCCGTGCGCCAGCATGTTTTCCATCAGGTCGTTCAAGAGATCAAGGTAAACTCGGGGGCTGGCAGACATCGTTCCCGAAAAATCCATGTGATGATGCGAGTTTCCCAGCCACATCAGCGGCGTGAACAAAATCCGCTGTTTCATCGATTCACTGACGCGACGGACGACTTCGCCAAGCAGCATGCTGTCGGTAAAGACAGGGAGATGGTGACCATGCTGCTCAAGTGCGGCGACCGGAATGACGACAGGCAGGTCCCTTGAAAGGGCGTTGACTTCGGGCCAGGTGAGATCACTTAAATTCATCGTGTTTAACTCCAACGCTCATGCAGTCTGGGCTTGAGCCTCAATGATACGAATTCCGAACGTGGTCGTCATTCCGCCGACGAATCCGGGCGTAATGGCAGGTCCTTGAGTTCGGATAACTTGGGGAAACGATCTCGATAAAGCCAACGTTCCCACCACCGTGCGTGCCTTAAACGAAAATCGTTGCAGGCCACGGTACGCTGCTTGCCACGGCGAGTGACCAGTTTCACCTTCCCATCGGAAAGGACTTCGATCACCGCCCAGAATTTGTCGACTTGATACGAATACATTTCGCCTGCCGGTGCGGGATGGATATCAACGGCGCGCGGACCGGGATCGGTACTTTGTTTGGTCATACGAAAGATGACGGGGTCGCCCGGCTTAAAGCTGCTCATCTCGTTCCGTCCGCACCGAATTGCCAAGCAATCTGATTTGAATTCCTCGGGACACAATAGAGTCGACTACCTCAAGCGACAAGGAGTCGGATCAGAAAATTCCGATTTCAGGTTTGTCTTGACGCAACAACGTCAGTTATTAAGGGCCAAAGGCTCGAATCATCGTGTGAGAAGTAGGGCGTTTCTATTAAAAATAATGTGAACAGATTTCAGCAAGAACTTCGATCGGAACGGCGATGTTCGGCACGTTTGAGTCGATCGTTCAATGCTCTGCCTAAGCCACTGTCTGGAAATCGGACGGCAATGATTTCGTGGAGTCCGGCGGCATCCATTCGATGCAGTGCTTGAAAGAAATTGGCTGCGGCGACAACGAGGTCGCCCGTCGGTGACAACTCTTCAATCTGGGCGAATTGGGGCGACGTTGCGTCATTGCGGAGTACAAGCAACCCCATGCGATCCGATTCCACGGATAGCGGGACTTTATCGACGATCGTCAGCGGGGTTTGCGGCGCATAGTGGCTTGCCAGCATCCCAGGCGCAATCGGTGAATCGGAAGCCGTTGAAACCGGATGATGCACGTTACCAATTAACGCCTCGATTTCCTCCAGTGAGATTCCACCAGGTCGTAGTAACGTAACCTCGTTATCAACAATCTGCAGGATCGTCGATTCGATTCCGACGCGACATGGACCACCGTCAAGGATCGCATCGATTCGATCACCGAGTTGAGCCTGAACATGTTCAGCCGTCGTTGGACTTAGTCTTCCGAACGGATTTGCGCTGGGAGCAGCAACGGGAACATTGGCCAACCGCAAGACCTGACGGGTCAAGTTATGATCCGGGATTCTGACTCCGACATTAGGTAAACCCGATGTCACCAGATCGGGAATCGACTTTACCTTTGGTAAGACAAGCGTGAGTGGGCCCGGCCAGAATCGTTCGGCCAACTGAACGGCGACTTGGGGAAATTCGCTCACGACGCGCGGCATCCAATCGATATCGGGAATATGGACGATCAGCGGATCGAAGAACGGACGCTCTTTCGCTGCGAAAATCCTGGCCACAGCGACCGGGTCTAATGCATTCCCGCCCAATCCGTAAACGGTCTCTGTCGGCAACGCAACGAGTCCCCCTGCCCGCAAAAATGCGGCGGCACGTTCAATGGTGACAAAGGCATTTGGTGATTCGGGCATTGACCAGTCGAACGTTTTCAGGAGGAAACAGAGATTCGCACGACAATTACCGGCGCGGTATCCTAATTACCGGCGCCGTATCCTCGACGGTAACAGCAGCCCGCCTGCGGCAAGAGCCATCCCCGTCGCCAGTCCGATTCCATGACACCAATTGGCCACGTTTGGGATGACACCGACAACGCACAAGACGTGCCAGCCCAGCATCATAAACACGGTCTGCTGGGGAAGCCCGAGACCGCTGCGTGGGTCGAGTTTGCCTTTAATCCAAATGTAACCAAATAAGCCGTAGACGACCCCGGACATGCCGCCAAACCACGGATTACCCAGCCATCGTCCGTGAGCACCAAGCCCGTGGAACCAGAACTGACCCAGGTTTGGTGACCAGAATTGAGCGAGGTTTGACAATGCGGCAATCACCAGAACCATGGCCAAAAACCTGGACGAACCCCGGCGCGGCTCAATTTGTAAGCCGAACTGGTACGTCCAAAGCAAATTGAAGACGATGTGCATCAAGTTAAAGTGCAGAAAAATCGGTGAGATGATTCTCCAGATTTCACCGTGAAGAATCTGCTGAATTGATCCATCTGTCGAAATCCAAAGCCTGCTGACAAATGGGTCATTGTGGACAGGTTTGAGCCCGGTCAAGATCCCGACAAGAATCGAGATGGCAATCAAACCAAATGTCACGGGACATTGCTGCGCCGCCGAAGTGTTCCATGAATTCGACACGTAGATGGTGTTCGAACGGGCCGCTTCCCTGCGAAGCTGTTTCTCGATCAGCCTCGCTTTCGCAATCTCTGACGCGTCACGATAACGCATGTGATTCGGGTCGGCCAAAAAAATTGGCAGTTCTTGCTTTGCGGAGGCGACCCGATCATCATCCTGGACCCAAATCCGAAAGCCGTCTGATCCGTTGTCGATCGAACATTCGGTCCCTTCAGAGCGCAAATAGTCCGCAAATCGTTCGGCCTGGTCCAGGTTCGATAGAGAGCCGACTTGACGCATTAAAAATGTACCAGCACTTTGAGGAAATACTCAGCAATTGCATACGACAGTGTGTCTATGGTGGTCTCATTTGTCGAGCCGAAGCCATGAAACTTAGGCTAATTCAGCGACAAATTCCACGAAAACTGTCAAAACGCGATCTGTGCTCATGTATAGCGAACTTCTCGATGCTGTTCTTCAAAATACTCGGGCAACAGAGTGTCGGCTTGCAGGATTCCTTTTCGTGTTAATGTGATCTCGTCGCCGTTGACGGTCAAATAGCCCTTAGCCTGCTGTGCGGCAAGCGGTTTGGCAAATTCTTCCAGAATGTCGACGCCGAATTTGTGACGAAAGGGAACGGCCGAAATATGCCCCTCTTTCATCTGCAGAATCATCTCGCGAATCAGTCGCTGATGAGGCGTGGGGCGTAACGCGCGATTGATCGGTAATACCCCTGATTCCACGGTGGTCAGATAATCCTCAAGCTGGTCCAGATTTTGATAGTGAACCCCCTGGAAATGTCCGAACGAGGAAACTCCAGCGGCAAGCAGGTCGCAGCCGCGCCAGACGTTGTCTCGGTAAATGAAATGATCGGTTTCAGGATTTTTCACCATTTCGTTGCCGCTCGAAACGTGATACCCCTCGGCCTCGAAGGCTGTCATGGCTTCGTCAACCCAGCGACGTTTCGTCGTCCAGTTGGCGACCGGAGAAGAAATCCCCAACTCTTTCATCTCTTTCGAGATTAACGTGTTAAACGGCAATTCCATCTGATAGACCGTCAGGTTGTCTGGCTTCAGCTTTTTGGCCTGCTCGATGCAGTTGGTCCAGTTTTCATCGGTTTCGCCGATCATCCCCGCGATCAGGGCGATATTCCCCTGCGGGAAGCCAACCTGCTGAATCCATTCATAGGCACGGAAAATTTCCGGGGAAAGGTGGGCACGACCGTTCTCTTCCAGGATTGCGTCGTTGAAATTCTCGACACCCAGCGAAATCCGGGTGATGCCGATTTCCTTCAACGTTTGCAGCTTTTCCAGGCTGAGCGTTCCCGGTTCACATTCGAAAGTCACTTCTTCGGCATGGTCCCACGAAACGGATCGGCTGAGTTCATCTCGGAGAAAACGAAGTTGCTTCGAACTGAGATATGACGGGGTCCCGCCACCGAAATAGACAAACTTCAATTCACGACCGGGTACGGCTGGCTCGTGGCTCAGCAGTTCAACTTCTTTTGCCAGGGCTTCCACATAGCGTGAAATGGCGTTTGCGTTCTGATTCGTATAGACGCGGAAGTAGCAGAACTTGCATCGTTTCCGGCAGAAGGGGATGTGCAGATAGAGGCCCATCGGCACGGAACGGTCAGGCTCGGCCTCAAGCGCCGCACGAATTTCGGGGACGGTCTCGCGGTTCCACAACGAAAAAGGGGGATAGTTCGAAATGAAGTAGCTGCCAACTTCTGTCGTTGCAGGTGCGATTTCCAGTTCCGGGGGAGTCGTTGTTTCGGCAAGCATCGGAAAATTCCGGTATCAGGTTAGGCCACGGCAGGAATTCGAAGGCGGGAATTCAAATCAACAATGGAAACACAACCGATTGAGTGCAATCGGTGTTCCTGATCTCTATTGAACCACTGACTGAGGACAATCCGCAAGGGAGGAACACAAATGTCGCATCAAGGTTTCTGCGTGCGAGTATCGACGTTGCTCACATTCAATTGCATAATGGCGTGATTGGACATTGCTGAAAACATTTGTGGAACCCAGAAATGAATCTCTTGCCGGTAAACACAAATTCCGCACATGAGCGTCATGAACAAAGCCTCGTGCTCTCGCGACGGGCATTGTTGTCTCGCTTCGGAATGGGTTTCGGCGGAATCGCGCTCGCCGATCTGATCGGTCCACAACGTATGGCGATGGGGGCTGGTGGAGCACTTCCGTCGACGCATCATCCCGCCACCGCGAAACGGGTCATCTATCTTTTCCAAAGCGGTGGTCCATCCCAGTTAGAAACCTTCGATTACAAACCGGTCCTTAACGAACGGCAGGGTGAACCATTGCCCGATTCTGTTCGACAGGGACAGCGGTTAACCGGAATGTCGGGAAACCAATCCTCACTGCCGTTGGCGGGTTCGATCTTCAAGTTCGCCCAACACGGTCAGTCGGGAGCATGGCTCAGCGAATTATTGCCTCATACAGCGAAGTGCGTTGACGACCTCGCAATCATCCGTTCGATGACGACGGAAGCGATCAACCACGATCCTGCGATCACGTTCCTGCAAACCGGGAACCAGCTATCCGGAAGACCAAGCATCGGAGCGTGGCTGTCCTACGGACTCGGCAGCGACAACGAAAATCTTCCTGCGTTCGTGGTCCTGATCACCAAGGGAAAAGGAGATCAGCCGCTGTATTCGCGATTGTGGGGAACAGGTTTTCTTCCCTCCAATTACCAGGGTGTGCAGTTCCGGTCCGGCAAGGAACCGGTACTTTACCTCAATAACCCCGTGGGCATCGATCGCAACAGCCGCCGCAACATGCTGGATCGCTTACAAGAGTTGCATCAGTTGGAACTGGAATCAACAGGCGATGCGGAGATCAACACACGGATCGCTCAGTACGAAATGGCGTTCCGCATGCAGTCGAGTGTACCCGAAGTGACGGATCTGTCGTCCGAACCAGCACACATTTTCGACCTGTACGGCCCCGATTCAAAACAGCCGGGGACTTTCGCCGCGAACTGTCTGCTCGCACGTCGGTTGGCGGAACGAGGCGTGAAATTCATCCAACTCTATCATCAGGGCTGGGATCAGCACGGCGGACTGCCAAACGGGATTCGGACCCAATGCCGAGAGACCGATCAACCCGCCGCCGCATTACTGACAGACCTCAAACAGCGAGGGTTACTCAACGACACGCTGGTCGTGTGGGGTGGTGAGTTCGGCCGCACGAACTATTCGCAAGGTAAGCTGACTGCAACCGACTACGGTCGGGATCATCATCCCCGTTGCTTCAGCATGTGGATGGCAGGAGGCGGAATCAAAGGAGGCACCGTCTACGGCGAGACCTGTCCATTCGGCTACAACGTCATCAAAGACGAAGTCCGCGTCCGAGATTTTCACGCAACATTGCTGCATCTCCTCGGCATCGACCACGAACGATTGTCCTACAAATTCCAGGGCCTGGACGCGCGTCTGACAGGTGTCGAAGAAACACGAGTCGTCTCGGAAATCTTGAATCGAGCTTGAAGATCCCGGTACGACCCTTGTAACGCGCTGGTCGCCTGACCCATCCTAAGAGAACTACCGTCGGGCCTCGAAGATTCGACCCACCCTACGGCCGTTCAGTTGCCGCTCCAGACCGGGACTGGAAACTGGCCACGCTGCCAGGCTTTGCCTGTTTCACTGTCGGGGACGGCTGTTTTGACTTTGACTCGGAACGTTTCTGAAGGACCACCGAGGGCTCCTTTCATTGGTTTTCTCGCCAATTGAGGAGGTAGTTGCGAAATCTTCTGAGGTGCGACGTTGGGGAGAAACCATTCGGCGTAAGTCCCACCGTCAGTTTCGACGGTCACGTAAAAACTCATCGGACGAATCTGGGACATGTTTCTCATAGTCCCGCCAACTTCCGGAACACCACCCCGTTGGTTTTTCATCGCCGTCATTTCGACCTCGGCCAGGTTCATTTGAGAAATGGAATACCCGACTACTGACTTGTCTCCAAATGAAACGTTCTGTTTCCTGGCGGCTTGTTCGAGAGTTTGTGGAAACTCACTTTGCAGCTTGCCGACTCGTTTACCGAAGATCTTTTCGAAATCGTCCATTCGAGTTTTCGCGTCGTCGACCTGAAGCGTTTGTTTTTGACTGAGTAACTTCAGGTATTCAACGTATTGCTTGCGATACTTGGTGACGAGAAACCAGTGAATGCTCCACGCGTGGGCGTAAGCTTCGCCCGCCAGGATGTCACCGCGGAACGCTTTGTCATCAGCAACGACGTCGTCCCAATCGACGGTCCTTGCTCGCATTGCTGCCTTGGCGTATCGCGAACTGACTCGAAGCGGACCGCCATTGATCTTGTCGCCGTTTCCTTCGAAGCCGGTCGCAATCCCCTCACAGAACCAGACCGGTGCTGGCGAGAGTCGATGCAAAAGTCCGCGATTATAAGTCTGTTGATGGATCGCTTCGTGTAGTGGAGTCTCGAACGTGTGACATTCACTCATTCGAATCACCAGCCGGTTCGAGAGTCCGCTGTAGTACCCGAGGATCGAGCCCGCAGAGAGTCCCCGCCCGCCGGTTTCTTCTGCCGTGAATTTCATAAAATCGTCGTCAGTTTCGAAGATCAGCAGAACCAGCGGGAATCGTGGTTTTTCGGTTTCGATCTTCAGGTCGTTCACAAAGTCGAGAAAGACCTTCTCGACCGTCTTCATGAAGGTCGCCCCTTTTTTCAGACAAACGCCGGCCTTCCCTTCGAACTGTTTGGGAAGGGGTTCGGACAAGACGAGTCCGATCACGTACGATCCATCGGTGTGAGCACGGAATTTGTCGGAACCAAATTTTTCCGTCAGGCGACTGATCATTTCCGCACCCGTGATCGGATCGGGATCGGGACCTGCTTTTCGATCCAGAATCTGCTGCTGAGGAATAAAGTCGATCCGACCGTCATTCCGTTCCAATGCGATTAAGCCCTGCCCTTCACCGACAAAGCGGGCGTCGACCAGGACTTTGTTGCCGTCATCTTCCCTGACGGTAAATGTGTCGCCATAGGTCGAAGGCGATAGGCCGCACAACAGGCAGCAGATCAGCGACGGAATCAAAGCGGCACGCATAATAGAACCCCGCGAGACGAAGGTTTTTCCACTGGCACGCTGACAATGCACGACGCGATCTCAGACAACTCGATCACCTGTTCAACGTCATCCAGACCCTTTTTTTACTGATCAGGATTATGAACAGGCTGGTTTTAGTAAAGCGTCGGCTTGGCTGTGTCATCAAGCTTTCGGTTGTCCAGCTTTCCACAGGTTGAATGTGATATGCGCCTGCCCTTGATGATGAGCCTCATGCCAGATCAAAATCTGCAGGATGCGACGAATGTCCCAGCCTCGCTCGCGATACCAGGGGAGGATGATATCCAGGTCACTGTCGCTGAACTTCGAAAAGCAGGTCAGAACATGCTGACGTGATTCGGTTAGCACCTGTCGAATCAAGTCGATCGAGGGGATGTTGTCATCAGGTACGCTGCCAAATTTGAACCGGGGTACCAGATCGGCAAACGCCGGTACAATGTTCAACATTCGTTCTGTTGCCGTCAGTTCTTCAGTAATACCGATGTGGGTTAATTGCCAGCCAATATGAGCTCGACCCGGCCCGGGCCGCCAACCGAGAACCGCAGCGGGGTCAGGCAGTTTCGCGATTTCTTCCAGTGTCCCAAGAGTCCGGACACGACATTGCACCATGACGTCCGTCAACACGCTGATCGTATTCATCGGAATTCCTTAATATCGTTTGTTAAGTAACGGTTACAGGTTCGAATTGAGCGACGAGTTTTACCAAAGCATCCTGGGGGTTCATATTAAAAAGAGCTTTGCCGCCGGTCCCCCAGGAACCTTGATGAAAGTGAAAAACGGCGGCTGCATCGCGGACGGTCGAGACGGCGGCGACATCTTCCATGTCACCTCCTTCAATCGCTTCAAAGCGGACGTTGATGCCGACGAAGGCGGTTAACAAACCGGTCGTTTTATCGCGTGCAAACGTCACGTTGTCGAACCACTCGCAATCGATCCACTTAAGACCACGCGGCTTTCCCAGTGATTGCGCCAGGTCAAAGAACTTGGCTTCGAGCATCTCACGATGATTATGGAAGAGGACGATCGCTCGACGTGCGTCTTGTGATTGCCACCATGCGGCGAGCGGAATGGAGGCGAACGCCAATCCCAGCAACGTAATTGCTCCGATGCCGAGACCCAACAGCCAGCCCATGTTGATTTCCATCAATCCGCGATCAGTCAACGATTTTATGCCCGTTTGAGAAGTGTTTCAGTGCGAGCAACCTCGACTTTACCACGTTCGCGGGAAAAATCACGGCTCAAACGTTTGAAATTCTAAACCGAATTTCGCGGTGAAAATCGGATTTTCACGAACTATTTGTCTGACGCGACTGAAAATTGGAATCGAGCTGTTTCCCGTCAATCGCTGATGAAAATCGAAGTATTAGCGTATTTTAAGGATTTTGCGCGCCTTAATTTGGCCTGAAACACGCTAAAAGATGAAGGCTGATTTCCGCGAGTTGATTTCCGATTTATTGAATGATCTCTGAAATCGACACGTCATATTCTGTAACGACAAACGATGTTCTGTTCCGAAAGTGCTGCGATGAAACTGAATTCCAGGCTGACGATCGCTTATGTGACCGTTGTCTTATCGTTCGTCGTCTCGATCGGTTCCGTCCAGCGGCTCGCTTATGGTCAGCATCGTGGAGTGGGCACGTCGTCTCAAATTCATCATTCAGGTCAGCCTGCAGTGAATAGTTCACCAGGTTTCAGCCAGCCGAGTCTCAGCGGCCAACATCACAACATCAACGGTTCTTTACAGGGTGGCTTCCCGCAAGGGGGCGCCAATACCGGATTCCGAAGCAGTTTGCAGCCGAGTTTCACTCCGAACGGGACTGGCGGACCCGTGACATCCCAAACCTATAACCAGTTTGTCCCCGCAGTTAACGCCGTTTCACCGAATGGTGGAGCGATGGGGAATTCAGGCGTTGGTCACATGCACCATCATAACAACGGCCAGGTGGGAAACAATTTTGGACAGGGATTGCAGGGTAATGTCCAATCGGGAGTGAACTTCCAGCAGTCGGCAAACGGGACTCAGCCTTTTCTCGGCGGTAACGTCAATTTTGGTGGTTACAACAACAATGCGGGTGGAATCAGTTATCAACAGACGAATTTTCGTCACTCGGGTCGCAATCACAACCAGTGGAATGGAAATGTCGGGAACAATGGAAACTTCGGAATCAACGGGAATGTGGCTTCTGTTCAAGGATACGGGATCGGCAATTTCAGCTCACAGCAGTTCAATAACGGGTTCGGCGGCGTGGGTTTTGGAAATCCCGGATTCGGCGGTTTAGGCTACGGCGGCTTGGGTTATGCAGGCTTCGGTGGGATGGCTTACGCTGGGAATGGATTTGGCAATGGATTTGGCAACGGCTTTGGAAATATGGGTTATGCAGGTGCCGGTTTTCCGGGGATGGGTTATGGCGGCGCAGGTTTCGGGGGCGGTGGTTTTGGCCCGCTGGCCTACGGTAGTGGCTATCTGGGATACACGAATCCCTATTTCGTAAACAATGGCTTTAACAGCGCGGGGCAAATGGGAAACGGGTTTAATTACACTCAACCGATTCTCGTAAATTCTCACAGGCCGATGGCTTCGATCGCCCCGTCGACGACAGTTGCGTCACGACCTTCGGCCAGCAAGGAGTCGATTCCGCTTCAAACCATGTTGAATGCTGCCATCGCCGCGTTCAAACTTAATCAGTTCGACATGGCTCTTAAGGTCGTCAATCAGGGAATCTACGAATATCCCAATGAGCCGGTTCTGCACGAATTCCGAGCATTGGTTTTGTTTGCAAAAGGAGATTATCAGCCGGCCGCAGCAACGATGCATTCGGTTTTGGCTGCAAGTCGTGGCTGGGATTGGGCGACGATGGTTAGCGTTTACAGCGATGTGGAAGTTTATACGACTCAACTTCGAGCGTTAGAAGGGTCTGTCAAAAAGAACCCCGACGATGGTGCGAGCCGATTTCTGCTCGCGTATCACTACATGACAGCGGGATTTACCGAACCCGCGGCGAGAATGTTACGCAAAGTCGTAGTACTCGTACCCAATGATCGACTCGCCGCTGACCTGCTGAAAAGGATCGACGTCCCAGAGAAAGTCGATCTCCCCGAACTCGCAAAAGAGCCAACTCCCCAGCCAACACTACAACCACCTCCCCCAGAACCAACGCCAATCACGGTACCGATTGATCCTGTGAAGATTGTGGGAGCTTGGCAGGCAAGTCGCGTTGACGGATCGATGTTTGCCCTCACGATGACAAAAGAAAAAACCTTCACGTGGAGTTTCACTCCGAAGGATCAATCGCCACAATCGTTTGACGGAACGTATTCGGTGCAAGGTGACGTCGTCACGTTAGAGCGAAACGGGGGCGGTTCATTGATCGCGAAAGTTCGTTCGATTGACGAATCGCATTTCCAGTTCAAACTGATGGGGGCACCGGACGACGATTCAGGACTTGATTTTGCTCGCTAATATTCGATTCCATCAACGAAAGTTGGATTGGATTTCGAAAAGGGATTAATTGTTGATGAATGTTTTTCTGTTCGATATTGATGGGACTTTGATCGACGCGGGTGGTGCAGGGCAAGAGGCCATGGAGGCATCTTTGGCTCATGAATTTGGAGCGAGCGGACCGGTTTCTGGTATCCACACCGCAGGACGTACCGACCGTGCGATTGCCATGGACTTGTTTCAGTTTCACGGAATTGACATCAACGACGAACATTGGAACCGATATCAGCAGACCTATTTTCGTTTGCTTCCGAATGCTCTTAAGACACGAAGTGGTGTCGTGTTGCCTGGTGTCGAAAGTCTACTCGAACGACTTCGTTACCGAGATGACCTGGAGCTTGGTCTGCTGACGGGGAACTTTGCCGAAGGTGCCCAATTGAAACTGGCGCATTATGGTCTGTCCGATCACTTTGCGTTCGGAGGGTTCGGCGACGATCATCTGGATCGGGACGATGTTGCACGTGATGCATTTCGGAAGGTGCGCGGCCGGCTTCCGAAAATTGAACCAGAAGCCATCTGGGTGATTGGCGACACGCCGTCCGATATCCGCTGTGGCCGGGCAATCGGAGCGAAGACCGTGGCGGTGGCAACAGGGATGTTTGGTGCTCACGAACTCGAACCACATCGTCCAGACGTTCTTCTCAATGACCTCAGCGAAGCCGAATCGTGGCTGAAGTCCGTCGGAATCAACTGAACTGTCAGCCCGCCAGCAATTGTTGTTCGAGGGTTTGCAGGATTTCGCCAATCGACCACGTTTGCGAAGCGACCTTAATCGTTTCGTTCTGTTCGAGCCACTGCTGAACTTTACGCTCAGCAGACATCACTGTGCTATGGTTTCGCCCGCCAAAGTGCTGGCCGATTTCGGCATAGGCGGACGGAGTATGTTTGCGGGCCAGAAACATCGCCAGCATGCGCGGTTGGCTGATCGTACGAGTGCGACTTTCGGACTGCAGATCCTTGGGGCGAACGCCAAAAAGATTGCAGATGACACGTTCAACATCCGCCAGACGAATCAATCGGACGCAATCGCGTTCAAGATCCGAGAGCACCTCGCGAGCGGCTGACTGAGTCACACGTTTGCGTGTCATGCTGTGATACGTTTGAAGACAATTCAGCGCCCCTTCAAGCTCGCGAACACTTCCCTGAAAACGCTGCGCGATATATTCCAAGGCTTCGGGAGCGAACTCGCCCGACAAGCGGGCTGCCTTAATTTCGACGATCTTGAGCCGGGTCGGCAGGTCAGGAACATCCAGGCGGCAGACGAGTCCCGATTGAAAACGGGAAACAAGTTCGTCACTCAGTTTGGTGAGAAGCCGTGGGTGCCTGGTTCCACTGAGAACAATTGGCCGGCCGTGGTCAGCCAGATCCGAGAACGTATGCAGGAATTCTTCTTGAAAGACTCGTTTCGATTCAAAGAATTCGACGTTATCGACGATCAAAGCGTCGACACCTCGAAACCTTTGTCGAAAGCTTGGCAATGAATGATCACGAAGTGCCTGAGTAAAGTAGTTCGCAAAGGCTTCTGCGGTAATCAAAACCACGTTGAAGGCAGGCTGTGACCGTTTGAGCTGTCGACAGATTCCTTCTAACAAATGGGTCTTGCCCGAACCAACCGGTCCACAAAGGTACAACGGATTAAATGGAACCTGCATGCCGCTGGCTAATTGCCGGGCCGCAGTCAGCGCCAATTCCGTCTGCGGACCGGAAACGAAGTCGCTCAGTTCTGCAAGTTTTCGACTTCGCCCGGGGAAAATCTGCGAAGCGGAACCCGCCACAACAGATTGAGTCGGAACGATCAGTGTCGCCGAGTGATTGCCCGCCGCCTGAGTGGTTTTGCTCGTCGTTATTGAAGCATGAGAACTCTCTTTTCTCGACCTGGTCGTTGCGGAGTCACCGGTTGACGGCGGGGCTTCGAACGGACCACCACGCGACACAGCAAGGCTGGCGTCGACTGTAAATCCGGCTTGGGCGGACGGTCCCAGTAAGGTCTGTGCGGCCCCCGACAATTCGTCTTGGAACTGTCTCTGCATCCAGTTCAGCAAGAACGGACTTCCCACTGCAACCGTTAACCGGTCATCGGTAATCGAAAGTCTGACCTTGCCATCAAACCATACTCCGAATCGTTTTTCGCCGATACGTTGTTGTAATTCGACAAACAGCGATTCAATCAAAGCCGCATCAGCGGGATCATAGGTCGCAGAGGTCACCTCTGCGCGGACGGTCGGCGTCATGCCGGGTTGCATCTTGCACCCCCTTAACAAGCCAGACCGCTGCCAGTCTTCCGTCGGCGCGCAAATTGAGCGCCTCAGATCCTTCTGACAGTGCGAACACAACGCACCAACTTTGCCGACGCATCGACAAAAGTTGGAGATTGAAAGCGGTAGAGCTAACCAGAATTGAGAGGCCGAAGATTGGTGTGAGCCAGTCGTCGGCCATGTCGTAAAAGTCATCAAGCGGGCACGATCGTATCTCGCTGGGCGAGGGAGTCAAACGTCAAACGATGAGAATTTTTACACAAAATTCATCAATCGTTCTTTCTGTTGCGAAAGTCCCTGATCAGAACCGACTTGGCTCATCGGTGAACTTGCCAGTCAACTCATCGAGAACAAATTACGGAATGTGCAAACCGTGTGGATTACTTTCGTGCCAGATGCGAAGAACATCGAATCATTACTCGCCGTCGTGCGAGTTCAGCAAACCCGAGTTCGCTGTAAAGAGCGTTTGCGTACGAGTTTCCACAGTCAACAGCGAGAAACAGCACGCTTCGTCCCGACTTTGCCGCAGCGCGGACCCCCTCGGCAAGGATTCGTCTGCCAAGCCCCTTGCCTCGAAATTTTGCAGAGATTCCAAAGTAAACGAGCTCGATCGCATCTTGATCTGGATGCTCGTTCAGCAGGAGCACTCCAGCGTCTTCCGTATCCTGACGGTAAAGTCGCCAACGTGAGGGATCGAAGTGACCTGACAATTGATGGCTGGCAATTGCGTCGGAACCGCTACGAAATCCATTCAAAAACTGGCAGTCGAGGCTCTCCTGATACGTTTGCTCAATGACCGATGCGTATCGTTCCATGTTCGCTTCGCAGAAAGTCTCGTGGTCCAACTCTTCTTCTGCCGAACCCATTTCGCAATCACGTTGCGTCAACGGTCTCGCGAGAAAGAACATGTCTGCGGCATGGATAAATCCATGTCCTTGAAGCAATTCGGTTTCTGTGACATCATCCGGTGTCAGCAGGCACTGAGACAGTTTTGCACCGACTCGATCAATTTCTTTGCAAAGTCCAGACATCAAGGCGTGTTCTGTTGCCGCGACATCTGTTGTCTGGCAAGTCACGACGGGGGGCCAGACGAGAGCCACGCCGTCTGCCTGATTCATCATGAGCGCCGCTCCAACCGGCTGTTGCCCGTCTTCAGCAAGCAGTAAGCCGTCAAGATTCAGGCTGCCTCGTTCAACGTTCCGAAGTGCCTCGTCGAGCCTCTTCGACTGTTCGTCGATGGGAAATCGAGCAAATAACAAGCGGAGTGCGAGTGCTCGCTGTTCCGGTTCCACAATGGAAATCTTGAGTTTCATGCGAGAATTCTATTCGTTGTGAAGCTGAGATTGAATCGCAGGGGCTTAGATCTTCAACGCGATTCTACGTTGGAATGATTCGCTTGGGCGAACCCAGCAACCCTCACCAGGATTCTGACGGGATTTGCATTGCATCAGAAGGATCAAGCAGAATTCAGCCTGAAAGCACCTCCCGGGATTGAATCGACTTAGCCGGTCGATGTCTTAAGGCAAGGCTGCCCAATTATTCAGCAAGAGCATCAAACCAATGATGCCGCGATTGTCTCAAAAACCCTGCAAAGATGCAGCCTCGAAGCGGGCGAATCCCCCTGATATACTGCAACGAAGTTGATCGATTGGCCAATCGGCTTGGCATTTGCGTTGCTTTTTTTTGACAACATGCGCAATTGCTGCTGAAATCATCCGACACTGACAGAGTTACACATCAGGGAAAGCGAATCTATGGCTGCTTCGAAGACATCGCATAACACCTTTCACGAAAAGCTTGATGCACTCGCCCGCAATCTCTGGTGGTGTTGGCAACCCGAGGTGGTCGCCATCTTTCGCGATCTTGATCCGATTCGCTGGCGGCAGTTAGATCACAATCCCATTCTGCTGCTGGATGAATTCACGCACGAACAATTAGAGCAACGGGGACGCGAAGCGGTCCTGCATTCTCGCGTGAATTACGCCTATCGTCGATGGCAGGAATACATGTCGTCCAAGCATACTTGGGGTGACACTCATGCAGGACTATTAGGGCATAACCCGGTTGCTTACTACTCGGCCGAATTCGGAATTCACGAGTCGCTTCCGAATTACTCGGGTGGTTTAGGGGTACTTGCCGGGGATCACCTGAAAAGTGCTTCCGACCTCGGTGTCCCACTCGTCGCTGTCGGTTTGTTTTATCAGGAAGGATATTTCTCGCAACAAATCGACGCCACCGGATGGCAACGCGAAATTTATCCGTATGTGCAAAACACTCGACTGGCAATTAAGCCAGCACTCGCCGCCGATGGAAAACAAGTGCTGGTCCAGGTCGAGACCCGTAACGGTCCGATTTTTGCGCAAGTCTGGCAAGTTGATGTCGGACGAATCAAATTGTTCCTTCTTGATTGCAATGTCGAACAGAATACACCTGAAGACCGCAAACTGACGGCCCGTCTGTATGGTGGCGATCAGCGAATTCGTATCCGACAGGAACTGGTATTGGGAATCGGTGGAACGCGTGCATTGACTGCTCTTGGTTATCAGCCGAGTGCAATCCATATGAACGAAGGACACTCGGCATTCGCGCCACTTGAGTACATCCGCATGCGGATGGCTGACGATGGCCAGTCGTTTGATGACGCCATGTTGAAAACCGTCTGGCACTGCTGCTTTACAACGCATACTCCGGTTCCCGCAGGACATGACCGGTTTGACTGGAATCTGTTTGACGAACATCTTGGCCCCATCGCTGATCAGCTCGGAATTGGGTCTGGTGGCCTTGTCGGATTAGGACGCGTTGACCCAAATAACTCGAATGAATCATTTTGTATGACGGTACTGGCATTCAAATGCAGTCGACGAGCGAATGCAGTTTCCAACTTGCACGGTGTTGTCAGCCGGCGCATGTGGACTTCGTTATGGCCATGGCGCAGTGAAGAAGAAATCCCCATCGGACACATCACCAACGGTGTTCATGTCTCCAGTTGGCTGGCACCTCAAATGCGGTCTCTGTACGACCGGGTTCTTCCGCTGGAATGGCACGTTCGCTCTGGCGAACCAGAGGTCTGGGCCGGCTTCGAAGACGTGACCCCCGGTGAGTTATGGGAGACACATCAATCACTCAAAAATCGTATGATCCTGTTCGCTCGAAATCGTATGCTGCGACGTGCGGAGCGACTCGGTTCTTCCGACAGCGAGAAAGCCGAAATCCAGACATTGCTGGACCCTGAAGCCCTGACGATTGGATTCGCTCGTCGGTTCGCCCCTTATAAACGGGCTGACTTGGTCTTGCGCGATATCGAAACGCTCGGCAAGATCATCTGCGACTCGAAACACCCCGTGCAGTTTATTTTCGCTGGCAAGTCACATCCCGCTGATAACTACGGAAAACAGATCCTTCAAAATATCTTCAATCTGACCCAGGAACCTGCGTTCAAGGGAAAGATCGTTTTGTTGGAAGATTATGACATCAATCTCGCAAGACATCTCGTTCAAGGGGTCGACGTCTGGCTGAATAATCCCCGACGACCGTTGGAAGCATCAGGAACCAGCGGTCAAAAAGTCGTTTTGAACGGCGGCCTGAACTGTTCGATCCTCGACGGCTGGTGGGCAGAAGCGTATGACGGTCAGAACGGTTTCTCGATCGGTAACGGTCGCTCGCACGTTGATGATGGAATCCAGGATGACCGGGACGCGAAATCTCTCACCAAAGTCCTCTTGGAGCAAGTCATTCCCCTCTTCTTCGACCGGGATGACGAGGATGGCCTCCCCGAAGAGTGGATCGCCCGTATGAAACGATCCGTACGCACGCTTGGCTGGCGCTTTAACGCCGACCGAATGGTTATGGATTACGTCCAGAATGCTTATATCCCTGCCGCTGGAGGAGTTTCCTGCAGTATGGCACGCATGTCGTGAGCTTTGGGCGTGCGACGTTGACAATCCCTGCTGCGAAAACTGCGATCGGTGACAGATTTCTGATCCGCTTGCTTGCGGCGGGCAGCGTCGCGCTTATCGTCGCAACATGGCCATTGTGGACGCCTCAGAGTCTGTTCCCTCAGGTTCCGTTGGTCTCGATCGCGGGATACATGCCACGGATGGCGGAATGGGGCCTTCTCGTCATCTTACTGATCGCGCTGATTGCAGAATTCTTCGTCGATGAGCGAAGAATCTGTCGTTGCGCTTGCGCGGTTTTTGGGTTAAGTTCCCTTGGTTTGATATTGATCGATCAACATCGACTGCAACCGTGGGCGTGGCAGTTTGTGATCCTTTCGTTCGTCTTCGCGGTCGCCGACGCGACCACAGCAAAATCCTGCTGGCGATGGCTGGTGATCAGCATCTACGCCTGGTCGGCCTGGTCGAAGATGGATCAGGGGTTTGTCATCGGCCACGGTCGGTTTCTTCTGAACGGACTGTTTCAGTCGATCGGGTTGATGAAAGGGATCGAAACCTTCACTGGGCCAGTTCGCTGGGGCATGGCTGCTTCAATACCAATCTTCGAGATGCTCATCGCCGTCGGCCTCTGCTGGCAGCGAACCCTCCTTATCGCGTTGATTGGAACTAGTTGCATGCACGTGTCGTTGCTTCTGGCCTTAGGTCCATTCGGACACCAGCATCAACCGGGTGTGCTTATCTGGAATCTGTTTTTTCTTGTTCAAAACTGGATGTTGTTCCGAAACACACATGCTTATTCTGAACCGCAGTTCAATTCGATGATTTGTTCCAATGGAATTGGAAATTGTTTTGCGCGGCTGATCGTTATTTTCGCGATTCTTTGGCCATCGCTTGAACTATTCGGACTGTGCGATCATTGGCCCGCCTGGGCCGTCTACGCCGCGAAGCCAGAACGCGTTACCGTTTTCGTTCATTCCGATGAGTTGTCCAAACTTCCCGACAATTTACGCCAGTACTTTCACGCACACCCGATTATCGATGAATGGCATCTGCTGCGAATCGATCGCTGGTCACTCAATACCGTTTACGCTCCAATCTATCCTCAAGACCGTTTTCAGGTGGGTGTGGCACTGGGTATTGCCCGTCGATATGACTTGCACCAAATTCGGGTCGTGATCGAAGGCCCTGCCAACCGATGGACGGGAACACGAGACGTCAATCAGTACATTGGGATTGAAAGCGTAAACAAGTTGGCTGATTCGTATCGTTGTGGTGCTCAACCGAAAATTGGGCAATTCTGACGGGAAAATTGAAATTCCGTCAGAATCAAGAATTTGGATCACCGACCTGCACTCATTTCGGTTATTAAAAACTCGTTAAGTCAAATCGTTATCGCATTTTCTGGAGTGAACGACACTGATTGCGAATCCTGAGTGTTAAATAGCGTGTTTTGCGTAAGTGCGGTACCCAGGCTGGGTCTGAGATCGATTTCTCCAAAACTCGTCCATTGGTTGTGTGTCGCTGATTTCATCGGCGACGAGTTGCAACAGCGATTCGGACCCCTCGTCACTCCAGAACTTTTCACTTCCTTTGATGCGTCGATTGATTTGTTTCACGGTGGATTCCATGTGTGCGGATGTGATTGGGAGTCCCAACTGACGGTACTCAGGGTAATTCATGCGAGACTTCTGGTTTTGGAGATAGGTCAACGTTTTTGTCACGAGCATGCGGGGGCTGGTATCGCCATCCGCATCAGTGGGGAGTCCCATTTCCTGTTGTCGCTTTGCGAGGTCCGCAATCACGGACGCCACATCGCCTTGCCAGATTGCCGTAATCCACCGGACATAGTCAGGCCAGCCTTGCTCGACAGGTCGACCCGCCATCGCGGCGGCATAGATGTGTGTCAACGCATGGATAAAGTCCAGGATGGGAACGAAGCCATAGGGTTTGAAATGGCGATCCCATTCGGTCCAGATCCAGTTCTGGCCATCGCCTACGAAGGCTTTGCGCTTGGCGGCAAAGAATCCAAGCGACCAAGCAACGCTCGCCAAATGTCGCCCGAACAGTTGGCTATTGTGGCGGGATGCCACCACATCCCGATCGATCACCTTTGGCGGTTTGTAGTCAGTGGAACCACGTTCTTCTTCGGAACCCAGCACGATCGCTGAAATCTCGGAATGCGAAAGTTGATTGGGGTCGAGTTGATCGATGGGCGACTCGACACGTGCTGCAACCTGCGTGATTTCTCGAGCGAGTTTGTCCATTCGCTCCTGTCGCAAAAAGAAATCCGGGATCTGAGGGTGCGGGTCGCTGGCGGAGAGTTCGCTCGACAAACTCTGCAATAACCCCGCTTTGTATTCGTGCCAGTGCGACGTCGCATCAGGGTCGAAATCCCGCAATTGATATCGACCGCCGTCGCCCATCACACTCGCAACATCTGGCGCTTTTACCCCAGGCGGTGCGGCCACTTTTTCGGTCAATTTGAGTTCGGACCAGTTCGAAATCGCGGCCTCGCGTTGTGCGACTCGCTCACCACCGATCCGTTCCGTAATTCGCTCGACTCGTTTCTCGCAGATCTTCGTTCGTAAGAGTTTACTCGTCGCTTCGAACGCGTCACGGAAGGACGGGAGCTTTGTTCCCAAAAACGTAACTCGCTCAAGCATTGATGGCGACAAGTCTTCATCGACGCCTAACCCCAGCGCTCGGGTCTGAGGGAAAAAAAGCCTTGCGGCCTTTCTTCTGGTATCCACAAGGTTCTTCCCACGTGACTGGTCCTGCCTCTGTCTCCAACTTCCGAGATTTTGGCTTGTTGGCGGTAACCTCATCGTCATCAACAGCCATCGCCCCCTTTGGCATTTGATGGGACTGCTCGTCGACCGACTGCTCCATCACCAGCCGAGCCAGTTCCAAGCCAACAGGCATTCCGTCCGTCTCGATTTCTATGAATTTTGTCCCCCATTCAGGGCAGCCCGCTTCTCCGTACAACAATCCACGCATTTCCGCTGCCATCTCACGCAAACGAGCCTGAACAACTGGATCCACAGACCTCTTCGAGAATGCCATCCTTGGCCTCCTTTGAGCTAAGTCCATTAAATGAATAAACATCCGATCACAAAATGTACCCTCAGTCAAAAGACGCGCAAAGTGCGTCTTGCACTCCATTTTCTGGTACTCGGTGAACTCTGTGTTGACGAAATTCTAACTTTCAAATAATCGTATGCCCTTCACCAAGGACGGTGAAATTAAGGGAACATGGATGCTTGTGTCTAAATGTCTTCGCGGACATCGTCAATCGGTGCCGCCATGTTAATCCAATGGCAGGATTTCAATGGCGCTGATGCCGCGATTGCTGGAGAGTTTGGCCGGCAATGGCAAGAAATCCGTGATGTTCTTTCTGCGATGCCGCTTCACTTGCAAGCATCCGACCAAGCGGGCAAAGTCGGGAATCTCATCTTTGATCCCAAGGGCACAAACAAATATATCGGGCGGAAGCTCGTCAGTGGGAAAAATCACTGGATGGGAGGAATTCCGATTCCCCAGGAGTTCGATTTTCTCGGAAAGGATATCGACTTCGGCAAGAAGGGGATGATTGTCGAAATCCAGTTCTCGAATTATCCGTTTCTGTTGAATAACATGTTGCGGTCTGAACTGTTCTACAATGCCAAGATTCCATTGAATCAACACTTGACTGGTGTCGCAGTCATCGTCACGAAAGCCAATATGTTCCCTGCCTCAAACAGCACGCTGTACTATGAACAGGCACAACGGCAACTGACATCGCTGTCAAAGTACAAACTCTTCGGCGTTCCGATCCGTCTTGTGGGATTGTTTGCCGAGCCGGGGGAACGCTGTCCTGTGGTTTTCACTCAATACAGCGGCAGATATTCACGCGAAGGCATCAGCACAAAACACATGTGCAGAATCTCGGGCGATACTAAAGCGGCGCTGACGCTGCTGGATTAGCTAAAAAGCTTTTGTTGGTCAGGTGTCTTTTTCTTTCCGTTTAACCCGTGGTCTTCGGGGCGTTCGTGTCCCCGTAAGTCTGCGCCGAAGGCTGCCTCTTCATAGCCGATTCGTTCTTCCAGTTCATGAAGGTGGTGTTCTTCAGGATAAATCTTCGCCATCGATCGATCGCTGGCTGTTTTGCCGACCTGAACGTCGAAACGGAAGTTCTTGACGCTTTTCCCCGTGCGTTCACAATAGTCCCGGAGCGTCTTCAGATTCGGGAATGAACCGTTTGCATCTGGCATTCCAGAGAGACGACGAAGAGCGACAGCATGATACTTCGGGTCAATCTCTGACCCCATGAAATGCCGTCCATGATCCCGAGCGACAACGGCAACTGTCCCAGTTCCCATGTATGGGTCGAAGACAGTTGCGCCGTCTGGAGTGGACGACAAAACGATGCGCGCGATCATGTCTTCGGGGAACTGGCACGGATGGATCGTCTGTTCTTCGTGATTGTGTTTCACATTGCGAAACATCCAGATGTCGCCGGGATTTTTCCCGTCAGGATTGCAGGAAAGCTTTCCTGCCTCATCCCCTCGGAAGTGTTTTTTGTTCTGCCATTTCTGCGGCACTCGGATCTTGTCCAGCTCGAAGTAATAATCGTCAGTTTTTGTGAACCAAAGAATCGTTTCATACCTGCCAGAGAATTTATTTTTGGCATGGAGTCCGTGTTGGCGTGCCCAAGCGATACGGCTTCTAGGAATGAGTCCGAACGATTCTAGAATCGGGAAATATCGCACATCAAGCGGGATGAGCAAACCTTTCTCAGCGAACCATCCTACCTGCCAGTAAATCGACCCCGTTGACTTGAGGACACGGGAACACTGTTCAAGGACGATCGTCTGTTCGTCGAGGTATACCTGAAGAGCACGTTTCGCCTCATATTCCTTGCCAAGATTGTAAGGAGGTGATGATACGATTAGATCAATGCATTCGTCGGGGAGTTTTTTCAGTAGATCGAGACAATCGCCATGATGAATCGCGTCGAGCGGAAGAACTGTTGATTTCACTTTTGTCATAATATCGAAGTCCTAAAAATGTCACGGTGTTGAAACAAGTTAACATGTGAAGTCGTACATTTCACGCTGACGCGGAAGCGGCCATTGTCAGCAGTTTTTCCATCGACCAGACCGAATCAGTCAAGCCAGCCTCAACTGCTGGCGTTGCCTTGATCGTCGAGTGATTGCGGCAGAAGGTGTACCAAGCGAAGTAAAGCCCCAGCATCGCGTCATGATTTCGAGTCTTCTTGCTGTGGGCATTCGTCACGCGGGTGAAGCGGCGAACTTGCATTCTCTTTGTCAGGTTGAACCGTCCCATCCGGCTCGTACCAATCTGAGCAACTGGAACGTCACCACAAATGATTCGTTTTTCAACTGAAGTAATTGATCCAGGAGAATAACGAGCAGCGGCAGATCCGCTTCCAGAATTCTGGAAATTCTTGATCATCTGAGCGTAGTTCACATTGTTCGAGAACGAATATGGAATGATGAACGAATAGCTGTTGGATCCGTCCGTGTTGATCGTTGGGCACCCCGAAACGGACGCAAACAACTTGTCAGCAAATGCCCAAGTGTCTTGCGGAGATCGTTGGGCAGCATGCCAGCAGAGCAGAAGCTTCGAGTCACGGTCGATTGCAGTGAAGACATACCCATTTTCTGGTTTGTGCTAACAATCGAAAATCAATGCGCCAAAACCGTGTATTTCATGATTGATCATGCGGTCAGGCGACCTTCGGCTCTGGCAACTGGGACAATATTTGTTCGCCACATTCTTCACGTGAAATCCGAATGTTTCGAGGTGCTTCGACGCCCAGCTTTACAGAACCGTTCGACGTTCGGACAACCGTAATCGTGATGTCGTCGCCGAGCTTGATCGTCTGTGACATTTTGCGAGTGAGAACCAGCATTGAATGAATCTTTCGAGATTCGCCGCGATCACGGGCAGGGTGACAAAAATGCACCCCGGCGCAGCACCCGTGAATCGTTCACGGTCTGTTCAAGATCATCGAATAATATCAAAGCGACGATTCGTGTCAAGCCAAAGATCGCTCTTTTTATAAATGTGTTATCCATAAATAGGCCGAGGAATTTTTCCTCTCGTAAGAAGCCCGAAATCGCCCATTCGATTTGACACGCTTTTTTACAGAAGGTTTGTTATCGTCGAATACGCTTTCCATTTCAGGCATTCATCGATTGTTTTCTCTCGGCGGCAGACATTGTTATTCAGACTCCATACTGAATGGGTGAAATGAACGCAGAATCGTCACAACTCGCTGGCTGGCTGACGCTCGCGCGACAAGGGGACGAGTCGGCACGAAATAGGCTGTTTGAAGCCTGTCGTAGTTTCGTCGCCGTGACAGCTCGCGTGCAATTACACCGCCGATTGCAGACAAAGGTCGATCCGTCAGATCTTGTTCAGCAATCGATGCTCGAAGCTCATCGTGGGTTCGAAAACTTTCGAGGTCGAACACCGGAGGAATGGCTCGCCTGGTTGAAACAGATCGTTCAGCACAATGTTCTTGATGCCGATAAGCATTACCGAGGAGCCAATCGACGGGACGTTCGCCGCGAGCAGACAATCTCTGATCCAACATTAAGCCATGCTGACTGGTCACCGGCCGATCCGGGCCCTAGTCCCAGTCAATTGTTGTCAAAGGCCGAACGAGAATTGCAGGTCGCTGTTGCGATTGAGTCGCTCCCCGACGACTATCGGCAAGTCGTCTTATTGAGAAATCTCGAAAGGTTATCGTTCGATGACGTCGCCGAGCGAATGAATCGGACTCGCGGTGCCTGTCAAATGTTATGGATGCGAGCCGTCGAGCAATTACGTGCTAAGCTCAGCCAGGACTTGTCTTTGTCATAAGGAGGTTTCGATGACAAATTCAGCCTCGGAGGAAGATGCCCCAAACGGAGAATTGTTTTCACTTCTGGATGCATATTTGACGGCGATCCAGCGTGGTGACGTTATCGAGCAGAGACGATTGATTAATCTGGAACCAGGGCTCGCATCGTGGGCGGATGATCTGCAGGACATCGAAGCATTCGCAACAATCCTCTCAGATCCATTAGCGACTTGCACTCAAACATCAGAGACGTCCGAATCGATTAGCTTTGGCAAATATGAATTACGCGGCGAACTGGGGCGTGGCGGAATGGGAGTTGTCTTTCGAGCGTATCACCCCGAACTCGATCGAACCGTCGCCCTCAAGATGCTCACGGGAAGCCCGTTCTCCAGTCCTGATCAGCGTCGTCGGTTCGCTCAGGAAGCCCGACTCGCCTCACGAATTCGGCACCCGCATATCGTCTCGATCCATGACTTCGGCGATTTTGGCGGACAGCCCTACTTCACGATGGATATTGTGACCGGGACCAGCGTGGCATCGCATCTCCGTAATGGTCCCCTTTCGACAGAGCAGGCGGTGCATTGGATGATCATGATTGCAAAAGCGGTCGACCATCTTCATGCCAATGGCATCATCCATCGAGATCTCAAGCCGTCAAATGTTCTCCTCGATGAATGTGACGAACCGTGCCTTGTCGATTTTGGTCTTGCGCGAGCTCTCGACGAATTCCACGACCCGACTGTGACTGGGACGATCCTGGGAACTCCAAGTTACATGTCCCCAGAACAGGCAGCGGGTCGTATCCGCGAAGTGACAATTCGATCAGACGTCTACAGCCTCGGTGCCATCCTTTACGAGATGCTTTGTGGTCGCCCTCCTTTTAAGGCGGATTCGGCATTTGACACGGTCCTCCAGGTGATGGAACGTGAGCCGTTGCCGCTGCGGCACTGGAATCGAACCGTTCCCAAAAAGCTGGAACAGATTTGCCTGCGCTGCCTGGAGAAGTCGCCCCAGAAACGTTACCCGTCAGCGCTGGAACTGGCTCAGGATCTTGAACGCTGGATCACCGGCGAAAGTTCGCCATACGAGCCCCTCTCGCCCATCACCCATTTATCCCGGACGTTCCGCCGATATCCTGACGCCGCCTACCGCCTGCTTGCCCTCGTACCGACACTTTTGATCGTTATCTTGCGTTGCCTGTCGACGCCGAATATCTCGTCCATCTCAGATTATTACAAACCGATCATAGCAGAACTGAGTCTTTGGATCGGGCTATCACTGGTCTGGGAATGGCAAGCAACAAAACCGGGTAGCCAACGGTGGACCCCGTTTGCCTTTTTACTGACGGATATCATCTTTATGACATCCGTCCTGCAAGCGAGGAAAAAGTCCGATATTTCACATGTGACCGCCTACGTCCTGGTATTGATCCTTTCCGGTCTCTCATTGAACCGCAGCCAGATCTGGACAGCAGGCTTGGGCTGCATCGCCGGTTACCTTAGCCTTGTGTATTATGCCGAAGACTTTGAAAGTTGGATCGTGCCGATTCTGATGGTCGTTCTTCTCACATGTTGCACCATCGTCACCGATTATCAGGCACGTCGCCTGTCGATCTGGATTCGAAGTAAAGAAACAGGCCAACGCAGAGAACCAATCAAGGTCTGAACTTTGACGATTAATCGTTCGCTACAGAATCGCTAATGGATTGCGGCGTTCTTCGAGGGTTCCTCGTGTTACGCCAACCCGATTGGCGGCGTTCAGCCGTCTCCAGACCTCTTCACCCCGAATGCGATTGGAAAGCAGATCGCGGTAAAGATTAAGTATGCGATTCACCTCGGCCGGCTCTTCGTCCAGGAATTCGATACGAAGATCAGACACATCTTTTTCGAGCAGGGTCGAAACGACCTCGGCTGCGCTTTGAGGAACGGCGTTATATAACGTGTTACGACAGCCGACATCAGCCTTCAGCGGGTGCTCACTACCAACCCGGTCGCGAAGTTGAACAAGGTGTGTGTCGCACGGCCGACCACAGTTTGTCTTATTCGTTCCGGGTGACAGGACGGCGCAGAAAACGCAATGCTCCATGTGGAACATTGGCATGTGCTGGTGAATCACGATTTCGAGCCACGGGGCGGGAACCGACGAAACGAGATTCAGCAACTGGTCGCGGTTCAGATCGTAGGAAGCGGTCACGCGCTGAGCACCCTGACTGATCAGATAATCAACCGTCAGTTCATTCGTGGCGTTCAGTGAATAATCGGCAACGAAAGGAACATGACGTTCAGAACAGAAACGCATCCCCGCCAGGTTTCGGACCAGCATTCCGTCCGCATCATATTTCAGAAGCGACAAAAACAAACCCGCTTCATCCGGCTTCTGAATTCGAGGAGGGGCCAGGTAGATCGGCAGGTTTGCTGCATGAGCGATCTCAACTGCCTCGCGGTATTCCCGTAGATCTTGAAAATCGGCGTAGATCAGTCGACCGTCGTTCGTCCCTGGCAGGTCATCATTCGTGACAGCGCGGACCTGCGACAACGTTCGGCACAAGAGATGAAGGCGAGGTTGACCCGTCCGTTCGTTTTCGAAAGCAGCCTGAGACGGAATCTTCCCTTTCAGCTCTTGAAGAGCCGATCCCGAGTGCAACCTTCGCGGCTCAGGCTGTCTGGCCGCGTGATCGAGTCGGGCCACAAGTTCCTGACGCAGCTTTGACAGGACGCTTAGCGGAATCATCGGTCCGTCAACGATTTCGGCATCAAGCTGATGTAGTTCGTAAGGGGTGTTGCCTAGCCGCCCCAGTTGTTCTACAAGAAATTCTCGCGTCACCGCATGCTTTGTCGCCTTGGCCAGCGGTGTCGCCGACACGACGTTCACGCAAATTACTTCGCCGGGACCGGACGTTAACAGGGGACTTAAGACCCCTTCAATTTCGAGGGGTTTATCAGCGATTGCGCGAACACGAACAGTTAACGGCCGTTTACGGATCGGATCGGGGCCAGTGAAGGTCTTTTTCAGTCGGGCAGTCAGTTGGGGGTCGTCAGTCATCCAGATCGCCTGGCCGATTGTCAGTTGCTCGAAGTCGATTAGTCCATGCTGAAATTCGAGTTCCACAGTCCCATGGTCGATCAGTTCGTCGAGCAAGCGTCCTTCCTGGAACACCCCGTAAATCCGTCCCCCCTGTTCGGCGTCCGCTTCTCGATTCCCCTCGAAGACGACTCCATCACCCCGCTTGACCGGCCCTTCAAGGTGAATTTCAACCGAATCAAGGAAAATGTTTGAAATCGTTCCCAGCAGCACCCCTCGTTTGGCAGATGAGATCGCCGGAACCAGCATCTTGTGATCATCGCCCAACAGCCAACCGGGTGAGAAACCGCGTGAAAACGACAGCTCCATCTCGCGGACGTCATCTCGCGAGAACTCGATCGGCTCACCTCGCATGGCGGTGTCGATCGCTTCTCGATAATGACGGGTCATATTGGCAACATATTCAGGTGTTTTCAGTCGTCCTTCAATTTTGAACGACGAAATTCCCGCTGCAATCAAGTCAGGCGTCAATTCGTAAGCGGCAAGATCTTGCGGACTGAGCAGGTATTTCTGAGAACCCAGATCAACATCCTCGCCATCACAGATCAGGTCGTATGGCAACCGGCATGCCTGAGCACATTGGCCTCGATTGGCACTTCGACCCCCTAGTGATTCACTCGTCAAACATTGACCTGAATATGCGACGCAAAGTGCACCGTGGACGAAACATTCCAGCGCAACGGATGTCGACTTGCGCAGGCGAGCGATCTCCTGTATCGATAGTTCACGAGGGAGGACCACTCGTTCGATTCCCAATTCTTCAGCGACTCGAATACATTCGGCACTCGTCAATGTCATTTGAGTCGACGCGTGAATTCTTAGGTCTGGCGCGGTGGCACGGATCAGCCGCAACAACCCCAGATCCTGAACCAGAACGGCATCGACATTTGAAAGTGAAATTGAGCGGATCAATGACTCAAGTTCCTGCAACTCGTCAGTAAACGCCAATGTATTCAGTGTGACATAGCCTTTGACGCCACGATGATGCAGAAATTGCATGACCTCGGTCAGTTCGTCGGCGGACACATTGGTGGCTCGAGCCCTCGCGTTAAAACCGCAATTCAATCCGAAATAAACGGCATCGGCTCCATTCTCGACGGCGGCGCGCAGACAGTCCAGGTCGCCGGCAGGAGCGAGTAGTTCAGGTCGAAGTGATGGGGATAAAGTCATGAATTCGCCGATACGGTCAAAAGTCACCTGCAAAACAATCAAAATGGAATCATCGGGTAAGCGCGCAAGCACGTCAATTCGCCGTGTCGATTCTGATCGATTGACGTGTATAATACCCTAGAAGCCAAATTCCGAACGTAACCAGATGATCGACACTGTCGGTCGCTGACTGTGTCTGATCTGTTGAGGCCCCCGATGACTGACATGAACGCATTGAATTTTGAACGTGATGAATGGGGACGCTTAGTCCTCAAAACAGGCGATGGCAAAACTTATGCGGGTGTTGATCCGGTTCGATGTTTCCCGCTATCGGACCCCGAAAAAGCGATCGCTCTGCTTGATCCGGAAGGGAAAGAAATCCTCACTTTGCCCGACATGGATTCACTGAATCCTGCCGCACGAGAAGCGCTTCGAACTGAACTTTCCGCACGAGATTTTATCCCCGTAATTCAAAAGGTCGTTTCGGCGAGTAATCCGAGCCCCCCCTGCGAATGGTCAGTCGAAACCGATCGAGGCGCAACCAAATTTCTGCTCGAAAGCGAAGATGACGTGCGAAAACTTGGGCCGAATCGGGTCATGATCGCTGATTCCAATGGAATTCGGTATACGATCCCCGATATCCAAAAACTTGACTCGCATTCCCAACGAATTGTTCACCGACTGGTATGACCTGTCGTGGCCATTTCCAACCCATTTAAAGCGGTTGGCCCTCGCGGTAGTTGTATTGCTTTCCAGACCAAGCCAGCAAAAGAGCATCAATGATTGACGTGCAGCATGTCTCCAAAGTTCACTTACGTGGCCGCCTGGAAGTTCCGGCGCTGAAAGAGATTACCTGTCAGATACCGACCGGTTCGTTCACGTTTATTCTTGGCCCGTCCGGGAGTGGCAAGAGTACCTTGTTGTATCTTCTCGGTGCTCTGGACGAACCGACAACTGGCACAATCACCGTCCACGGAAAATCGCTTCAGACGATGACGGCAAGCGAGCGAGACCACTTTCGCCGTAAAGACGCGGGTTTCATCTTCCAGAACTTTAATTTGCTCGCCAATCTGACCGCCCTGGAAAACGTCCTTGTCCCATTCCTGCCAACCGGCGTATCGCGCGAACAACGGGATAAAGCGTCACAATTGCTGGAACGACTTGGTTTGGGAAGCCGCAGCGAACATCGGCCCAATCAATTGTCAGGTGGAGAACAGCAACGAGTGGCGATTGCACGCGCCTTGCTCAAACGTCCCAAACTGGTGCTGGCCGATGAACCAACCGGAGAACTTGATACGGCCAATTCTCTGGCAATCCTGGGCGACTTGCGGACGCTTTGCATGGAACAAAAGTCCACAGTCGTTGTGGTGACGCACGAACACGAATACATTCAACCCGGCGATCACGTGATTCGAATCCGGGATGGACGGATCGTAGAACAAGACGGGCCTAAGTCAGTATCAACATCGTCGTAAAGTCATTAGTCATATTTCTGAGAGACCTCATCCATGCTGTCGTCATTGCTGTTTGTGCTTCTCGGTGCGCCGCCTGTTGTGACCGATGATGCCGCTGAGGCGAAATATGTGGCGAATCAGAGGCAGGTAACTTTCGGGCTGCCGCGAGCGGGCGAAGGCTACTTTTCTCCGAAAGGTGACTGGATCGTTTACCAGGCCTATCCGATCGGCTACCCGTTCTATCAGATCTACGTGCAGAAACTGGACGAAAAAACGCCGCGACTATTGAGCACGGGACGAGGACGAACGACTTGCGCCTATTTCTCGCCTGACGGAACAAAAGTACTATTTGCGTCGAGTCATACCGATCCGAAAATCGACGAAACAGAACTGAAGGCCAGGGAAGAGGCGGCCAAAGGAGGCCGGCGGCGGTATTTATGGGACTTCGACCCGAACATGGACATTTACGTCGTCAATTTTGATGGAACGGGAATGAAGAGGCTGACAGACAGTCCTGGTTATGACGCTGAGGGAAGTTATTCTTCAGACGGAAAGCAAATTGTATTCACCTCGTCACGTGACGGAGATCCGGACCTCTACGTGATGGACGCGGACGGCTCGAACGTTCGGCAGCTCACCAACACACCAGGTTACGACGGCGGACCATTCTTCTCACCCGACAATAAATGGGTGATTTTCCGTTCGGACCGCCAGAAGGAACATATGTTGCAACTGTTTGCCATCTCGGTGGATGGAAAGACCGAAGTGCAACTGACGAATAATCTCGATCAGGTCAACTGGTGCCCTTACTTTCATCCCAGCGGCAGATACCTGGTCTGGGCCGGCGCTGACTACAGCAAGGGGCCTGCCAACGCCCCATTCCATCTGTTTACAATGGAACTCGACTGGACGGAAAATTCACTCAAGGGAGGCGCCGTCACGCAGATTACGCACAGCTCGGCTCAGGATGTCCTGCCGGTTTTCAGCCCCGACGGAACAAGTTTGATGTGGACATCAACGCGCACTCCCGATGGCACAAGCCAACTGTGGATTGCCGATTGGTTACGAGGAAAAACGGCAAACTAAACTATTCCGATTCTTCGCGGCGCCTCAGGCAACGACTTCGTCATCGATGAAGCAACGAGATTGGGCGGGACTCGTGTTTCAGCAGTGATTCAACTGTGCCTTAAAAATCACCACGCCTGCTTATCAATCCAACATTGCAGATGGATCAATGATCGTCTTCAATTTTCACACATGCGTATGAAGGGTAACGCGAAGGACCTTCGGATATTGGAAATCCGTGGAACTGATCGCTTCAAGGTAACCCGATAAATCAATCCTTCTCGTGAACTTCGCGAGGGTTCGGGTATTTCTTTCGCTGAGATTATTCCGTTTCTTGATGTCTCAATGCCGCAGCGCAGCTTCCGTTTTCGATTCGTGAACATATCCGCACAACGCGGGCACAATGTTTGCTATTCAGGCATTTCGAGCACAGTAATCGAACTCTCGTAATGCGCTCTGCGATTTTTTGTCGGTAATTTTCTTGAATATCGCACAAAGGCAGGTAGACACTTGCGTTCCCTTGGTTTTCCGTTTCATTTCTTGAAATAAGGTGCAGCCATGCTTAGTAGTCGAAGACGATTCAGTTTGAGATCTCGAGGGTTTACATTGATCGAACTGCTGGTTGTGATTGCGATCATCGCAGTCTTGATCGCGCTGCTGTTGCCGGCCGTGCAGCAGGCACGTGAAGCCGCCCGTCGTACGCAGTGCAAGAATAATATGAAGCAAATGGGGTTGGCGCTCCATAATTATCACGACACAATGAACACAATGCCGCCGGCGTTATTGAACTCAGGCCGATACAACGCTTCGACCTATATCACAGCGACGAATCCCGTGCTGAATACAACAGGCTGGGTGTTCTTGTTGCCATATGTCGATCAATCACCCGCGTACAACAGCTACAATTTCAATGTCTGCTCCAGCATGTCGTCTCCATATTCGCTGCCAGTCAGTGGTACCGATGCGACAAACGTGAACATCGTTGGTATGAAGCTGCCGATGCTTCTCTGTCCTTCTCATCCCAACGGTGGAGAAGTCGTCACGTCGAACGCAGGTGTGTCGACCGACTTCTACAGTCGAAATCAGGCACGACGTTCGAGCTATCTGTTTTCGACGGGGTGTTTCACTGATTACAGTACTCCCTACGCAACAAATAGCAGTGACATTCGTCAAGGTGCATTCGGTAACGACGGTGCGGCCAAAATGCGGGATATGGTCGACGGCACAAGTAACACAATCCTCGTTGGTGAAGCTTGGGGCGGAGGTCACTATAAGACCAGTACTTCGTACGGACCATGGGGCCTCGACGGGACACACACTTCTGTCCACGGTTACACGCCGTCTGGCTCCACGACCGCTTTGACCTCAGCAACCGTAGCTGCGTATACGGCTCAATGGAATATTAATGCGGTCTACACGGCAGGTGATCCGTTAAAACAAACGTATGCCTGGGTCTTCAATAGCGGTCATACGGGAGGTGCACACTTCCTTCTCGGTGACGGAGGAGTGCGTTTCATCAGTGAAAACATTAACTACTTGACGCTTTGTCAATTAGCTTATATTCATGACGGGTCCGTGGTCGGTGATTTTTAAGTCGATCTACCAAGAATATGTTGCGTAAGGTGTGACACTGAACCCTCTGAAGCTAACTACAGCAGCTCAAAGTTCTCTTTGAGTTGCTGTTTTCTTTCTCATTACAACAATGTATTTCGTCTGCAGACTATTCAGAAAATAAGGTGGGAGTTTCAATATGGATATTCGACAATTCAATCGGGGAATACCTTGTGCCGCGTTCCTTTTGATTTGTTGCTTCGCCCTTGGATGCGCTGGTAAACCGCCGTCATCGCCGAGTGCTGTGAAGAAGGCTCCAGTTTCAGGAACTGTGACACTGAGTGGCAAACCACTCGTAGACGCAGAAGTCTATTTTTTCACCGAAAAATTCACTGGCTTCGCAAAAACAGATGAAGAAGGAAAATATATCCTCGCACAGGGTGCCGCGATCGGAGCCAACAAAGTTTACATTTCCAAGTTTGAGGGTGGGACGGCGGTCGCCGCCGCCGCAGATCCGACACTAGAGCTTAACGATCCGACGCAAACGGAGATCGCAAATCAATCGCAAGCTGCCTCTGGGAAAAAAGGACCTAAACAGCTTATTCCGCCGCAATTCAGCAGCGAAAAAACAACTAAGCTGACGTTCGATGTTCCGGAGGGTGGTGTGAAAGATGCAGATTTCAATCTATGACGGAATGACAGACGCTTCAGAGCGAACTGAACAAAAAAGTGATTAGTTGCTCAGTTGTATCATGCTTTATTCGGTGACCCGGATCTGTGAAGCCCGTGAGGAAGCGCCAGGATTTCCTACATGCTTAATGTACAGCTAATGAAGAGTCGTCAGCGGTGGTGGCCAACGTGAGCCTCGGATCAATTTTTCGGTTTGTTTTCATCACTAGCGGGGTGATTTTCTTCGCGACGGCGATCGGTGCCGTTTTCTTGTGCGTCTTGGATATCGATCCGTCCCGTTCGCTGGCAAGATCCGTCGTCGATGATAAGGTCACGGCCCTGCACGCGCAGGAGTTCTGCGGTGCGTGCCACGTCGTTCCGAGACCGGACCTCTTGCCTCGCAATGCGTGGCCGGATGAAATCGCCAGGGGATACCGTCGGTATCAAGAGTCGGGTCGTCACGATTTGAAGGTTCCCGATCAGGTGGTTATGAAAGAGTACTATACCCGCCTGGCCAGCTCGATGGTTCACGTTCCGAGCGCTTCGGAAAGCTCGCCAAGTCCTGTCGAGTTTCGCTCTGAAGCGATTGATCTTCCCGATGGATTTGATGCCCCTGCGGTCTCATTCCTGAACGTCACTCATTCTGGGTCCAGCCAAAATAATCCGGCTTCGGATTTGTTGCTTTGCGATATGTTGTCAGGGTCGGTGAATCGTTTTTCCTGGAATGACGGAAAGCTATCGAATTCGCAGATCGGAAAACTGAAACATCCTGATCATATTGTTGCATGCAGTTTCGATGGGCGTGCCGATCAGGATTATCTTGTCGCGGATCTCGGTGTTTTGAAACCGTCGGATGAACTGCAAGGTTCAGTCACATTGTTCCGTCGATCAACGGATGGGCAATCATTGACTCCGATCACGATTATCGCTGGCTTGGGCCGTGTTGCTGACGCTCAACTTGCGGACCTCGACGGAGACGGTGACAACGATTTTGTCGTGGCGGAATTTGGCCATCAGCATGTCGGTCGTTTGCTGTGGCTCGAAACGGTATCGACCACAAACGGACGTCCCGAGACCAAAATGCATGTGATTGATGAACGCCACGGTTCAATCCACACACCCGTTGTCGACCTCGATGGCGATGGTGATCTGGATCTGGTGGTTCTAATCAGCCAGGAACATGAAGCGATTGTTGCGTTCTTAAATGACGGTCACGGTCATTTCGAGCGGCACACATTGTTTGAGGCGGACAGTCCTTCGTTTGGCAGTTCGGGGCTGGAACTGGTCGATCTCGATCAAGATGGCGATCTCGATATTCTTTTCACAAACGGCGACACTCTCGACACAATGCAAATTCAGCCGTTTCATGGCGTGAATTGGCTCGAAAATACGGGCTTCTTAAAGTATCGGTTCCATCAACTGGCCCCTTTACCGGGCGCGGTGCGGGCGATCGCGCGAGACTTTGACGGCGACGGCGATATGGATGTTGCTGCCGTCGCCTTCTGTCCTGGGCTATTACGTTTTCAAATGCGTCCAAGTGTTCTCGACACAATCATCTTGTTGGAACAGAAAGCCCCAGGTCAGTTCGAACGACATTCCCTGGAACATTCGTTGCTTGGGTCCTCAGCGGTCGCTGTCGGACATATGGCCATCGCGGCCGGAGATTTCGATGGCGACCACGATCTCGACCTTGCCGTCGGAGAATTTTCCGTGTTGAATGATCTCCCGCAAGGGGTGTCAGGAAAGCCTCAGAAGCGCCGATGGCTGACAATCCACTGGAATCAGTCGAAAACAAACGGCCCTTTGAATGCGAGTGTTCTGGACGCCAACATCTCACCGTCCACTGTTGAAATCGAATAAGCAGAAATCGAGCATCATCAGTCGATTCGGCGAATCCAGTCTTGTTTGCCTTCGATCGAAATCCATTCGCCGCTTAAGATGACATCACGGGTCACCGAGACGTTTCCTGATGGCCACCGGATTTCTACGCGACTGACGCGTTCGACAGCACCCAGACAGATTTCCAGAACCCGCTCGTTGCTCGATTCATAGCCGTCACCTGCTGTCAGTTGGTAAACACGTTCATCACCGGATGGCTCGACGATTTTCACCTTAGCGCCAATGGCATCACGACTGCTTTGTGTACCGACGAGTCTCAGTCGCAGTGATTGAAACGGTGATTCCGTTTGATTAACCGCCAGTAGCACGGGGCCCTCCAGGTCCGTGGCAACAAAATCGGTTCGACCGTCACGGTTCCAGTCCAATAAGGCCATTCCTCGACCTAAACGGGGTACATCAAATAGCTTCCCGGCGTGCCTGGCAAACAGTTCCGTAAAACGTCCATCCGGATGCCCGTGGAAGAATTGAGTCGGCATTTGAAACTGCTCACCCGGGAATTCGTCAATGTGACCATTCACGACAGCAATGTCATAAAAGCCATCATGGTCAGCATCGAGAAACTGCGCACCAAAACCGAGCGGGTCATAACTCGGCTCGCGCAATCCGGCGAATTGTGTTGCGTCGCGATAGAACCCTTCAGGCTGCGAAAGGTAAAGAGTATTGGATTCCCTGGCAAAGTTGGTGATAAATAGATCCGGTTGACGATCCCGGTTGATGTCGGCACACGCAACGCCCATGCAAGCTTGCGCAAGCCCGAATTCGTCGAATGCAACGCCTCGCACAAGCGCTTCGTCGACAAACTGAACGGATTGTCCGTCGGCCGATTGCTGATTGATCAGCAGAGAGTTGGCCGCCATGTCATTGGCCACAAAGATATCCGGCCGCCCGTCGTCATTGAAATCGGCGATGACCAGGCCAAGTCCCATTCCCTGCGGCAGATCCAAACCGGCTTCGGATTGTCGCTCACGAAATGTTCCATCACCACGATTGTCAGCGACAGTGTCTGGTACCGCATCGAAAAACGTTGGTCGGCAGACCTTTTGATGGCCTGTGGAATCCGGGCAGGTTTGTGTCAGCAGGTTTTTGCCTTGAGCGTAGTTCACATCAAACAGCTCTGGCATTCCGTCGCCATTAAGATCTGCAATGGCACAACTGACAGTCCAGACACTCTGCTTCAGCCCGGCTTCGTCAGTCGCATCCGTGAATGAACCGTCTCCGTTATTCCGGTAAAGCCTGTTTCGTCCAAAGTTGGCAACGTAAATATCTGGAAATCCATCGTTGTTGTAATCACCCGCAGCAGCGCCATGGGAATAGGATGTGTCCTGAATTCTTGTGCACAACGTGACATCGACAAATTTCTCCCCGTTTTGATTGCGATATAACGCATCAGACGGGCCTTGGGGCATGCCCGCTGGCAATGTACTTCCCTGTGGAAAGAACAGATCGGCCCAGCCATCATTGTCAAAATCAAGGACTGCGACCCCAGCCCCCATCGTTTCAAAGATTTTTCGGCCGCTGGCTGGTGAATACGAATTGACAAACCGAAAGTCCAGTCCGCTCCGATGGGCCTGATCTTCAAATTGGATTTTTGATTGATGTTGATTGAGATTTTCGGGTGACGTGCGATCCGGAGATTTTTGCAATGACCAGTCTGGTAAAGGAAATCGTTCCCATGAAAAGTCACCTCCCGGAAGGCTGCCCGGTTTGGTGCGAGGAAGATCCGAAGTCAAAAAAGGCTTGATCCTTTTTCGGCAAGCGACGACCGAGGGGTTGTTGGGTGGAAGCGTCACTTCGTGAATGTCACACCAGCCCCAAGCCTCCCATAATCGCCCGACCGCTTCGAGTTCCTCAATCATCGGCAGAATCGATTCGGCCGCACGTGGTTCACTTAATCGCTCGTTCAAATCGACGATCCTCTGCATCCGTCGACCACGTTCTGTGAAGGCATTGCCCAGTTCCAATTCATCGACTGTTTTCAACAGTTGCCCGATGAGAACCGTGGTCGAAAGTTGCTCTGGCTCACGAATCAGAGCCTCATATAAACAGCGGATCGCCGATGCCGTTTTTCCAGACGTGGACAACCATTTCCCGCGCGCGGACCAGATACGGGCATCGTCGATCGCTTCCGGCATTAAACGTGAATGCCAATCAAGAAATTTCCCGGGCAAGAACCGGGCGTAAAATTCGGCGAGGGCTGCTTGTGCTTCAAGATCGTCAGGATGCGCCGTGGTGATCTCGATGAGAAGCCGCTCCGCGACATCAACGTGTTTCAAATACAACTCATCTAATGTTCTGGCCAATAACGGCGATTTGTACGTTGGATCGGCTTGTAGAATCGCATCCAGTCGATTCTGATCGGCAAGGCGAGGTATCATGGCGGTGAGAAGCATCAAGTCCCCCCTGGTGTGTTCATCACGCTTCACCAATTCGAGGATGCACCGCGCGGTCTCGCGCGAGTGGCCCGTTACCGCCGTGATCTGTTCTTGCATCTGCAACGAGAACCGCACCCGAATCCCCAGTTTTTCTGAGATTCTGAATGCGCTTTTCGCCGGTCGTACGAAATTACGTCTCATCCAGAGACTGCCAAGCTTAATACAAAGTTCGCCTGCATCGTCCGGGCTTAGCCGCGAATATTCTTCCAACGCTGCAAGTGACCGATCAAATTGACCACCCTGTCCAGTCGCCTCGGCGAGTAATTTCCAGGCGGATGGCAACTTTTGGGACTGTGTGATGGCGGCTTCAGCAGACTCGGTGGCAGCGGAGAAGTCGCGATGGGACAACGCAACCCTCCCTGTTTGGACCAGCTTTTCGGCAGCAGATGCCGTTAAGAAAAACCAAAACAGAAACACCGCGATCGAAGTGCCCCCTCCCATCCAAATCAGTGCCAAGGTCCAACCACGACGTTCCACGGGCAGTAAATTGCTGGTCATCGCGACCACACGCCTCGACACGTCACGACTCCATCAGATTGTTCGCATAAGCAAATCATGAGTAAGCCAAACTTTTCAGCCATGCTACAGAAACAAGGTCGCAGGGGGCAATCCCCCTGCGACCTCGTAGGTAACGCATGTTTTTCGAACGAAATCACGTCAACTTCTGCAGTCTCAATTAAAAGTCGCCAAGAACGTTGCCGTCTGCGATGTAGGCCAGATTGTTCACCGTCACGATACTCATGTTTTCGCTGAGGAAGCGAACGGAACCGTCAGCGAGCAGGATCTGCAGCCCACCGGTATGCAAGCTCGAGGGACTCGCCCAACTGATCGAGGTACCTGGCTTCCCTGCACTCGGCGACTCACCGCCCCATGCGGCCCAGCTCGCGGGAGCATACCAGTCATTAAGCCTTCCATTTCCCGACGTACCGCCGTTATAGAAATAGACAACCGCACCACCGACCCATTCCACACATGACCATGTCTGAGGATCTCCGTTATAAACGGTCAGGCATGTCTCCGAAATTGCCACCGTGTTACTCGACCCATCGGTGATGTCGCGAAGACCGGAGTTTGAATCGGGACCAAATAACGGACGAGTGTGTACTGCTTGAGCTGTGGTCCAGAGATAGCTGTTGTAAGTGTTGCCATTCGCATCTTTTGTTACCGTGACGGTGCCAGGATTCACGGAGATGCTGAATCCATAGCTGGTCAGATAGGATTGGCCAGAACTACCGCACCCATAGTTGGCGGCATCATCGTTGAGGAATGGATTTCCGTTATCGGTGGGACATAATAGTGACGGCAGTTTGACTCGGCTCGCTGCAATATTTGCGGCAGACGGCGGCCCAGGGGTGGGGATTGGAGTTGCGGTCTGCTGGTTAAATTTCCCCATCGGCAAACTGAAATTTAACGTGTTGTACAATGGCGCCTGATCAAAATACGGCAGAAGCATGGTCATGCCAGTCGTATTCTTGAATCCCGCCTGGCTAAACCCAAACGGAAACCGATTGTACACGTCGTGATAACTGTGTAACGAAAGTCCAAGCTGCTTGAGGTTGTTCTTGCATTGGGTTCTTCTGGCTGACTCGCGCGCCTGCTGGACTGCAGGCAACAGCAACGCAATTAAAACCGCGATAATCGCAATGACCACCAGTAATTCGATCAACGTAAATGCCCGCCTCTTTGAAATCCCCATAAGTTTACTCCAATAATAGATAACAAAACACACGTCCCGACAATGAAGGACGCACTGAAACACCAGGAATCATCGACAAAAACTCGCCCGACACTGCCGAATTCATCGATACTTCAAAACAGAAACAAACACCAGCAGCTCCATCAGTCAATAATCGAGGCTGATTTGTTGACTTCAACATGTATTCGCGAGAGCGATTGATGGCTAAGCGAATTTTGTAAGACCGTTGATCGTTATGGATTTCACTCGGGAGGAACGAGCACAATCAGTCAATTTGCGGTAATTTTGAAACTTAAATCCGTGAGCCCACCATCCGGAATGAGGACTTTATTATGTTTTCCGGCCTTTGCAGGATCACTCCACTTTGCCGGAATCTTCTCTTTGAAACTCGTGCCTGGAATCGGCCGCCCTTCCATCATTGGAGCCTCACCTTCGACCGCATTCATCGAAAACGTGACGATGTAATCGCCGACCGGTACTCCACTTCGATTCATGTAGTTTCTCATTCGAAACTCACCGGTATCATCCGTGACAGCGCTCCCACCATGACTCTTGGCATTATCTTTGGTCGGAGTAAAGTGGACTTGGATTCCTGCTTCGGGCTTGCCACTGATCAATACGATTCCGGACGCTGGAACAAGTTTTTCGACGGGTGCTGATGTAGCCCCACCACAACCCTGAAGCGAGCTAATTGCGAGCAACACCGCCGTTGATAGATAAATTCGATTAAAATGTATCACGGTATAAACCCTCCCTTCGAAAATAAACAAAACGGTTAACAAGTGTGTTTCATACACGCCTTAACTGCTTACGCACGGCGTAAGATACAATTAAGTGTGTTTGAGACCGTCTCAGGTAATTGATGATGTTGCTGGTATTGGAAGCCTGATCTCACGAATTGGCGTAGGACGCAAGTGCCGTTCCGAAAGATGTGAATAGAATCCGAATAGGGAGGTCTAATTTTTGTAAAGAAGGAACGGTCAACGACAAACCGGGCAGACGGCGAAACGCGATGTGTGAAAATCACAATAATCGAAGTGAAATAGCAGCGAGCGTGCAGTTACGCTTCTAATAACCGAAGTACTGTTGACTCGAGCAAGTGGCTTGTTTTGGGGCGGTCTGCAATGCTCAGAAATGTATCGGAGAATGTTGACTTGAAGGCATTCGTGATGTCATGCCGTGGGTCGCTGGCCTAATTATTTCGAAGTTTGTATTGAACGGTTCGGCACACCATCGACGTTCGACGGAATGGTCAACGAATGACATTGAGCGACGACGTTTGCATTGCACTTCAAGCTCGGGAGAATGTACACACCACTCGGCGGGAATGTCCTGCTGCGTGCCGTTGTGTTGATGATCCCTCGCCAGTGTTCGTTTCGTACAGAGACCGCGATGGATCGGCGAGTCGTTCAGAGTGCAGGGAGATTCCTCGTGCGAAGTGTTTCAGTACTGATCTCAATATTTCTGTGTTTACTAAGTTCGCCTGCTCTGTTTGCTGCGGACGGCGTGCCCAAGTGGTCGGACGGGCAGGTCGGCGACTTGCTGGAACTGTACCGTGATTTTCATTCGAATCCCGAACTCTCGTTTCGCGAGGAGCGGACGGCAGCGAAACTGGCTGAGGAACTGAAGAAAGTCGGCGCTGAGGTCACAACGGGAGTGGGACGACAAGGAGTCGTCGGGGTGATTAAGAATGGCGAAGGACCGGTCATTATGATCCGAACAGACCTGGATGCACTCCCAGTCGTTGAGGCGACCGGTTTGTCCTATGCATCGAAGGTCAAAACAAAGGATCCAAAAGGGAACGATGTCGGTGTGATGCACGCTTGTGGTCACGACATCCACATCACCTGTCAGATCGGAACGGCGCGATACCTGGCCAGCCATAAGGACGAATGGCGGGGAACGGTCCTGTTTGTGGGTCAGCCAGCCGAGGAAGTCGGCGGTGGTGCCGAGGCGATGCTCAAGGATGGCTTGTTCACGCGGTTTCCCAAGCCGGCGTATGCTCTCGCGCTCCATGTTGATGCTGCTTTGGCGACGGGCAAGGTTGGATTCAAGGCGGGGTATATTCTCGCTAACGTCGACAGTGTCGACATTGTGATGAAAGGCAAAGGGGGACACGGAGCCTTCCCGCACATGACGATCGATCCGATTGTACAGGCAGCTCATCTGGTGGTTGATCTGCAAACTCTGGTCAGTCGCGAAAACAGCCCGTTCGAGCCTGCCGTGGTGACGGTTGGGTCAATTCACGGGGGTACGAAACACAACATTATTGGCGACAACTGTAGATTACAGTTGACGGTCAGAAGTTATTCCCCGGAAGTTCGTGAGAAGCTGATCGAAGGGATCAAACGTAAAGCGAAAGCAGCGGCCGCCAGCGCAGGTGCAGCCGAGCCGACGATCGAATTGTCCGACTGGACCCCGGCGACGAAGAATGACGCGGACCTGGTCGAACGTGTTGTTCCCACCTTTCGACGGGTCCTCGGTGAAGACAACGTCATCCCCGTGGAACCATCCATGGGGGGTGAGGACTTTTCTCAGTATGGACTGGCAGGTGTGCCGATCTTCATGTTTCGGCTCGGTTCCGTTAATGCGAACCGTCTTCAGGAAATGAAGAAGGACGGCAAAACGCCCCCGTCGCTCCATTCGCCGTTTTATTATCCCGACGCGCGCGAAACAATCAAAACCGGAATCACCGCGATGACTGCGGCAGTGATCGATCTTTTGAAAAAGAATTAGGGATTGAAAGGATCTGAATGTTGTGAAGGACCTTTCTGGTGAGCCGCGCAGCGGATACCGAAACCCCACCTCCCCTGAGGGGGTGGTTAACGGGCCTTTGCCCTAGGACTTTTCATTGATCCTCGGAAAAGAAGTCCGGGGGAAGTTCCATTGACCAGACCTCGTTGCTCAGCGGTTGAGCGTGACCACCCGCGATCCATAGCTTGTCTTTAAACACGTAAGCGGAATGTTCATGCCGCTCTTTCCAGATCACGTTGGACTTCAGTTGCTTCCAGTCTCGTCCATCTTTTGAACACCAGACATCGCCCCAGTTCTTCGAGGGATTGTTCGACCAACCACCGAGAACCCACATCCGGTCACGATACGTAACGGACGAGAACCACAGGCGTGGCGACCATTCCGCGTGTTCCGTCAGCCGCGTCCATGTTTTGCCATCGCTGGAAGACCAGACATCGTTTTTTGATTCGTATTGGGGCACGTAGTTTCCGCCACCCAATACATAAATCTTATCATTAAGAACAATGGCCTGGTGATAAGCTCTTGGTGACCAACCCGCCGCTTCAGTTTCCAGACGCCATTCTTTGCCGTCGACCGAAGACCAGACGTCGTTTTTCAGACTCTTGTCGTCACCGAAATAGTAATTCTCGGTCCCTCCGAGAATCCACATACGTCCGTGAAATTCGACGATCGCAGCAGCGATACGGGGACTCCAACCCGCATTCGAGATTCGATCCCAGTTGGCACCATCAATTGAGGACCAGACTTCGTTTGTGGCACCATGGCCAGCCAGCCGACCATTAGTCCACCCTCCCATAAACCACATCCGGTCATGAAACGCGATCGTCATTGGAAGATCGCTGTATCTCCAAGGCGCCTCCTGCGTCACCAGTTTCCAGTTCTTGCCGTCAGAAGAACTCCACGCGTCGCGGGGAGGCGACTGAAACGAATCGTACCAGCCGCCGAAAATCCACATCTGGTCGTGGTAGACCAACTCACCACTCGAATCACGTGCTCGCCATTCGGCATTGGGCGTGACCTTGACCCAATCGGGACCAATGTTTTGCGCGAAGAGTGGAAACGAATTACGTAAGACCGAAATGACAACGAAAAGAACGATTGAGCGAAGTAACATTCAATCCCACCCTTCGCAGCCCGACCCCGCATGGTCGTTTCCTGTTCGATCTCCTGTTTCAGATCATGACGTAATTCAGGCTTAAATCAAACAGTCGATTCGCTGGTTATACAATTGACTCGTCCGTCAATATCAATTTCGGACCAGATCAGTTGTGTTTGATCTTCAAGTGCATCGCGACAAAACCGAGGCGGTCGACAAAGTTTTTTTCGGCTTTTGTTTCGACGGTCAGCTCTTCTTTCATTAACTTTGGAAGATCGTCGCGGACGGCCCATAGCAAGTGTTGTTTAGCGGGATTATGAGCGGAGACTTGAGACTTTAAAACCGGCGCGAATTCGGTTGTCAGCTTTTGGGCCTTTGACTTGATATCGCTGAAGTCCGTCGACTTTGCCTCTCGTTTGGAGCGGATTTCTGCGAGTAGTTGCTTTAACTCGTTGTATCGTTGTGTATCGGCACTCTTGCCTCCACCCAAAGGAAGATACTTTGCACCGGCAATCAGCAACCCAACCGTCAGGATCGCGATGCCTCCATAAATGCCAATACCCCGCAGCTTTTCTGAAAGTGATTCGAAAAATGAGGTCCCTGATGAGCTACGTGCTGGCATCGATGGGATCGGTCGGTTGGACAATGTTCTGGGCGTGCTCGATGAGCTATTCGCCATCGAGCTGGAAAAGCTTCCGCTGGCTGAATAAGAAGAGGTGCCCGGTTGTGGAGCATTCACCGAGGGGAGTTGAGGCGTCGTTCGAGCAGCAGTTTCAGGCGTGGTGGATCGCGCTGGACCCGCTGCTGGAACGGGAGCCGGTTTTACTGCTTCGGCTTTGTTCGCAGAGGTCGGCGGTACGACTGCCGTTGTGGTTTCGCCGGGTGCGACAGGCAACGCCGCCGGTTTTGCGGTGACGACGGGCGTCATGGCTGCAAGTTGTGCCGCGCTCGATTTTGCGAGCTCAAACGCATCCCTGGCTTGCCTCAGTATAATCGCCGCACTGATGACACCTGGCAGATTTCCCACGGGACTGAATTGGCCGTAAATACCGTTCCGCACAAAGTCGGTCGGCTGCATCCGCCCCGACACGACTAATTCAAAGATTTTGGAAAAACTATCGGGACCAATTGGTTCCCCGCCGATCACAGCCCACCACTGGGGATTGCAACTCGAACTCGATGTCCAGCCAATGAGTTGCGTGACCGCCTGCTCAATTGCGTCAAAAGCGGCTTGAGCTTTTATCAACGCTAATTCTGCAGGCTGGATAACATTGCTCATGTCCGAAACGGGAGAAGCAGGTGTCGGCGATACAGGTGTCGGCGTTACAGGTGTCGGCGTTACAGGTGTCGGCGTTACAGGTGTCGGCGATACAAGTGGCTGGGGAGGTGACGAAAGTGTCGCAGGGGTCGATTTCGCTGACTCTGCTACTATCGTTCGAGCCGGTTCAGTCGGACGGGGTTTTGGACGAACGGCTGCTTCAGGTTTCGGGCTCGCCAAACCCGGTCTCATCGCAATCACCCGAGACTTCTGGCCAGAAAGTACTGTTGCCAGACGCCCCACGGTACCCATCGGCCTCCACACTCCATTGGCACCAAGCTTGACATCATTTGACGTGTCCAGGTGACCTTGAGCGACAAACTCGATTAATTCGTCAAAACTTAATGGTCCGAATTCCGATCCGTTAGCCTGGTAATACCACTCATTGGCACCCGGTGAAACGGTTGGTGCAGAAGATCCCTTCGTAGTACTACTACTAGAGTTGGTCCGCAATGATTCCGCGACTGACATCGGTTCACTCCTGACGAATCGTTCAGTTTCCGATTGAGAGCAGCGTCGGCAACTTATTGGTTTAATTCGATAACAAGGCAATTGTTGTGCCAACCACTCAGCGACGACCCTCAATCGGAAATTTCCGACTTCGTGTTTCAGCTTCGGGCCGCTCAACGGATGCCAAAAAAAGTATCCGAAAATCAACACAACTCATGCATCATCATTGATGTTTGACTTGGAGCACCCAGATTGCTTGAAGGACCAAAAAGGAAATCTTCCAATTTCCGAAGTGTTTGATCGAGGCATCGAATTCCTGTCGCTGGTTAAGGAATTCGCCCACCATACAGGCAAGTTTATGGAAAAGGATGCGGAGGACAGGGGTTGGGACTTGTCAGAAACAGCGAGGCATTCTTGTCACGAGATTCATTCACATTCCTGTGAAGACCACTTAATTTTACCCAAACGTTCAAACGGTCTTTTAATATGTACTTCAGGCATGAAGGTTGCTTAGTTTACTTCCTATGCTAAATCGAATTCCGTGGGTTTTGGTTTTTCTTACCGCTTTCGCCTCTGTCGGCGTGGTCGGATGGTGGCTATCCCAACCGACAAGGGAACAAATCTTTGAGCAAGCCGAAGGACTGTTGTTACAAGGTAAAACCCAGGATGGGTTGGCTCTGCTCAAATCGATGATCCGTCGTTCGCCCGACGGACCGGCCTGCATTGCTGCCGGACAAGCGTGCGCGCGGCTGAAAGAGTTTCATGCGGCTGTTGATCTGTTTTTACAGGTTCCAATCAACGACCCGAAGCGTGCAGACGCCTGTTTTCGGGCGGGAGATCTGCTGCTGAGGATATATGAAATGACGAAAGCCGAACGTTGCCTGAAAGAAGCGCTTGTTCGGAATCCCGATCATCATGAAGCTCAAGCCCATTTGGCTGGCCTGTATGGTTTATGTGGTTTGACAAGTCTGACGGCAGATCTCCGTTTTCGGCGCCTTTGCGCAGGAGATTTTGCGGAAGTTGACTTGCTTCTGCTCGCGTTAGGTGACACGGCTGCCGAGAACGCATTGTCTTTGAACGAATTCGTGAGTGCACATCCAGAAGATCCGCTGGTGCTGCTCGCTCAAGCACATCAAACCTGGCAACACCACGAATTACCTGCGGCAAAAGTTCTTTACGAAACTGTGATTTCCAAGCGCCCTGAACTGGACGATGCCCAGGCGCGACTCGGTCGCATTTACTGCGAATTAATGGATGAGATCTCCTTTCTACGCTGGTTTAATCAACTACCCCCTTCTGCAAAGGTCTTGCCAGAAACATGGACCGTTCTAGGCGACTGGTCGATCAGTCACGGCGACACTCGGGGTGCGATCCGCTGCTTCTGGGAAGCGACACGGTTGGATGCGACGCATCGCCGCGCACATCATCGATTAGGGCAGGCGCTGGCATCAGTTGAAGACGCGAAACACGCCGAATTGTTTCAACGTCGAAACGAGCGACTGCAAGAGCAGTTACTCGCCGCCAAGCAATATACGAGCGATCCCTCGTCTGTATGCGTCTTGCGTTCCATCGCAGCGGATCGGGAATGTGACCAACCTTGGGAAGCCTGGGGATGGGCGGAAGTGATCCGCAAGCGGGCACCGGCGCTTGCAACAACCGTGGTTGACGTTCAACGACCCCCTGCGCGAACACCGCGCGTGATGAATTCCGGGTTTCCCGGATCACACGTTGATCTTTCTCAGTTTCTATTGCCAAAATGGATGGAGACGGGGGGCCAAAACTTGAACTCTCCCTCCACTCAGCCGAAGTCCGAAATCGGTGCCATCCGGTTTACTGAAGATTCTTTACGGACCGGGTTGCGGTTTGAATATGCCAACGGTGACGACATCCCGGGGCCAGGGATGCGCATCTTCCAGTTTTCGGGGGGCGGTGTTGGCGTCCTTGACTATGACCGTGACGGCTGGCCCGATCTTTACTTCACTCAGGGTGGTCGATGGCCAGTTCCTGAAGCTGAAGCGCCGTCAGATGCCCTTTTCCGAAATCGACATGGCGAGTCATTCGACGAGGTGACAATCTCGGCGGGAATCCGTGAATTCGATTACAGTCAAGGTCTTGCGGTCGGCGACATTGATGCGGATGGCTGGGAAGACATTTTCATCGCAAACGTCGCTGGCAATCGTCTTTTTCACAACAATGGCGATGGGACATTTGAGGACATTACTGGTCTCGCCCGGATCACGGATGACGCCTGGTCGACCAGTGCGGTCTGTGCGGATTTCAATGGGGACGGACTTCCTGACCTGTTTGTCGTCAATTATCTCAACGGCCCACACCTGCTGGATCGAATCTGCCGACAATCGAACGGCCAACCTCGAGCTTGCACTCCACACGAGTTCGAGGCGGCGGAGGATCAACTGCTTTTGAATCTTGGCGATGGACGGTTTCAAGATGTCAGTCAGGAAGCCGGTGTGATTGTGCCGGGTGGCAAAGGCTTGGGAGTTGTTGCCGCTGACTTCGAAGAGACAGGCCAATTAAGTCTGTTCGTCGGGAATGACACCACCGCCAATTTCTTCTTTCAAAACGAAACAGTGCAACCGGGAGGTATCCCTCGATTTCGCGAATCGGCCGTCGTGACAGGACTGGCGTTTGATTCAGAAGGCCGTCCACAAGCTTGTATGGGAATCGCCTCGGGTGATGCCGACGGTGATCAGCGGATGGACTTGGTCGTCACCAATTACTATGACGAACCGAATACGCTTTATCGAAGGCAACAGGGTCTGCTGTTTCTGGACACTACGGCAGAAGCGGGATTGCGTGAACCGAGCATCAAGCAGTTGGGATTCGGTGCACAATTTCTGGATGCCGATCTCGACGGATGGAACGATCTGGTCGTGACGAACGGCCATGTCGAAGACGAGACGGACCGTAATATCCCACTCCATATGCCAACTCAGTTTTTTCAAAACACCGGGCAGGGACGTTTTGTCGAGGTCGCAGCAACCTCCCTTGGACCCTGGTTCGAAGGAAAATATCTGGGGCGCAGTCTCGCGAAGCTCGACTGGAATCGTGATGGAAGAGAAGACTTCGTCATTTCTCTGCTCGACAGTCCCGTAGTCCTTCTTACAAATCAATCGGAGCGTCGGGGGAAATCCCTGACGATACAGCTCGTCGGGACATCATCTGCACGTGAACCCATTGGAGCGACCGTGCAAGTTCTTCCTTCACATGGCAGAACGCTCATGCAACAGTTGATTGCAGGTGACGGCTACCAATCCAGCAATCAACGACAACTGGTGTTTGGTATCGGAAGTGACAAGTCTGTCGATGTCTCTGTTCGCTGGCCTTCGGGAATTCGAGAGAACTTCACGAATGTCGAAACCGACCAGACCTGGCTCGTGATAGAAGGTCGTGGCCTCTATCGGCTGCCGTGATCGCTGATCGACTATGCGATCGTTCGTTCGCTCTGTCTTCCAATGCGGAAGGCCGACACCGTTAAAAACAATGGGTTGTAGCGCGTTAAATTCATGGGTCGGAATTTGTAATCGAACACTTCGTCTATCCGAATCGCCCGGGTTTGGATGGCTAACTTAGCACCTGCCCGACAGTACGACATTGCCGCATCCGACTCGCGCGAACAACGCGGAGTCCTCGGAACGATTCAATTGAATTGCAGACTCTTCGGATAGTCACGCCGGACGACTTCAAACGTTACAAATCAAGCGTCATTTCTCTGTATTCATCATGCACAGGTGATTTTTGTAGAGCCTCGTCGACCTCTTGCAATTGTTGTTTGAATCTCGCTGATTGACTCGTCTCACTCATTCGGGCACACGAGTTGCTTATACACCTTCTGAATGGATCCCTACCCCATGCGATCTCTGTAATCGGATGACAACGCTTCGGCTTTAGTATGAGCCGTTGGGAAGGGTGATTACTCGCAGATATCAAGTGGGGTTCGCGACGTATTCGTTGCCCTAAACCAGTCAATTGAAGGTGACTGGACATTTGTTGTTTTGTTTTCCTGAACTGTTCTTTTGGAGAATTCTGATGAAACCGAAAATACGCAATGCTTTTACTTTGATTGAATTGCTGGTGGTCATCGCGATCATCGCGGTGTTGATTGCGCTGTTATTGCCTGCCGTTCAACAGGCAAGAGAAGCGGCTCGACGTACGCAATGTAAAAACAACATGAAGCAAATTGGTCTGGCATTACACAACTATGAAGGGACATATACCTGTTGGCCAATTGGGTCGTATGCCTCATGGAATTACGTACCGAACTGGCGATTGCATCTCTTCCCCTATATCGATCAGGCACCTCTGTATAACGCTTTAAATTTCAATAATGTGTCGTTCGCTGGTAATCAAGTCACCACGAATACGACAATTTTGTCTAAAAAGGTGATACCGGGATATGTTTGCCCATCCAGCACTCTTGATCCCTGTGCGAACCTGCTTAATGATGCCGATAATATGCAAACCCCGATGTATGTCGGGATCTCGGGAGCATACCCTGATCCGGCAGGGCGGACGGTTGGGTCACCGAGCAATTATGGTGGCTTTTACACGAACAACGGCATGTTGCTGCACAATCAGTTGACCCGGATGCGTGACGCAACCGATGGTACGTCGAACGTCATGATGGTTGCGGAACAGTCTGGACGTATCGGTCTTCAGGACATCCGTAGCGGTTATTACGGTGGATATTGCGGGACCACGTTCTCCGGTCCCGTGACTGCGTCGAATCCGAATAATGCGGATTCATGGAGTGTCGGACTTACGGGCGTACAATACCGAATTAATTCGCCGACCACTGCAGGTGGATCGGACAATCCATGGGATGCCAATACCGTAATCAATTCGTTCCATACGGGAGGGATTCATGGTTTGTTGGCCGATGGGTCCGTGCGATTTATTTCCGATAACGTCGATTTTACGACGCTTACTAAACTCTGTTCGCGGGATGACAATCTGCCGATCGGGGACTTCTGATTGTCGGATTGAGTTCTTGAGTAAGTCATTGATGTCTGCCGAGTGCTGAAATTTGACAACCATTCAAGACAAATTTCTGAGGAGGAAACGAATCGTGGTTTCGCGTTTGGTTTTGGTGACAAGCATCGTCGGTCTCTGTTGGGCGGCGTGTGGATGCGCGGGTGGCCCGCCGCCACCGTCGGTCAGTTCAACCGTTGAAGGTCTGGTTACCCTGGACGGTGCCGATTTGACTGAGGGAGGGACCGTGAACTTTACGTCTCCCTCAACGGGAAACGCTGCGATTGCAATGGTGGGACCCGATGGCAGGTTTGTTGTACTTAGCGGGATGGTTCCGGGTGATTATAAAGTCACGTTAACCCCGCAGGGTCCGACCCCGCAGAATCCAGCCCCTCGGGAATCGAAAATTCCGACGAAATATCGGAGCGATAAAACATCCGACTTGACGGCGAAGATCAGCAGCGGAAAAAATGAGTTAAAATTCGAATTGAAGTCGTGATCGTTGAAGATTGCGGAAGAAACGACGTTCAACGGAAAGACCTCGAAGTTATCGCAGTACCGGCAGTCTGGAAGCCTTTTCTGCTTCGATCGTGATCAGGACCAACTTAAAACCCGGTGTGCGGGATCTGGGGTCGACGAATCGAGGGACAAGCACATTGCATTCGGGATAATACATCGCCGCGTTTCCGGGTCGGATTTTTTCGAACGGTGTCGCGGCGATGTTTTTCATTTCACCCGTCCCGCTGCGAACGGTCACCTTTTGGCCCGGTAGCAGACGGAAGCGTACAAGATCGTCAGGATGGATCAGGATGACAAATCGGCCTTCAATTCCTCGATAGAGATCGTAGTCCTCATACACGACTGTATTGAACTGACCTTCACTTCGAATCGTCATCATACGCAGTTCGTTTGGACCACCAACAAGTTCCGGAAGATCATGGATTCGCAACTGGGCTTTGCCGTTCTTCGTGGGAAATTCCGGCGTATGAAACGTTCGACCATCCAGTTGAAACTCTTTCTTCGTCGCGCCGATGTCTTTGATCTTTTCGAAACCTGGAACCACCTTGGCAATTGCTTCGCGAATTCGATTGGTGTTTCGCATCGATTCCCAATCGATTGGTCCCTTGTTACCCAGCACGCCACTGGCGATTGTCGCGATGACTTCGATTTCGCTTTTTGGCCCGACGTGCCTTGATGGCCCGCCATCACTTAAGCGGATGTAGTTGAACATCGATTCCTGAGTCGTCGCCTGAGGCTCTTCATCGCGGGCCAGCACAGGCAGAATGAGCGTCTCTTTGGCCAATCCGTGGGCATGGCCTGTATTCAGCGTGGTGTTGAGATGAACAAGCAGATCCAGCTCCCCGAGCGCCTTTTCCGCAAATGTGGAATCAGGGTTCGAACCATACAGGTTTCCACCGAGACAGAAGCCGAATTTCAATTCTTTTCGACTGGCCGCCTCCATGCAGGCGAGCGTATCCAGCCCGGCTGTTGTCGGAAGCTTCAGTCCAAAGTTCGTTTGCAATCGTTCAAAGATCGCCTCTTTCAATTGCGGAGTGACACCCATTGAACCGATTCCCTGGACGTTGGAATGACCTCGAATCGGCAACAGCCCAGCGTTGGGTCGTCCAACCATGCCCCGCAGAAGAGCGAGATTCGCGATCGCTTCGACGTTTTCGACACCGTACGTATGGTGGGTGATTCCCATGGTCCAGGTGAAGACGACGTTTTCGGCACTCGCATACCGCGTGGCGATCGCCTGAATGGCTTCGGCATCGACACCCGATTTGCGGTAGATCTCGTTCCAGTCGATGCTGGCGAGTTGCGCCTTCAGCTCTGGCCAATGATCGCAGTAGGTTTCCAGGTAATGCACGTCATGGGCGTTCATTTCCACGATCCGCTTGGCGATCCCTGTCAGCAGAGCCAGGTCACCTCCGATATGCGGCTGAACGTATAACGATGCGATCTTGGTTCCGAACAACAGACTGATGGGATCACTCGGTACGCTGAATGTGACCAACCCGGTTTCAACAATCGGGTTGATCACGACAACGTGCCCCCCTTTTCGGCGGAGGTTTTTCAGTGTCGACATCAGGCGGGGATGATTACTGGCCGGGTTTCCACCGATGATGAAAACAAGGTCCGCATGTTCGACATCTTCGAGCACCAGTGTGGCTGTCCCTGTCCCCAGGACGCTGCCGAGTCCGACACCGCTCGCCTGGTGACAATAGAACGAGCAGTTGTTGACGTTATTGGTTCCGAAGACGCGGGCGAAGACCTGCAACAGGAATCCCGCTTCGTTGGAACTGCGACCACTGAAATACCAGAAAGTTTCGTTCGGCTTCGCCTGATGCGACGAATCGAATGTGGCACCGTCTGACGAGGCGGGAGTCAGTTTCGTGATGATTTTTTTGAACGCATCGTCCCACGAGATCGGCTGATAGTAGTTCTCACCTTTTCGATGAATGACGGGTTGAGTGAGTCGACCGCTGTTTTCGAGTTCCCGTGGTGAGAATGCCTGAAGTTGCGGGATCGAGTAGGTTTTAAAGAAGTCGGGTGTTACGGCCCCTTGCATATCTGACACCATCGCTTGCAGCGATTTCTTGCAAACCTCGGGAAAGACACCCCGTTCGTTGGCCATCCCACCTTGTTGGCCTCCCATTCCCAGAGCACATGTCTTGCAGGCGTTTTTTGAACGCATGGCCTTCCAAAGTTTCCACAACCCACCCGCTTCTCGCGCCTTGCTGAAGGTGTAACGCACTGCTGGCCAACCACCACCCGTTCGCACTCGTCGCATCGTAGATTGCCTTGGAAAAACGCATCGATTCAATAGTTCGATAAATTGTACGCTCTGGCGATAACGAAACAACCGGGACGCGATTCTCATCGCATCCCGGTTGTTGTTCATTTCGAGATTTCGCTCGTCAGATCATTCGTTGGTTGGCATTGGGACATCGCCGTATTCTTCGGCTGACGTTTCGGCCGAGATTCCACTGATTGCAGTCGGGCGATTCTCAGCACTATTTTTGGTGACGCGAGTCGCTGTGCGTCCGTCAAGGATGCTGCGGGCGGCATGACGCAGTTCTTCGTCACTGAGTCGGCGAATATTTCCCAGTTCGACCAGCGGCCTCATGATTCGGGCGACTTTCGCCAATGACGTTTCCATCAGGCTCAGTTCCACAAGATCATGGCGAACACCAGCCAGCGACTGAATCTGTGCACTCAATTCTTCTCGGAAGCCGCTGAGTACTTCCAATGTCTGAATGGCGTCGGCCAGGTTACGTGTTTGAGCGACGAGGGTCGTTTGAATCGTCAGCAATCCGTCCAGATTCTGTTCTGAACCGGCGATGTTCAGTTTGTCGTCAATCAACTTCCCTTGAATTGTCAGCAATCCATCGAGGTTCTCGTCTGAGGCGGCGACATTCAAGTCGTCATTCACCAACTTGTCCTGGATTGTGAGAAGTCCATCCAGGTTCTCTGTCGAACGGGCGATGTTCAACGATTCGTCCGTCAATTTCGCTTGAATTTTCAGCAGTCCATCCAGGTTTTGATCCGACGAAGCGACATTCAATTGCTCGTTCGCCAACTTGCCCTGGATCGTGAGAAGTCCTTCAAGGTTCTGCTCGGATGCACCGATGTTCAACTGCTCGTTACCAAGCTTCCCCTGAATCGTGAGCAGTCGATCCAAACCCTTTTCCGATGTTGCCAGATTCAACTCGCCTGCCACAAGTTTGCCGTTGAGTCCGATCAATCGTTCGGCTCGTTCGGTCGCGAGTTCGGCCTGTTGTCCGCCGTCAGCAAGGCGACGTTGCAATGCGACGAGTTGGTCTGAAACCGTTTGAGCTGCTTTCAGGTTTTCTGAGGCGGCATTCAAGCCAGACTTGAGCGATGCAAGGCCTTCAAAGCTGGATCGAGCTGATTCGATGGTTTCGAGTTGCTTCTGCAACCCGTTGCTCAATTCGACAAGTTGATTCAGAGCTAACTGAGCTTGTTCAAGTTCCTGTGACTGCGAGGCAGCAATTTCCTTGAGGGCAATCAACTTGTCGAGTGAATTGACCGCGTTGTCATGCGAATCCTGCTGCCCGACGATTTGATCCTCAAACGACTGAATCAACTCGAAAACTCGGGCCGCCCCTTCTGTTTTCGCTTGTTGATCAATGATACGTGTCTGCAACTTGTCGACGCCGCCGATGGCTTTCGACACGGTGTCATTCTTCGATGCGACGTTGAGCAGTTCGGTTCTCAGTTCGCGAATCGCCTGCAGTGCGACACGTGCGTCGGCGACCTGATCGTGTTGGGCGCGCAAGCCTGTCAGCAGACTGTTTGCTTCCCATACGTTGTCGCTGGTCGCAGCCAGATCTTGCATCCGTTCTTCAACAGAAGTCAGGCTGGCTTTCATTTTCGCCAATTCATTCGCTGTCGGACGGGTCACAAGGAAATAGAGTCCGACAAATCCAATTGTCACTCCCATAAAAAGCATTAACCAGGTTTGTTTGAGTTGTTCAGCCAACTGATTCTCTATTGTACGTGTGCTCGAATGTCCGGTCGTAAACATAAGTCATTCTCCTGATCCCGCCGAAACGGAAAGATAATGGTTCCTTGGGTCATCCGGGACCTGAAAAAACGTCCCTGACAAGCGAATGACCCCACATTCAATTCACTCTCGTTGAAGAGTATCGCCAACCGATACGGCAAACTTTGCCGATTGACTAAGAGTTGCCGCTTCGAGACAAACGATTGTGGAAAATGGATCGATTGTGTGGATTACGATTGCGAGCCAAGATGTTTTACACGACGTTCGTGGATTGACAGTGACACCATGACGTCGAGAGGAATTGCATGCGACAGACAGAAGACTTTGAAAGTGATGACGACGACTGGCACGACGACACAGACGAGGAATCTGACGACGGTTATATTCCTTGTCCTCATTGCGGAGAAACGATGCTCGAAGCGGCTGACCACTGTCCCGCCTGTAATCGCTGGATTACGAGCGAAGACAGGCCTCGCAAACAGTTGTCATGGTGGGTGATTGCCATGATTTTGATCCTGCTGCTTACGACGGTGTTGTCTGTCGTGCCGTTTTAACCCGACCTGAAACAACCATTGAGTGGCACGAGACCCTCGTTTCTTTGCGCGTCGAGATTATCCCTTTTTGTAAATCGAAAACGGCAAGTCAAACGCCGTAGCATGGGCTTCAGCCCGTGCGGTACAACATCTTACGGAGGCTGGAAGCCTCCGCTACTGGCGAATTGTTTTGAAAGCTCCTTCCGATGCATGTTTTAGTGACGGGTGGTAATGGATTTCTCGGGCAAGCGATTGTTCGACGTCTGCTTGCGCGCGGCGACTTGGTTCGAAGCCTGCAGCGCAGCGCGTCCCCGGAGCTTGAGACGTTGGGGGTCGACTGTGTGCGAGGAGACGTCGCTGATGCGGGGGTCGTTCACCAGGCCGCCACAGGTTGTCAGGCTGTGTTTCACGTCGCTGCGAAGGCAGGATTCTGGGGACGCTACGATGACTATCATCAAGCAAACGTCATTGGGACCCAGAACGTGATTGCCGCATGTCAATCGCACGGGATTGGCAAGCTGATTTATACGAGTTCGCCCAGCGTTGTCTTCAATGGAACGGACGAAGTCGGTATCGACGAAACGGTTTCCTATCCGTCCAGCTACCTGGCCCATTATCCGCTGACCAAAGCGATCGCCGAACGGATGGTCATGTCTGCAAACGGGCCTCAATTAGCCACAGTCTCACTTCGTCCGCATTTGATTTGGGGGCCGGGTGATAACCACCTGGTTCCAAGGCTGATTCAACGAGCTCGGGCGGGCCAGTTGCGGCAAGTTGGAAATGGCAAGAATCTGGTTGATACTACTTATATTGATAACGCGGCCGAGGCGCACCTGCTGGCAGAAGAGCGGCTGAAAGTGGGCTCAAACGCGGCAGGCAAAGCCTATTTCATCTCCAACGGGGAGCCGCAGCCACTTTGGGATCTCATCAATCGGCTGCTCGCCTGTGCTGACGTTGCACCGATTACACGTCGCATTTCAGCCAGTGCGGCCTACACAGTCGGCGGGGTGCTCGAGACGCTCTATAAACTCACCGGGCGCACAGACGAACCGAGAATGACTCGGTTCGTCGCCCGCCAGCTTTCGACAGCCCACTGGTTTCGACTCGATGCCGCTCGACGTGATCTGGGTTATGTTCCTCGCATCACTATCGAAGAAGGACTTCGACGATTGACGGAATCACTGAAGAAAGCGTCCGTAGGCAATCAATAACAGGATTCAGCGAGTGACTGTGCTGCTGCGGGACTGCCATACGGCTGCAGCCGATGGAACTCCGTTAAACATTGAGGTCTTACGGGCCGGTACTGGAGAAGATGTTGCCTCGTCCTTTGGCATTGGTACACCGCCACGAGGCGGTACTGTTTCGTAAGGTTCAGGGGTGGAACGAGCTGGGACCGTCTCTTGTTGTGCTGGAGTTGTTGGCTGGTAAGCGGGGACAGAGATCGAAGCCGTCTGCTGCGCAGGAACGGCGTTGATCGGCGTCTGAGGAATTACAGCCGTCGCATAGGGGACAGCCTGATAAGCCGGTGCGTATCCCATTTGAGGTGCGAATAGCGGCATGCCGAACGCCTGGCCATTGCCACACGACGAGCAGGCAGGCCGAGCGATGGCCATCGCTTGTACCGGAACATGCTCGGTCACGTATTGAACCGATTGTACGGGAACCATCTGAGTCGCCATCTGGGGAACTCGGCGAGTCACCTGAACCGGAACAGAAACGGTCTTGACCTGCTGCTGCACGGTCGTTTCAGCAACTTGCCTGGTCACAGGTTTTGGGACCCAAACGGTCTGAAAGCCACCCTCATCGACCGTGACATTTTTCGTGGTCGTCACCGGGACGTTTTCGACGACTTGTTTTTGTTGCATCTGTGTCTCGGTCACATCGCGAAATGTCGTGACCGCTTGTGGACGAAGCTGAGTCGTCACCACAGGACGCGTCTGAGAGATCGTACAATTGGCTGGTGCTGCAGCCATTGGGACGACGGGAGGTAACATCGCTTGTTGAGATGCACATTTACGACATTGAGCATCCACGTTCGCTGGAATCATGCTCGCCAGACCCGCCAGGGCCAAACAGTTAAGAAGTGTGCGGTTCATGGATGATGCTCCTCATGTTCGCAACGGTCGAAATGATCAAATTGGATTAAAGTCTGCAGAAGCGGGAGCCTTATTTTCGGGACCCCCTCATTCGTCTCATCGGCAGACCAATCCTGACGGCTGAAGTTATAATCCTAAAAGTCAGGTTAGATCACCTAGAATATGCCTGTTTTCAGCCCGTTACGGTGCTGATTGCCGGTCTTTTTTTGCAGGTTCGGCGAAATCTGCAGATGACGTTTGCTCATATCGACGGAAAACGCGGGCAATCTCCGGTTCGCACTGGTGGAGCAACCATCCCGGAAATACGGTTGACGCGATCATCAGCGAAAGCATCACCAGATACCACACCGGAAATCGCCACTGGCGGTTAACGTTTGAACTGACCCCTTTTTCCAATCGGTCATGTTGATCGATCGCCAGTTTGAGAACGATGAAAATCATTGCCGAAATGACAAATACGGTTGCCGCGAGAAGCAGGCTTTCGTTTAGCAATTCCGAGACGATCAGAAAACTGCTGGCAAAGAATCCAAGGATGGGAAAGCAGGCTAACAACAACAGTCCCCGAGTACTGAACCTCATTCCATCTGCTGATTCCCCGCGCTGGCCAATGTCGTCCGAAGAAGTTTGTCGATCACCCGTCATCAAAAGGATCGAGCAGACGATCACAGTCAGTTGTTGTTGCATCAGCCATGCTCCGCTCATTCCGATTCGAGTAAAGCAATAGCAGCCCAACAGCAGGAAACCGGAAATACTCATAAAGAAGTACGCGGTGCGTTGTCGCGATTCGGCCGGAGCAATCGCACGAAGTGCACCCCAAACGGCACCACCTAATGAGGGAATCAACATCCAGCCATCAAACGAAACCATCAGGTCAGGAGCCAGTGGCATGACAAACCTGAGCCAGCCGATGCGACTGGCGGATAACGTTCCGGCGAGAAAAAGTACGGCAATCTCAGGTTGAGCATTGCTCATCACACTGATTTGCGTGGAATGAAACGGAAACAATCCCGCTTGAATTGCGAACCCCACCGATAACACGAGCAACATCCACGGGAAACATTCGTAAACATAATGGTAAGCCAATTCGTTCCGCGTCGCCCATTTCTGGATCTCCAGAGTGATACTGGCGATGTTCCATGAAATCGATTGATGATTCGTCGAATCCTGAATTTTCATCCACGGGACAGCGACGACCAGCATCGCAAACCCCATCGCAACAAACGCACCCCCGCAATATTGAGTCAACAAGAATTGTTCGGCGTTTGCGCGACGTTCTGAGTTGCCGCATTGGCCAATCAAATGACTGATGATGACAGTACTGGCCGCCGTCAAAATCAGGTATGCCCGCAGATCGTAAGTGGTCATGACACCCAGCGACGCGGTCTCAAACAACAGGACAAAAGGAATAAACCAGCGAGTGCTGTCAGATGACGAATCGGTTCTCTGGATCACGATGATCGTCATGACCACCAGTAGCAACACCGGAAACAAATTTGTTCCATCAACGGCAAACCATTGATGACGAAGCCGTTCAACACGACGTCGATCCAATGTGCGGCGGACTTCGCTGATCGAACCAGTTTCCGTATCGGATTTTGCGATTTCACGCTCAGCAAGCCGGATAATGTCTGCGTCTGCTGCAAGATCCAACTCAAACCGCCACTCAAGCCCAGCAAGGATACACAGACTGCAAAGTGCGTTGGAAATGGCGAGCGTGCGTACCAATCCCGGTTCAAATCCCGACGCAACCAGCGTCACGAAAAACCCGATCAGGGGCGACAACACGAGCAACAGTGGCAACTGGTCTCGAAGCGACGTCAGCCAATCCATTTCCGAAAAGTCCCTTTCTGCCGGACACTACTACTTTGTCAAAATTTTCAATGAAGATTCTGTGCCACTGCTACGGCGTCTTCGGAGAAGCAGTGACTTCTCCTTCTGAGGACAAAGAGCACGGGTTGACCCAAGGCGGTCAAGCAGAGGCACGTCATTTCGAAGATTGGCAGAGCACAAGGTGATACAGAGAGTCATTTTAAGCTCAATGACTTTCAAATTGAGGTTGAACAGTAGCGAGACAATTTGCTGAGCGATACGATTCCGCCTCCACGGATGGGCGATGTTTTGTCGGCGACAGCGTTTCGCCACGGTTCGACTCGGTCGAACTTCAACGGATGACAGAAGCACCTGCAACTCCATGGGAAATTGATATGTCGAATTCCGGTACTGCGGAAATCGTACGCGAAGAAACCGAAGCCTCTTTGATCGCGCGCGCTCAAGTCGCGGTCAGCCGCTGTAATTGGGAAGTCGGTGAATGTGCCGCTCTTTGGACCAAGCGATTTGCTCGAGGCAGGACGGATGCCGATTTTGCCACTCTCGTCTCTCTCAGCGCCGATCAGGTTTATCAGCGGCGTCGAGTTTGGGAGACATTTGCAGACGTTTATCAAAACTATTCGACATTGAAATGGTCGCACTTTTACGCCGCGATTAATTGGGACGATGCCGCCGAATGCCTTCAATGGGCTGATGATGTCCAGGCCGGTGTGGCCGAGATGAAAGCCTGGCGTCGAGCACAACGGGGCGAGGATTTGAATACCCCTGCGATGGACGACGCACTGGATGGTCTCCCGACGGAACCGGCCCTCGCCCGCGAAGCGGCTCCATTCGATCATCAATCGTCGTTTTCTGTTTCGGCCAACAATCCCGCTGATGGGGAATCCGATCCGAATCTGGCAGTCGCCAATCGCCTTTCTAATGGCACAGGGGACTATGCACCGTTTAACGCGAATGCAACGACGGTACCCGGACGCGAGCAAGGCGAACGGCCGGTCCTGAGCACCGAGCAGATCGCCAAACGGTTTACGACAACCATCGAACGGTGCGTGAATCTGATCACACCTCAGTTCCTCGAAGAATTTGCAGAACTCCCTGACAAAGTTCGTAAACGCCTCATCAAAGCGGTTGAGCAACTCGCCGAAAAAGTCGAGGAACTGGGATAGTCGGTTGCTGAGCATGCAATGGCCTGTTTTCCATCGATCGACGGATGCGCTATTTGTCTCTCATTACTCGTGCCGGGTTGCGTCAGGTCCAAAAGGCATGACGCAACCCGGCTGACCAATTCGTCCTATGCTTCAATCCCTGCGGAAAACTCTTTCATCTGATAAATGATTCGTCCATCGACGGACAAAAAACCTTCGGCCGTCAATTGTTTCGTCGCATCATCGACTTGCTTGATGACCGCTGTGACAGTGACAAGCTTGTCTCGTGGGATCACCTGGCCTCGATAAACCCATTCGTGCTTCCCGTGAATTTGACCCGCAGGATGGTGGACGATGGGTGTCGCGAACTGAGCGTTTTCGCCGAGTCGCCATCGCTGGGCTGCGTAGAACTTTACCAGTTGAAAAAACGATTCGAGACCAAGCGAACCTGGCACGACCGGATCCTGGTGGAAGTGAGCCTTAAAGAACCACGATGTCGGGTCGACGGAAGTTGTTCCGATGACAAACCCGTTTCCGAACGGCCCGTTCGTTAAGGACAACTTCACATCATCGATCATCTGGAATTGCGAATCAGCAAACGGGGGTTTGTCGATGTAACGAAAGTTGAGGCAACGCTCGTCGTCAGTGGGCGATGGAACGAACGGCTTTGCATCGCGAATGCCGATCTGGTTCATCAGCGATGCCTTTGAGAAGAACCCAAAGTACGTGTTGCCGACATAAACCGGTTCGTTATTGCACCTGAGGTCAAAGTCATAGTGCTGAATGATCATGCCACCCGAAGTGGAAACGCGAGTCATTTTCACCGTTGTTGTCAGTGTTCCCGATGTGGCAGTGACGTCGCGGTACTGAGTTGCAGTACCTCCAAGGTTGCGGAACGACAGATCGATGTCGCTGGTCAAAGCTGATCCGACATACGCGGCCAGCCATCCACACGGTTGCAGCGCCGTCTCAAGTAAGACCGCAAACGGCATCCGCTTCTGGCGGTTGGATGCAAAGTACCAGGCGTCTAGCGGGACGTCGTACTGCGCCACGACCTCTCCCCCTGGTTTCAACACCCACTGCTCACACCCGCTGATCGCCACGATCCGATCCAGAAACTGAAAGGGAGGGCCTGGTAGTCTCGCAATGATCCGATCCGAATCAAATACGCGATATCGTTCGCCAAACGCATCGGAAGGGTTTCCAATGGCGTACGCCGTGATGCGATCGGTGTCAAACAAAGCCACACGTCGGTCGTAGACCGGTTCACGTGACGCCGATGAATGAGTCGCACCGAACTCATTCACACTGTGTGTCTTCCTCGAAGAGACGCCGCGAGCGGTTGACGGTCCCGACCACAGTCGTTCGATCGCCTCGCGTGTCAGCCCGGACAATCGGACTGACATATCGGTAATCTCGACAATCGGCTTTCCATCGGCATACATCAGGGCGTCGGCAAGACAGTAAGGGGTTTCAGATTCTGTGTATCCAAGCTCCTTCAGTATAATTTCGTACCAGACCTTTTTTGTACTGGCGAGAACCTGGCCGCGACACTTCAGCCGACTGCGAACTTCCGGCATCGGCTCATACGCCGTTTGGCCCGACTCGCCTACCCAACCCATGCGCAACAGGAAGATCCGCAGCGTGTGCATACAGCATTCATACATGAGCGTCCCTGGCATCACCTGATCGTCACAGAAGTGACAGGTCAGGAACCAGTCATTCGGATGAATGTCCAATTCACCCAGGATCATCCCCAAGCCAAACTTCCCGCCACTCGGATCGAGCTTCAGTACACGATCGATCAACCACATCTTCGACCGTTGACTGGATACTGATGTTGGTCCGTGATCATTCATCAAACCCGGGATGGTCACGGGACACTTTAAAGAAAGCCGCTGAAATGCCGGGCCGAAGCACGTACCAAGCTCCCCCTGTCTTAACGCCAGCAATTGTCGATCGTCATAACTCTCGACGCCCATCGGAACCAGTTCCGTCCAGTCGGCTGGTCGTTTTCCCGGGCGTGGTTGTCGGTCCAGCGCCGTATGAATAATTCCCTTCCCTCCAGCCAATTCGGCTTCCGTGAAGAAGCCCGCGCATCCTTCCCGCATTGTCAACAGTCGTTGACCGTTGATCGTCGCATCGAACTCGAAGCGAAACAGATAAGTCTGACCCTGGCGGAAGAAGTGATTAATTCGAATGTCGTAATGAATCGTCTTGCCCGGTCCAGGTAATTCGCGGTGGAACGTCACGACGGCATCCAGCAATCGATAACTGGCGATTCCCTTTGTTTCAAGATCGATCCCCAGCCATCCCGACAAGAACAGGTCTGCCTGACCCGCTTCAACCGCAATACAGGTCGGAATCCGATTGCAATCGAGATACCACGCACCAGGATGAATGTCGTGTTCGGTCACGACTCGTCCGGATGTCATGGAAAGTGGCTCGCCATCAATTTCAAGAATGCGGTCAACCAGCATCAACGGTTCGTCAGGGAGTCTGACTCGCGTGGGATGTTGATCAATCTCGGCAAATATTTCCCCCAGTACGCGACCGATTTTGCCGATCGCAAATTCCATACACTGCGAACGCGACAATGATCGGGGCGGAACAACAGGGATGACAGTGTCCGACGGCTGGGGAGTCGATTCAACCGATTCAATTCGAGCCTGTTGCGATGGCGTTCCGTTTTCATTCGATGAAGCCGCCGTTTCAACGGGTTCGCCACCGGCGAGTCTCGATAGTAACTCAAGTTGATCGGCCATGATCCGCTGCGCCTCGGCTGACACGCGAAGATACGTTTCGTGTGCCTTCATTCGTGCGGCCAGCAGATCGTCCAACTGTGTCATAACATTCGGTCCAGAAGGTTCAGGTGTGAATCGTTTTGTATTTGTTAACGAAGCAAGCTTCGCGTCGATCGAAGGACGGGATGAGCGATCATCGACGATAACCCGCTTGGGAATTTCATCAAATTCATGACTGCTTGTGATCGGTCTAAATTGAAATCGCCAGCCGTGCGGAGGGGTCGGAATCGAGAATCGTGGCCCGCCCGTGTCTGTCACGATTTCGCGATTTGAACTGACTTTGGTCGACGGGCTTTGCTGCGTGTGTTCGTCGCCGTAGAGGTACGTCAGGTCGGCAGGGACACGTTCCGCGATCAGCGCTGCCAGCAATTCGAGGAACGTCGAAATCGGGTTCGACGTGGCCGGCAGGGCCGACCGGGCAAGATGCGGACGATCGCCGAGAATGTCGTCAATCATCCGGCTACACGATGAACCTGGGCCGATCTCAAGAAATATTCTGACACCATCGGCGTAAGCCTGCTCGATCAGGCGGGGGAAATCGATCGTGTTGACCGCTTGTGCCACGATGGCCTTGGCGGCGTTTTCCTGCGTCAGCTCGTAGGGGCGACCCCATGCCGTACTATAGAAGGCAATCGGTCGCGTTGCCTGAATCGAAGTACCATTCGGGTCTGCGACACGCGGTGCGGTCGTCCGCATCACGTGTAGTGCGTGATAGGCCGATTCAACCTGGCGAAGGACTTCACAATGAACCGTGCTTGGCGCTGCAAACGCAACGAATGTCGCCGACAAGTTCTTGACCAGCCGTTCAACCTGGCTCCGATCACCTCCGATGACGCATTGATTTGGTGTATTGATGATCAACAAGTAAACACGCGACGAACGAACCGAATCAACGGTGGACTCGTTCGTGTTTGACGCAGCTATCGCCTTTCGAACTTCGTCTGCAGAACGGTCGATCACACCAGAGACCCACGGTACGTCAGTCCCTTCAGGAATGCTCCAGGCACGCCTGGCCGCATTGAACGGATGGACCAGATCACTACCAAAAAGCGTGGCGGCATCCATTCGGCCAAGCATTTCGTCTCGATCTTTCCAAGCTCGTAATCCGAATAATGCCGCAGACTCGCCCAGGCTATATCCAAGACTGGCGGAAGGGACGAAACCGAAGCGTGCCAGCAGATCGCACACCGCCGTTCCGATGGCAACCTGGCCAAAGATCATCGCTTTGTGATCATCTAATAGTTCCGTGGTCGATTTGCCGTACCAGATTAACTCCGGACGATATTGGTCCTTCAACCGTTCGTTCTTGGCATCTTGCCGAAGCAGGATCTCGGGAAACGCCGCAAGCAGTTCGCGGCCCATGCCAAGAAACGCGTTGCCCGAACCTGGAAAGACGTAGGCCAGTCGACCGGTCCTTCCCAGCGGATCACGTGAAAAGAAAATCCGCCGATCAATACCGTCGGCAGCCGAGTTTCCCTCGAGGCGAACCTTCGCCAAGCGAATGACTTCTGGCAGGTCATCGATCGACTTGATCACGAGAGACACAGCCAATCGCCGTTCTTCGCGTGGCGGTCGCTCGCGAAACCAACGTTTTGCAAGCAGTCCGATCGACTCACGTGAATCAGCCAACTCAGCCAACTCCGCCAACCGTTCCAATCCCGATTCGAGTTCTCCGATGCTGTCACCATCGATGACAAACAGTCCCACATTCAGTCGCAGAGTTTCCAGAACCTTGGATTTTGGAGTATGGTAGAAGGTTGAGTCGGGGTGATCCGCAAGTTCAAAAGCGAGCCCTCGCCCGTCGACCCCTCGACCCGTTACGCGAAGTCTCCTTGCTCCATCCGACCGATTGTGTAACCAATGATCAGAAGTTGAACCTGGCAGAATGCGGTGCCGCAATGAGTTCACGGCGGTTGCCAGCTCCAAAAGACCAGTCGCTGCACCGGCATTGATGGAGGAATCAGGGTTGTTACGGCTTCGATTCGACGAATCGATCTGTGTGATGACAGCATGAATCGGGTCACCGTCAGCAATTGCGTCTTCGAAACGCTTCAGCACAAACGCCGTCGCACTATCGACGGTTTTTTCTGTTTTCGGTCCCGCTGGCAGTCCCCACGCTGCTAACTGACTTCGAATTTCGCACGGCAGGTCAACCGCACCAACCAGTGCCTGATCGAGTTCCCCTCGCCGAAGTGAGTGGGCGGCCATTTCACACGCACGTAAACCAGAATTCTCGCCGGAAGAAATCGTGAAGCTGGGACCACCGACATTGAATTCACGAGCCAATCGGCTGGCAACGATGCCACCCAGGTTCCCCATCACACGATTGGCTGTTAACGGTGGCCCGACCGATTTCTTCAGTTGAGCGACCCATTCAGTCATCTCCTCAGGACTCAGGACCAGACCAAGCACGTCAGCCCATTGTGGTGCCAATTCTTCAATCGACCAGCGAAGATGAAAGTTCGTCGTATTCGGATCAAGCTCGATACCGATGAACACGCCAGTACGGTTTCCCAAAGCGGCAGTTGCCGTTCGAAGAGTCTGTTCCTGGTCTGCATGCAGGGCATCACGCAATGCTTCAGCAGCAACCTTCAGCATCAACTGCTGCTGCGGCAACATATCCTGCATTTCCAGCGGCGGGATGCGGAATTCGCCAAGCGGCAGATGAACCGACGAAATGGGGTCGCTCGACGATCGGCTGGTCTCCAACGCCGAGCCGACTTCGTCATGATACCACTCTGTCTGTGTCACACCCCAATCATGCTTCGAAGACTTTTCGTTTACTGATCCGTGCTGTTGCAACCCATTGATGGCCGAGGATGACGTTCCAACCTGTACCGCAAGACCGACGATGGCAATGTTCAGGCTTGGCTTGTGGAGTGATGAATGTCGGGATTCCAACCGTATCGGTAAGCCGCCGTTTTCGCTTCGTGAGTCCTTATGTGACTCTGCTTCAATGAATTCTTCAATCAACACGTGCGCGTTAATGCCGCCGAATCCAAAAGCATTGATCGTGGCACGACGAGGAATCAAGTCCGATCGTGTCCCATGGTCCGTGACCGATTTCTCAACACGTTGTCCCCACGGTTCCGCCTGACGCAGGACGCGAAACGGACTTTCGGGTTGAGCCAGCGCCGTAGCAGGTTTTTCATAATTTGCGGTTGGCGGCAGAGTCTGATTCCTGATTGCCAGCAGCACCTTCATCAGACCAGCCGCGCCGGCACCCGTCAGCAGGTGACCGACGTTGGACTTCACTCCCCCAATCACGCACTGGCCGGCAACAGCTTGTTCTCGTTCCCATAACTGATGCAGGCTGTCAATTTCGACGCCGTCGCCGACGGGAGTCCCTGTCGCATGACATTCGATCAGATCGACGTCACTCGGTTGCCAGCCTGCCTGCTGGTATGCAGACCGCATCGCACGAAGCTGGCCTTCAGAATGAGGTGCCAACAGGTTCGCACCTCGATCATTCGACAAACCGATTCCGGCAATCACTCCGTAAATGTGGTCGCCCGAATTGATGGCATCGGTCAATCGCTTAAGAACGAAAACTCCTGCTCCTTCGCCAACTACCAGCCCGTCAGCGGCGGCACTCAATGGAGCACATCGGCCACGTCGCGACAAGGCCTTGAGCTGCGCGAATCCCATCTGAGTGTACTGGCAGTCGGGTCGCGACATCCCTCCTGCCAGCATGGCATCGGCACCATAAGCCAGCAGTTCTTCACAGGCAAATTTCAACGCATAAAGTGACGACGCGCAGGCGGCATCCAAGGTATAGGCCAGTCCTCTCAATCCCAGTCCTTCAGCGATCAACGCCGCCGGAAGACTGGCCGCATAATGGTTCAGTGGATGCCAATCCGAACGTGGGAAATGGCGACGACATTCCGACATCAATTGAGTGCGGCGTTCGGAGGTGAGCTGAGCCGATTCGACGATCCGTTCCAGGAATGTCCGTCCCAGCACGTCGCGGCACATCGCCGATGTCGATTCGGTTGGAAGGACAATATTCCCGAGAATAACGCCAACGCGATCCGGACTGATACCGCCGAGACCACGTGCATCCTGAAATGCCATGCGAGACGCATGCAGACCCAGGTGGAACAGCGGGTCGAGTTTCTCCAGGAGATTCCGGTCCAGATTCAATCCTGTCGGATCGAACTGAAAACCTTCGATAAAGCAGCCCCATGTGGAATAGACTCGATCGGCTTTTGGTCCATCAGGATCGAACGCCGTTTCCGGCCTGAGGAACCAGCGGCCCTGTGGGACGGCGCGACCCGAGTCGATTCCGTTGGCGATGTTTTTCCAGAACGTGTCCAGGTCGGACGCACCAGGAAAGATGCCACCGATGCCGACAATGGCAACACGTTCGGTTCGGTCAGTCGTCGACATATCGGCAAAGGCTTCAAGTTGAGCAGAGAACGGGGAGAGATCAAGCTAGCATCATAATCAGCCAGCCCAACCCAAACCACGCCGTCGGCAATGTTCGTTAATAACGTTCGGTGGGTCGAGTCTTCGAGACCCACCAATTTGTTTTCGGAGCCGTACGGGACAAGTCTTCGAAGTCCCATCGGATTAAACCTAAGAAAGAATCTTCAGAATAAACGGGTCATTCAATCCGCTGGCAATGTATTTCGACTGGCTAAAATCGTGGCCAGCCGTATGTTCATGCGGAACCGAAACAATAAATGCACCCGCCGCGGCCGCTGCACGAGTCCCCGTTTCCGAGTCTTCGAGCACCAGCATATTCTCAGGCCGCACACCCAGGTGTTCCGCCGCCTTCAGATAGATTTCGGGATTCGGCTTTCCCTGTGTCACGCTTTCGGCCGTGAGTTGAATTGGAAAACGAGGAGCCAGGTCAAAACGTCCGAAGATGTCATTGAGGTAATCACGAGGCGACGAAGTCGCAACTCCTTTCGGCATGTTTTTCGATTCGATCAAATCCAATAGTTCGAACAGACCCGGCATCGGCTTCAGGTGATCGATCAGCATCTCATGGAAAATCACACGCGACTCCGCCAGCAGATCGGCCGGTTCTTCATTGAGTCCCATATAATCCCGAAACGCGGTCAGCGATTCGAGCGGTCGTCGACCCAGCATGGCGTCCATGGCACCGCGAGACATCCTCATCCCGCGACGTTGCAGCAGCACGTCGGCCGAGACGTAAAAGACCTCTTCCGTATTGAACATTAATCCGTCCAGGTCAAAACAAACGGCCTGAATCGTCGGAAGCGTCTGGGTCATGGCGTTTTTGAGTTTCCCGCAAATGAATTTTGGTTAAGAGGTCGTTTAATCGAGTGAGACACGACCCAAAGTCTAGTTGTCTCTCGGACCGTCGTCCACGATTCATTGCAGGATTACGAAGACAAGTTCTTCGCCTCTTGTGCCGCTGCTTGACCCTCCCCCGACAGGCAGTGCTCAAAGTAGCCATCATCGCTCCGCGTGATGGGCATTGTTCGAGAACCAACCAAATTCCAATTAGCATGTTCTCAAATCAGAAATTCAAACGGAATATATGTCCCGATGCGTCGGCAACGTTTGAATCGGTTCCGACGCATGCTCATCACGCGAAGCGATGATGGCTACTTTGGAAGAAACTCCGAAACTTGACTCGATGTGTCGGGTTTCAACTTCGAAGAATTCCTGAACTTCATGGCACAAAACCCGATCATGTGCTTGTCACAATCCATTACACACGTAATGCCGCCAGTCCCTGTTTCAACGCAGACTGATAAATCCCGCTGTCAGCTCCGAAGGCCACCAATCGAAATCCTCGTTTCAGTTGTGCCCGCCCTTCTTCGATACTGTTCACCAGCACGGCAGGAACTTTGCCATGTCGCCGACACGCGTCAAGCACGTTCTCGATGGCCGCTTGAATTTTGGGATGATCCATCTGGCCCGGTATCCCCAAAGAATTCGCCATGTCGTACAGACCGATCCACAACACGTCGATCTCAGCCACGGACGCAATTTCTTCGAGATTCGCCAGCCCCTTGGCGGTTTCCACCTGAACGATCAGTAACGATTCGGTGTTAGCGGAATGAACCGCATCGGTGATCGATTCGGCTCCGTACCCGTCATGAGCCACTCCAAAAGCCGCTCCTCGACGTCCCATGGGAGGATACTTGGCTGACTGGACAAGTAACTTCGCCTCTTCGGCCGATTCCACCATCGGAGACATAACTCCCATCGCGCCCATATCGAGGACGCGTGAGACGAAGTGGTATTGGGTCGTCGGAATCCGCACGATCGGGACCAGCTTCTGACACGGTGTTGTCGCGATCAGCATGCGAATCGATTCGATCTCCCAGCCGGTATGTTCCATGTCGTAAACGGCAAACTCAGCTCCGGCATTCGCGGCAATCCGGCCAATCCCCGTGGTATTGAACTCGAACATCATCGTGCCGATTGCAACGCCACCAGATTTCACTTTGTGTTTGACCGAGTTCTTGATCATCTCGCCGTATCCTTATTCGTGACTTCGCAACAATTGTTCTTTTCGGGATTGCGCCCATACTAATGCGTCCGTCTGGCCATTCAAGTAAGTTAACTGGTCGACTGGACCGGCGTCAGCCCTCAGAGTCTTTAATCGCCCGACGAAGTGCGGGATGGAGATTCTGGGGTCGGGTGTTCAAATTTCGAAAACGGGCCGACCTCGTTATGAGCGGGTCTCCTGACCCCGCACTGGCTCCGACCGAAGGTCTCGTCTTCGCTTATTATCAGCGTAATATCGATTACCCGGCTGATTTTGAAATGTGAACGCCCGACTCCGTCCGGCTCATGCTGAAACTGGAAAGCCGGCGAGAAATTGAGGAGGATACCTTCGGTCGCGAGGAGTGCGAGGTCAGGAGACCTGCAAACAGCAAAGCACAATAACGTTGGGAGACGCGCGCATAACAGGCCGCACTTTGGACCATCATGATTCGGCGTATTCAATCTGCAGACTGGCCCAGCATCGCGCGAATTCAGGCCGAGTCGTATCCGCGTGAAGTGCTGGAGTCCCTGGAATCACTCCAGTCTCATTGGCACGTTTCCGAATCCACCTGCCTGGTTGCGGAAGTTCAAGGAGCAGTCGTTGGATATATCTTGAGCCATCCTTGGATCAGAGGAAAAATCCCTCCTTTGAACGAGATCTATTCCAGCCTACCGGCGAATTGCGATTCGCTATTTATCCACGACCTTGCGTTAAGCCCGAAATACCGAGGCTCGGGTATTGGCGATGAACTCGTTCAAGCCGTCTTCGAGACGGCGTCGAGATTTGGTCTAACTCATTTTTCGTTGATCGCGGTTCAAGGATCATCGGGATTCTGGAACCGTATCGGCTTTAAGAGTTTGTCGCCACCCTCGGACGAATACTTCATTGCCGCAAAACGTTTCTTCCCGGCATCCGACTTCGCTTGCATGGAGTTCGCGCCAGGATTTCAGCCGATAAAGTCACCGCAGAAATAGTTGCGTAAATCCCGTTTGTTGAAAAATCACGGCGTTGGGCGAAAGGGGAGCGGTCTCAGGTGGACGAGCCAGGCACTTTCAACGTCCCGACGCTGATCCGTTTGACCATCGCTACGAGATGGTCGATTTCGTCCGTCGTGTTGTAGAAGGCAAAGGAAGGGCGAACCGTTGCATCGACACCATAACGACGTAGCGAGGGCTGCGAACAATGGTGACCCGCTCGGACTGCGATCCCCTCAAGATCCAACAGCTTGCCGACATCTTCCGTACGACGATCTTTCAAGACGAACGAGATCACACTGACTTTTTCGCGTGCCTGCCCGATCAGACGCAATCCGTCGATCGGCCGCAATCGCTCGGTTGCGTATTCCAAAAGTTGATGTTCGTACTTGCCAATATTCGGAAGTCCGAGACTTTGGACGTAATCCAAGGCGGCACCAAGCCCCACGGTGTCGGCAATATTTGGGGTGCCAGCCTCAAACTTATTGGGGGGATCAGAATAGGTTGTTTCTTCAAACGTCACATTCTTGATCATGTTTCCGCCTCCTTGCCAGGGGGGCATGATTTCCTGCAATTCTTCGCGTGCGTAAACCACGCCGATGCCAGTCGGGCCAAAAATCTTGTGCCCGGAAAACACGAAGAAATCACAGCCGATGTCCTGAACATTCACGGGAATGTGAGAAACGGATTGAGCCCCGTCAATCAGAACGCGTGCCCCATAGCGTTTCGCCAGATGAGTCATTTCCGTGACCGGCAAAATGGTGCCAAGGCTGTTGGAGGCCTGAGTCAATGCCACGATTTTGGTTCTCGGTCCGAGAAGTGCCTGATATTCTTCAAGCATGACTTCACCGCGATCATTCACCGGAATGACGCGAATAATCGCCCCTTTTTCTTTGGCAACCATCTGCCAGGGAACGATATTCGCGTGATGTTCCAGAGTCGACAGCAGGATCTCATCGCCCGGTTGCAAGAACTTTTGACCGTAAGTCTTTGCAACTAAATTGATCCCTTCAGTCGTTCCTCGCACGAAAATAATTTCTTTGGTCGAACCCGCCCCGAGGAATCGCTGAACCTTTTCTCGAACCCCCTCGAATGCATCTGTCGAGCGAGCGGCCAGCGTATGAGCGGCACGATGGATGTTTGAATTATCGTGGGCGTAATAATGAGAAATCGAATCGATCACCGACTGCGGCTTTTGAGTCGTCGCGGCGTTGTCGAACCAGATCAATGGCTTTCCGTGAACCCTCTGGTTCAATGCCGGAAAATCACGACGGATCGACGGAATGTCTAATGGTCGGGAACCACCGGATAAGACAGGCGTGGGGACTTGAGCTGGCGAAAGAATTTGTTTGAGGAACGCAATCCCTGGCGCCCCGAAACCAAATCCACAGTCTGGTTGTGGAGTCGGATTTCTGATTTGCTCGACAAAACTGCGCAGCCCATCAGGCGAAACATCCGCCACGTGATGAGGTGTCCCAATGGGTGTGTCAGGCGTGAAGCTTGGATGAGCAGGAGCAGGCAAAATCGCAGGTGCATACCGCTCAGGGGCAACCGGCGACACTCGAGCGTGTGGAGAAGCAACGGACGACGAGGGAATATAGCCTGACGGAACATTCGAAGCCCCTGGATAGGAGGGCTGTTGAGGAACCGCGAACCCCGCAGGAGAATTTGGAATCCCGTCCGGTGAGGTTTGAGGAACGTCGTTCAACAACCGCGTAGCAATTTGTGCGATCATATCGGGAGTGACTTCAGTCATAAGTCCGCCTTTAAAAAACTCGCCAAGCCAGAGCCAGTGAATAAGACATTCGGATTACTTCAACTTGGGCTTACGGTTTTCGTAGTCGTGGTAATAGCCGACTTCCACGTTTTCAAGCACACCCAGCGCATCGTCGGTCAGCACGGCCAGAGAGAAATACAGCGTCAGAAGATAGGAGGCGACCCCCAGGCTGTCTGTTCCCATCAGTCGTGCTGACAGGCTTGGCATGATCTCACCGGGAATTCCCGCCTGGTGCAATCCAACCACACCCTGATCTGCTTCGCCAACTCGCAACAGCAGGATACTTGTCGTGCCGAACCATTGATTCGACTGATAGCGACTCTTCATTTCCAGCTTGTCGCAAGGAACCAACGGAACCCCGCGCCAGGTGATCACGGGTGTGCCGAACAAGACGGTGGTCACAGGTGGGACGCCACGCCAGGTACATTCTCGTTCGAATGCTGCGATCGCCTTGGGATGAGCGAGGAAAAAGGCAGGCTTCTTCCAGACCAGAGCGAGTAATTCGTCAAGGTCGTCCGGTGTGGGAGCTCCGTAGCGAGTGCTGATTCGCATGGCCGGGTCGACCGAATGGATCAGGCCAAACTTCGTGCTGTTAATCAGTTCCCATTCCTGACGTTCTTTGATCCCCTCAATCGTCAATCGCATTTGTTCTTCAAGCTGATTGAAGGGGCCGTTGTAAAGGTCGGAGACCCTGGTATGAACGCGAACCACCGTTTGGACGGCTGACAGCGAGTATTCGCGAGGATTCGCAGAGTAGTCAACGAAGGTTTCCGGGATCTCCATGTTTTCGGCAAAGCCAGAAACCAGGTCGATGTTTCGTTCGCCATATCGATTGACCGTTGAGCGAAGTTCAAGGTGCTCTTTAATCGCCTTTTTGAAATCGTCGTTCAAATTCGGCAGCTCTTTGAGAACCGCATCAAGATCTTTGCGAGAAAAGGTGAGCAGCACACACGGAGTGATCGTTCGTACGGTGACATCGGATGGTTTATCCGAAACGAGATCAGTTTCACCGAAGTATTCGCCCTCATTCAACAAGGCGATCCGCAAGTTGCTGCCGTGGACGCCCTTACTCAAGACTTCGACCTGTCCCTGAGCGATAATAAAGAACTTGCTGCGGTCCTCACCTTCAACGATCAGCTTATTACCCAGCGACACCGCTTCGGTTTTGAACCGACTTGTCATTCGAGCGATGATCGCATCGGGCAGACGGGAAAATAGAGGAACGCTACGAAGCGATTCGGGCGTAAAGGAAACGACGTCGCCATCGATCTCGACGCCGATTCGTTCGGCCTTTGATAATTCGACCTTCGTTCGGTTCACGCGAAACGTGCCACCATCGACCTGAACCCACGGAAGAAGACTAAGCATCCACCGTGGCGTGATCGACATCATCTTGGGCGATGTCTTGGTGGTGGTTGCCAGATTCCGGGCCACAGAAGTCGTCACGCTTCGCTGTAATAAATTGTCTGACATCGCTTAGAAACTCCTTTATCGTGCTGGTAGGGGGATTTTATTTTCGATTCGATTGAATTCGCGATCAGATTCCAAGACCGTCTTCGAAACCGGATGGGTTGCGATGGTCATAGTCGTGGTAGTAAGCAACTTCCACGTTTTCGAGAACACCCACCGCATCGTCGGTCAGGACGGCACACGATGAATAGAGTGACAAAAGATAGGATGCGACCCCCATGCTGTCGGTCGCCATCAGACGGGCCGAAAGGCTCGGCATGATCTCACCAGGGATACCGGTTTGATGCAGACCGACGACGCCTTGCTCGGCTTCCCCGACTCGCAAAAGCAAGATGTTTGTTGTCCCAAATTGCTTACCAGACTGGTTTCGGCTGCTCTTACCGATTTCGAGTTTGTCACAAGGAACCAGAGGGATGCCGCGCCAGGTAATCATCGGTACCCCGAAAAGCGATGTCGTATCAGGCGGAACACCACGCCAGGTACATTCTCGCTCAAACGCCGCGATCGCTCGTGGGTGTGCGAGAAAGAATGCAGGCTTCTTCCAGACCTGAGCAAGCAATTCGTCCAGGTCGTCAGGAGTCGGAGCCCCATACCGCGTACTGAGCCGCATCGCGGGATCTGCGGAATGCAGCAGACCAAACTTTTTACTATTGATGAGGTCCCATTCCTGGCGTTCTTTAATCCCTTCAATCGTCAGCCGCATTTGTTCTTCAAGCTGATTGTACGGGCCGTTGTAGAGATCCGAGACTCGGGTATGAACGCGAACGATCGTCTGGATGGCGGAAAGCGAATACTCTCGCGGCGTCTCGGAGTAATCAACGAACGTTTCGGGGATTTCAACGTTCTCGGCAAATCCCGAGACTAAATCGATATTCCGTTCGCCGTACCGGTTGGTGGCGGAAAGCAGTTCCAGATGTTTTTCAATCGCCCTTTGAAACTCACCTTTGACACTGGGGATTTCATTCAGAACGGCATCAAGATCTTTTCGAGAAAATGTCATCAGCACACAAGGTGTTAGCGTGCGAATGGTCACGTTTGAACGATGTTCGGAAACGATATCCGCGTCACCGAAGAATTCCCCTTCGGTCAGCAATGCGATTCGCAGGTTGCTGCCGTGAGCTCCCTTGCTCAACACTTCAACTTGTCCTTCAGCGATAATGAAGAACTTGTTGCCGTCCTCACCTTCGACGACCAGTTCATTGCCGAGCGAGACGACCTCGGTTTTGAATCGGTTGGCCATCCTCGTGGTGATATCCACGGGTAATCGCGAAAATAACGGGACACTACGGAGTGCTTCAGGAGAAAAAGAAGCCACTCCGCCAACGAAATCGATATCAATCCGTTCGGCTTTTGAAAGTTCGACCTTTGTCCGATTCACACGGTACGTACCACCGGCGACTTGTACCCACGGCAACAGGCGTAATAGCCATCGCGGAGTAATCGACATCATCTGGGGTGATGTCTTCGTGGTGTTTGCCAGATTCCGGGCGACCGCTGTCGTCACGCTACGCTGTAGAAGATTATCCGACACCGAGATCCTTCCCCAAAAAAGCAGGTGAAAATCCTACACCAACGGAAATGAATTCTAATCAACAAATTCAACAAATACAGACTCAAGCCCAGGTCCGAAGGCCACGCAACCTTCATGTTTCCATACAAAGATATTGAAAATTGAGCGGCAATTAGCCCGTCACTTCTTTGTCAAACAGTGCGGTCGAGAGATATCGTTCGCCACTGTCGGGCAGTACCGTGACAATTGTTTTCCCGGCCGCTTCCGGCCTGGCAGCGACCTTTAAACACGCAGCCATGGCCGCACCACAACTGATTCCGCACGAAATCCCTTCGAGCTTCATTAATTGCCTGGCTGTTTCGATTGCTTCATCGTCCGTGACCTGGATGATTTCATCTAACAGGCTGGTGTCGAGGATTTCCGGGATGAAGCCAGCACCGATTCCCTGAATTTTGTGCCGACCCGATGGTCCCCCTGAAAGAACAGGACTCGACTTTGGCTCAACGGCAATTGATTTGATTGAGAGGTGTTTTTGTTGTTTGAGATACCTCGACACACCCGTAATTGTTCCGCCAGTACCGACCCCGGCGACAAAGTAATCAATCTTTCCATTCGTGTCGTCAAAGATTTCAGGACCGGTTGTCTTAAAGTGGATATCGGGATTGGCCGGGTTTTTGAATTGTTGTGGCATGAACCACCCATTTTCCTTTGAGAGCTCTTCCGCTTTGGCGATGGCACCCTTCATTCCTTCCGCACCTGGCGTTAACACAAGCTCGGCACCGAACGACCGCAACATTGCGCGTCGTTCGACCGACATCGTTTCGGGCATGGTCAAGGTGAGCTGATAGCCGCGTGCCGCACAGACGAAGGCCAAAGCAATTCCTGTGTTTCCACTGGTTGGCTCAACAACATGAACCCCAGGTTTAAGCACGCCTCTGGCCTCGGCATCCCAGATCATGGCCGCCCCGATCCGGCACTTGACACTGTATGCCGGGTTGCGACCTTCGATTTTCGCAAGAATCGTTGCGCCGAGTCCCTTCGCCAGCCGGTTGATTTGAATCAACGGCGTTCGCCCAATCGATGCAGAATTATCTTTGAACAACGACATCAGAACGGCCTTCATCCGTGACACCAACCGGTCAAACCAAGCAAAATCGAATAGAAAACAATAAATAACAACCAAGTAGGTGGTATATTATCAATTGTTTTCTGAGTGTCAACCAAGCGGGATTATTTTCCCCAGTAAAAAGAGGCGATCCTCTGACGCCGAAAATGTTCATCGACAATAAACGATTTATGGATAAATACTTAATGCGATAAGTGGAGGCCGGAAAAACATCGATGACATCAAGTCCATCAGTGAATCGATGTTTTTCTGGGTTTCGCTTGACAAGGTTTTGGTAAACGCCGTTAATAAAATAACTATCAAAAAGGTGATAGTTTAATGTCGATGTTAAGTACGGCATTCGACCACAGTAAAAGTCAGGGCCTCTGAACGTATCAAAGCCGACGACACTGCCTTGGATGTCTCACTTGAAGCCACCAATTTTCGAGCCAATGACGATGCAAAACGAAAGAGACGACGACGCAAAGACAAATCGGTGTTGTTGACCCAACATCAAATTGATCAGGGGATTCCAAGTGACCCCTTGGAGTCAGACTGTCGCGAACTTCTTCTTTCTTTCTGCGTCCTGTTCGACATCTCGAATATGGCCGGGAAACCGCAATAGAGTTTCAAAAGGTGATTTCATGGTTGCAATAAATGGTCTCTATCAATCTGTACAGAATTTCGAAACGGGCACCCGTGTCAAAGAGGCCCTTCTGGATTTCGACGCTTCTCGATTTAGTCAAGTTTCGGTGATCGCCTTCTGTGGGATCATCGAGTTGTATGGAAGTGTTTCCCACTTTTACGACAAAACCATTGCCATTGGGATTGCCGAGCGGGTTTTCGGGGTGACAACGGTTGTAGAATCGATAAAGATTCGACAAGCTCCCAATGGCCGTGTCAATCAATTCGAACGCATCACCGATACGAGGCAATTGAAGTAGAGCTAGTTTTCAGCCGTTGATCGAAGGACTGACTCACTTGTTGGACGTACCTTTACAATACTGTCTGTAAACTTCGGTTAAGGGATTGAATGGCATGAAAACTGATTCTGCTGTCTTTTATTCGATTGGCTGCGCTCCATCGTTCCCGCTCAAGAGCGGGAAACAAGTGGCCGAGCCTGACGAACAAAAGGAATCCGTCGATCCCATCTGGGATGCGATCCGCCGAGAGGCCAGGGCAGAAGAACAGGCATGTTCGTGTTTGTGTTTGTTCCTGAACAAGTCGGTCTTGGAGGCAACATCCCTGGAAGAAGCACTGGGCGGGATTCTGTCTTCAAAACTCGCCACCGGAACGGTCACCGAAGACCGGATGCAGTCATTGATTCTGCCGACCTCCAGGTGTGAATGTCACAGGTCACTCGCACGGGAACCTTTTCTAGCAGCCTAAACGGCCTGAGAAGTATGTCAGTCCGATTGCGGGAGCCGAGTACAAAGTTTTCGCCCGTATTTCTCACTGGATAGGTGTCAGTACTCTGGAAGACAGGCGCGTATGAGGTGATGCGAACTCGCAGGTCCGTACGAACCAGATTTCTGTCACTTCAATGGCGTTCCAAGAGATCGGCTGAACGCCGATCGGTTCCGACGCTGCTAGCGTCGGACTATTCACGCATACTCTGCGATTTGACAATCGATTTTTTTCGATGGAGAGTTAAAACCATTATCACAAAAAACAGCCTGAAACGTTAGCCCGACGCGCAAGCGAGGGATCTTGTCTTCAACACAATAAGATCCCTCGCTTGCGCGCCGCGCTATCGAATCATCCGGGCTAGCCTTCAGCGCATGCCGTTGACGGTGACCTTGGACTGGCCCAGTGTTAGCGAGCGGTTTGGTCCCTGCCCTGCCGCAGGTTTCTGCAGGAATTTGGGCAATTGCCCGCGCTCGAAGAACTCATAGTTCGGATGCTCGAGACCGCGGAGATGAGTTTCCATATTCTCACCCTTCTTCAGCATCACCATGAAGTGCGGACGGTTTGACTGGGACGATTCCCAAACCGGCTGACCCTTGTACACGAATTTCACTCGCGTGGTGAATTCTTTGAATTTGTAAGTACCGCTGTGTCGAGCAATCAGTTCGGTCTCTTTCGGGCCTTCCGCAGTGGCCACCAGATCGATCGTTCCGTCCTGCCCCACCGTGCACTTGTTCCCTTCTAACTGTTTCGTCAGCCCTTTGATAACACGTTCTCGTTGGGTGACATCGGGAATTCCATTCACATCAATCCGTACCTTGGTTCCCGCTCTGAGGATAAACAGTTCCGGGTCTGAGAGAGTCTTCTTGAGTAGTTCTTTGGCGGCAGGATGGGGGATCTGAGTGTTGACAACCGCGCCCGGTTTATCGCCGTCGGTTAACGCAAAAAACGTCGCTCCATTTGCACAGCGAACATGCTCAGCACCGTCATAGGTCCAAAGCTTCAATTGATTCTCCAGGTCGATCACGTACCTGTTTCCAATGAGCAGGAAATTGTCATCGGGAAAATCAATACCGTTGGCGAGAATTCCCTCACAAGAAATGCTTCGCTCGAGATCCCCCGTCGCCAGATCCCAGATCAAGGCCGGTTGAGTAGCGCTCACGCATGCCAGACGAGTCATCGATGGACTGAACGCCAGCAAAGGGTTGATCATCTTTGCAGGTGCTTCCTGTTGGGCGACGACTTCATTCTTTTCGGTATCAAACAGACCGATGTCCTTGTCCGTCGCATAGGCGATCAACTTACGATCCGGGCTGAGTGCCGGTATCGACCCATTGACGGTCAGGAACTGGCAGATCGGCTCAATATCAGGATATTTCCAGACGACGACTTTTCCAGGGTTATTGCACGTGACCAGTTTCGTAGGGCTGATGAATCGGGCCCAGGTCACATCCCGGTTGCCATCCTTTTCATCATCGTAAGGACACCAAGCCAGCGTCTTCGAGACCTTTGTTTCCTTCGGAATCCAGACTTCCAGGCGGTCGTGCTTGCCCCAACCAAATTCCTCACGCCGCATCAGGACTTGTTTCCCGTCATCATGCAGTGCCATCGGCATCATTTTTCCGTTTGCCACGGCGGCGGTCGAAGCTTTGCCGGTGCTGAAATCACACAGGACGATCCGAGTCGTACCCGCCTCTTGCTTTTCCAGCAGATATCCGACAACGGCGGATTTTTTGTCACCACGACTGAGTTCCATCCCGGTGAGTTTTTCGAAGAAGTCATTTTTCTTCGGAATCAGAACCGGCTTCATCTTTCCTGATTCCTGCAGACTGCCTGCTTTCGGTACGTCGACACTCCATTTTTCTGTCGGTGACGCCAAGGCGATGTGTTCGGCCGATGAGAGATCAACCTTCATCAAGTCTGGTGAGTCAGAATCACCGTCAGATTCTTTCGAACCTTTCATCGAACTTTTGGAATTCCCTTTAGGAGTTTTCCCTTTCGACTTGGGTTTGAAGGGATCGTCTCCTTTCGATTTGAAGGGGTTATCCTCGGATGCTTTCATCGCTTCGGCGACGAATTTCTGATCTGCGGTGCTGAGTTTTTTCAACTCAATTTCGACTTCTTCACCATCTTCTTTTTCCAGCGTGACGACAGTTTCGTCCAGTTTGACGAACTTTGCTTTGATTTTGTTTTTTCCAGACGAATCGGCCCACGAGCGAAAATCATCTTTGGCTAGTCCGGTCGACGGTTCGAGGCAGCAAATACAAAAGAGGATTACGATCGCGGATCGAGCGTAACGTCGAAATTCGGTTCGCATAATTTCCTTTCTTGAGACGGCGTGGCAAATCCAATCTTCTGCTGAAAATTTATTTAACCAAATCACAAAGGCCATAGGTTCGAATACAAGGCTCGCCAAAAGGATTCGCTTTTGACTGTCCTGGCGTACGTTTGTTGTTTTCAGTTACCGCGTTTTGTCGCGAGATTGTTGGACTTTTCCCAGCGTCGTGGAATCTCTTATTCAGCAGACTCGGGCGGCTGCGGGTCAGTTCAAAAATCGATGATGAAATGTGTGCACGAAAATGCTGCCAAATTTGCACGGTCAACACAAGTTAATCGTGATCGCACGAGCATGAAATCGCGGTTTGCCAATTCTCGCGAAAGTGATCGAAGTTGAGGCCTCCAACAATCAGACTGGTGACGCCGGGATTTCCAAGTACGAATCGGATCGATTCGTGGGGAGCGAGCTTCCCGGATGCGAGCCCTTTTTTGACGAAAACACTCACATTCTTTTCCGAGGCTTGCGCGATCACCTGATCATGGCTTTTGTCTTGAAGGTGGTACTCGACCATTACCACGTCAGCCCATTCCAATGAGAGTTGTGCTCCTTCGACCGTTTTTCCCGACAAGCCGATTGCTCGGATCAGGCCGCGAGATTGGAAGTCCATCAGAATTGGGACGGTATCTGTCTTTTCCAGGATCTGAAGGTCGTCTCCATTCGAGTGTATGAACACGATATCCAACACATCCGTCCGAAGATTTCGCAAACTTCGTTCGAGGCTGACTGTGATACCGGCAGGTGAAAAATCGTAGACCGATTTTCCGTCGGTGAATGTTTCACCGGCTTTTGTCGAGAGGACATACTCGCTTCGACGGTGTCCAATCGCATCGCCGATTCGTACTTCACTGAGCCCATACGCCGGAGCCGTATCGATCAGTGTGCAACCGAGATCGAGTACGGAATTCAGCAGACGCCCTACCGAAAGCTCGTCGGGCAGATCGTAAGGTTCTGGATACTTTACTCCCTGATTGCGGCCGATTTTGAACGCACCAAAACCAAGCGGAGGTACGAGAAGCCCTGATTTGCCAATCGATCTGGTTGGAATGCCGCGTTCCATCCTGGAAGCCTTAAAAAATCTTTTTCGATCATCTCCGTGGAATTATAACAGCTTGCCACGTGCAAGAATTGGCCAGATCGTCTCCAGCCGGTCATCGCGAAAGCAAAGGTATTCGTCGTGAAGTATGGTCGTAAAGCCTGAGTAGCCGACAATCAGTTCAACCGGGTCACCGATCCTCAATTCCCGTGAGGATGGCCCTAGTTTCAACACAAGATGTTCGGCGTTTTGCATGACCAGACTGGCGTCGCTCCAGTCTTTAACAATGGGCGTATGGAGTTCGCTGGAGATAGCCGATCTGCCAGCATCGAGTACGGCGCGATCGAATGCGGGTCGGCTGATAACCGTTGTCAGCACCGTGAGTGCCGGCTTAAGTCCGCTGATATCGGGCATGGTTGTGTAAAAGGGGTCGCCAAAAATTGCCCCGCCCGCCTGAACTTCAGTCAAACTTCCACAACCGAGTGCTTGATGTAAGGAACTCGTCCCTGCTGCGCTGACGATGTCGCAACACAAGCCATTCTTCCAAAAAATATCGCGAGTCTGTGTCAGAATCCCGAGTGCCGCATCAGTCTGTCGTCGTTTCTCGTCAGCGTCTTTGATCGGTATGACGTGGCCTTCGTATCCCATGATGCCGGCAAGCGACAGGCCGGGCAGTTGATCAATTGCGCGGGCTAATTCGCGTGCGTCTCGACCGGGCCTTACGCCGGTTCGATCCATACCAATATTGATGTCGACCAAGGCGCGGCAGGTGACCCCTTGTCGAACGCATTCGGCCGACAGCGCTGCCGCTTGTACATAGTGATCACATGCGACGATCAGATTGGCATTGCGACAGAGGTTGGCAATTCTGCGAATCCGAGAATCACCAACGGGAGGGTACGCCAACAGGATTTCGTGAACCCCGGCAGAAGCAAAAACCTCTGCCTCTGAGACTTTGGCACAGGTGATGCCAATCGCGCCCTCACGAATTTGAAGGTTCGCGATATCGGGAGACTTGTGGCCGGCAGAGTGCGGACGCCAGCCTTTTGCTGCATCGCGCGTGATCGCGGCGATATGTCTGATGTTCGCTTCAAATGGGGCACGATCCACACAAAGTGAAGGAGTCTCTACGTCCGCCTTGCGATCACCAGGGGAGGCCACAATGGTCCTCTCGGAAATGGGGACAGGTCAATGGAGGTGTTGGAAACGAAAGTTCCCACGCAATCACGTGATTCATTGCACACATGTTTCGACATTGAAATTCGATTTCGACCACAAACGAAAATTGGGGACAGAGTGAATCTCTGCCCCCAACATCTGTTTTGACTCAGCCAATGAAGACTACTTGGACTGGTCGGCTGGTTTCGCTTCGGCTTCGGCTGGTTTCGCTTCGCCTTCGGCAGGCTTCTCTTCAGCAGGCTTGGTTTCCTCTTTGGTTTCCCCAGCGGTCGGTGCGTGTCCTGCGGCAGGTGTGGTCATTTGCATGTGCATTTTCGACATATCCATTGGCGGCGATGCCACTGGGGGCTTAGCGTTTTCACAACCGATCGCCATGAGGCTGATCACGAGAGCAATCGAGGTCTTTTTCATCTGCGTTGTCCTTCAGGATGGTAAAAAAAGTGGCGTCAAAAGCGTCGGGTAAAACAGTTTGCCGTCAGAGGCATGAAATGCGTCCCGGCACCCCAACAACTTTTGAGCTGATAATTGAGGATACGCATCCGTCCACCTCACGGCAAGCAGGATGAAATCGAAGTTGAGTGAAGGGAGGTGGGAAACGATTCTAAAAAACTTGGCCACAAAACTTTGGCGTGGCGATTGACATTCGCGGCGATCCCTGTAACATGCCCCACCCCGCCGCCGACCAAATCGGAAACGCAGCGGGGAACTTGATCTTTGAAAACACGGTTGGAGAGAATTGAGAATCAGTTTTGTTCGTATTGATGCGGTTGCTGGCCGTGCAAAGACCTTGTCTTACAAGGCTTTCAG
>CAIVEI010000010.1 GCA_903904835.1 uncultured Schlesneria sp. | reverse complement strand
GCCGACGATGCTAGCGTCCGAATCAAACAGCAAAACCATTCCTGCTTCAGACGTTGAGGCTTTCTATTGATAGCGATTGACACTGGCGCCAGACGACAACGAACATTTTGACATCGTTTTTGGGCTGTGGTATCGTGAAATATGCGAAACGAATTTTTTTAACTCGCGTGCGATGTCCCGTCTTACTGAAAAACTATTACGGGCGAAACCCATTGACGTCTGGAACTGCTCATGCAAAAAAAGCCAACAATTCATGACCGAGGCCGAGGACCGGAAATTGAAGGGACTCGGATTACGGTCTACGACGTAATGGACTATTATCTTGATGGTTGGCCAGCGTCCCGTATCGCGATTCGATTGGCTCAAGGGACTCCAGAGATTGAAGCGGCGATCGAGTACATCGAGGCTCATCGAACCGAAGTCGAAGCGGACTATCGCCAGATCGTGGCTCGGGCCGAACAGGGGAACTCGCCCGAGGTGCAGGCCATGATTGATGCCAATCGAGCACATGTTGAAGCGAGAAAGTCGGAAATTCGGCAGCGAGCCAAAGAGGCGCGAGCCGTGAGCTCGAACGGGTCTCAAACGTGAAGTTTCCAACCCAAAATCGCTCGGGTTAGATGCCGAATACACGGCAAGAGTCGGTATCAAGTTGCTTGATTATCTGCTTGAAATTGACAACTACAGAGGCACAGGACGGCTATACGTTCCGTGAAACCAATATTTGAATTGCCCATCCAGCGTTCATCGGCATCGCCGCGGACCAGGCGACCCCGCAAGTTACCCCGCAAGTTCGTGCCTTGCTCAAGACTGCTGTGACGCCTTGCACGCGGGGAGAGTTGCAGACAGTTTTCGGAGTTAGGGGCCGCGAGCATTTTCGCAAGCAATATTTCGTGACACTGCTGGAAGCAAAGTTGCACGAAATGACCTGCACAACAAACCTCAGTCCAGGTGAAAGCGAATTTGGTCGTACGACATCCGAACCAGATTGCGCCGCGCCTGGCAACCATCGAGACGATCTTTACGCCAACGGCGTTGTATACCAAAGCCCAGGGTAGGTCGCATGCGATCTACCCTGGGTCACGATGCTTGGCCGAGTCGAGACGAAGAACTGAACAACGCGAGGCTGAGGGATATGAACCTCAAGGATTCGCACGCCGTCTGTTTCGGACACCAACTTCAATGAGTCGTACCAGGTCTCCTTCGGCGGAAAGTCGAGCTGACCAAAGACCGCGACGGACCAATTGAGCTGGAATGCCGATTGGCAATTCTCAGGTAGGTAAATTGGAGTCATCTTGTTCAGTTCCGGCCGTTGAGCTATCGAGTCGCTGCTTCCATTCGGGCAAGCCGGACGGAGAGCTCATTTCAACAGGATTGCTTATGTAGCTTGCAGTTGCTGGTCCCATTGGGCCAAGCCCAACGAAAACCAAAAACCAGTCGCGGGACTCCTGAAACATCGAGTATCAGCATAAGGCCGAGGGTTGTTGCGAATTCAGGTTGTGTCCGTTACTCAGCGATGAGTTTGTCAACAGCGCGGAACGATGCCGCAAAAAAGTGGTCATTCGTCGAGAAGCTTCTTGGCTTCCTTGGCAGCTTCGGAATCCGGTGCCTCTAAAATGGCTTTTTCGAATCGTTTCCGGGCCGCTTCTTTGTTGTTCGATTTCAGAAAGGATTTTCCCATCTCGACAAGGCTTTGTGCTCGTTTGACTTTCGCTTCCTTGTCTCCAATCACTTTCTCTGCCGCGTGTTGCTCGATCGCCTTTTTTTGAGTCTTTTTCTCGGAGTCCGTTAAGGTGACCGTGTAATCCTCAATTGCCGCGGTGGCCGCTTTCCGTTCGTCGTTTGAAAGGATGTCGTCGAGGTTACATCCCCGGATTTCGAACGCCTTGCGTTCAGAGATTTTCCTGTCCCCCTCGTAATATCCGACATTCACTTCGCCGACCGCAACGAAAAGCATCGTGTCGTCATCGACCCAGATATCGAGTTGGGCGGATTTCTTCCATCTCCCTTCCATACCGACAACGTAGACGACAAATTCCTTCGTCGTTCCCTGTTTTTGAAAAGAATACACAAGATCCTGCAACTTGAAATCCGGAGGCCGACGAGTTCCACTATAACCCTTTTTCCACGCGTTCGCGTCCCGATCTGTCCTTTCTGAAGGCGTTCGAAATCCAGTGGTGGAAATTTCGCATCAACGAGGTCTCGCAATTCCGATTGAAACTTTGCGAGCTTTACCTTCGAGGCTTTGATTCCCGCAGCATCATCGGCGATTACAGACTTTCGCACTTCCAGCTTGGCTTGATCGACGGCATCGATCAGGCGCTTCCATTCGGGTTTAATCCGTTTTTTTGCAATTTCAACAGCCTTGAGAAACTCGACGTCTCCGTGCGGATCGTCGTCGCTCCGCACGGCCTTTGGTTGTGCAGATTCTGCGGCGTGAACGATGAAAACAAGAAGAATTGCAAGCGGAATCAAAGCTTTTGGCATGACTGAAAACCTCGGGAATGCGGCGTCCGTGGTGATCGACCCTGTATACAAAATGCCACGTCCGCAATAATTTTTTAATCGTCTGAACGAATGGCCCGTCTTTGGGGAGGATGTGCGCCATCTCAAGCCGGAGCATTGTAGCGAAAGGGAGTGTCGTACAACGACGGACTGTTTGACATCTGAAGGCGATTTCCCATGGAACTTTGATGTTCGCGCAAGCAAGTTCACATGGAATAAGGGTGCCGGCTCATCCCTACAGGATGTTATTGAGAGGCCATTGGCAGTTGGTAACAGGCGGCTTCTTGTGCGTTGCGGACGTACAGACGATCACCGATCAGGACGGGGTGATTCCAGGTCTTGCCAGAAATGGCCTGAAATCGACTCAGTTCGGTCAGCGACTTCGGGTCCGCTTTCAGCAGGACGACTTCGCCTTGCTCCCCCATCACGATCAGAAGGCCAGACTCCGATTGCAGCAGGACCTGTCCCTTTCCGTAGCGGCCACCTTTCCAGTTTCGTTGTCCTGTTTCCAGATCGATGCAACTGAAGATATTTGAATCGAAACCGTATGCGTGCCCCTCGAAAACGACAAAGTCATTGAAGTCCGGCTTGAGGTTTCGGGATGTCCAGACTTCCTCCGCTTTCCATGCGTCGTCAATGTGAGAAATCCGAATCCGCCGAGTCCCCGATCCCATCCCGGTCGGAACTAATATCGAATCGTTACCGATCGGTTGCGGCTGACAAGCGCGATATCCTTCAAACGGCCATTCGTAATACAAGCGAGATTTTCCTGTTGCGGGATCGAGGAAATCGAGCCCTTTGTTTGTCAGCATCAGTACGAACGTCTCTTGATCGATCGTGGTCAGTTCCGGGGAACTGTAGCTATCTTCCCCTGCCGCGGCGGACCATTGAAGTTTTCCGTCCGCTGTATTGAAGGCCAAAATCCCTTTGTCGCCAGAACCTGCGGCATGAACGATGACGAGTGAATCAACCACGAGCGGTGACGACGAAAAGCCCCACATCGGCGGCTGTCGGCCAGCGACTTCTCGCAGGTCTTGCTTCCAGACGATTTCACCTGTGATCGGATCGAGACGAAGCAGCAGGCCCGTTGCCCCCATAACGTAGAGGGCTCCATCGGCAAGGGTAGGAGTGGCCCGTGGTCCGGGACCACCCAGCGGGTCGTCAAACCGCGATTCAACCTGACGGGTCCAGATTTCCAATCCCGAATCTGCTGCATAACAAACGACGGTTTCAAAGGTACCTCGCTGTTCTTGCGTGAACAGCATTTGACCGGCGACCGCAAAGGAGGACCAGCCTGGTCCAACCGGGATTTTCCACACAAGCTTTGGCGGAGTGGTTGTCCAGTCCGTGGCGGGGATCGGACCGTGTTGAACTCCGTTTCGATCGGGACCACGGAAGCCTGGCCAATCCGGATGAGTCAACATGTCGGAAAAGTCGTTGTTGGTCGTTTTTGCTTTCCGGGATTGGGAATCCGCACTGACAAGATCTTCCGAAGATTTCGACCAGCGTGGGTGAAGTCCAATCGAAAAATTTCCCCACATTCCGTCAGTCCGAAAAAGTGTCGAAGCACCGAACCCTGCGGCCGCCATCAGCATTGCAATAACGGTGCGTCTGAACGAAAGAAGCTGGTGGCACAGGATCGCTCCCAGCGCGAACGCAGCCATGCCGGAGGGAATCGTCATGACGGGAACCGCTGGTCCCCTCATTGTGGGGTCCAACAGAGCCAGTGTGGCTGCGAAGGAAGCAGCAATACCGACAAATCCGGTGATTCGTTCCCACATTGTGGCCCGGCTGGCAGCAAGCCACCAGATCAGAATCAGGATGCCACACAGTGCTGGCCCGAATGCGGCCGACATCCAGATGTTTGCCGGTGCATTTTCCAAAACCGATGGCAATAGACGAAAGACGACCATTCCTGCCAGAAGAATAACCAGCGGCCAGATCCGCAGCGGCTTCCACTTCGATGGATTCGGGGTCACGCCTGCGGGTTTTTCGGACACGGAATTGGTATCGACGCTCATCGTCTAATTTCCTGGAATGAACGAAAAATGATTAAGTTGTTTTTATCAACAGCAGAGGCATACGACAATCGGCTCCACGCTAGCCCGGAAGGATCGTATCTGCCGAGGCGAACGAGGATTCGGGGCGTGACTCAAAGCGGTGCTGGCGGCTCGGGGTGTCCTGAAGCGAAAGCGACTTGAGCGTCGATTTTTTGAAAACCTGGTTATTTGTGGAACTGGAATCGGGTGTGGGGCAGGAAGCGTCCGAGGGCTTGCGTCGCACGGCTCATCAAACCTTGCCGTGCACGTTAGGATACGTCCTGCGGCCATTTGGCTGGGGCGAAAAGAAAAACCAGATTCCGTCTTGATATCTGGCACCTGACGCTTGACGTTTGGAGAAGAGACGGATAACATCTCCCTCCCGCTCGTTCGCCGGTCTCGGCCAGGCAACGACGCAACGATATTTGACAATTCGGTTTAAGTAAAAAAATAAGAGCTTGGTGTTCTTGTTTCATCGCCAGCACAGCGATCAGGCGGAAGTCGGTTGACGAAGGTCAGTTGACGGAGGTTTGGTGGTTGAGGCTGGGTTGTTAATCAAGATTCTAAAACCAAGTGGTCAAGTTATTAAGGGTGTGTGGAGGATGTCTCGGTGCCAAGAGGCGATGAAGGGCGTGGAAGACTGCGAAAAGCCCGGGGAAGCTGTCAAACAAGCTCTGATCCCGGGATTCCTGAATTATTGCATGCTGAATTCATAGGTATGCAAGGCAAACCCAGGGAACTGAAACATCTAAGTACCTGGTGGAAAAGAAAGAAAGTTCGATTTCCGAAGTAGCGGCGAGCGAAATGGAAATAGCCCAAACCATCGGCTTCGGCCGGTGGGGTTGCGGGGCCAGACTCTCGAGAATTGTAAGCTAGAAGAACTTGCTGGAAAGCGAGACCACAGAGGGTGACAGTCCCGTATTCGAAAGCATTGCAGTTTTTTGTCTGGTACCCAAGTAGGTCCAGTCACGTGGAACCTGGACTGAATCCGGGAGGCCCATCTCCCAAGGCTAAATACTCCTTGGCAACCGATAGTTAACAAGTAGCGCGAGCGAAAGATGAGAAGAACCCCTGTTAGGGGAGGATGGTGAACCTGAAACCACACACTTACAAGCTGTCGGAGCCCCTTATGTGGGTGACGGCGTGCCTATTGAATAATGACCCAGCGAGTTACTGTCATTGGCTTGATTAAGGCTTTCAGGGCCGTAGTCTCAGGGAAACCGAGTCTGAATAGGGCGATTTGTCAATGGCGGTAGACGCGAACCCAGGTGAACTACCCATGGGCAGGTTGAAGCGCGGGTAATACTGCGTGGAGGACCGAACTCACTAATGTTGAAAAATTAGGGGATGACCTGTGGGGAGGAGTAAAAGTCTAATCAAACCTGGAGATAGCTCGTTCTCTCCGAAATAACTTTAGGGTTAGCGTCGGTATTTTTCGATGTGGGGGTAGAGAGACTGAATTGGCATGGGGGGCTACCCGCCTGCCCAGCCTAACCAAACTCCGAATACCATATCGAATACCCGGCAGTTAGTCCGTGAGGGAGAAGCTTCACGGTCGAGAGGGAAACAACCCAGATCGTCTGCTAAGGTCCCAAAGTTTTGCTAAGTCACAAAGGACATTAGGATACTGTGACAGCCGGGATGTTGGCTTAGAAGCAGCCACCATTTAAAAAGTGCGTAATAGCTTACCGGTCGAGTGTTCTAGTGCCGACAATGATCGGGAGTTAAGCAAAACGCCGAAGCAGCGGATTCGCGTAAGCGAGTGGTAGGAGAGCGTTCCCACACAATTCAAGCTGTACCGTAAGGAGCAGTAGCGGGTGTGGGAAGTGTTTATGCTGGGATGAGTAACGATAAAACAGGTGAGAATCCTGTTCGCCGAAAGCCTAAGGTTTCCTGGGGAAGGTAAATCCGCCCAGGGTTAGTCGGCCCCTTAGTTCAGGCCGAAAGGCGTAGACGATGGCCAGCAGGTTAATATTCCTGCACCGATGTGAGGGCGATGTGGGGACGTTGTGTGGATGGGCGTGGGGCGGCTAGAAGTGCCCCTGGCGCAAGCCCGAGTCCTTGTTGACGAAGCGAACTGAAGCACAATCAAGAAAAGCCACTAAGATCAAATCACACGACCGTACTAAAACTGACACAGGTAGGCGAGGCGAGTAGCCTCAGGCGCTCGGGAGAATGCTGGTTAAGGAACTCTGCAAATTGACCCCGTAAGTTCGCGAGAAGGGGTGCCCACTTCGGTGGGCCACAGATAATCGGCTCTAGCGACTGTTTACTAAAAACACAGGACTCTGCAAACTCGTAAGAGGACGTATAGAGTCTGACGCTTGCTCGGTGTCGGTAGGTTAAGGAAGAGGGTCAAGGTTTTGCCTGAAGCCCGCAACCGAAGCCCCGATAAACGGCGGCCGTAACTATGACGGTCCTAAGGTAGCGAAATTCCTTGTCGGGTAAGTTCCGACCTGCATGAATAGCGTAACGACTGGAGCACTGTCTCAACCAGCAACCCGGTGAAATTGCAGTTGTGGTGAGGATACCACGTACCCGCAGCTAGACGGAAAGACCCCATGAACCTTTACTGTAGGCTGATATTGGCTTTAGACAGTTCTTGTGTAGGATAGGTGGGAGGCGATGAGGTCGGTACGCTAGTATCGATGGAGCCAACGTTGAAATACCACCCTGGGCCTGTTTGGAGTCTAACACTGGTCCTTGAATCAGGATGGTGAACAGTGTCAGTTGGGCAGTTTGACTGGGGCGGTCTCCTCCTAAAGAGTAACGGAGGAGTTCAAAGGTACCCTCAGCCTGGTTGGCAATCAGGCGAAGAGCGCAAGGGTAGAAGGGTGCTTGACTGCGAGACCTATAAGTCGAGCAGAGACGAAAGTCGGACCTAGTGATCCGGCGGTTCCGAATGGAAGGGCCGTCGCTCAACAGATAAAAGGTACTCTGGGGATAACAGGCTGATCACGCCCGAGCGTCCATAGCGGCGGCGTGGTTTGGCACCTCGATGTCGGCTCATCACATCCTGGGGGTGGAGAAGCTCCCAAGGGTTCGGCTGTTCGCCGATTAAAGTGGTACGTGAGCTGGGTTTAAACCGTCGTGAGACAGGTTGGTCCCTATCTGCTGTGGGCGTACGAAACTTGAGGGGTTTTCTCTTTAGTACGAGAGGATTTGGAGGGACGAACCTCTGGTGTTTCTGCTGTCACGCTAGTGGCATTGCAGGGTAGCTATGTTCGGTCGGGATAAGCGCTGAAAGCATATAAGCGCGAAGCCTCTCCCAAGATTAGGTTTCGATGGAGTAATCCTGAAGTCCCCTGGTAGACTACCAGGTTGATAGGTCGGAGATGTACGGCGAGTAATCGTCTCAGTTGACCGATACTAATGGACGAAAACTTGACCACTTTGTTCTGGAATCTTAAACATTAAGCTCTTATTGACTTAGACTGAATTGCCCGTAATGGCGGCTTCCAGCCGCCGTTACGACGAATAAAGTCCGGTGACCATACGCAAGAGGAAACACACGTTCCCATTCCGAACACGACCGTTAAGCTCTTGCGGCCGATGATAGTGCCGACCAGCGTGAAAGTAGGTCATTGCCGGGCATTTTAATAACCCTCACACGTAAGTGTGAGGGTTGTTTTTTTCTTTGTGGCCAATTGGGAGGCGAGTCTGTGGTCGAGCAATATTGTTGTGCTGATGTGTGCCATTGCGGTCGAATCTCGGGGTGCCACGGTTTTGGACTTCCTCGCATGAGGAAGTTGACTTTTCGGGTCAAGTTTCAGGACTTCTTCCAAAGTAGCCAGCATCGCTCCGAGGCTGTCAGTGTTTGCGAAAATGGCGGCAAACGGTGGTCTAAAATCCTTCTACCTTTGCCGAGAATTTCGTTTTCAGCAGCATCGGCAGTCAGGTCTTGGGGGACATCTGCGCTCTTCAGATTCCTTTTC
>CAIVEI010000009.1 GCA_903904835.1 uncultured Schlesneria sp. | reverse complement strand
TTTAACCCCATTTTCCGCACCCTTTAAAATACTCATCAAATTAGGCTTGCGCATTTTGCCAAGACCATGCAAACTGTTTGCATGAGCATTTCCTATGGCGGTCAAATTGATGTTGTCAGCGCGGCATTCGGCAGCTTGTCCGTGATTGTTCCGATGCTCGAGCGGATGAAGGTCGAGGAGATCATTGACCAACATCTTCCAGCCGATCCGCAGGCGGAGTTCGGACACGGCAAGATTCTGAGTCTGCTGGCTGCCGCTCGTCTGTACTCGCCCGTCGCCTTGATGAATGTGCCGGAATGGGCGGCCTCTTCCGGAGCGGACATCGTCTTTGGCATGCCGATCGAGAAAATGAACGACGATCGCCTTGGTCGTTCGCTGGACCAGTTCTTTGAACAACGCCATTCGATCCTGAGTTCGATTGCACTGCACGTTTCCGAGGAGTTCGGCATCCCTCTGCGCGAGTTCCATTACGATCCGACACATATCCTGTTTACAGGAGCCTACGAAGGGGCCGCCGCCCGTCAGGGCGTGGTGGTGAAAGAAGGGGATGCTGCTGGAACGATCCTCAGCGATGACATGCTCGAACCCGCTCACATCACCAAGGGACGCGCCACGGAGGACGCGCCCAAGGGGTCGAAGATGATCCATGCAGGACTGTGTGTCCAGGTTGACGAGTACGGTCCGCTTCCCATTTACGGCCACACGGTCGATGGGAATCAGAACGGACGGCGCGCCGTTCACGAGCAATTTGAACTGCTTCACAAGCATTTGCCTAAGCTGAAGCTGACGATGATTTCTGATCGCGGGACGTATTCGGTTGGTCATCTGTTGCGACTGAAGGACAGCGGCTGCGACGCGATCTGTTCGGCCCCTTGGGGCGAGTTCAGCAAACTGTTCGACGAGAAGTTCAAATCGCTCTCCTGGAACACGGCGACATACCTGTCGATTGAGCAGCAGCGTCGCCGCGAACAGCACAGTGACTTGCCACACGAGGGGTACAAACTGGCCGTGTTGAAACACACGTTGACGGACGACCAAACGCGCCGAGAACTGTCTTGCCGGATCATCTTTGTCGATAGTAGTGCCGACCGGAAGGTCGTCCGACAGCAGCGTCAGAAACAGATCGATCGCATCACGAACGAACTCAAAAAGATTGAAGCAAGCGTGGCTGCGGGACGGGCCTTCAGTGACGAAGCCTCTGTATCGCGTCGTGTTGGCAGGGTCTTGGGAACGGCCAGCAATGCCGCCAAGTACTTCAGTCACCAGATGGTCCCATTGACGAAGCAGGAGTTGGAGGCGCTGCCACCGCCCGGCAGAGCCTGTCGTCGGCCAACACACCGGTTCACATTCACTTTCGATGAGGATCAGCTTCGAATTGATGAGAAGTATGATGGTTACAATGCGATCGTCACGACGGCAAAGAGAACGGACAGTGCGGATGCAGTGTTCACGCAATTCAAACAGCAAGCCTATAGCGAGCAGGTGAATGCCCGGTTCAAAGGGCCTCTGGGCGTCAGGCCGGTGTTCCTGCACAATCCTCAGCGAGTTGAGGCGCTGGTGTTCCTGATGATGATCGCGCTGACACTTCATTTTCTGATTCAACGCACGTATCGAAGCAACCTGCCTCCCGACGCCACCGTCAAACAACGGCGTATGACGACATTGACGCTGCTCAAAGCATTCGACAACTACGCCCTCATGATCGAGAAAAATCGATACCATCAAATTGTCCGCCCTACGAGACTCACTCCTCGACAGCGAGACATCCTTCAACTCCTCGACCTACCAACCCCGGCCCAGATCTTGAGTCGACTGTTACCTCGACCACCGACA
>CAIVEI010000008.1 GCA_903904835.1 uncultured Schlesneria sp. | reverse complement strand
GCGAGCCGGGGTGCGTCAGCCCCCGGACCGTCCGATCCGGTTCACGCGCGTCGGCCGATGGGTTCAGAATTGGGTTATCGTTCGCGCGTTGTCCCGGACTCTTCGTTCGTCACGTTCGACGACGGAGTGAACCACGCATACGCGGGGTGGTTGATGTCAATCGACCGGCAATCCGTATTCGCCGAACAAAAGAGTCCGGGGGCTGACGCATCCCGGCTCGCCTCGTCTTTTTTGTGTTTCGTTGTGCGACGGACTTTCGAAGCGATCAAAGAGCACAGGGCGACCGAAGACGGTCACCCTGTTGCACCCGATTTGAGAATCACAAACGCATTAGCTAGCCTTGCGGCGACGCCATGCCGAAACACCAGCGAACATTGCCCCGGCAGCTAGCAAAGCCAGCGAGGAAGGTTCGGGGACGGATGAAGTAGCGGCTGCGGTACGGAAGTCGCCCAAATAATTAGTGCCCCCCGTAAATGTTACGGTCGCTGCTGTGAATGAAGCGGTGTCGGAAAAGTGGTAAAACGTATTGCCGCTAGCGAGATTTAGCGATGTGGTGTATGAGTCTCCGTTGTCAAAAGAGACTGATGTGATGTGCGAACTGCTTGGAGATGCGGACTTTGCATCGAACCCGAAATCCGTCGTGCCGCTTGCCAGATTAGTAAAGCTAATGACGGAGCTTGCCGGCATAACAACCCCGAGGGTACTGAAGATACCGGGAACGGTCCCTGATACTTTACTGACGACCCGGCTTGATGCGTCTGTATAAGGTAGTGTTTGGTTGCCGACTGTTGTTAAGTCGGTCGAGGTGCCGGTGAATGTGGTGTTGTCGTAAGTGATACTACCAGCAAGGGCATTGCCGGTGCTCAAAGCACTCAGCACGCCGGCCAGAAAAAGACTCGCAACAACGCAGGACCAGGTGCGAAACGCAAAAACAGATCGAAACATCATAGAATCAAACTCTCCAAGTGCAGGGTCAGCATACGTCGTGCGGGGTGTCTCGCGTCCTGTCTACCTCAGTGCAAACGCAGCTAAACAAGTGTTATGAATACGCAAAACCACGTATTTGGCGGATGAGTTTATTTAAAGGGGGAGGTCAGTTCAAGGCAATCGCATGAAAAAGGCCCCTCGTATCGGTAGAGCTGTTTCGAAATGAAATTGATTTCTTGACGTAATGCCATTCGGTTTGGCGCAATGACGGACCCGTCGGCACGTCACCAGCCAGTTTGAGGAACATTTGGACTGGGTCCCGTTCAGATAATAACTGGACCTGACCCCGCTCCATCGTCAACCACGCGCGTCGGATCCCGGCGAGCCGGGGTGCGTCAGCCCCCGGACCGTCCGATCCGGTTCACGCGCGTCGGCCGATGGGTTCAGAATTGGGTTATCATCCGCGCGTTGTCCCGGATTCTTCGTCCGTCACGTTCGACGACGGAATGAACCACGCATCCGCGGGGTGGTTGATGTCAAACGACCGGCAGTCCGTATTCGCCGAAGAAAAGAGTCCGCTGACGCACCCCGGCTCGCCTCGACTGCTTTTTTCGTTTATGTCGTGGTTCAGATTCTTTTCTTGATTGGGCTTGCGGACCCGGTCCTCGCTGGGTTCTTCGTGGTCGAATAAGCTAATAACTCGAAGAAATCGGCTGAACGCCGATTCGCCTGCGCCGCTGGCTGCGGGTTAAACTAAGAGATGGTTACATCGTTTAACCGCGCCTCGCAGAGAAGCGAGTCCACCGGTGTCGATGACAATCCCGAGGTGTCATCGTTCATTTCGCCATTGCGAACCGACTGGAAAGGTGACATTGAGAAAGTCGTAAGTAGATAGGATGAAAACAAAGAGTCGCCAACTCAATGCTTTTTCTACTCTCTACTATCTCGCATCCACTATCTAGCCGTTTCGGCTTGCCGATTCGCCTGCGCCGATGGCTGCGGGTTAAACTAAGAATTTGTCGCGTTGGTTGTCACCCTTGGTCAACGTGACGTGATTAAAGCCGCGATGTCACTAGCTGCTTTTTGTGGGGCAAGAGCGGTGACTCCGATGCCGGAGACAACCTTCGTGATGTTGTGATCGACTTCGTTTTGCCGTCCCCATGTCGTCCCCTCGGCACTTGTCACATAGGCCGACATGGTGTGATGGCCAGAACCAGGTCGTTCACCAATCAGATGGATGATCGTCCTTGAACCGGGAAGGCCACCGAACAGGACTTCACCGATCCGATAACCGGCACGAACTCGACCGCTTGTAGCGACCAGTGGAGCGGGGGCAACCGCCAATCCTGATTTTGTAAGGAGTGGTCGAAGTTCTTCGAGCAGCGGTAAAAGATTCCCGTCGTCCATCATGGCCAGGGCGTTCAGTCCTTCGGAGACGACGATTACGACGTTGGATGCTTGTTTGTCATCAACGCGAAACTGCTTGATGCGACGTAGCGATTCGTCCGACAAATGTTCGCCTGTCGTCGGATGCAGGATGTAATCCTGGCGGTTCGCTGAACGCGTCGACAAATGAATGGCGTTAGGAATCTGTTTGACGAAGTCGGGATTCCACTCCTTCCAGATACACTGTTTTGCATCGTCGTAAACCGTTTGAATTTCACTGCGAAGTTTGGGTGACAGATCGCCGGGACGATTTCCGTAACCTTCTGCGATGAAGAGACCGCGCTGGCGAACTTCTGAAATCAGATTTCGGGATTCGGCGAGGATCACCGCATCGGTACGAGAATCGTTCTTACAACGACGGTATTGCAGGTAGACCCAGTTCGGGTCGCCAAAGTGTTCGGTTGGTCCTCCATCAGGTCCAATAACCCCCAGCCGCTGGAAGAACGACCACATTCGATCATCAACACGGAAGCCGAATTTTTCACGCAGTCGGACATGGTCCTGATATCCAGTTGTTAAATAGCCCAGCATCGGATCGATCTTAGTGGGCAATCCCATCAGGTAGGCGGGGTTGGCAGGGGCAATCTGATCCAGGCACCAGTCCAGGTCATCCAGCGAGAGATCCATATGCAGCGTCGAACAGACATCCAGCCCGATGGTCAGTCCGTGCAGTTTCCCCATCACGATGTCTTCCAGGCAGCAGCGGACAAGCTGTTCGCGAGTTCGAAAGACTTCGGGTCCGATAAATCCCGCGACATCGTTGAGATGCAGCCAGACTTGATTGGCAGGGATCTGCTTCGAAGCGGCGATTGTATGAGTCAGGCCTCGTGCGAATCCATATTTGCGTGACTCATGAAACACCATGTCGCAGCCGTGGCTGTGACCGTTGGTAAAATCGGCTCCCTGTCCCGATTCAAGATACAGGCCATATCGACCCGTACGGCTTTGTGCGTAAGACCTCATTTTGTCGAGGGTGATATCGAAGGTCGCATTCGCGGCATCGTTCCCGGCGATGCTTTGAAACCAGAATTCGGTCGAACCCGGCTGAACTCGTTCAACTTCCGCCTGAACGTCGATGTGGGCCAGTACGCAATGAGGGATGACATGATCAATTTCAAATGTTTTGAGAATGTCTTGCAACGCCCGTTCGACGGCGGCGACTGAACGAGGATCACTCGATACGGGATTGGTCCCGAGCAGGACGTCGCCAACGGCATAAGAAAAAGCGTCGAAAACCTGGAACCGAATGTCGTCGAGATGATCGGTCGGGGAATTCGGTTGAATCCTCGCACCGAGATATCCTTTCGCTCCGATTTTCGAACCGGGCAGGGAGTGAAAGATCCGCTTGCTCAGGGAGATCAATTCTTCGTTCGTCATCAATCGAACGAGACAGGCAATCAGGTCGCTGGTCAGTCCCGGAAGGGTTTCATGAATTTCCGCTTCGCTGGCGGCAATCAAATAGTTTTTCAGTTGTCCGACCGTCCGGTTGCTCCAGGATCTCAACGGCTCTTTTGATGCGAATCCGTCAACCCAGCGCGATAAGTCATCTTGCCAGGGTGGATGATCAACAAGTTCAGCAATCTTCGTATTGGCGAGCAGCGATCGTGCGCGAGATCGCGAACGTTCATCGACGGCAGCGACCTCAACGATCGCGTCTCCGTCTTTAAATTCGTTGGCAGCACCGAGCAATTTCTGGTACTGACGAACGTCGAATTTTCCGCGTGTTCGACGGATGTAAGCAAACAGATCTTCGCCATCGCTCAATGGTCCGACGTCGACTCCTTGATCTTCGTGATCGGCCCAGGCGGGACTGATCTTCAGCCCGCCCCCTAGTAAAAGGGGTGTCGAGACTGCGGTCAGAAAGTCGCGACGATTGAACATGGACCAATCCGAATAATTCGTGAAACACGCCGATGATTATGTCTCGTGCTGACGAACGAACGCAAACGGTCTTTAGCAGCAATCAACTGTTCTGCGGATTAGCGAAACGGAAATGGTGACAGAAACAGAGTACTGCGGTTGGATCATCAACCCGTCCATCAACTGAATTTCACTTGAAAACCCGAGATCATCATACCGCTGTCGACCGTCAGTGTCTGTCCCGTGACGAGCGTGCTACCTGTAATCAGGCTGATGATACAGGCGGCGACATCATCAGGATCGCAGACCCGACCCAGCGGCAGTGTCTGTTCGTAGGCCTGTTTGATTCGGTTGTAGTTGTCGCCAAGTCCCGCTTCCGTCCAGCGGCCGGCGATGAAGCCGGGTGCGACACCATTCACACGGATCTGGGGAGCCAGCGTTCTGGCGAGCGAGACGGTCAGGTTGTCGAGCGCCGCTTTGGTGCAGCAGTAGGGGATTGAACTTCCCTGTCCCAATTGCGCTGCGACGCTGGAAACATTGATGATGACACCGCCCCCCGCATTCAGCATGGGTTCGCGCACGGCGCGAGCACAGTGAAACGCGCCGACGACGTTGACCTTGAACAGACGGTCCCACACATCGTCTGTGACATCTTCCAGATTATTGAAAGGAATAAATTGAGTCGTTCCGGCACAGTTGACGAGCACGTCGATCCTGCCGAATTTCGCGATGGTTTCTGAGACCATATTCCGACATGCCGCATCATCCGCTACATCTGCCATAACGGCGAATCCCTGGACGCCATGTTCCTGGATTTCGGAGATAGTTTTAAGGGCTTCGTCCTTTGAACGGGAATAGTTGATCACAACGTGATAACCAAGTCGCGCCAGTGCGAGCGACGTTGATCGACCAACTCCAGTTCCGCCGCCGGTGACAATGGCAACTTTTGATGTGGAAGGCATATTGCCCCTTTCGTGAAACATGCGGCTAGCCCGGTTTATTCATGCATTTTCTGCGATTCGACACAATAACATTTTCAATTACGAGTTAAACCCATGTCACTTAAAACACCGTCAAACGTTAGCCCGACGCGCAAGCGAGGGATCTTATCCCCGGAAAACGACAAGAAGATCCCCGGAAAACGACGAGAAGATCCCTCGCTTGCGCGTCGGGCTAAGGATTACGCACTAGAGCAATTTGACCGACGTTCCTTCGCCGTTCACTTTCCAAAGGATGTTTCTCGCGATGCGGCAGCGTAACGTCGCCGTTGAATCGACATATTCCGAGCTCAGCACTTCGGCGTGTTCGGCCAGGAATGCGAACAGTTTTCCATTACCCGCAGATGTCACGATTTCGGCTTCGACGTAACCCTGACCCAGTAGTTCACCCACCAGGGAACCAAGTTTATCGAGTCCTTCCCCCGTAATTGCTGATACCGTCACCGCATGGGCGTATTTCGCTCGCAGCACATCGACGATGCCTCGATCCTTAACGGCATCAATCTTGTTCAGAACCAGGATAAAGTTGCGAACTTCGACCCCGATTTCATCGAGGACACGTTCGACCGTTTCGGCCTGTTGTTCGGCTTCCGGGTTTGAGACGTCGACGACGTGAAGCAATAGATCGGCTTGACGGGCTTCTTCGAGCGTCGATTTAAACGACGCAATTAACGAGTGTGGCAGGTCTCGGACGAATCCGACGGTGTCGCTTAGCAACAGGTCGCCCCACGATGGGATCGTCCACTTGCGTGTGCGAGTGTCGAGCGTGGCAAACAACTGGTCGGCGACATACACGTCAGCACCGGTCAGCGCGTTCATGAGGGTACTCTTGCCCGCGTTTGTGTACCCGACGAGCGACACGAGCGCATGCGACTCACGCTGACGCACCATCCGTTCGCGTCGTACTTCCACTTCGGCAAGCCGAAGTTTCAGCTCGTCAATCCGCTGATCAATGATTCTTCGGTCGGTTTCAATCTGTTTTTCACCGGGGCCACGACTTGCGCCGATACCCCCCTCGATACGTTCCAAGTGTGTCCACATCCGTTTGAGTCGAGTTCGCGTGTATTGGAGCTGAGCCAACTCAACCTGGAGTCGCGACTCGGCCGTGCGGGCGTGAGTGGCAAAAATATCGAGAATCAATTCACTTCGGTCCACGATGATTCGCTGGGTTTCCTGTTCGAGATGTCGACCCTGGCCAGGCGAGAGATTGTTGTCGAAGATGATCAGTTCAGCACCCGTCGCATCGACAAGGTCTTTCAGTTCAACAATCTTTCCTTTGCCGAGACAGGTTCCAGGATGGGGACGACCGCGCATCTGGACAAGCTCACCAACGACTTTGACACCGGCTGTTTTCACGAGACCCTTCAATTCATCCAGCGCCTGTTCTTTTCCAAGATTTCGACTCGAATCGGGTACGGAAACGAGAATGGCGGTGCGAGATTGAACTTTCAGGTCGTCGCGAATGGGGTCGGCCAAGTGAGTATCCGTTCTGGTCAGTTGAAAATATCAGTGTTAAACCGGTCTTAACCCTGCAATGTCTGCGGTTTCAGCGTTTGTCAAACGATGTCAGTGTCGTCATCATCAGGAGATGTATCAACGAAATGATATCATCGCGATGCGAAAACAGACTAGCGCATTGTCCAAACTCAATCTTCGGGTGCCACTGGATGACCCTCTTCGGCCACCCAGTGCTCTTTGACTGCCTTCAAATAAAGCGAAGACACTGCGTCGGAGAAGACTCCGATGCAGTGGCACAAGATCCGAACTTTAAGTCTGGGCAACGCACTACGGTGTCAAGACAATCTTGCCATGAACAGTCCCCTGTTTCTGCAGCGTATTGTCTTCTTGAAGTTGATGAGCCGCCGCTGCTTCACTCAGAGAAAGTGTTTTTCCAACCGAGGGTTTCCAGCGGTTAAAATCGTACAGAGTATTCAGCTTATCAGCGGCGGCGCGTTGTTCTTCGGGAGCTCCGTTAAACATGGCGAAGCCAATCATTCTCAAGTCTTTGACGTAAAATGGTCCGACGGGAAATTCAGGCCGTGCGGAGCGGCCGGCCATCAATACGATGCGGCCCCTGGGTGCCATTAACGAGACTGTTCGGTCCAAGGTTGGTTCGCGCTGAGTTTCGAACCAGAGGTGAACCCCGCCGTGTGGCAAGCTGAACGCTCGAATCTGGTCGTCCAGATTATGGGCATTGTAATTCAGAACAAGATCAGCACCGAGTTTCCGGCAGATTTCCAGGCTTTTTTCACTGCCACCGGTCGTAATCACGAAGGCACCTGCGGCCTTGGCCAACTGCACGACGGACGAACCAACCCCACCTGATCCACCGTTGACGAAGACAACCTCACCAGATCCCAGTTCAGCGTGTTGAAAAAGTCCCATATGAGCCGTCAGGCCGACGAGAGCACCTGCTGCGGCCTCGGCATCTGTTTCTTTGGCAGGGGTGGGATACAACCAGCGCTCGTCAACCGAAGCGTACTCAGAAAAAGTTCCCCGTCGTCCGAAAAGACCCTGATTACTGCCCCAGACCCGATCACCTGCTTTGAACCGCTTCACCTCGCTGCCAACCTTTTCAACCGTCCCAGCCAGATCTGAACCAATCACATAGGGAAACTGCGAGATCATGGAAACGATCCCTGCACGAATGTAGGTATCGATCGGGTTAACCGCGACCGCTCCCACTTTGACCAGCACCTCAGTGGGCCGTGGTTCCGGCGTCGGAAGATCACCGTACTGAATGACCGATGGTGATCCCGTTTCACGAATAAAGGCGGCTTTCACGTTAATAACTCCCCATAGCAAACCAATCATGCCGCATGCAATACAAGTCAGCGAAGCAGAATGATTGTACCGACCGCGTCAACAGGTGTCGGCGCCGAAGCAAACTTCAATAATCCATTTCGATCGCGACCGGCAATTTATGCCGCTTTGGCCACCCTGCCAGCCCGAGTGACACCAGTCGACCCCCTTGGGTTCAAGTTTACGAGATCAGGTTGCCGAGGTTAACAAAGTGGAGTATTCGATAAAGTCAACCCAATCGGATTAACCCGCGTTGTCCGCAGTGGCGTATTCTTACAAGAACGTCAGCGTTCGGTGTGATCTGCCTGAATTCCAGCGAAATCCAGTTTGAGTAAAATACGTAATGAAGTACAAATCGTTTGCCTTGATGTCGAAAGCGACTCTCTCTCTTGTGTAATGAGACGGAGTGGCTGAATCTGGTGCCAAATTGGTTTCAAATGTCGGGCCAAATTCACTTCGACGGAATGTCATGATGACCCAGCTTTCTCCATCTCACGGCACGGCCCCGGAAACAATGTCCAACCGATTACCGGATTCTCGTGTCGAAATCGCCGGACAAGGCATCGTTGAGGCGGAACGCTGGCTGATTGTTGGTGCAGGCGGGTTTGGACGGGAAGTCTTTTCGTGGACATCAGGTCAACTTCGTGCGACTCAATCCAACTTCCCTGTTGGTTTTCTCGATGACGATCCAGATTCACTCGATCAGTTTCCGACCTTGAAGGAACGCTGGATGGGTCGAATTTCGACCTATTCACCTCGGTCAGGTGACCGGCTTTTGATGGCGGTTGGCGATCCCACGTCAAAACTCGCTGTGGGCGAAGCGTTAAAAGCGCGTGGAGCGGTTTTTGCGTCCTTTGTTCATCCGACCGCGGTCATCGCGCAGGACGTTCGTATTGGCGTCGGCTGCATTATCTGTCCATTTGCCGTTGTGTGTTGCAATGTTCGGTTGGGGAATTTCGTCTCCATGAACATCGGATCGGTAGCCGGGCACGATTCGATGATCGGGGACGGGTGCACTTTGTCACCCCATTCTGACGTCGCGGGCAATGTCAGCTTGAAGCGTGGCGTTTTTCTGGGATGTCAGACAGCCATTTTGCCAAAAATGCAGATCGGCGAATTCGCACGGATCGGCGCTGGTAGCGTTGTGATCAATCATGTCAGCCCAGGCGTCAGTATGATGGGGGTCCCGGCAAAACGAATTAGCTGGTTACAGGACGATTCAGACGTTGACCAGACAGATTCAATGGCAGGTTAACAGCCTTTTTTGAACAGGCGGATTCCTTTCATGTATGCGTCACTGGCAGCCGTTGAGTTCCATCTGCCGAAAGTGGTCGTCGGTAACGAAGAAATCGCACTTCTCTCGCCGAATTGGAATCCACAAAAGATTCTCGACAAGACTGGAATCGCAGAACGCCACGTGGCCGATATCAATGAATTATCGTCCGACCTGGCATTCCATGCTGCGGAGAAGCTGTTCGCCAACGGCACATGTACCCGTGAAGAAATTGATTTCGTGCTCTTCTGTACGCAGTCACCTGATTACCTTTTGCCAACCACTGCGTGTCTGCTGCAAGATCGCTTAAAGCTGAGAACAGGAATCGGGGCACTCGACTTCAATCTTGGTTGTTCCGGATACATCTATGGATTAGGTCTGGCTCAGGGCTTGATTGAGACGGGTCAAGCGAAAAATGTGTTGTTTCTGACGGGTGATACGTACACAAAATTTCTTCGCCAAGACGACATTGGTGTTCGTTCACTGTTTGGTGATGCGGGTTCTGCCACGCTGATACGTGGTGTCGAAAGCGATCGCCCTCTGATTGGTCCGTACTGTTACGGCACCGATGGTCAGGGGGCTGCAAACCTGATGTTAAAGCGTCATTCGCTCAGACATTCCAATACTTCAAGCGAACCGCTTTCTGAAGGGGCCGAGGTCTCTGGCGACACCGATCAGTATTTGTTCATGAACGGTCCCGAGATTTTCAGTTTCGCAATCGACGCTGTTCCCAAAGCAGTCAACGAACTTTTGAATCGCTCACAGCTTCAACTGGCTGACATCGATCTTTTCGTCTTTCACCAGGCGAATGAATTCATGCTGAATCGCTTACAGGCCAAGCTGCAGATTCCTGCTGACCGTTTCGTGATTGCCATGAAAGGCTTTGGCAACACGGTTTCGTCGACGATTCCCATCGCATTAAACGTCGTGTCGGCAGAAGGCCGACTGAAACCGGGAATGAGGATCATGCTTGTCGGGTTTGGTGTTGGTTACTCTTGGGGTGCAACCCTGGTTCGGTATGCACCTGCGGCGCACGCGACTGATTGACCGATACCCGAAACGGCGGCGTGCAAGCCATTGCGCCGGTCTGACTCAGGTCGCCAAAGGATTTCGAGATGGCAGCAGTATCTGTTTCCGGAGTCTCGGCGAGCCCGATTGTCGGCAAATCGAGTTCGACTTCGCCGCGTTATAAGTCACTCGATCATTGGCGAGGCATCGCCTGTTTGATCGTCGTCGTCTATCACGCGTTGCTGCCAATGTGCGATCAAGGACAGCCCGTGCGAAAGTCCTCGGCAATCGCCATTTTGAAATCTTCTTCATTCGAGAAACCAGCCGACGTTTCGAAGAGTCAACCTCGGACGATACAACGAAATTTGCGGAATATCATCTGTCATCAGCTTCATATCGGTGTCGAAATGTTTTTTGTGATCAGCGGTTATTGTATCACCGCTTCCGCCGAGTCGATCCGCCGATCGGGTCGTACTGTCCGCGAGTATTTCTTACGCCGATTTATGCGAATTTTCCCTCCATTCTGGTGTGCGTTAATCGGCTCGGTATTGATTTGCTTTGCCATGGACTTCATAAGTCCCGGCTCGTTGAAACGAGGACCGTGGCCACTTCCGATGCCATGGGATCTGTCCTTCTTTCAGTGGGTTGGAAACGCCACGTTGACTGAGACCTGGCTCGGTTTCCTCACTGGCGAGTCCAAAATACTCTTTCCGATCCAGGCGTGGACACTTTGCTATGAGACACAGTTCTATGTCGTGATCGGCATCCTCCTGGCGCTCAGTGGTCGTCGTTTCTTTCAGGCGATCGCGTTTCTGACCGCTGCTGTCGCAACAATCGATTTCCTTGCCAGTTGCCATTCGATTCCGATCCGAGGATTTTTGATTGACGAGCACTGGTTTATGTTTGCCGCCGGTGTGGGTCTTTATTGGGATCTGCACTGCGCCACTTCGAGACAAGCGAAAGTGTTTCGAATGCTGGCTTGTTTGGTGCTGGTCGGACTGACGGTCCTTGCAGCGACGACGACAATCTTTGGACACGGGTCCCAATTTTCTGCGTGGCGAGTTGTGGAGGCGATGGGATTCGCGGGGTTATTATGGTTCTTGAAGAGGTATGACGAACGAATCGACAGCCTCACTTTTCTGAATGGTTTCAAGTCGTGCGGCGTGATTTGTTACAGCATTTATCTGACACATTTATTCCCCACAAAATTTCTTAGCCAGCAGTTAGCATACTTAGGGTATAACGACGACTGGTCGATTGCGTTCGTATGCATCCCCTTGACTCTGACGATGTCGATCGTGGCGGGATACATATTCCACGTTTCGGCCGAGCGTCCATTTCTCACGGGTTATTTCGAGCTTGCACGTAAACAGCCACATTCGAACGCAATCAAGACCCCGGATACGCCAGGCGAAACGCTGGAGTTTCGTCAACTGCGTCGAGCCACCCCCTCAAATTCCTCTGGCAAAAAAGTGGCATGACAGGCTTTGCCCGAAAAATGGGTCAGACCCCTCATGGGTGGTGTCAGGTTTCTCTGTGCAAACGACAGGTAGGGGGTCAGACCCATTTTTCCGGCAAAAGCTGGCGTAACGTTGTTTATCGTCCAACGGAGGGGTAAACAGGCTGTGGTCGCTTCGCGCCTTGCCACTGTTTTTCTAGACTCTCGATGAGGGTGGATCGGCTTTTCGTTTTTCATCGTGGAACAACGACCTCCGACAAACGAACTCCGAACGACCCTTTTTGTTCACAAAGCACAGAAACGGATGGGCCATGACGACACACGGACTTGGAGAGAAAATCGCGAGCAAGACGGCCGTAATTGGAGTGATCGGCCTGGGTTATGTCGGTCTGCCATTGATCCGAGCGTTCGTCAGGGCCGGGTTTAAGACAATGGGCTTTGACGTCGATCAGTCGAAAGTCGATAAGCTGAAAGCAGGCCAGAGCTATATCAAGCACATTGACAGTTCTGCGATCGCCAAGCTGATTCAGGATAAACAATTTGAACCGACGTCCGATATGGGCCGACTGGGCGAAGCAGATTGCATTATTATCTGTGTCCCGACGCCGCTGAACGAAAGCCGTGATCCTGATCTCAGCTACATTGAAGGGACGGCTCATTCCATCGCAAAGACATTGCGAAAAGGGCAGCTTGTCGTCCTTGAAAGTACCACCCATCCGACGACAACTCGCGAAAACGTCCTTCCTGTTTTGAATGCAACCGGTCTGACCGCAGGAAAGGACTACTTTCTTGCCTTCAGCCCCGAACGTGAAGATCCTGGAAATCCGAATTTCGAAGCATCGTCCATTCCCAAAGTCGTCGGTGGCTATGACGTTATCAGCGGAGACCTGGCGAGTACCATGTACGGTTATGCCGTCGTGAAAGTGATCCGGGTTTCCAGCATGGAGATCGCTGAAGCGGCCAAGATCCTGGAAAACACCTACCGCGCGGTGAATATCGCGATGGTCAACGAATTGAAAATGCTCTACGACAAGATGGGCATTGATGTCTGGGAAGTGATTGATGCGGCCAAGACGAAACCATTCGGTTTTCAAGCCTTTTATCCGGGACCTGGCCTGGGTGGCCACTGCATTCCGATCGACCCGTTTTATCTGACATGGCTTGCCCGAAAATGGGGTGAACAGACCCGGTTCATCGAGTTGGCGGGCGAGATTAATACTCACATGCCAACCTACGTCGTCAATCAACTTGCCGAGTTCTTGAATGACGCAGGAAAACCGATCAAGGGAAGCAAGATTGCGATTCTTGGTGCGGCGTATAAAAAAGATGTCGATGATCCCAGGGAAAGCCCATCCTTCGAACTGATGAAACTGCTTTCCAAACGGGGCGCGGTCCTGAGTTACAACGATCCGCACATTCCAACGCTGCCAAAGATGCGTCATTACCCTGATCTGCCAGCGATGACGAGTCAGGCACTGACACCCGAGTATCTGGCCGCACAAGACTGTGTGCTGATCTCGACCGACCATTCCGCCTACGATCACGATTTCATCGTCCAGCACAGCCGCATGGTGCTGGACACGCGAAATGCCACGAAAAATGTTAAAGTGGGTCGCGAAAAGATTTTTAAAGCCTGAGCGTCGGCAAAAACAAAGTCGAAACTCGACGGCGATCGTCAACTGCGATGAACGGAGTCCGCAAACGATGTCAGAAATGAAACAGGAATCCTGGGCTGAGTACTATCAGCGAGTTTTTGCGGCGGGTAATCCCTGGCTGGATTATTCAAACGCTCACGTTCAGGGACAGACGTTCGGCGTGGCGATCGAGGCTGCCGGGCCGATCAATGGCAAGCGATGCCTCGATCTCGGTTGTGGCCGCGGTCATCTTTCACTGGCCCTGGCAGGATTACAGGCGAAAGAAGTGGTCGGCGTCGACATCGTCGCTGAATCGATTCAAGCCTGCCGCGAACGATATCCCTCAGTTCGTTGGGAAGTTGGTACTCCCGAAAACGAAGGATTCTGTCAGACACTCGGGCAGTTCGACGTGATTTTCCTGATTGAAATGCTGCATTACGTCGACTGGCGCAAGACACTTCAAATCCTTTGGAATCAATTGAATCCCGGCGGTCGGATCGTCGCGATTGTTCCAAACAAGGATAATGCGATTGTTCAGAAGACGATTGCCCGGTTTGAAGGAAGGTATGTCCCTCTGAATCCTGAGGAAATTCTGGAATTTGTCGGGACCCTGCCAGAAGTCGATTGCTGGGCCTATCGTGGGATGGACTTCCAGCAAGATCAGCGAATTTTGCCGTATGTCACCTCACCCTGGACAAACGAGATGATTTCCGGGTTTGCATCCAATCGCCTGGTATTCGTCATTCAGAAGAAGGTTTAAATCCCGAAAACACGAAAGTCTCGCCATCGGTTTGGTCGAATTTGAGGGTTGTAGCGATTGTAAGACGTCTTGACACGCTTTCAAAATTTTGAATCGAAAGTTGTTGTCAATCGTTTGAGTTCGCGAAATTGACTCAAGACCAAATCAATGGAGTCCGATCGATGTCCGATTCGCTGGACGCGTCATGGGTAGACTACTATCAAAAAGTTTACGCGACCGATAATACCTGGCTGGATTATTCGAACGCGCATGTTCAAGGCCAGACTTTTGGTATCGCACTGGAAGCGGCAGGCCCCATTACCGGAAAGCGTTGTTTAGACGTTGGCTGCGGACGTGGGCAGCTTTCGCTGGCATTGGCGGCTCTTCAGGCAAAAGAAGTCGTTGGGGTCGATATCATTGCCGATTCGATCAACGCCTGCCGGGAACGTCACCCGCAAGTTCGCTGGGAAATTGGAACGCCCGAAAACGAAGAATTCTGCAAGTCTCTTGGACAATTCGATTTGATGTTCTGCATCGAATTGTTGCAGCTCGTTGGCTGGCAGAAGACTCTTCGATCGCTTTGGGATCGTGTCAGTCCCGGTGGCCGAATCGTGGTGATTGTCCCCAATAAGAATAATCCGATCGTCCAGAAAACGATCGCACGATTTGCCGGCAAATACGTGGCTCCCAATCCGGCGGAACTGACGGAGTTAGTCTCTGAATTGCCCGACGTCGATTGCTGGGCATTTCGAGGAATGGACTTCCAGCAAGATCAGCGGATCGTCCCGTACGTCACGTCACCGTGGGTCAATTCGTCGACGAGTGATATCACATCGAATCGGCTCGTGATTGCGATTCAAAAACGAAGCAACATCATGACCCCTTCGAAAAACTGAATTGTGGGGGAAAGCCATGATCATGGGTGGCACGGTTTTACCGTCTTCGGTAAGGCCGTGCTCTTCAGACGCGGTGTGGAACCATGAAGACACGGCCTTGTCGAAGACTCCAAAACCGTGGCACCCCGAGTTTCGAGCGCCACACCGCCCATAAGACGCAACAGGCTTACCTGACCACAATTTGGCCTATTATCAGCTCACCTTCGCAGCAGTTGACGCCGCCCATCCGATTCGTCAGCGGATACCACTTAACGTGATCATCTGGCGAGTCGTTTCGTTCGGGGTCGGACTGTGACAGATTGCGGAGCTGACGGCGACCCGGTCAGCTCCTGCATTCGTCACTTCGGAAATGTTATTTGCGTTGATGCCACCAATGGCGAACCACGGCAGTTGAATTTCCCCTGCCACTTGCCGGATAAATTGAAGGCCGGGAAACTCGGTAAACGACTTGGTACTGGTCGGAAATGTGGGACCGACGCCGAGATAATCAGCTCCGTCAAGGACCGCCTGTCTGGCTTGCTCGATCGAGTGGGTTGAAACCCCGATCAGCCGATCTGGACCGACGACGCTTCTCGCATCTTGAACAGAGAACTCGTCCTGACCGAGATGAACTCCGTCCGCTTGGACCACCAGCGCGATATCGGGACGGTCGTTGATGATGAGCAGTACTCCCGCTTCCGACGTCCACTTTCGCAGTGTTCTGGCGCGAGAAACCCATTCTCGATCCGTCAAAGACTTTTCTCGCGACTGGATGATCTTTATGCCTGCATCGAGAGCCGCTTTGACGACTGTTTCGAATCCATTTTTGCATTCGGAAGCGGTCACCAGCAGATACAGTTGAATTTCTTCAAATTGTTTTCTGGCAGTGTTGGTTCGTAACACAGCCTTTTCGGTCGTGTAGAGCTGATACCGCAGTTGTTCGAATTGCGGTGCGAGCCTCGGATCGACAATCTTGCTGTATTCTTCCAGCGTGCGCAGCGCTTCTTGCACCCGTTTGAACGCGGCCGCGACGACATCGGTTGATGAAGTCCTGACGTATTCTGCCGGAGTTGAGATCGTGGTCCCGACGTCACAGAGCGTATCGCGAGCTGCCAGCAAACTGGCGGCAGGTAGTTCTGAGACGATTGAAGCCAGTTTGTGCCGATGGTCTTTGAGGATTTGCGAGAAGTGGCCGTCGTTCAGTTCAAATCTCACAAAGTCTTCGATGACGCGCAGTCCTTCACGCGTCCGATTGCCAGCGGCATCAAGAATACGAAATACTTCCGTTCGAACATCCGTCATCGGGTCTTCCAAGTTTTTAATTCCGAACAATTTCGCAAGATTGTACTCGGATCAATTAATTTGAACGAACCGAGCCCAAAAATCTGAGCCCTGTTTTTTCGATTTTAATTTCAAGTGACTGCCAGATGCCGACCTTGTCTGAATCTGAGATTTGCCTAGAATTAAGTCATCACGTCTCTAACTCCCTTCAACCTGATATTGCGAGTACACATCATGTGGTTCACAGAAAATCCATGGCCACCGATGTTACTGGCCGGTTTGGGCTCGTTAGTCTGTTTTGGGCTGTGGAATTCGAATCGACGAAATTTGTACCTGATATTGGCATTCGTTTGCCTGGGAATTGTCGGTGCGGTTTACGTCGTTGAGCGTGCGATCGTCACCGATGGCGAAAAATTACAGGCTGAAGTCGTGCAGCTTTGCGACCAGTTCCGCAAACGCGATCCTGCCACTCTCGACCATTTTTCCGCGAACGCGACCGACTTGAGATTGCTCTGCAAGTCCGCCATGGAGATGGTGGAAATTCACGATGATTTGCGGCTGACTGATTTCCACACCAAGCTTACCGGCCAGAATTCGCAAGCCAGTGTTCACTTTCGGGCGAATGCGACGATCTCGGTCATGGGATTTACGGGACATCATCCGTTTCGCTGCATCCTCGATTTCCAGAAAGAAGGTGGCGCATGGAAAATCGTGGATATCCAAAGGCTTGATCCGATCAAAGGGGACAAGATCAACGTCATGGAAAAGCGATAATCGCTGATGTGAGCGTTACAATCATTACGATCGACATGACTGTTTCGCCAGCAATGTTTCCTTTATTGAACGTTGTTTCGCAATCTTTACTTTCAGCTTAACAGGAAAAGTTGCGGTCATAATCTTCTTGTCGACGGAGCGACTCGCGGCAATTGGATTGCCTTCCCCACGACCTGAATTGAGAGGATGAAACCGTGATTAAGACTCAGCTCGGAACCGAAGCCATCGAAGCGATCGAACGTAAAATGCAGAATCGCCGAATCGGCGGAGTCCGCAGTCGTGCGGGATCTGATATCGAATTAAAGACCCCGGAAAGTCGTTCGACAGATCGTCGTAAAGTGGAACGTCGGAAACTGATCGATCCGACGACGTGTGAACGCGACTATTCTCTGGATGAAGTCGAATTCATGAAGGCCATGGACGACTACAAACGAAAAAGCGGCCGGATGTTTCCCACGTGGAGCGAAGTTCTGGAAGTTGTGCGTGGCCTGGGCTACGAAAAGCAACTCAAGGAAAAATCCGTCTGATCAGGCCATGTCTTTGAATGCATCCCAGCCGAGATATCCAACGATCGCTGCACTCAGCAGGAACAGGATGTCCATCGTGGTGGAATGTGCAAAAGGCACGCCCAGGATGATGTCGAGCAAGGCCAGGAGGGCAACGAATCCCGCCACCCCGAAGGAACCGAAGATCATATTCTTCGCAAGATTTGTTGCCATCCGTCCGCTTCCTCGATTCAATTGAAAGCTCAAGTCGCTCGTTTTGATCATCGGCGACTAACTCAACAACACTATAGCTCACTTCTCAATTGAGACGCCAGTGGTAAACGTTTTCCTCGAAATTGTCCTCATTTTCCAGATGACGGGATGCTGATTTCAGAATGAAAACGTCGACAGTTGGTTTTCTGAGTGGTGTCATCCGTCGTTGAATTCTAACCAGTCAGTTCAGCCCTCGATCAAATACAGTCTGAGCAGGTTCATTGCGACCTTTGCCGTTCGGCTTTTTGCGATGGCAGGATCACCGAAGTGTTGAACCTTTTCCACTTTTGCCACTTTTGGGCCGGCCAGAGCAACGAACGAGGCAGGGACGGGCGCGAGCGGGTCATCCGGGTCAAATTCTGGCCATTCTGACACGGCGAGAGCGAAATTTGTCCCAAACCGCTGACGGCATCCTTTGGCGATCGCCAGGGCGACTTCCTCACTGATCGGGCCGAATTGTCGAATTAGCATGGGATCAACAGAGACCAGTTCACGTTTTGCCGAGTTCGTGGGAACGACAACTCCTCCCATGTAACAGGACTCGAACCCCGCAACACCGGTCAGTCGGTGTGCCAAGAGACCCCCTGTCCCCGATTCGGCCGTCGAGAGTGAAGCCCGGCGGAGGCGAAGTAAACGAACCAGCGCATGTTCGAGTTCCTCGTCTTCCACGCCGAAAACCAACGTTCCCATGCGATTGAGGATCGCTTCTCTTGTCTTTTCGATCTTGTCAGTACATTCATCCACCGATCCGGCTGCGGCGGTAATTCGCAAGGTAATCGTTGCTTCGTGAACAGTGATGCCGACGTCAGGGTCGCGACCTCGGGCGGTCAGATCGCCCAAAATCTCTTCTGCCTGCGATTCGCCGACGCCAAACAGATTAATCCGTGCTCGACGAATCACTTGTCCGCTTCCGTCCAATCGTGGAAGAACCTGCTGCCGGAACATTTGTTTCATTTCGCTCGGAACGCCCGGCATTGCCGCGACGTGAGAAATGCTGCCATCCTTTCGCTGATAAGTCATCCAGATTCCCGGTGCGGTCCCGCGCGGGTTCGGCAAAGGCTCACTCCCCTTCGGAAACATGGCCTGCATCACATTTCGTTCCGGCATCGGACGGTTTCGTTTGGCGAACATCTCTTTGACATGTTGAAGAGATGGCTCGTGTCGAACGAGTTCCACATTTCCGAACTTTGCCATCGCTTCGCGCGTCAAATCGTCAAGAGTTGGTCCAAGACCGCCCGTGATCAGGACGATTTCCGAGCGTTCTGCCGCCGTTCGAATGGCTTCAGCCATCGCGTCAAGGTCGTCGGAGATCGTCAAATGTGCCAGAACCTGAATACCAATTTCAGCCAGTTCAAGACTGAGCCACTGGCTATTGGTATCGAGTTTGGCGCCCGTCGTCAGTTCTGTTCCGACGGAGATAATTTCTGCATGCATAGGAAAAACTTTTGGAATTCAAACCAGCGGTAGGTCAATCTTGGCGGATTGAAAGCTTACTCGCTAATCCGTCAGTCAGGCAACAAGGCGAAACCCCAATCGCGCCGATTCGAATGAGACTTCGAAACTCGACTGGTATACAATCCACCGGCGATCGGTTTGTATGACTCTTCGAATCGACGAAAAACCAAGTTTCGCAATAAAAAATTCTCGGCTTTCCGAAGAACATGAGACGACTGAGTGACGCGAGATTGTGACGAACTGTCTGAAACAGGCAGAGACATCTTTCTTTAATTTGAACGTTTGACAACAATTCACATTCGGTGACAAGACGGTACGCGGTACAAGGGTTTCGGATGCGACTTTTCACTCGACTGACGATTTGCACGAGCAGTTTGCTGCTGTTGGCCGTTTCTCGCCTGTGCGCAGAGGAATCGTTAGCAACGTCGTGGGTAGAGACAATTAAGAAGCACGCTGACGAGGCGATGTATTCAAAAACGCTTGGCGGACGCCAATTCTGGGGTGACGTACACCACTTTCACGGCTGGCGAATTCAGCAGAACGTCTTCTCGAAGAATTATCGATTGATCGATCCTGACGATCTCTGTCATACGTTGGGTTCGTTCGATGAGTGTCATGCCAGGTTGAACCGCGTTTCGGCGGAAAAAAAGCTCGCCCCGATGAAGGGCCCCGCAGTCATTTTAATTCACGGGTTGCTGCAATCGTCACGGTGTATGGTCAAGTTTGGTGCGAATATCGAAAAGGCGGGGTATTCCGCAGTCGAATTTGATTATCCGAGCACTCAAGTGAGTATCCCCGAGGCGGCACGATATTTGAACCAGTTGATTCAGTCGTTGGACGGTATTGACGAGATCAATTTCGTCACGCACAGCATGGGGGGATTGGTTGTCCGGGCTTATACGATGGAGTACGACGATCCCCGTATTAAACGAATGGTCATGCTGGGAACTCCCAATCAAGGTGCCGAGCTGGCGGATCTGACTCAACAGTACTGGATTCTTCGAACGGCAGCGGGGCCTGGAGCTCGCCAATTGGGGACGCGAACAGACGGGCTGATTCAGAAACTGCCGATCCCCAAATTCGAATTCGCGGTCATCGCCGGTTCGCGCGGTACACCCGCAGGTTGGAATCCGTTAATTCCCGGTGACGATGATGGAACTGTGACTGTTGCCAGCACGAAATTGCCAGGAGCCGCCGACTTTACTACCGTTAACGCGCTTCACTCACGTTTATTGTGGAGCGATGAAGCGCACGAGCACACAATCAATTTTCTGAAGTACGGTCGACTGCGTGCCGAGGGCGATCCACAACCGATTCGAGAAGGCGATGTGGAAGCCTCGACTGTTTCGAAACAATAGGCCGACATATGCCGGATGAAGCTGCGATTTCAAGTGTTTACAGCCTGATCGGCGATGCTGGTTTTGAGCGACTGGTCGCTGCATTCTATCGTCACGTTCCCACCGACAATCTGCTGGGACCGCTTTACCCGCCAGAGGATCTTGCCGGGGCGGAATACCGGCTGAGAAGTTTCTTGATCTTTCGATTCGGTGGGCCGGATCGCTATCTGCACGAACGAGGTCATCCGCAGTTGCGAATGCGACATGCGCCTTTTGCGATTGACCAGACTGTCCGTGACAGATGGGTTTCGCTAATGGATCAAGCGTTGGTTGAGGCCGAATTGCCGGCGGCAGCAACGGCGATTGTCCAACCCTTTCTTCACGAGGTCGCGACGTTCTTGATCAATCGGGGTGCGAAACCGAATCTGGTCTCCTGACCGGCTCAGCCGGGTGACGCGCGTCGCACGACGGGTTCAGAATTGGGTTATCTTTCGCGCGTTGACCAGGCAAGCCAGGCGGCGTAAACCCCTGTTTTCTTTTTTTCTACACAAGTTTCGCAGAATGCAAAGAATTCAAACGTTAGTAGTACGAATCTGAAGAATAAGATAAGATCATTCGAGGTTCGTTCACCCAACTTTTACGTTCGGGTTTCCACGACCCGTTAAAAGGACTCAGCCGGTTTTGATTTAATTTCTCATGATTCTTATTCGTGCGATCCGTCAGATTCGTGGTGAAAACTCTTTTGCATTTTCCAAATTGTTCAGAGCATTACGCAATTGCCTGATTGATGTTAAAAAAATCCGAGGTTGGAGTCTTCCCGGTTTGCGTAAATGTTTTGGTGAGTCATACAGAGATCGCCCGTAATGAAAGTTCAGTTTGATTTCAGTCGAGTGGAACTCGTACAGGGGGACATTTCCCTCCAGGAAATCGACGCCATTGTGAACGCGGCCAATCCCCAGCTTGCAGGGGGTGGCGGTGTCGATGGTGCGATTCACCAGGGGGCCGGCCCCAGTGTGATGGAAGAAACACGAGCACGTTACCCGCTCGGTTGTCCGCCGGGGGATGCGGTCGTGTCTGGTGCCGGATTGTTACCGGCGAAGTTTTTATTTCATGCGGTCGGACCCGTCTGGCGCGGTGGGCAACATCGCGAGACCGAATTGCTTCGTTCTTGTATTCGCCGCTGCTTAGAATTGGCATTGAAAAACAATTGTACTGGTCTCGCGTTTCCTGCAATCAGCACGGGCGCGTATCGCTTTCCTGTTGATCTCGCCGCGGAAAATTCGATTGATGAAGTCGTGCTGTTTTTGAGAGGACATGTCTCACCCCTGCTGGTACGATTTGTGTTATTTGATGCGGGAACGTACGGTGCTTTCGCCCGAGTGCTCGAGTCATTCGTAGACCGATGAAAGGATCTTCAGCATGTTTCCGCTCTGGGACGATGTTCCTGCCTCGCGAATTCCGTTTGTCAGTTACGCCATCATTGCCGCGTGCTCAGTGGCGTTTTTTATGCAACTTCAAGCACCTGAAGGGGGCGAGAGAATCGTTCGTGAGTTTGGAATGATTCCCATTCGCGTCACACATCCCAAAGAAAATCAGGTTGTTGTCGAAACCCGGACCGAACGAGGACGCCTTGAACGGGAAATTGTCGATCTGAAGTCACCGGTCCCACCGCTGTTCACTCTGGCAACTTGCATGTTCCTGCATGGAGGCTGGATGCACATCATTGGCAATATGTGGTTTCTTTATATCTTCGGTGACAACACCGAAGATCGATTCGGCCATCTCGGGTTTGCGTTAATGTATCTCGTCAGCGGAGTCGCGGCGGGAATCATGCATATCGCCGTGGATGCCAATTCGTTTATCCCGACGATCGGTGCCAGTGGTGCCATCGCAGGTGTCATGGGGGCATACCTTTGGCTTTATCCCAAGGCGTCGGTGATGTCACTTGTTCCATTTGGCATTTTTTCCAGATTGATGCCTGTTCCCGCCCCATTGTTTCTCGGGATCTGGTTTGCGATTCAGATCTTTTCTGGTTTCCGAACGGAAGCTGGTGGAGCCGGGGTTGCCTGGTGGGCACACGTTGGCGGGTTTGTTGCCGGACTGGGGATGACCGTCGCGTTGTACAAGCTCGGTTGGCTGAACTCGCAGATACAGGTTCCAGCTTCGAGCCCTTATGAACGATCTCGCGAAATCGCTCGCCGCTGGTAACCGACTCACGCGTTTGCCTAGTTAATACCGTCGCTGAACGTGACGGACGAAGAGTCCGGGGGCTGACGCACCCCGGCTCGCCATGTTTAACGCGCGAATGATTTCCCTATTTTAAACCCGTCGTGCGACGCGCATAAAAACCGGCTGTGCCGGTCGAGATCAGCGTTTTGGTTTGTACGAATGTGTCGCCTGGCCATAGACGCTTTCAGCCGCTTCCATCACGGTTTCACTGAGTGTTGGATGAGCGTGAATCGTTTCCGCCAGATCACGCGCCACGGCAGCCATTTCGACCGCCAATGTCGCTTCGGCAATCATTTCGCCCGCACCCACTCCAACAATCCCGACTCCGAGAATCCGTTCGGTTTTGGGGTCGACGATCATCTTTGTCAGCCCTTCGCTTCGGGCCAGTGTGATCGCTCGTCCTGACGCAGCCCAATTGAATTTGACGACTTTGACTTCGCGATTCCTGGCGATCGCCTCAGGTTCGGTCAGGCCGCACCAGGCAACTTCCGGGTCGGTGAAGACTACGGCAGGGATAGCAATGTTATCGAACTCAGCAGGGCCACCGTTCATCGCTTCGACCGCGACCTTGGCTTCGCGAGTCGCTTTATGAGCCAGCATTGGTTCCCCGGCGACGTCACCGATCGCGTAAATGTTGGCAACATTCGTCTTTCGCTGACGATCGACCTTGATGAATCCTTTTTCATCGACTTCAACGCCAGTCGTTTCCAGGCCGAAACCTTTGCTGTTAGGACGACGACCGATCGCGATCAAGACTCGGTCAAAAGTCTGTTCTGGAGCGACCCCTTCGCCCGTCAATTTTGCGGTAATTCCATTCTTTGCGGCCTTGAGGCCTTCCACCTTTGTATTGAGATGAATCGCGGCAAAATGAGTTTCCAGTCGTTTCTGGAGTGGTCGGACCAGATCGCGGTCTGCGCCCGGAAGAAGCTCTTTTGTCCATTCGACGACTGTCACTTTCGAACCAAGTGCCGCGTAGAACGAACCCATCTCCAAGCCGATGTAACCACCGCCAACGACGAGCAACGAACCGGGAATATCTGCCAGTTCGAGGGCACCGGTCGAGTCCATCACACGCGGATCGCCGATTTGAAAGACAGGCGGCATGGCAGGGGATGAACCGGTGGCGATGATCACCTTTTCAAACGTCACTGTGTCGGTTTTGCCATCAGTATACTTCAATTCGATCTTGTTCGGGCTAAGAAAAGTCCCGCGAGCACTGATCAGTTTAACGCCGCGAACCCGGCATAACTCGGCAACCCCGCCGGAAAGCTTGCCAACAACTCCGTTGTTTTTCCATTCCCGCAATTTTGCCAGATCAATCTTTGGCGGAGCGAACGTGACACCGATTTCCGCTGATTCATGCGTTTCGTTAATCATTTTGGCGACGTGCAGCAAAGCCTTCGACGGGATACAACCCCGATTCAGACAGACTCCACCAGGTCGTGCCCCTTCGTCAACGAGCATAACCTGCATCCCGTGATCCGCCGCTTCAAACGCCGCAGGATATCCACCAGGACCACCACCGAGCACGAGCAATTGTGTCTGCAATTCCGCCATGTTTTATTTCAATCTCAAGGTCTATTTCGGGTGTGAATGAAACAAGGGTGCCGATGACATCTCCGCAAAACGGCCAGACAACGGACGAGCGGTTTGACGAGATCGAACACGTCATTTGTAGTCTAGTGAATTTGCGTTCGCGAGGCACGCGAGTCGAAACGATTGACGTCATGTGTTCGAGCGTCATTCCCGAAATCGAAAATACTACTGGGGAAATCCCTACGTCGCAGCTCAACGAACTTGCGAACTGACTTGATGGCCCTGGTCGTCAGCCATGGTGACCACGGCTGACTCGGTAACGACGGGAAAGTAAGCGACCGTCGATCATTAAAGAACCCATTTCTCTGGCAAATACTTCGATTTTCGATGAGAATCCCTGTGTTCCATGTCCTTGCCTTTGAACGAAGCTGCCGCCGATGGCCCTCCCTCTCGAAAAGTTTATTCAGCAGCTTGAAGACAGCGGCATCGTCTCTGGCGAAACGCTGAAGGACTTTTTGCCCCCCAGGGCATCTCCCCAGAGCGCCGAAGAGCTGGCGATGGAACTGGTCCGCAAGAAAAAACTGACGAAATTTCAGGCGGAGGTTGTTTCTAAAGGGAGGGGAAAAACGCTAGTTCTGGGCAACTACGTCTTGATGGAAAAAATCGGGGCGGGCGGCATGGGGCAGGTGTATAAAGCTCGGCATCTGCGGATGGATCGCCTTGTCGCGGTCAAGGTGCTGCCAGTCCACATGACGAAAGACAACGCCGCAATCGCCCGATTTGAACGGGAAGTGAAAGCGGCCGCGAAGATCAGTCATCCCAATATTGTCGCGGCTCACGATGCTGACTGTGCCAATGGTGTCCACTTTCTTGTGATGGAACTCGTGGATGGAAGTGACCTGTCGGCCCTTGTCGAAAAGGATGGATGTTTAGCGGTTGAGACGGCGGTCAACTACATCCTGCAAGCCGCCAAAGGACTGGAAGCCGCTCATGCCGAAGGGATTGTTCACCGGGACATTAAACCAGCCAACCTGCTTCTCGACAAAAAGGGAGCAGTGAAGATTCTGGATATGGGGCTGGCTCGCCTGAGTAGTGATAATGACGTTGCAGCACAAGCCGGCCTGACAAACACCGGTATCGTGATGGGGACTGTCGATTACATGTCCCCCGAACAAGCGATGGACACGAGGACGGCTGATGCCCGTACAGATATCTATGCGTTAGGTTGTTCGCTCTTTTATCTGCTGACCGGCACGTCAACCTATCAGGGCAACACGCTCATGATGAAGTTGCTGGCTCATCGGGAACAACCGATACCGTCGTTACGTTCTTCACGTGCCGATGTCCCGGAACCGCTTGACGCAGTCTTCAAGAAGATGGTCGCAAAGAAAATCGAAGATCGTTACCAGACGATGACGGAAGTGATTGCCGCCCTGGAATGCATTCGTTCTGGTCCAGCGAACACCGTTGCCATCCAGTCTTCAGAGACCAGCCAGCCGATTCTTGTACAAAACAAATCGGGTTCGTCACCAGTGATGACGTTGCCATCCCAGACACGGGAAACGATGGTCAACTCAAACAACTCATCGACAAGCAAGTCGGTCGATTCGTCCCCGGTGGCGAGCTTCTCAAACTTTCTCGACAATCTCCCCTCGACACCGACGAAACCCATCCGCACGAAGGCGCCGCCGAAAAAGCCCGTCACAAATGGGACGAATTCGATTATCAACGACCAGAAAAAACAGCTTCTGATCGGTGCTGCGGTTCTGGGGGCGTTATTCATGCTGGCCGGAGTCGTCATGAACATGAAGACCAGGGCTGGGGACGGCACTTTAGTCGTTACGGTCACTGAGCCTGATGCTGACGTCGAAGTGCTGAACGAAAAGAACACGGTTGAGATTACCCGCAAGGGACAGGAAGGGTCGATCAAGATTAAGGTCGTACCGGGTAAACATCGGCTGAGGATTCAGAAGGACGGCTTTGAAATCTTCACGGACAGTTTTGAGATTAAGTCGGGGAAGACCGAGGCGATCCGGGCGGAGTTGAAACCGCTCGTGAACGCAGCGGTGGCCGGGACGGTCGACAGTTCAAATCCATTTGACGACCTCAAATTCGTGGACATTTTTAATGGTCGTGATCTTACAGGATGGACACGAGAAGGGGACCAAAGTAACTGGAAAGTGGACGCTTCCAAACATGTCTTAACGGCAACCGGAAAAGGTGGCGGTTGGCTGCTCACAAATAATGAATATGCCGAATTTGTGTTGAGATTGGAGTATCAGACAGAAGAAGGGTCAAACAGCGGCGTTGCCATTCTCGCTTCACCTGCAGACAAAGAACATCTGGAAGTTCAGATCGGTCAGATTGCCGGCTGGGCCACGGGAGGGGTCTGGTCGGACCTGGCAAACACCGTAGATGCGGGATTTATTCCCGTGAAACAACTTGCCCAAGAAAAGTCGGGTGATGCGTGGAATTCGCTGGAAATGAACCTTCACTCCCGCAAATTAAAGATCGCAGTCAATGGGACAGAAGTTCTCAAGCTGGACGTGAACGAATTGGCAAGTCGGCCCAACGCCTATCCCGCATGGAAACGAACAAAAGGCCGGATCGGCCTGCAATCTCAGAAAAATGAGGTGCGATTCCGAAATATCAGGATCGCAGAAATTGCCCTCCAGAACAGTTCTTCCGAAAAATGGAACAGTCCCGCCTTCCAGCAATGGGTCAAAGATGTGCAAGCCCTGCCAGCCGAGAAGCAGTTGAAGGCCGTCTCGACAAAGTTGATGGAGTTGAATCCGGGATTTGATGGGAAGCTCGCAAATTCCTACGCACAAGGTCCGCCGTCGATTGTCGAAGGGGTGGTCACGGAACTGAAAGTCTATACGGATCGGTTAAGCGATCTATCCCCTTTGAGGGCGTTAACGGGATTAAAGGTTCTGGTTTGCAGGGGAAGCAGCAACATTGGCACACGTGCAAACGGCGGATTGTTCGACCTGTCGCCGCTGAATGGGATGCACCTCGTTCGTATCGAATGCTCACAGAATCTCTCACTTTCAGACATCGCTCCTTTAGCGGGAATGCCTTTACGAGAGATTGTATGCCCAGGTACTAACGTATCAAATTTAACACCGTTGATCGGAATGACGCTGAAAGTCGCAGACTTCGGGCAAACTCCGGTGTTCGATTTGTCGCCACTCAAAGGGATGCCGCTGAAGGACTTGAATATTCTTGGGACCAAGGTCACGAACGTTGAGCCACTGCGGGGAATTGAGTTGGAAAATTTGATTCTCACCCCCGCAACGAGCCTCAGTGGGTTAGACGGCATTCGCCAGATGAAAAGTCTCAAGAGCATCGGAATTGGTTGGGACGATAAAAACAAATTCACTCCCGATCAGTTCTGGAAGAAATACGACGCTGGTGAGTTCAAAAAGCCATCGAAGCTGGCCTTCCAAATTCCCGGTTTCGAAAGTTGGATTACACACGTGCAAGCGATGCCTGCCGAGAAGCAGGTGGAAGCCGTCAGCAAGAAGTTGAAGGAGCTCAATCCGGGTTTTGATGGGAAGTTGACGGATGCTGGAGGGGTTGGCACTCCCGTCATCGAGAAAGATGTTGTTAAACGCATTGGCTTTCTTTCAAACGACGTGAAAGATATTTCTCCGGTGCGGGCATTAACTGGTTTGACAGATCTCAGTTGTTCTGGAAGCGGAATCGGCAAGGGAAAGATTTCCGATCTCTCACCGATAAACGACATGAAATTGGCTTCGCTTCGTTGTGATTTCACTCAAGTTTCTAATTTGTTACCTCTTAGCGGAATGCCGCTCACTGTACTTTCTTGTATGGGTTCCAATGTCTCGCATTTAATGCCGCTGAAAGGGATGCCTTTAAAGGAGCTTTACCTTGACGAGTCGAAAAAAGTCTATGACCTTTCTCCTTTGGATGGAATGAAGATCACTCGGATTAGCTTCGGACATACACAAGTCAGTGATTTGTCGCCTCTGAAGAACATGAAGCTCGAATACTTGTCTTTTGGTGAGACAAAAGTTTCCGATATTTCAGTGCTGAGTGGGATGCCGCTGCAAGAATTGTTATGTCACGGCACGAAAGTTTCGGACTTTTCAATACTTAGGGAACTGCCACTTAAGACCGTTAAGTTCGACTTCAAGCCCGAACGGGACACAGAAATCCTCCGCTCCATCAAGTCGTTGGAGTCGATCAACAATAAATCATCAGCAGAGTTCTGGAAACAAGTCGAAAAGAAGAAGTAGGATCGGTGGGCGGTGACAGAGCCAATTCTCTGGCAAATGGCGTGACTTTCGTAGAGAATCTTTTTCGTTGCATGTCCTTGCCTTTGAACGAGGCTTCTGGCGATGGCCGTCCCTCTTGAAAAGTTTGTTCAACAGCTTGAAGACAGCGGTGTGATCGCTGGCGAGACTCTGAAGGACTTTTTGCCCCCAAAGGCATCACCCACGAGCGCCGAAGAACTGGCCCTGGAACTGGTACGCAAGAAAAAACTGACGAAGTTTCAAGCGGAAGAAGTTTCGAAAGGGAAGGGCAAATCGCTTGTTCTGGGCAACTATGTCCTGATGGAAAAGATCGGAGCGGGTGGCATGGGGCAGGTGTTCAAAGCCCGGCATCTGCGAATGGATCGCCTGGTCGCGGTCAAGGTTTTGCCATCCGCCTTGACGAAAGACAAAGACGCAATCGCCCGGTTTGAGCGGGAAGTCAAGGCAGCAGCAAAAATCAGTCATCCCAATATTGTTGCGGCTCACGATGCCGACTGTGCCAATGGCGTTCACTTCCTTGTGATGGAACTGGTGGACGGGAGTGACTTGTCAGCCCTTGTCAAAAAGAATGGGCGGTTCCCGGTTGAGACAGCGGTGAACTACATCCTGCAAGCTGCAAAAGGACTGGAAGCCGCCCACAGGAAGGGGATTGTGCATCGGGACATTAAACCGGCCAATCTCCTTTTGGACACAGAGGGAACGGTCAAGATTCTGGATATGGGGCTGGCTCGCCTGAATAGTGATAGCGAGGCTACGACGCAGGCCGAGCTGACAAACACAGGCGCGGTGATGGGGACGGTCGATTACATGTCCCCGGAACAGGCGATGGACACAAAGACGGCTGATGCCCGGACTGATATCTATGCGTTGGGCTGTTCGCTGTTTTATCTACTGACTGGCACGCCAACATACGAAGGCGACACGCTCATGAAAAAGTTGTTGGCTCATCGGGAACAGCCGATTCCGTCGCTGCGTTCTGCTCGTGACGAGGTCCCGGAACCGCTTGAAGCGGTCTTCAGGAAGATGGTTGCCAAGAAAATCGAAGACCGTTATCAGACGATGGCAGAAGTGATTGTCGCTCTGGAAGGCTGTCGTCGTGATCAACCGAATACAGTTGCCTTACAGTCTTCGGCAACCGAACAAACGATTCTTGTAAAAGCCAAATCGGTTTCGTCGCCCGCGATGACATTGGCGACCCCAACACGGGAAACGGTCGTCAAATCAAACGCCTCGTCCACAAACAAGTCGGTCGAACCGTCAACGGCGGCGAACTTCACAAACTTTCTCGACAACCTTCCCTCAGCACCGGCAAAACCCGTTCGCACGAAGTCGCTGCCGAACAAACCTGCAAAAAAAGGGAAGAACTCGTTTCTTAACGACCAGAAAAAACGGCTTCTGACCGGTGCTGCGGCTTTGGGCGTGTTGTTCCTGCTGGCCGGTGTGGTCATCAACATGAAGACCAGGTCTGGGGACGGCACATTGGTCGTCACGGTGACTGAGCCTGATGCTGACGTCCAAGTGCTGAATGAAAAGGACACGGTTGAAATTACCCGCAAGGGGGACGACCGGCCGATCAAGATCACGGTCGTTGAGGGGAAGCATCGACTGAAGGTTCAGAAGGACGGATTTGAAATCTTCACCGACAGCTTTGAGATCAAATCGGGGAAGACCGAGGCGATCAGGGCAGAGTTGAAACCGCTGGTGAAGGAAGCGATACCGGGCGGCAAGCCGTCACCATCATCGAAACCACTCGCCTTTCAGACAGCGGGTTTCGATCAATGGGTGAAAGAGGTGCACGCCATGCCTGCCGAGAAGCAGATCGACGCGGTGTCCAAGAAGTTGATGGAGTTGAATCCTTGGTTCGATGGGAAGCTGACAGACGGCGAAACCAAGCCTCCGCTCATCGAAAACGGAGTCGTCAAACGGCTTGGTTTTGTCACAGACAATGTGACGGACATTTCGCCCGTGAGAGCTCTCACAGGTTTGTTTTCTCTGAATTGCAGTGGTAGTGGCCCGGAAAAAGGGCAATTGTCAGACTTGTCACCACTCAGAGGAGTGCCTCTGGCAAATTTGCTTGTCTTGAACACAAAAGTCTCAGACCTCTCCCCGCTACGAGAGACGTCGATTTGGTTGCTCGTGTGCGACGGAACGCAAGTCACGGATCTTTCGCCACTTCGAGGGATGCACTTGACCAACCTCGGTATCACACACACAAAGATTTCTGATCTTTCGGCCCTGAAGGGGATGAGCCTGTCATTCTTCGCGTTTGATAGCACACTTGTCTCTGACATTTCGCCGCTCAGGGGAATGCCGTTGAATTTCGTTTATTTCAACCAAACGAAAGTGGCAGACTTGTCGCCGCTCAGTGGAAGCGGAATGTCTTTGAGGACCACAGGGTTCAGCGAGACGCCAGTGTCAGACCTGTCGCCTCTCAAAGGGATGAAGCTCACTCATTTGATGTTTACGCCAAAAAACATCACTAACGGAATTGATGTCGTTCGAAATATGAAGACCATTGAACGATTTGGCACTCATGCGTGGGGTCAAATCTCCCCCGAAGAATTCTGGAAGAAATACGACGCGGGTGAGTTCGGCAAGCCGCTTGCCTTTCAGAAACCTGGCTTCGATCAATGGGTCAAGGACGTACAGGCCATGCCTGCCGAGCAGCAGTTGGAGGCAGTTTCCAAGAAGCTGAGGGAGTTGAATCCGGGGTTTGATGGGAAGCTGACGAATAACTTCGGAGAGTGGTCTCCAGTGGTCACAAATGGAATTGTGACGATGATGTCTTTCACGACCGACGATGTAATAGATGTCTCTCCGGTTCGTGCGTTGGCCGGGTTGGATTTTCTTGGCTGTTGGGGTAGTTCACCGGAGCGAGGAAAGTTGCGTGATCTCTCACCCCTCAATGGGATGAAGATAACGAGTTTACACAGCGGTAATAACCCGAGATTGTCTGATTTGACGCCGCTCAAAGGAGTACCGCTCACACATTTGAACTTGGCGGGGACTCAGGTAACGAATCTTTCAATACTTCAAGGAATGGCTCTGGAAGATTTATGGATTGGAAGCACCGAAGTTTCCGACTTGTCGCCCCTCCAAGGGATGCCGCTGAAGCTGTTAATGATGTGGGGAACGAAAGTCGAAGACCTTTCCCCGTTGAAAGGGATGATGTTGGGTGGACTCAATATTGCTGGCACGCCTGTTGTGGATCTTTCGCCGCTCCGAGGAATGCCGCTGGCTCATCTGACTTCCAACCATACACCGATTTCTGATCTATCGCCGCTGAAGGGAATGCCACTGACCGCACTTAATGTCTCTGCGACCAATGTCTCTGACTTGTCACCGCTCGAAGGGATAAAATTGGACGCATTCCATTTTACGCCCAAGGCCATCTCGAAGGGGACCGACGTAATACGAAAGATGAAAAGTCTAAAAACCATCGGTAACGATGAACCGATTCCCGCCGATGAATTCTGGAAGAAATACGACGCTGGCGAGTTCAGCAAGCCTCAGTAGTTCAATTCATTTTTGACGGTCGACAAAATGGTTGAGAAAACGTGACAAGTCGGATTAATCGTTCACCTAGGATCTTCTCATTGGCACGCAACGCACAGCACGCCAGACGCTGGGGGGAATGATCTTTCACGATCTCAATCGTGGAGATGCCCGGGATCAGAATTTCGGCGATGACTCTGACGAAGCGGCGTTCGAATTTTATGCCCATGGACAATCCCATGACTTTCCCTTAAAGACGGAGTCACACGAGTGAACCGAGCCTTGGCAAAAAAGGAAAGGGAAGCCGTGCAAGTATCTGTCGTTCGAGGCCGCCCATTCGGCTCAGGGTCGTGGCAAGTGGCTACTGCCAAACAACTCAGACTCGAATTCCGATTTCGCCCCCGAGGTCGCCCGAAAAAGTCGATCGAAGACGGCGAACCCTAAAAAATTTGGAATTATTCCAATTTTCTTCGCTGCCCTGTCATCAGCGGTGAAATTCTTTCTGGTCGAAACTTTCGTTTGAAAACCTTGGCCAACGACGGGAAGTTGTGGCATATACGGTTAGAGTGGAAAGCTATGTGACGAAATCCTGCCAGTCCGCAGGTTCGCCGCATTCCAGTGCCAATACGATGTCCGCGATCACTCGACCTGCCGGCTGTTCGTCATCGACAAGAAACACACCGAGCATCGGCAGCCCCACGCGTACACGGTCGAAAACAAATTCTGGAATGGTGTTGCGGTCGTGCGTAAGTAGGATTCGGCCTGACGTTGCAGCCCAGGCGAGAATCGTCGGATCATCCCGTCCCGCCAATCCGACATCTTGCACACGAACGACATCCAGGTCGGGAAGTCGCCGTTTCAGTCCGCGCAAGATGTCGCCACGGAAGTTCTCGTCACTGAGAAGTCTCAGCACTCGAATTCTCCGTCGCTTTGGCCCGTTTGAGTAGTACTTCGCGGAGATTCGGGCGGGCGGGCTGCGAAGCCTCAATTTTCTGACGCGTCGCTACGGCAGCATCGGCCCGCTCAGCGAGGTAACGATTAATCGCGTCAGGGTGCCTCAAGTAATAGCCAATAACTGCATAGATGTCTGCCAGGTTCAACGTGTCATACGATTCGACGATTGCTTCGGGGGTTTGTCCGTTTTGGAAAGCCCGTATCACCAATTCCACCAACACTCGGCTTTTACCCACACGAATCGCACCGAAATCGTCCCTCTGTAAAGGAACATCGACAGTCAACGGAACGGCGTCAAGGACAGACATGCGGAGGTCTCCAACTTAGTACGCAACAAAGGCATCCTCTCAAACTCTAAGGGCGAATGCTACGGAAACCTTCCGACAAGAGATGCCAGCAGTTCCAGGGAATAAATCACCGTTAGCACAAACACTTCAGCCTGGCGGTTGAGGCGAACTTGCAATGGTGATTGAAAAGACTCTTCGTTTTCCGAAACCGCATCCCTTCCCGTCGCTGCATCAAAAACGATATCCTATTTTCCAAAGCATCGATCTCGATCGTATCCTAGAGTCTGTCCAATGGGGAACGACCGCGCTGCGAGACACGATACGGTTTTGGTTGGTTTCAGGAGTTTGAAGACAATGCCTTTGGTTCCACTTCGAGTTGTACTCGACCACGCTGCTGAGAATAACTACGGCGTCGCCGCATTCAATGTTAATAATATGGAACAGATTCAATCGATCATGGAAGCGGCTCGGGAAACCGATTCCCCCTGTATCGTACAAGCATCTCGCGGGGCTCGGTCCTATTCGCAGGACAATTACCTGCGACATCTGATGCTGGCCGCATCAGAATTGTATCCAGAAATCCCGATCGTCATGCATCAAGACCACGGCAACAGCCCTGCAACCTGTTGCAGCGCCATCAAGTACGGCTTCACGTCCGTCATGATGGACGGTTCGCTGAAGGAAGACGGAAAGACTCCGGCTGACTACGACTATAACGTCGCTGTCACTGCGGAAGTCGTCAAAGTCGCTCATATGTTCGGGGTCTCAGTCGAAGGCGAACTTGGCTGTCTGGGCCGACTCGACACGGGAGAAGGGGAAGCCGAAGACGGCCACGGCGCGTCGGGTCAACTTTCTCACGATCAGTTGTTGACCGATCCCGATGAAGCGGAACGATTTGTGAAGGCAACGAACGTCGATGCCTTGGCAGTCGCAATCGGAACCAGCCACGGTGCTTACAAGTTCGACAAGAAGCCCGACGGCGAAGTTCTCGCGATGAAGCGCATCGAAGAAATTCACAAGAAGCTGCCAAACACGCATCTTGTGATGCACGGGAGCTCGTCTGTGCCACAAGACTTGCAAGACATCATCAACAAGTACGGTGGCAAGATGAAGCAAACGTTCGGTGTCCCAGTAGAAGAGATTCAACGAGGGATCAAGAGCGGTGTTCGCAAGATTAACGTCGATACCGACTGCCGCATGGCGATTACCGGTGCGATTCGACAGTTGCTGGCGACAAGCCCTGACAAGTTCGATCCACGCGACTATCTGAAGCCCGCCCGCGAAGCGATGAAAAAGGTCTGCGTCGCTCGCATGGTTCAGTTTGGTCAAGCAGGCAATGCCAGCAAGCTGATCGCGTCTGGAAAAGCGAAGTAACCCTTTGCCAACAGCGAAGATTCGTTTTCGAAAAGCCCGGATGCTTTTGTGCGTCCGGGCTTTTTCGTTATTAAGCACACTCGCCCTATTCGAACCTGTGTGATCGCGACAACCTGAAATGGGGCTGAAACCGGATCAAAGGACATCGACAGACACAGATCGTTCGTCGAGAATGGTGTGTGGATTTGCAATCCAACCGTTTTTTCCGGTTTGATTGAGCGATACGACATTTGGAATGCACCGCGATTAATAAGTTGAGAGCCGCCTGAAGCGCTGCGAGAAGAATCCTTCCGAACCTGCTACTTCCAACCCAGAATCTTGACCGCTGAACTATGGATATCGCTCAAACTCTCATTCGACACGGTCTCGTCACAAAGCCTCAGGTCGAAGCCGCTTTGCCCCAGGCCGCTGGAAAACGAGTCGACAGGGTGCTCGTTGAAATGGGGATCGTCAAAGAAGACGATGTCTTGCGAGCGTTTGCCGAAGAACTGGGGATGGATTTTGTCGAAGTCAAACAGGAAACGATCGATCACGAACTGCTGATGCAGTTCCCGACAACCGCAGTTTTTCGACATTCTCTTTTACCACTGGCCCGTCGGAATGGGAGTGTGATCGTCGCGACGAGCGACCCGTTCAATCTGGAAGCTCTGGAAGAATTGTCTGCCGTCAGCGGATTTCATCTGGAGCCGGTTCTCGCTCGGCGCCTGGATGTTGTCGAACTGATCAAAGAGCATTTAGGTGTCGGTGGCGACACGCTGAATGAGCTCGTAGCACAACGATCTGCCGAAGGGATTGAGCTACTGAGTGATTTGTCGGCTGACGATTCGGACCTGGCACAACAGGCCGAGAATGCTTCGGTCATCAAACTCGTGAACGAACTGCTCGTTGAAGCCCTCGAACAGCAGTCAAGCGACGTTCACATCGAGCCGCAAGAGAATGGATTGACGATTCGGTATCGCGTGGACGGTCTGCTACGAGTGCAACCAGTGCCCGAGTCAATCTCACACTTCTTTCAGGCGATTGTGACACGCCTGAAGATCATGTCGAAGCTGAATATCGCCGAAAAGCGAATTCCCCAGGACGGTCGTATCAAGCTGCGGGTATCGGGACGCGAGATCGACGTCCGTGTTTCGATTATCCCGATGGTGCACGGCGAAGGTGTCGTTATGCGACTCCTTGATAAGGGCCGAATGGTCTTCAACCTGAAGAACGTCGGTATGCCCGATCAACTTGCCAAGACATTCCATGAATTGATCGCGTTACCTCACGGAATCATCCTGGTCACCGGTCCGACCGGTAGTGGTAAAACCTCAACACTCTATAGTGCTTTGAACGAAATCAAAGAGCCGACAATCAAGATCATTACGGTCGAAGACCCTGTGGAATATCAGAACCCGGGGATCAGT
>CAIVEI010000007.1 GCA_903904835.1 uncultured Schlesneria sp. | reverse complement strand
TGTCGGTGGTCGAGGTAACAGTCGACTCAAGATCTGGGCCGGGGTTGGTAGGTCGAGGAGTTGAAGGATGTCTCGCTGTCGAGGAGTGAGTCTCGTAGGGCGGACAATTTGATGGTATCGATTTTTCTCGATCATGAGGGCTTAGTTGTCGAATGCTTTGAGCAGCGTCAATGTCGTCATACGCCGTTGTTTGACGGTGGCGTCGGGAGGCAGGTTGTTTCCCCCGGCAAGGATTGTGGCGTCATTGTCGACTACAACGGCATGTTGAAAAGCCTTCGTGCGGCACTGGCCGTTTACGCAGTGGGTGACGACGACGACACCGGTGACGACAAACCAGCTGACGGTGGTGATTGCGATGGCGACGGGGTCGCGACGCCAATTGAGGATCTGGTGCTGTCGCTGGCCCAGTCAATTGAAGCGGCGGAAATCCATCTCAAGGGAATGGGCTTTGATCCTGAACGGCTGATCGGTGTGAAAGGATTTCCGAAAATCCAGTTACTAAAAGATGCGAAAAACCTCCTACTCGCCGATGAAAACGGACGCCGTCGGTTTGAGATCATTGCACGTGAAATTTTTTTGCGATTTAGAACATTGATGTTGGAACCAAGCGTTTTTCAATACGCCGAACGCCGGGACAATCTGGAGGCGATTTACAAGAAGTTGCAAGAACACCGCGACCTTTCTGACGTGACGAACGTGCTGAAGGAACTTCACAAGATCGTCAACGAAGCAATTCAAACGCAAGGTGCTGGCGACGACGATGCCGATGATTTGACTGTCGATCTCAGCGAGATCGATTTCGTCAAATTGCGTGATGAATTCGCCAAGCGAGTCAAACGGAAACACGCCGCGCTGCAGGACATTCGTGACATCGTCGACCAGAAGCTGATGCAGATGCTCGCCTTCAACCCGTTACGGATGGACTATTACCGGAAATACACAGAGATCGTTGCAGACTATAACCGGGAAAAAGATCGGGTGACGGTCGAAGAAACGTTTGCCAAACTGGCCGAACTGGCGGCAAGCCTTGATGCCGAGCAGCGCCGCGCGGCTGAAGAAGGGCTGACCGAACACGAACTCGCGTTGTTTGACCTGTTGTTCAAAGAGAACATCACAAAAGTTGCCCGCGAGCGTTTGAAGCAAGCGAGCAAACAATTACTCGCCACGCTCGTCGAACTTTTATCATCGATGGAGGACTGGACCAAGAACGCCCAGACGCAGGCCGAAGTAAAGACCTGCATCATGGACAACCTGTGGACGGCTCTTCCCCGCCCCCCATTCTCGGACCAGGACTGCGAATCGTTGGCTGATCGAATCTACGACCACGTCTGGCAACGAAGTACGGGCGGAAGGGTTTTTGCAGTTTGAAGTTTTCAACTGTTGATCGAGGTGAAACATCGCGGTGAACGGCGGGTACTCGGTACGCTAGCGAAATGTGGAGATTTGTCGCGAATGCAGGTTTCGTACAAGGCTAGATTTCGCCAATCGCCTTGGCCTCGAAGGATGCGTTGTTCTGCGTAAACGATTCATCGAGGGGTTCACAATGGATCGTAACCGAGGTTTCACGCGAAGTCGCGGGGGGCGCGAAGAGGACAAGAAGATGGAATTCTTTCCTTCGCGGCTTCGCGCCTTCAAGCGATAGCCGATTGGACTTCTTTGATCACCAAATTGACTCCTGTATGGACTAGCCAACTTGGAAAGCGAGGCTTTTCGACCAGTGAAAGCTGATGAAAAAATGCATTTTGTCGCTGCACTGATAATGTGGACGGCTTTGCCGCTTGGTTCCAACGCTAGCAGCGTCGCCCACGGGGGCGTGCTCCCTCATCGTCGGCGATTCTGGGTGATTTGCAGGTTTGCGTTCGTCTGGAACTGACACCTGGGCCACTCTTTCGAATCGTCTTTGGGCTGGTAAGATGCGGTGAATGGCTTTTCTGATCGCAGTACCGTCGTTGGTTGGGTACTTTCGCGAATATGTTCTATGTTGCCGGTTTCTTGACTTTGTCTTTCAACTCCTCAATTTTCGGAAGGTTCAGACCTGAGTGTCCAAGATCTTGTTGACTACGTTCGGGTCGTATGGGGATTTGCACCCTTATCTGGCAATGGCTCGGATATTGAAGGGACGTGGTGATGAAGTCACGCTCGCCACACATGAAGAATATCGCGAATACGTCGACCGTATCGGGGTTCGGTTTGTCCCTATCAAACCGGGGTTGGATGAACTTGGGCCGCAAGAATCCTGGGCGGCAAAAGCTAATCATTCACTGCACGGAACCCAGTTCATTATTCGGACATTGATTCTCCCGTATCTCGATGACGGGTACAAAATAATCAAAGAGATTGCCGTCGGTCACGATCTGATGATTTCACATGCACTGACGTTTGCCACGCCGATCGTCGCGGAAGAACTGGGGATACCATGGCTTTCGTGTGCTCTTCAGCCATCCCCATTCTTTTCCGCCTACGATCCTCCGGCACTCGGATTCATGACTTTGCTGCCGCGACTCAAGCATCTCGGTCCGACGGTCGCAGGCGGGGTTCTTAAACTGTTAGCAAGCCCCACTCGACGCTGGTTGAAGCCGATCGATGATTTACGATCTCAGGTTGGTCTGCCCGTTTCGCGGAAAAATGTCTTGATCAACGGATTTTCTTCGCACGGAACATTGGCACTATTTCCTTCGGCATTCGCTCCGGCTCAACCCGACTGGCCTGACCGAGTCAAACAAATTGGTTTTCCGCTGTTCGATGAAGAGACGACGAGTGACATCTCAGCGGAACTTCAGCAATTTCTGGATGCGGGTCCTCCACCCGTCATCTTCACGCTGGGGACGGCGATTGTGAAAATGGAGACGAATTATTTTGAAGTCGCCTATGAAGCAATCAAACGGCTTGGGCTTCGAGCCGTCTTTCTGGTGGGTAAGAACCCGCGCCGAGTTCCCTCGGCGGCGATGATCGACCCAAACATTCATGTCTCAAATTACGAACCATTCTCAAAGCTGTTCCCCCGAGGCGCGGTCATCGTGCATCAGTGTGGAATCGGAACGACCGGCCAGGCTCTGGCATCAGGTCGCCCGCAAATCCTGGTTCCGTTCGCTCACGATCAGCCAGACAACGCCCGACGTCTTGTCGAACTGGGTGTAGGAATCTCTATTCCCGCTGGCCGGTTGAACGTTGCAAGACTGACACAGGCTCTCAAATCCGTCACTCAAGACGAACAGTTTTCCCAACGCGCCATGCTGCTTGTGACCGATCTGCAGATTTCAGGATTCGATCGACGATTGCGAGATGCAATCTCGGAATGTCTCGGTCCGTGAAAAATCTTTCCAGTCTGTTGGTTTTGAGAAAAACTTACTGACGAGTTCATAAAAATTACCGCTGCGAAAAAACAGATTTTGCGTCTATTCGCAAGTCATTCTCATTGTATGGAGGACTGTTCCTTGTTCACTCAGGCATTGCGTCCTAGAATTCACCCCCCCCCAATCCTTAAGATGCTCGCCTAGAATGGATTTTCGCTTATGTCTCGCCGGTTTGTGACTGACCTTAAGGATGGAGAGATCGTCGACGACGTGTTTCTCGTTTCTGACAAACAACTTCGGGCAAACCGAAACGCGGCTCTCTACCTGTCCGTCGACTTACGCGACAAGACTGGCATGATTAACGGCCGCATGTGGAACGTCTCAGAAGACTCGTGCTCAGAAATTCAAAGCGGTGGGTTTGTCCGTGCCCGAGGAAAAGTCCAGCTTTTCCAAGGGACCCTGCAGTTGATTTTGACGCATTGCGATCCTGTTTCTGCCAATGGAGTTGATCCGGTCGACTTTGAAAAAATGTCGTCTGTGAAAATCGACCAGCTTCTCGAGCAACTGCGGACGATCCTGTTAGGGTTTGAAAACTCGCATCTGCGTACGTTGATGGAATTTTTCCTTGTCGACGAAACCTTGTTGCAAGCATTGGCCGAAACCCCCGCTGGCGTGAAAGCTCACCATGCCTATCCGGGGGGGTTGGTTGAACACATGGTGACACTGCTGAAGTCAGCCGAGAAGATTTGCGAAGTCTATACCGATATCGACGTCGAATTGCTGCAGGCGGGGGTCTTCTTGCATGACATTGGCAAGACACGAGAACTTTCCTGCACATCCGGCTTTAATTACACGGACGAGGGCCAATTGCTTGGACACCTTATGATCGGTGTCGAGATGCTGACGGAAAAGATTCACCGAGTGACCGAACTCACAAAAGAACCTTTTCCACAAGAATTGGAGTGGCGACTGAAGCATATGATCCTCAGTCACCATGGCAGTTATGAATTCGGCAGCCCAAGACTTCCTATGACTCCCGAAGCCATCATTTTGCACATGATTGATAATCTGGACGCCAAACTTCACGAGTTCACTCGTGCGATCGAGGACGACCCAAACAGTTCGTCGCACTGGACTTTGTTTATTCCACGCTTGGACCGCAAGATTTTTAAGGGAATCCGGCAAACATAATCGGTGTTTTATTCTTGTTAAAACTTTATTCTGACGAGGTTTCCGTCGATATTGTCAAGTATGGGTCGGTTCATGATTCCGAACTTGGCGCAATAGGGCTTTCATCAACCTTAGAGTCTATTGTATAGTTAATGTTTGGCTTGGATGAGCCGCCAGAATTAAGACGGAATGACGGTTAAGTTCCTTAAGACGATTCGACAAAAATAATGCCGCTTACGAAGTCACCACGTTCAAAATTACAGTTTCATCCGCAAGCGTACCTGTTCATCAACGATGCGCTTTCCGTCGCTCAGGATGTGTATGGTCGCGACAAGCTCAGTGAGACCGGCGGCCATATTCTTCCGCGCGAGTTGCTCGATGGTTTTCGTCAACTTGGGCAGCGTCGTTACGGGATGCTGGCGCCAGTTGTCTTCCGAAATTGGGGCATCTCAACGACGGCCGATGTCGGGCGAATCGTCTTCGAATTGATTGACCTCGGCGAAATGAAAAAGACCGACAGTGACCAGTTCAGTGATTTCGTCGATGTTTATTCGTTCGACGACGCGTTTAATGCAGACTATTCGATTGACGTTTCGAAGGCGTTTAAGAGCTAGACGCATCCATGTTCGACCAAGACGCCGATCGCACGCTTCCGCCAACCGAGCGACGCCGGCGCGAGGCACGGTCTCGGGGCGAGGTCGCCCGTAGTCCAGAATTGACTTCTGCGGTGATACTGCTCGCAGCAAGCGCCGTGATCTGGTGGCTTGCACCAGGCTGGGCCACTTCACTCGCCGAACTGATGCGAGATTCGCTCCGAACTCCGCAGTCCTCAGACGTCAATCTCCCTATTGTCTCGGTGTTAACTCAACGGGTCGGACAGCTTTTGGCCACGATTCTTCTCACGGCCGGACTGCTTGTCTGTGTCACTGCTCTCACGGCAAACATCGCACAAACCGGCTGGATTTGGATGCCAGCAGCGATAATGCCTCGATGGCGATTTCGCGGACTTATTTCCAGCGAACGATGCCTGGACTCGACCGGCTGGATTCTGCGCCTGTGCGTGCTTGCCAGCGTCGTGTGGTTCTTTACCAGTAATCGCCAATCTCAGTTTCTGGCGTTAGCGCTGGGTGACCCAGCGGTGATGTTTGTCCGATCAGCTCAGTTAATCGGCGAACTTTGCGTTCAGCTTTCTGCTTGCCTGGTTTTTCTGGCCATTGTGGATTACGGAATCCGATTCTGGCGGCATGAACAGAGGCTGAAAATGACCCTCGAAGAAAGACGACGAGAACAACTGGACGACCAGGTCGATCCAAGAATCAAACAGCGCCGGGCTGAGGACATCAATCGAATTGAAGTATGAAACTCGACGCAAAATGCTGATTGTTCGTTAGCTCGACGCGCAAGCGAGGGAAGACGAAAAAGGGGACAGGCACCGAGGACGGAGCCAGTCCCCTTTTTCGAACCGATTGCAGCTCGGGCGAACTATTTAATGGTTCGTCGCTCTGCCAGTCCGAACAACGCCTCCGCAGCGATGGCCATGACTGCTGCGGGGATCGCCCCTTCCAACATCAACGGGATGTCGAACTTGTCCAAACCTCGGAGGATCGGTTCCCCATATCCGCCAGCCCCGATGAACCCGCCGAGTGTTGCGGATCCGACGTTAATCACGGCCGCCGTCCGCACCCCAGCGAGGATCGTCGGGCTGGCAAGCGGCAGTGCTACCCGGCGCAAGACCGCCCATGCCGGCAAGCCTAAAGCCTCGGCGGACTCTATCGTCGAGGCGGGGATTCCCGTTAACCCGGTGTGCGTGTTCCGTACGACAGGTAGCAAGCTGTAGAGGAAGAGGGCCGCCACAGCAGGTGGGGCACCAGTCCCCTGTCCGACCAACCACATCATGACTGGGATCATAAAAAGCAATAAAGCCAATGAAGGAATAGTCTGTATGACCCCTATTACCACAAGAATGACTCGGCCGAGCCGTTCGCGACGCGCAGCGACAATACCAAGTGGTACGCCAACAACAATCGCAACGAGCAGGGAAGGGACCACCAGCAGTAAGTGCTGGCCGGTCGCTTTCAGGACTCGAGCAGCGATTCCCGGACCGCCCCCTGCGGGCTTGATGCCCAATTTTTGAGTCAGAAAGTCGCCTGCCACGATGCCTTCGTCCGCCTTCTTCTGCTGGACCTCAGCGTTCATCTTCTGCATGGCTTGTTCGGAAACCTGCCCCTCCAGCCGGAGCAATTGCTCTACCACCTTCGGGTAACGCTTTTTAAGGTCGGCCCGGTACAGCCAGACTGCCTCGTACGCAGGAAAGAAATCGAGATCATCGGCCAGAATGAGCAGGTCATACTGGGAGATCTCGCCGTCAGTGGTGTAAACCTCGGTCACGTCGATTGCTCCTTCCACTAACGACCGGTACGCGAGGGTGTGGTTCATTCCCTGGACGTTGGCTTGCGGCAAGCTGTAGTGCTGCTTCACACCTGGCCATCCATCCGGACGGTCGAGGAATTCATGGATGAAGCCGAGTTTCAGATCCGGGTGTCGGCGAAGGTCTGAAATGGACCGAATGCCCTTAGAAGCGGCTGTATCCTTCCGCATCCCGAGTGCATAGTTGTTGCGGAAGCCGAGCGGTTTGCTGATCCGCACACCATGTTCGGCGAGAGCTGCACCCACGTCCGGTGGATCGTCCTTGAGGATCTGCCGGGTGATGGTGCCGGTGTACTCCGGGTAGGCGTCGATATCCCCTTGTTTCAGTGCCAGCCACAGGGCTGGCGTCCCGCCGAGATCGTCCCGACGGGAAGGGACTCCGGCTTCTCCGGCCAGCCGCGCGCCCAACTCAGCAAGGATCACCGATTCCGTAAATTTCTTAGCCCCGACCACGACCGGTGCTGTGGGCGAACAGCCGGCGAACAACGACATAGCGACGGTGATGTGAATGGCAATCGACCGGGTCATGCGGTTTCCTCAGAAATCTGCGGCCCGCGTTGCGCCTGGACGAAACGGGTGACAAACGGGTCTTCGGGTCGGTGCCACAGGTCAGCTACAAGACCTTCCTGCACCACCCTTCCGTCTTTCAAAAGGACCACGCGGTCGGCGAAGAATGCCGCCTCGCCGAGGTCGTGCGTGACAAGGACCACTGTCTTCCCAAGCGAGCGAAAGATGTCCCGCAACTCCGTTTGGAGGTCGGCACGAACGAGCGGGTCGAGTGCCCCTAGTGGTTCGTCGAGCAATAGCGAGTCCGGGTTCAGCATCAACGCCCTCATCAGCCCAACCCGTTGTCGTTGCCCGCCCGATAATTGTTGAGGGTAGCGATCCAAGCCATCGACCGGGAAACGTGTCAGTTCGGCTAATTCACTGATTCGCGAGTTGATACGGGAAGCATCCCAGCCGAGATGGCGAGCCAACAGCGAAACATTCCCCCGAGCCGTAAGATGGGAAAAAAGACCACCGTCCTGAATCACATAACCCGTGCGGAGACGGACCATGCGGGCGGTGGAGGAGCTGACGACAGTACTGTCGAAGGTCACAGTGCCACTGTCCGGTGCGACCAGACCGATCAACAGTCGCAACAGCGTCGATTTGCCGCACCCGCTTGGCCCGATAAGAACGGTCGTCTGCCCGGCTGGAATTCTGAGTGTAATCGGGCCAAGGGCCGGACGCCCCGTGAACCCCTTGGCGACATCGTCAAGAGAGAATAAGGCGTGCGTCATGCCTCGACCTTGACACCCTTCCAGAATGCGATGTGCCCAGCGATGTTCTTAGCCGCGTCCTTGGGGTCCGGGTAAAACCATGCTGCGTCCGGGTTCTGTTTTCCTTCTACCTCAACGTTGTAATAACTCGCCGTCCCTTTCCACCCACAGACCGTGTGTGTCGAGCTAGGCTTGAAAAACTCACTCCGAATCGTGGCGGGGGGAAAGTAATGGTTCCCTTCAACAACGACGGTCTCATTCGATTCGGCCAACACAGCACCATTCCAGATCGCTTTCATCGTGTCTCTCCGGTTAATTCATTTGCCAGGGGCGGTCATGTATATCACGGCGAAATAGCCGGCCTCATCGGTCCAGGTCTGATCAACGCGAAAGCCCCAGTCTATCGCGCGGCGGGTCAGTTCGGTCGTATCGTGCTTGTAGGAATTCTCCGTGTGTATCGTCTCATTAGCTCGGAAGTGAAATGTCCGACCGGATAAGTTCACACTCTGATCGATGTTACTGACCAAGTGCATTTCGATCCGATAAAGATCGCGATTGTAGAAGGCCCGGTGTCGGAACGAGGCGGGATTGAAGTCGGCTCCCAACTCGCGATTGATCCGAACCAGAAGATTCAAATTGAAACGGGCTGTGACTCCTGCGGCGTCATTGTAGGCGCGCTCTAAAACCGCAGGGTCCTTACGTAAATCGACCCCCAGCAACAGCCCCCCTCCAGGGCCAACCATTCGTGCAACACTCCGCAGAAGTTTGGCGGCGTCGGGCGGATCGAAGTTGCCTATCGTTGAGCCCGGGAAATAGACCACGCGACGATCTGCATCGATTGACGGTACTTCAAAGGATCGGCAAAAGTCCGCCACGACAGGATAAACGGGAATGTTTGGATAATCAGCAGTCAGTTCTTTCGCCGACGCGCGGAGGTGTTCACCAGATACATCGACGGGTACGAAACCAGCCGGGCGTTCGAGTTGGTCGAGCAAAAGCCGAACTTTCACGAGGCTGCCGGCGCCGAGTTCGACCAGCAGACAATTCGCACCGCATCGTGCTGTCATCGCAGACACATGCGTTTGCATGATCGCGAGTTCTGTTCGCGTCGGGTAGTACTCATCCAGTTCAGTAATCCGGTCGAACAAGGACGACCCGAGCGGGTCATAAAAGTACTTGGCCGGCAACCATTTCTGTGTGCGTGACAAGCCGGATAGCACGTCGTCGCGGAAGCGGTTGATGGTCGTCACAGGGGATGGCACGAGTCGGGTGGCGGTCAAGCTTCACCATCCTTCGCAAGGCGGAGGCCGGAAAACTGCCAGCGGGCGTCCGGCGGAAAGAAGTTGCGGTAAGTCCTTCGGGTGTGATCGGCTGGCGTTGCGCAAGACGCACCACGGAGTACCATCTGATTGCACATGAACTTGCCGTTATACTCCCCGAGCGCCCCTGCGATCGGGCGGTAGCCGGGATATGCCGTGTATGGGCTGGAAGTCCACTGCCAGACGTCACCGTAGAACTGCCCGCCACCTGAGTCTGGGATTGGGTGATAATGACCAGCATCGAGGAAGTTTCCGGCGACGGGATAATCCAGGACCGCCGTTTCCCACTCGGCTTCAGTCGGAAGGCGGGCACAAGCCCATCGGGCGTAGGCATCGGCCTCGTAATAGCTGATATGACAAACCGGCTCTGCGGGATGGAGTGGACGAACACCTGCGAGAGTAAACGTATTCCACCCGCTCGCGGACTGCTGCCAGTAAAGCGGAGCCTTCCACTTCTGAGACTGACAAGCCGCCCAGCCATCGGAGAGCCAGAAGCTCGGGGTCTGGTATCCATCGTCAGCCATGAAGCTCAGGTATTCTTCAACCGTGACGGGTCGCGACGCGAGCCGGAAGGGATCCAAAAACACCTGGTGTCGGGGTGTTTCGTTGTCGAACGCAAATCCATTTCCATCATGTCCGATCCAGCGGACGCCATCGGGAAATGAGTCCCATTTGAGAGGGGTACTACCGACCGATGGGTGAGTCGTATCGCGGTACACCGGAGCGAGTGGATTTAACGCAAACGCATTCTTCAGGTCGGTGAGCAGCAATTCCTGATGCTGCTGTTCGTGATTCAGGCCGAGTTCGAGCAGCGGGTCAATCAGGGATCGGTTTCGCTTATCGGCAGTTTCGAGCAACCTGACGACCCGGTCATTGACCCCGCGTCGGTACTCATAAACCTCGGCCACGGTTGGACGAGAAAGAAGGCCGCGAACCGGGCGGGGCCATCTCTCGCCGATGGCATCATAATAGGAGTTAAACAGGAACCCGAACTCTGCATGGTGTGGACGAAAATTTGACTCGTACTTCGCAAGCACGAACGTCTCAAAGAACCAGGTGGTATGAGCCAGATGCCACTTCGGCGGGCTGCAGTTGGGATTGGACTGCAGGAGATAATCGTCGACTACCAGTGGGTCACATAACCGTTCACTCACGCGACGGATCGTAAAAAAACGGTCAGTGATCAGCTCTCGACTCATTAGCGATGTTATCTTTTCCGGAGTTGGGAGTTCCATCGTATTCTAGCGAACACGACAAGCCTGCAACACCGTGTATTCGTTTCAATAAGGGGACTGGCTCCGTCCTGGGTGCCTGTCCCCTTATTGAAACGAATACGAAACAACTACTCATCATGATTTCGGTTCATCCAATATTCGATGC
>CAIVEI010000006.1 GCA_903904835.1 uncultured Schlesneria sp. | reverse complement strand
TCTTCCAAAGTAGCCATCATCGCTCCGCGTGATGAGCATGCGTCGGAAACGATTCAAGCGTTGCCTTAAGTTCCGAACAAATACTTTTTCTTGATTCCTTTTTTTGAAAATAAGCGGATTGGAATTTGATGGGTACTCGAACAATGCTCATCACGCGGAGCGATGATGGCTACTTTGGTCAAAGAGCACTGCTTGACCGAGGATGGTCAAGTAGTGGCAGGAAATTCAGAAGATTGACAAAGCATTCGATTTTTCGTTATCCGGCGTTCAAAACAAGTCCGCGTCCCGCATTGCAAGGAGGCAGTCATGTCACGGTATGACAATTACTACGGGGACTGGGCACCTTACGTTCCTGTCGCAGAGCGACATGCGGAAGCTGCCAAGTACGCACAAGCGTTAGCAAAGAAAGAAAAACGGACTCTCGCCCCGGTCAAGATTGAAGGACGCACGATCGCTAAGTCCTTCTGGGGAAAGGCATGGTGCAATAATCTCGAACGATACAGCGATTATTCGAATCGGTTGCCGCGTGGTGGAACCTACGTCCGTAACGGGTCGGTCGTTGACCTGCAGATCGGGAAAGGCTCGATCACCGCGCTTGTCAGTGGTTCCGAGGTTTACACGATCAAAATCAAGATCGCGACGCTCGCATCGGACGTCTGGTCAAAAATCAAAAAAGACTGTTCCCGTTCGATCGATTCGCTGTTGGACTTATTGCAGGGGAAGTTCGATCAAGGAGTGATGGAACGGCTGACGCAAAAAGAGGACGGCCTGTTCCCACGACCAAAAGAGATCAGTTTGGATTGCTCATGCCCCGATTCGGCAGGGATGTGCAAACACATTGCGGCGACGATGTACGGGGTTGGCCATCGACTGGATTCATCACCTGAGCTTCTGTTTCAACTGCGTGCAGTCGATCATCTGGAATTAATTGGCGCGGCAGTCTCGGCCGACAACTTGCAGAAATCGCTCGCGTCAGCAAACGACAATGCACTTGCAGGCAACGATCTCGGTGAACTTTTTGGTATCGAGCTCGATGTCGCGGGAACGGTCGCTGAACCGACAAAAACACCTGCTGCTAAGATTGTCAAACCCCGGAAGTCAATCGCCACAAAAAGGAAAACGAAGAAAACCCCCACGCCGAAAAAAAGCACTGACAGGGATGCCATAATCGCAACCGAAGTCGACACATCGACTCCGATAAAACCGATTAGAAAGGCTGCTAAACGAATTAAGTCCGTGGCAAGCGCCAAGTCCGTTAGCAAAGCGGTTGCGACGAAAAAGACCAAGGCCAAACCATCGGCAAAGGCTTTGGCAGTTCTAAAGCGAAAAGCCAAAGGAACGACATCGACGCAAACTAAGGCTGCCGCAGTTTCCGTCCAGACCAGGAAAAAATCGCCGCCGAAACGTAAGCCGAAGTAAGAATCAATGAATCAAGGCCACGGGTTGACCGAAGACGGTAGTTCATGGGACCTGACCTTCTTTGCCGGTCGCTGCATCGAAACAACGCCACGCGGAACGCTTCAAAGTCGATACCGATCATTGGATTACAAGGTCCCATCATGGTTCCGCAGTGATCTTGCAAAGCGGCAACGCCTTTTGAAGCATTTCTCGCGCTTCCGCGGTGATCTGCGTGTGGGTGATATCGAGGGCTGTGAGAGAGTTCAGTCCCCTGAGATATTCCAATCCTTCGTCGGTGACCTGAGTGCCGCTGAGATGAAGTTCCATCAGGTGAGTGAGACACTTGAGATGCCGCAAACCGGCACCGGTAACTGCGGTGTTGTCGAGACGGATTTCTTTTAGGTTTGCGAGCCTGTTCAATTCCCCAGGCCATCATCGGTCACCTTCGTATTCGAGAGATTGAGAACAACAAGGTTCGTCAGTCCTTTGAGGTGTTCTAAAGTTGCATCCGTAAATTGATTGCCGTTGAGGCAGACCGATCCCAAACTGGTAAATGACCCCAATTCTGAAAGCGGCTGTAGTGATGCTTGAGCATCCAAGCCGACAAAGTTAACTCGGTGAAAAAACGGTAGACAGTCCCAGGCCGATTGCGGAATCCAAAAAGGGCCACAGTAACTCCATTGGACCGTTACATGCGGCGACGCAATTTTCCGGGCGATTCCCAACTCCCGCTGATAGGGCATCCAGATAAAGACTGCGATGGAAACCGCCGTCATCATCGCCGTACCAATTGCGATTCGAGCGGCGTTACCTCGAATGATTCGCCGTGTTGTCGCAGGTTTCAGAGAAGGTTCATTCATTGCTAAACCAAAAGACTAAAGGCATCTAACGCAAAGAGAAGCGTGAATGACTTTCCCGAAAAAGCATTTCGGAGGAATTTGCGGTCGAAAAGACGAACGTCGGATACTCTCTAACCCGCCTGAACTTTGAACCGCAGGGTAACCGCGCGAAGACTTCGTCGGACTTGTTTGAGAATCAATCGTATCGAACTAGGCCAGCATCCCACACTTAGATATTTCTGTCTGAAATTGGTAGCATGGAACTCACATCCCGTCTTACCGTCTAACGCAGGAATCAATCATGAGCCACACCACGTCGTTCCAGCTCTGTACAGAGACATCGGTCGCTGAATCAGCAACATCGTTTCGACGCCGCTGGGCGACGACGGTCGCCGTGGTAACGATTTTCGTGCATTTTCTAGTGTTTCTCGTCGTGGGTGGATGGTGGTACTTCATCGTCCCTCGGGTGAAACAAGAGCTTGATAAACCGGGTGCCGTCGTCACAAGCAGCCATGTTTTCTTGATTCAGCAGAGCGATTTTTTCGTCAACTACTGGTACCTATTCGTCGTTGCCGCGCCAATTCTTCTTGCGTGTGACTTTCTGCTGATTCGATATATCGGGAGAGAGTATCGCCTGCGTGCAGCAATCGCCTCAGGGGCGATCATCGCGATGCTGTACCTCGCGTATCCGCTGGCGGGATCTTATATTTTAAGCCATTGATCTTGCAGGCTGACGCCCGCACGTCACGCGGTATTTGGTTTTTGTCGGGTGGGCTTCACGTCTGCGCAGATCTTTTTTGCACGGGCTTAAGCCCATGCTACGGTCGTTCGTTATCTCTTATTTCGTGATTGGTCACCCCCATGCTTTCTCGTCGCGATCTGCTGTGGCAATACGGTGGAGGATTGGGTGGTCTGGCGCTGGCCAGCTTGCTGGGCCGTGACGAATCTCTGACGGGAGCAGAATCTTCGACGATTGGTCATCAAATTCATGATGGGGTGTTGGACGTGTTACACGTTCCACCCAAGGCGACTCGCGTGGTCCAGCTTTTTATGGCGGGTGCCGCCAGCCATATCGACCTGTACGACCACAAACCGGAACTCACTAAACGCGACGGGCAACCGTGGGACCCCGGTGAGAAAGTGGAGCTGTTCCAGAATGGCCACGGTGCAACGTTCGCTTCACCCTGGAAATGGCAATCGTACGGTCAGTGTGGAAAACAGCTTTCGGAAATCAGTGCTCCATTAGGAGCCGTGGTCGACGAAATGGCCTTCATTCACAATCTTGTTGGCAAAACCGGAGTTCACAGTTCAGCCACGTTGCTGCAAGCCACGGGCTTTCAAATGCCTGGATTCCCCGGCATGGGAGCGTGGGTCAGCTATGGCCTGGGAAGCATGAACGACAACCTTCCGACATTCATTGTAATGCCCGATCACCGAGGTTTTCCTTCGAATGGTCAGAAGAACTGGGATTCTGCGTTCCTGCCGGCTCGTCACCAGGGAACACTTATTCGTCCCGGTGCCGCTAACCCGATCGAAGACCTGTTTCCGTCTCGCGAAGGAATCGTGACAAAAGCATCAGACGCCGCTGGACTGGATGTGATGAGCCGGCTGAATCGTCGGCATGCGGAAACGCGACCGGGCGACAGCAGGCTCGAAGCACGAATCAAATCTTATGAACTCGCCGCACGAATGCAGTTGGCTGCGCCCGAGGCAATGGATATTTCCGGCGAACCCAAACACATCCTCAAAATGTATGGGCTTGATCACGGAAAGGGCGAATTCCCCAAGGAAATCAATGCGGAAGAAGAGACTGACATTTTCGGTCGGAAATGTCTGATCGCACGGCGTCTGCTGGAACGAGGAGTGCGATTCGTTCAAATCTGGTCGGGATGCGACAACGGATTCCCTCGTCGAAACTGGGACTCACACGAAGACGTCCCTCGCGATCACGGTCCGCTTTCGCTGGGAATGTCGCACGGTGCGGCCGCACTGATCGCAGACCTGAAGCAACGTGGCATGCTCGAAGACACGATCATCCATTGGACGACCGAATTTGGTCGCATGCCCTGTGCTCAAGGGGGCAAAGGACGCGACCACAATCCTTTCGTCTTCACAAACTGGCTGGCCGGTGGCGGAATCCGGGGCGGAACAACTTACGGCCCCAGCGACGAGTGGGGATATAAGCCACTTGATCGAGCCAACCCGACTCAGGTCTACGACATCCATGCGACCATGCTGCATCTGCTTGGAATCGACCATACAAAGCTGACGTTCCGTCATAACGGAATCGACAGAAGACTGACCGATGTTCATGGCCACGTTATTAGGGACATCATTACGTGACGATTTGGGCGTGAAGATTGGGAAGGCGAAGCTCCTGCTGAGCCGCGAGGTAGGTACACGCATCGCAATGGCCATCAGAAACCACGCGCGTTACTCTCAATGACGGTTCTCGATATAAAGCCAGATTCTGTGAATATTGCTCAAATGAAGCTTGATCTGTTTAAGGGAAATCGTCTTGGCGCGGAGATCGATCGATCCGATTTCTTCGAGTTCGGGTGACGGTTGTGGGTGAGGTTTACTGAACAGGAGAAATATGGACAGCAGTGTCAGAGAAATAACGATCTTCCAATAGGGGACTTCCCAAGCTGCCCGTATACGGCCTTTAAATCGGGACGGAATGGCGGTGATTGGAGTTGAGCTCCACCCAGGAGGGCACGTGAAAACGGAACCACCACCGACGATATTTTGCATTCCAAGGTGACCGTGAACAGACTGAAACGCACAGGTAATCGCTCCAGGCAATTGGTTCCGAAAGCGGAAACCGAAGCGGTCGAGGTAAAAGCTGCTCCTGACCCAGCCAGCTATAAACACGCTCGTTAACAACAGCGTGACGCATCCCATCTTTCGTTGCCACGGCTTGAAATAGTCGCCCATGATTCACATTCCTGATTCAGAACGAAGTTGACGGTGCTAAGTCTGGCAGAAATTTGGTAACAAAAAAGAATGTTTGTGAGAGACGCTTATGCTGAGCTGCGAAGCAAATAGCGCATCGACTTCGCGGCTCGGCGGGAGCCTTGCCCTGGCCTGATGAAATGGCCAAACCCGCGTTAGGTAATCCTATTACTCCTTAATGAACGGGCTTTGTTACGTAACAAAAAAACCTTCGCGGCGATGTCAATTCCTGATTACTCCTGACCAACCGCCTCCCAGAACGCACTATCGTCTTCCTGCTCCTTGGGGGATGATCCTGAGGGCTTTCCCGGGATCAGCTTGACTTGTGCAGCACCGCCGGAAGGGATCGGTGGGGGCTTGATTTTGGCTTTCACAGGCGGCTTTGTTGAAGGAGCGGCTTGCTTCGATTGAGGTTTATCAGAACCTTCAGACTCAACCAGCAATTCGATGATCGAATCTTCGTCGTACAATAGTTTATCGGATGTTGCAGGCTTCTTCGGGGCTGCGGGCAACGGCGCTGAGTTGCTCGAAGAAATCTTGGCCATACCGGTTGCCGTCCGACCGGGAGTTCCCGGTTTTGCAGTGGGCTTTACAGCACTGGACTTGGATTCACAACTGGAGCATTTTCCGTTCGAATCGATCGGCTCGCCACACTGATTACAAAGTGGAATCGGCTGAAATGAATTCTCAATACTCGATAAGCTTGGAATTCCTGATTTCGCTGACGACATGGGGGGCGTCGAAACGATCGGCTTCACGGCTGCTTTGGGCTGCGGTGCCGCAACGGCAGGAGTTGAAAGTTCTTTAGCAGGAACAGACGGAATCGGTCGCAACGCTGGCTCTGATTTGACATGAACATCGGCGACTTCGACTTCTTCGTTCAGTGCACTGACAACCAGATTTTCGGGACGAATAATTTCTGTTTGAGTTTCCTGGCCGGTCGCCAGCACTTTTGCTCCAACGTGAACCCGGGCCTGCTCATCATAGGTAATCGTGACTTCGATCTCCGTGCTTTGCGGCAAGTTTTCGGGTAATGGCTCGATCAAGCATGTTCCGAGTTCGACATACGCGGCATCTGCTGCAGTGCCGCTTTCCACGATTCGCAGATGGACCCGTCGCTGATCGTCCTTGACAGTACCGTAAATCTGCGAGACCGACGTCGGAAGCTGCGTATGGGCAGGAAGAATATAGTGAGGGATACGCCCCCCGGTTTCGTGATCTCGAATCAGTATACCGAAAGCCCGGGCATTCGTACTTTTCTGTTTGAATTGAGCCAGTCTCGCTGCTGCCGTCGGATTGAGAATCGACTTGGCAAACGCACTGTTGGTCAACAACATCCCTGCATAATACGTTGCGCCATGGGCGATCGATTGATCAGGCGACAGTGACGTATTGAGTGTTCGGCCGCTTAATCGCTTGAGCATCGAGCGGACCATCGGCATTCGCGAAGAACCACCGGTCGTTAAAACCACATCGACTTTGGCCCAGCCCATCTTCCGTTCTTCCAACAGACCGAGCGTCAGCTTTTCCATGCGATCGACGAGATCTTTCGTGAGTCGTTCGAATTGATCCACTTCGACCTGATACGTTTTTCGTTGACCTCCTGCGGCGACCGTCAAAGCGGCTTTCGGACGTACCGACAAGCTTCGTTTTGTCTGCTCTGCTTCCAGCGAGAGTGCCTGGGCACTCTCTCGATCCTTCATCGGATCGATACCAAACTCCTTCTGAAACTGTTTGCCAATGGCAACTTCGAGAGCCTTATTCCAATCGAGACCTCCCAGGTGAAGATCACCGCCGCTGGCCAGCACACTGACTTCATTCTTCTGATATTTGACGAGCGAAAGATCGAACGTGCCACCACCGAGGTCGACAACCATTACGGTTTGTGTTGTCGCGAGTTCCGTGAACCAGATCCCTTCAGTTCCCAGCACGAAACACAGTGCCGCAGCAACAGGTTCATTGATGATATCGACATTCGTCAGACCGGCTCGTTTACCTGCCTCGGCTGTTGCCTGGCGTTGAATATCACTGAATTGAGCAGGAACGGTGATGACGGCACTCGTGACGGGGCCAATTTTTTCCCGCGCCGTATCGAGCATCGATTTCAAAATAAACGTGCTGATGTCGACCGGAGAATAGCTTTTGCCAGCAATCTTCCAGCGGTGCGACGGACTACCCATATAACGTTTGGCATGGACGACAACTCGATCAGAATGCCGGATCGAATTTCGCATTGCCTCGGTACCGACGATGACATCGTTACCGTCGAACAGCACGGCCGACGGGGTCGAGAGTTCACCATCTTTATTTGGAATCGAAATCGGTTCGCCATGCTCATTCAAGTATGCAATACAGGAATAAGTCGTTCCCAAGTCGATGCCGACGGCGTGTGTCGGAAGCATGATGTGGCGGCTCTTCTTTTCAAGGGTAAATTCGTCAAGGTTTTTCAGCAATTCACGAAGCGATTAAACCACCGGCTGTGTAAAAACCACCGGCTGTGTAAGTGGTTTCAAAAACAGATGATCGATCCGTGATCAGATGCCACAACTCCAGACGTGACGTAATATCAGGACTCCGATTTTGATGAACTGACAGAGAATTGGTGCGATATCATGGTAACATTGACTTTTAGCATTCGCTACGCGGGATTTTTATCGAATTGAAGCGACGGAGATTTGGACGTGTTTGCTCCTCTTACCATTATGCTCGTTGTTGGATCGCTCAACCAGATTGAACCCTTGCCGAGAGAAACAGGACCAACAAATTGGTTGACGGACACCAATTTCCGACAGGAATTGGATCGCCCGTTCTCAGGAAGCTGGTCAAGCATCGAATTTCGTCAACTTTTGAAAGAAGTCACGGCAGACCGGCGTGTCTCCGTCATACTTGATCGACGATTAGACCCGTCTGTCGAGGCTCCCATCGATGTGAATAATGTCTCACTGAGTACAGGCCTGACGGGAATTGCCCGGCAAGTCAACGGTGACGTGACGATACTTGAAAACATCGTTTTTCTGGGACCCAAATCTGCGACGAAACGCTTGAGAACCCTGGTTGAGCTTCGAGAACTCGATTTGCAATCGAAAGAATTCCTGGTTCCCAAGCCACGTCGATCGGAATTACTGCAACGGAAAACTTTCGAATCTAAGGATTTGGATTCACCACGCGAGACTCTGGAGAAGTTCGCTGATCAGATTCCTTTAAACATCTCGAATGCGCAACTGATCCCCTATGATTTGTGGGCAGGCATGGCCTTGCCTGACGTCACAATTGTCGAAGCATTATCTGTCGTCCTTATTCAATTCGATCTCACCTTTCGCTGGATCGATAAAGGAACAGCAATCGAACTGATTCCCATCCCAGATGTTGTCGTGCTGGAGCGGAAGCATCATCCGAAGCAAAAACCATTTGATGTCATTAACGAGGTTCGTGAACGCTTCCCGCAACTTGAAGCCGAAGTATGGAAAACCGAGATTTCGGTAAAGGGGTCGCTGGAAGATCATGAAGCAGTCGCCGCCTTCTTACGTGGCGACCGTGTGAATAGCCCCATCAAAATCGAGCCGCCACAACCGCTGCAAAAGCAACTTTTCACCTTGAAAGCCGAACGAGTCCCCCTCATTGCATTGCTCAAGAAACTCGAAGAATCGGCGATCAACTTTGATTACGACTCTGACGAACTGAAGAAGGCGGGGGTTGATCTCGAACAAAAGGTTCAGATCGACGTGAAAAAAGCATCTGCAAAAGAATTTTTTAAACTCCTGTTTGATCCGGTTGGTTTGGAGTTTCAGATTGATCATCTGACGGTCAAGCTGAAACCCAAGAAACGTTCTTAATTCGTCGATTTTCGCTGGCACGCGGGCATTTACGCGTTTTTTCGCGTGGTCGTATCTCTTGCACTACTAACGTTTAGTTTCCTCGCGCGCCGCGAAGATTTTGTAGAAAAAAAATTCCGGGGCTCGACGCACCCGACCGGCAGTCCGTATTCACAGAAAAAAGAGTCCGGGGGCTGACGCCGCATCGACTGATGTGCTTAGGCGTTCAGTGGTCCAGATACTTCTTGTGATTCAGTTGCGGGCGAAGCCCGCGCTGGGCTATCTGGGTATGACATTGTTGACTGATCGTCGAACCTTGTTCGAAACAATCGTGTCAGCAACAATACTTGGGCGGCAAAAAGGTTGAACATTCTCAAGAAAGAATTCGATTAAAATGATCAATGTCGGCATCCTGGGGGCAACAGGTTATACGGCTCTCGAACTGATTCGGATCATCGTAAATCACCCCAAAGTCAAACTGACGGCGTTGACGTCTCGGCAAGAGGGGTCTCCACACGTTTCGGCCGTTCATCCAAGCCTGACAGGCCGAATTGATATTCATTGCGAAGACCTGAAACCGTCGGAAGTTGCCAAGCGAGCACAGTATGTCTTCTGCGCGTTGCCGCATGTCGCAAGTATGGCTGTCGTTCCAGAGTATCTGGCGGCAGGTTGTCGAGTGATTGACTTGAGCGCCGACTATCGTCTGACCGACCCAGACGTCTATGCCCAGTGGTACGGACATGTTCATACCGACCCGGCTCGGCTGGCATCAACTCCGTATGGACTGCCAGAATTGTTCGCCGATCGGATTAAGCCAGCGAATCTCGTAGCAAACCCCGGATGCTATACGAGTACCTCAATTCTGGCTTTAGCACCGGCAATATGTGGTGGATTTGTTGAGCCGACCGGGATCATTATCGACGCTAAAAGTGGCGTGAGTGGCGGCGGACGAACACCGAAATTGAACACGTTGTTCGCTGAATGCAACGAAAACTTTTCGGCTTATAGTGTGGGAACCCATCGCCACATGCCCGAGATCGAGCAGGTTCTGACGACGGCTTCTGGAAAAAGCGTTGAAGTACTGTTCACGCCACATCTGGTTCCAATGGACCGAGGTATCCTGGCAACGATCTATGCCAAGCCGACTCGATCGGTCACTCAGGAAGAATTGCTGGCGGAATACCGCCGATTCTATGAGGGCAAGCCTTTTATTCGAGTTGTTGATCATTTACCCGCGACAAAAGACTGCACCTACACGAACTTTTGCGACATCACCGTTCGGGTCGTCAAAGGGCGAGTTGTCATCGTCGCGTGCCTGGACAACCTGATCAAAGGGGCATCCGGAGTCGCGATTCAGAATCTCAATCTGATGGCAGGCTTCCCTGAAACGATGGGGTTACTGCCGTGCGGCAAGTGAAGCTTGTCGAGAGATCCTATGCCTTGTTCGGCGCAAAACCGAGTGCGCTCACACACTTCGTTTGCATCGTATTCCCCCGAAATTCGTCGTCGATCGCCCAGTTTCTTTCAAAGACAGTCAGCGATCCTGAATCGATTGCAGCGATCTTGATTTCGTGAATCGATCACGCGGCTTCGGCGTCCGAGTCTGGCCCGTTGACTTTTTTACGCGACGTAAATGGAATGATCTGCTCGTCACAAGGATAGAGATTATAGGACATCACATAAGCGTCTTCGTCAGTATCTTCGTAGTGGCCTCGAAGAACCGAACTGGCACACAGACCTTGGTGCTTGAAGAAGAGCTGAGCGGCAAGGTTCGTTTCACGAACTTCAAGCGTGATCTCTTCACGACGTTGCTGCGACAGTTTGTTCACGAGTTTTTCGACCATCTGGCGACCGACGCCTTGACGACGCGACCACGGAGCAACGGCGAAATTCAATACGTGAAGTTGAGATTTCAACAACTCATAAATCATGAAGCCAACGATGCGTTCCTGACGCTCGGCAACCATTCCAATGCAATTGCGCTGGCGCAAACAGCAAAGAAAGTCCTCTTCCGTCCAGGCGAACTCAAAACTGAGTCGCTCAATATCCAAGACCTCGGGCATATCCCGACGGATCATCCAGCGGATTTGAACGTCACATTGAGGTCGGCGCAAACCGGATCTCGAAGTATTCCCTGAGCTCATGCGGACCTCCTTGTCCTTCTGATTGCTGGGGCCAAGCATTCTCATGTAGAAGAATGCGAGGGTGCGTGGAAAATAGCTTATGTCACATTTCGATGCTAGTCGAATACGTCAAGAAAATTCACAAAAAATTAGCACCAATGCCGAACTGCCGAAAACAGACGATCCGATCCACACGATTTTCGAACACTTCTTATTAAGTGATCCGCCCTGTTAAACTGTCAGGTATTCCTTTTGAATCAACATTGGCATGAATAGAATCCCGGCAGACAAAATGCCTGCGCGTTGAATTCAATCATCGATTAGTTGGATCAGAAATGTTGACCTTATCGACAAAATTCAAACCACATCAGCCTGCATTCGAAACAGCCCTTGCTGCCGGTTTCCAAGCAGTCGAATTCTGGCTTGATGCAGAGTTACTCGCTCACGCGGATGAGATCGCTGACCTCGCAAACAACTATCCTTTCCGATATGCGCTCCATTTCCCAAACGGGGGATCGATTTCTGATAACGCGTTGCGATCGGCTGTGACGCTTTACCGTCGATTGAACTGCACAGCAATGGTCATTCACCAACCGATGTTTGATCGGCATCAGGCCGCACTCCTCAAGTTAGACCCAGAACTTGATCTGGCGATTGAGAATCATGTGCTCGAACTGGATCGATTCGAGCAGTGGGCCGAATGTAGCCCCGGCCTGACGCTGGATGTCGAACATCTCTGGAAATTCACGTTGCATAACGCCCCCTTCGCGACGTTGATAGGCCACGTTGAACGCTTCCTGGAGAAGTACGCTGGCAAGCTTCAGCACGTTCATCTTCCTGGTTATCAACCTGGCGGCGAAGAGCATCAGCCAGTCCATTACAACGAGGAAATGGCGACGGAAGTCATGACACGACTGGCAGACCATGGATTCACAAAACTGGTGGTCAGCGAGTTGGATTCACCGTTCCAATCCCTCGAGTATCTGAAGGAGGACGTTGAGATGTTCGATCGATGGAAAAAGTCGCGGACGCCGACTGCAAGCTAAGAAGTCGGCCCAGATCACTTTCGCAGCGACCATCAGAGTCTTATCGTATCACATCCTGGTGGATCAATTACTCATACTGGAGTCTTCGACGTGCGTTTGCTCACCGCCTGCCTGCTGTTCCCGCTGATGATCGCATCGACGTTGTCTGCCCAGTCAGAAAAGCCGCTTGAACCACAAAAATATGACCACGGCCCGGACTCAATCCCCATCACGGGTGTACCTGAGGGAAAGGTGACGAAGCATTCGTGGACCAGCCATGTCTTCGAGGGAACCGTTCGAGATTATTACGTCTACGTTCCCGCACAGTATGACGCCGCGAAGGCAACCACCGTAATGGTATTTCAGGATGGTCATGCGTATGTCAATAAGACTGGCGAATACCGTGCCCCCGTTGTTCTGGACAACCTGATCCACAAGAAAGAAATTCCTCCGATCATCGGCATCTTCATCGACCCTGGTCACCGGGGTGAAAAACTTCCAGAATCGCGATGGCAAGCCAATAACCGCAGCTTCGAATATGACACACTCAGCGACCAATACTCGAAACTCGTGATCGATGAAATCCTTCCCGAGGTCGCGAAAAGTTACAATCTGACAAAGGACCCTGTGCAACGAGCGATCTGTGGTGCGTCATCAGGTGGAATCTGTGCCTGGACGGTCGCTTGGGAACGTCCCGACGTTTTCCGTAAAGTTCTCAGCCACATCGGAAGCTTTACCAACATCCGTGGTGGCCACAATTACCAGGCTTTGATCCGCAAGACGCCACGCAAACCGATTCGCGTCTTCCTTCAGGACGGCGATCGCGACCTGAACAACGAACACGGAAACTGGTGGCTTGCAAACCTCGAAATGGAATCCTCACTTCAGTTTGCAAAATACGACGTCAAGACGGTCTGGGGACATGGCGGACACAGCGGAAACCACGGCGGTGCAACACTGCCTGACGCACTGCGATGGCTCTGGCGTCCGATGGATGGCCCCTACAAATTTGATAACGAAATCCTCGCCTTTCTGGCCGCTGACAAAATCAAACCACCTTCATCAGGAGCAATCCTCTTCGCTGGAGCCTCCAGCATCCGATTGTGGAAAACACTCGCTGAGGATTTTCCGCAGTACACCGTCTTTAACCGAGGCTTCGGCGGTTCTACGCTTGCAGACAACATCTTCTTCGCTGATCAGATCGTGCTTCCCTATAAACCCAAATTGATCCTGATCCAGGCCGGCGGCAACGATATCAATAATGGCAAGTCCCCCGAACAAGTGTTTGCCGACTTCAAAACCTACGTTGCCAAAGTTCGTTCGAAACTTCCCGAAACGCGTATCGTCTACCTGGGAATCAATGCGAGCCCCGCTCGCTGGTCACAGGCTGAGAAACAAAAAGAAGCGAATCGACTGATCAAAGATTACTGCACCTCAGGCCAAAACCTCGGCTTCGTGGACTTGTTTGACGCAATGCTCGGACCTGACGGCATGCCTCGTACCGACATTTTCGTCGAAGACAAACTGCATCCGAACGAAGCGGGATACAAAATCCGCACACAACTCATCCTCCCTCACCTCAACTGAATCAATCGAGCGTGAACCGCGTATTGAACTAAATCGGGGAAATTGTTGAACGGGCCAGGAAAATGTTTCGGTTTCCGAAATCGACGGAGTAAACTATGACGTAGTGCTAGGGAGTGATTTCATCCTTCAATACAAGGAAGACTCGGATGACACAGCGCTCTGAAACTTTGCCCAACGTATGCTCCGTCAACGTTTCTTCGGCCCCCGCAACAACTCTGCAACCATGTCAGGACGGGCCGCATGACTTGGAATGCCTGATTCAGCGAACCTTGCAGGCTCAACCAGGCCTCCGATTTGCCAGGCTCACTGTCCACCATTGTCCGCAAGGCGTCTGTCTGGAAGGCTTGCTGGAGGCCAACGAAGGGGGTCTGGATCTTGTTGAGTTAGTCAATGAAATCGCCGGCGTTCAAGCCATCAATCATGTCGTAACCCGACCTCAAACACCGAAATGATCGCTTCTTTCACGCTTGAAGGATGTTTCGCAATTGAGTTAATTCCGTAATCAGCCTGTCAGGCCGAGTCTCTGGGTTTTTCAGATCGGCCCCCGTGGCCTGCAGGCTGGTTTTGTCTCCAGCAAACAGCACCGTTCGGAATCCATATGACTTGGCTACGGCCAGGTCATCATTCATACGTGTCCCCACGTGAAGGATCTGACTCGGCTCAATCCCGATTTCCTTGAAACGAAGAATCGACTGCGCATAGAGCGACGGTGACGGTTTGCGAACACCCCACTCATACGACAGCGTATTCAAGTTTTCAGGCAATAAGGCTTCCAGGTAGGGCAAATTTCCCTGAGTCCGCAATGCTCGGGTCAATTGCACCAGTGTGAAGCATTGACCATCCGCCAGCGCAGCCTGCCGATACCCGGCCTCGCTTAACATCGACATCGTCGTCAGTGCGCCGGACGCGGCTTCCGTTCCCTGTAGCGAACTATGGAAGTAATACGCGACTTTTTGCGCAAGCTCATTCAGATCGCCGTAAAGTGATTCGTCGTATCGATACTCTTTCTTGTCGAGCAGTCCAAGCATGGTCCTCCAGGTCGAGGCTGAATCGACCTCGGGGACGTCTCCCTTCCGATTACTCGACCTGAGTCGAGCGTCTTCGATAATATTCACGTACTTGGGTAGCAGCAGATCCGCAGGCTTGCCTGGTCGCCGCGTCATGCTGTTCCACATATTAAATTCGTGGATGGTCTTTTCAATCGCCACCTCCATCCGGATCGCCTGAGGATGTCGGAACAAAAGCTCGCCGTCTGTAATCCGCAATAACGTACCATAGATCGACCACGTCACGGCTCGAATACCTTCCAATGGCTTCATCGAGGGTGCGGCGCTGACGACCTCAACTTTCGGCGGCGCGGGCCAAAGGAGTTTCCTCTCGTCTAAGAAATCAGCGTATTCAAGAAGTGATTTAGCCATAATTCAGTCGAAATCTGTTTTTCAATGTCGTTTCGAGATGTCTTCAACGTTCAAAACCGGAAACCTCATATTCTCACAGCATCCGCTTTCCCTGCAACCCAATTGCCACCGTCCCACGCAAATCGAGCACCCGCATTCATGAAACTGCCCCTGCTCATGCCGTGAATGAATCTCTATTCGAAGTCGTTGTTCCTGGTACTGTTGCCGGACAAGGTTTGAATGCAGATTGGTTCCCCTGTATATTTCCTGAAATCAAGAGCGGTCATTGAGATCATGTTGAAAACGACAGTCATTTGTTTTCTGGCAAGCTATGGACTGGCGTTCGCATGCGAACTGAGCCAGTTAAAGCGGCGGCACGCACTGGCTCGAATTGTCTCGTTACTACTCGCCGTCGCCGGCCTGGTCGCTCACACGTTTTACCTTTTGCACCGGTCGAATCAGTCAGATCTGCCGCCACTTCTGAGTTCCGCTCATGACTGGCTGTTGGTCGTCGCCTGGCTCGCCGTTCTTGTCTACCTGTTTGTCACCATGGCCGACGGCGAACTGGCGACCGGTCTGGTGATGTGGCCAGTCATTCTCACCCTCGTGATCACGTCCCGTTTTGTGACAGACTCACCCAGCCATCGGCTCGATTATCACCGTGGTTGGAAGATGCTGCACGCTTCAATGCTCGGACTGGGGACGACTTTTGTCTTACTCGGGTTTGTTTCAAGTCTCCTTTATTTGTGGCAGCATCGACGTCTGAAAAAGAGATTGATGACGACAAGTGCTGTGAAATTGCCGAACCTGGAATTGATCGAACGATTGAATCGATGGGCCATTCTGACTGCAGTCCCCTTCCAGGCGTTTGGAATCGCGACAGGATTTGGACTGTCAATTTTCGCCAAAGGGGGCGAACTCCCCATGACCTGGACTGATCCGGTCGTCATCGGCGGAGCGATCACGGGCCTGTTGATGGGTGTCTTGTTTGTCTGGTTGCTCACACAAAAACGATCTCCAGGACGACAGGTGGCACTTCTAACGGCATGGGCTTGCGGATTTCTGCTTGTCACAATGATCGGCTTACAGATGCTGACCGCCGCCGTTGGGATGCGATCGATCCACGGTTCAGCACCAGTCGCTTCTGAAGCAGCAGCAGCAGCAGAAGGACGGGCACCATGAATTTGCTCGCTCTTTACTGCACTCACCAAACGACACCACTGGCGATTCGCGAGCGGTTGGCTTTCGCCACCCCTGAACGATTGGCAGCCGCATACGCACGACTGAAAGAACGCTTTCCAGAAACCGAATCGGTCGTCCTTTCGACATGCAATCGAGTCGAGCTTTACGTCGCCCGTCCTTCCGATGCCGAACCGCTGACTCCACCTCTTCTGGCGCAATTCCTTTCGGAATTTCACGACGTTCCGCTGGACGAGTTTGTCGGCGAACTGCGAGCCGCAACCGGGTCGGAAGCGGTCAGACACCTGTTCGAAGTCATCTCGTCGCTCGATAGCATGGTCCTCGGTGAACCTCAAATCGTCAATCAGGTTCGCGAAGCCTACCGCGTCGCGGAAGCTCAAGGTTCGTGTGGTTCCGTCGCTCATGCACTGTTCCAGGGTGCAATCCGAACGTCCGGTCGAGTCCGTTCGGAAACGCGACTGGCGGAAGGAAAAGTTTCGATCGCCAGCGTTGCCGTCGGCGACTTCGCGAAAAGTATTTTTGATCATTTCGCTGACAAACTCGTTCTGGTCATCGGTGCGGGAGAAATGGCAGAAGAAACCCTTCGGTATCTGAAAGACGAAGGGGTTCGCGACATCGTCGTCATCAACCGAAGCCCTGAACGGGCCGAGCGAGTCGCTGCCGAATGGGGTGGACGAACAGCTCCCTGGTCCGATCTTAACAAGTGGCTCGGCCAGGCCGATGTCATCGTCAGCACGACCGGTGCCGACAAACCGATCGTCGATGCAAAACTCTTCAAACAAGTCCGTGCCGCCAACCCCGGCCGCACCGCATTCATTCTCGATCTCGGTGCGCCTCGCGATTTCGATACCAATGTCGGCGACCTGGATAACGTCTTCCTGTATGACATCGACAGCCTCAGAAATACCTGTGAAGAAAACCGAAAAGCTCGTGTGCGTGAAATCGATAAGGCACGAGAAGTCATCGACGAAGAAACCGCCAAATTCATGGCGGAGTACTACCATCGGGCCAGCGGCGAAGTCGTCTCCCGACTGATGCAGGACTGGCATGGAGTCAGTCGAGACGAACTCGATCGCCTGTTCCATAAACTCCCTCATCTGAACGAAAAAGACCGCGAACAGATCGAACGAACGGTCGAACGAATCGTCAACAAGCTACTCCATCCCCCGCTGGAAGCGCTCAAGGACGAAGCTCGCGAAGGAACCCCACACGGGTTGATTAACGCGTTGAAAAAACTGTTCGGTTTGTAAAAAAATTGAAATCTGTAATGTCGAAATGTTTCATCGACAGAAAACTAAAACAGTCTCACACGAAGGCGCGAAGTCACGAATGGAAGAATTCGACTGTTGTGTCTTCTTCGCGACTCCGCGCCTTCGCGTGAAACATCTTGTCTAACGACCACGCCCAAATTCTCTCTTACGTCAATATATCGCGTAGAACATGCCCGTGAACGTCGGTCAGCCGACGTTCAATCCCGTTGTGGTAGACCGACAGCCGTTCGTGATCCAGCCCCAACAGATGCAGGATCGTCGCATGCAGGTCATAGATCGTCGTCGGTTGACTCACCGCCGTGTGCCCGAAATCATCTGTCGCACCGTAACTGAAGGCGCGCTTCACCCCCGCCCCGGCCATCCAACAGGTGAACCCTTTCGGATTATGATCGCGGCCACTGGCCCCCTTCTGGAATGTCGGCATCCGACCGAATTCCGTCACCCACACGACCAGAGTATCCTCCAGCAATCCCGTCCGCTTCAGATCCTTCAGCAGCGCAGCCGCAGGCTGATCGAGAATCGGTGCATGAACTTCATACTGAGACTTCAAAGTCTTGTGCCCGTCCCAGTTCCCGACCCCTTCGCCCATCGCATAAGAACCATTAAAAAGCTGCACAAACCGAACGCCTCGTTCGAGTAACCGACGTGCGAGCAGACAATTCCGTCCGAACCCCGCCTTCAGCGGACTGGCGTCGAGCATCCCGTATAACGACTGTGTCTCTTTACTTTCCTTCGACAATTCCGAAACCTCCGCAGCCCGAAGCTGCAGCCGGCCAGCCAGTTCATAACTGGCAATCCGAGCGGCCAGGTTCGAGTCCCCCTGATGCTGCTCCAGATGACGAGCGTTCATCCGTTTGAGATAACTCAACGTGGCCGCTTCCGTCGCCTCCGAAATTTCCGGCGGACGAGAAAGGTTGGCGATCGGCTTGTCCGCGTTAAACGGAGTTCCCTGAAACACTGCCGGAAGGAACGCACTGTTCCAGTTGTTCGAGGCCGCTTGAGGAACTCCGCGAGGGTCGGGGATCGCCACAAAGCTGGGGAGATCTGCCGACTCACTTCCCAGCGCATAACTGACCCACGCACCGATACTCGGGAAACCGTCCAGAGTATACCCGGTACTCATCTGATTCTCGGCAGGACCATGAGTGTTACTCTTGGCAGTCATCGAATGGATGAAGCACATCTCGTCGGCCATTTCGGCCAGATTCGGCAAAAGATCAGAAATCATCTTGCCCGACTCGCCGCGAGGTTTGAATGCCCATTGCGGTGCAACAAGACTCCCCTGCTCTCCCTGAAACGTGACAAGCTTATCGGCCCCCGGCAACGGCTGACCATCACGCTTAATCAGTTCCGGTTTGTAATCAAAACTATCGACATGACTGAGTGCCCCCGAACAGAAAATCATCAGCACGCGAGAGGCACGAGGAGTAAAATGAGCTGGCCTTTGTGCGAGTGGGGCCTCGGGCCGGATCGATGGCCGAATCGGGCCTTTCTGTTCATCACTCGCAAGAATCCGTCCGTCGCCAGCCAACAAAGAAGCCAGTGCAAGCGATCCCAGACCAGACGCAGCATCAAACAGGAACTCGCGACGTCCCAGCGGTCGATCTCTCAGTCTGAAAGGATCAGATCTCATTTTTAAAAAAACCTGCAACAAGTCGAAAACGTAAAACTCCGCTCTCCGTAGCGGAGGCTTCCAGCCGCCGATGAGAGGTCACAGACCTGCAATACGGAGTAACGCTAAACCGAGTTTATCCAGTATCTTAGAACTCAGTCTAACAACGTTTCTGTTCAAACTCTCTCCGTATTTTTCGTGTTTTCGAACTTTCGCGATCCGTTTTCCTCTTCCACCCCCGGCCTGTACTAACGACGAAATCAATTCAGGATTTTTAACCACGAAACACGCGAAATAGGGACCAGGTAAAAACACGAGACTTCGATTTATACAACATTGAAAAAATGGGCCATAAAACATGAATCAATCAGCATCTCAGTAAGCGTCAACTCTCACGTTCAATCGAAGAATTGATCTCTCACAGAGCTACGGAGACGCGGAGGCGGAAAGAACGAGATTGACGACTCCTCCGTGTCTCAGTGCCTCTGTGAGAAATCGAATCGACTGATCCAATTCAGTGAACGCCAAGTCGGCGGACACCCACGTTACCTTGGGCGTTGGTCGGCCGTAATTGGCAGAAAAAGCACCACGAAGGACCCAGCGCGGGCTTCGCCCGCAACCCATCAGAAGGCGGGGCTGGGGTCGAGAAATGTTGTCACTGATGGGTGTCGTTGCGGTCGAAACTCGGGGTACCACGGTTTTGGAGTCTTCGACAAGACCGTGTCTTCTTGGTTCGACGCCGTCTCCGAAGAGCACGGCCTTACCGAAGACGGTAAAACCGTGGCACCCATCATCCAGGCTTAAAGAAAATGATCAAGTTGGCAAAATTTGCCAACTTTTTTGCGATGTGCGGACGGGACCAATCGGACTTGTGCGACCTATACGACTTACGGGTGCGGTCTGCAATTTCAGCGGTCGATGACGATGGCTTGATCGATGATGTATAGCCCGTAGGGCTTTCCGTCCTGGGACAGCATCTGGATCTTGAGTGTTCCGACGACGTCGAAGGCACGCGTTGCCGGGATGTAGTTCGTGGTTTTTCCTGGTTTCATGTCAATCTGGATCAGATCGTAAACCTTGGGGTCGCGACCGAAGCAGCAAATCTGATTGTCGCGGGCCAGTACAAACCTTTCGATCCCTTCGGTCTCGTAGGTCGGATACATGAATCCGCGAACGCGAACCGTCTTCCCGTTTAATCCGTTTAACCAGTCGGGCATGAAATCGACCGCGTTTTCGACGACCGGTTCCATATTGCAGACTTTCAGCAGATCCAGATCATCAAACGAAACTCGTAAGGCACCGGTCTTCGGTTCGGTTTGAAATTTCTTGTCTTTGATCAGGATTTCGATCTGGTTCGAAGGCTTGGCGACCGTCGGTTCGGCGGATGGCTCGGTTGTCGGTGGACCGGAAGCAGGCAAACCGACTTCGGACTTTTGATCGCCAGAGGGGATACTCATCAAAGCACGAACGCTGGAGACCACGTTCACGGGTACCAGGGCCGATGCTGGTAGCAGTTCGAACTCGTCCACGCGCTCGTCAGCAGCCAACTCGACTTCGAGAGGCTCAGTTTGCGATTCCGATTCGGTCACGATGACCGCTTGTTTCGCCTTATCCGATCTTTCGGTTGCGTCGTGTTCACTTGCCGGACGGTAACCAGTGAGATTTGTCCCACCACAACCAACCAATGAACCCGCGATGAAGGAGGTCACCAGGAACGATGCGAGTCGTTTTTCGAGTTTTAAACGTGTCATCGGATCGTCCTTGAAGCGGCTAGTCAACGGAAACCATCAGTACCAGGTTTTTGCAGGGGCGAAATACGTGCAATCCAGTTGGTAGACCGGCATCAGACCACTCTCGTCATAGGTAGGCTCGATGCGTAATGTTCCGGCGACACCGACCAATTGCTTTTCATGGTAATTGACGGTTTTTCCGCCTTTCATGTGGATAAGAATCATATCGGTTGGTTTGGGCTGTCCACCAAAGCAGCAATCTCCTGAGTCTTTACAGAGAACAAACTGCTTCAAATCCCGAGTTTCCCGAAAAGGGAACATATAACCCTTGAGGTAAATTGGCTTCTCAGCGAGCTTTGCGACGTCGGCATGGACTCCCATTTGACCATTTTGAACAGGAAAACCCTTCTGGGAAATGTCACTATTGAAATTGACCCGCTGAAAACCGGGTGGAATTTCGGTCGCATAGCTGTGTAAGTGCAGACCTGCAAACGCGATGAAGATCGCCAGCATTAATACAAGGCTCGACAAAGCCATCGGCCCGCCACTCAGTTCTCCTTGCGATTTCGAGATCTGATAATAAGCGATAAATGCCAACACAATACCGACTAATGGCACGATCAACAGCAGGTCCGACAAGCCCGCCAACATCGACAAGCAGACGAACGCCATGCTTACGGGAACCAGTGGTGGCATGGGCCGATATTGGAATTCGTCCGGGCCAAATTCTGGTCGATTGAGGGATTCGGACATCATTTCTTGCACCACTGACATTTCGTTCACCTGAGTCGCGCATGCCCAAAAGATCACATTCAACACAATTCTACCACAAGATATCGCCGCGGCGGCGGAGAATCGAGTCGTCTGGATCTTACGACATAGTGACGGACGCCGTTGGTCAAGTCCAGACTTCGCCGGACAATCCGTTCCCATTTTGGGACAATCGCCGGTTCGGAATTCGAAGTTAGCGGTGATTCATGTGATAGGAAGTTGAAACGCAGAGGGTTGAATCACGCTTTCGATGCAAAGAAGAGTGGTGTGCCTCGAAGACTCGACCGCACCCTACATCAAGCAAATATGACATCAACATTAACCAAACATCAAATCACGAATGACGCCCGTGTTTGGGGCAAAAGGACTGCACAAAGTATCATTCACAGGGTACTCTAAGTGAAGAGGCCCTTGCCATTTGCCAGGAAAAAATCCCATGCACCAATCGACAGAACGTCAATTCAATCCGAATCCGCGCGGTTGTGCCGGATTTCGCTCGATGCTACCCAGGCGGCAGGCGATCCAGGCGGGTGTTTGTGGAGGACTGGGGCTCTCGCTAGGTGACTTGCTTCGATTGGAAGCCCGCGCCGATGATTCCAAAACTCAAGCGTTTTCCGCGACGGCTGGCTCACGGGAAAAGTTGCCAGGCAAGGCTTTGAGTGTCATTCAGTTGCATCTGGGTGGCGGGATGCCGCAGCAAGAGTCGTTCGATCCGAAGCCAGAAGCTCCGGTCGAATATCGAGGCTCATTCGGAGTTACCAAGACGAAATTGGGAGACGTCTTCAGCGACAATTTTCCGAAGACTGCAGCGATCGCCGACAAAGTCACTGTGATTCGCAGCCTGGTCGGACGAATTCCCGATCATCAGCAGGCGACGTACCACCTCTTCACCGGTTACACACCAACAGCCGTCATTGATTACCCTCAAATGGGTGCGGTTGTTTCGCACGAGCTGGGGATTCGAGGTGACTTGCCTCCCTATATTGCGATTCCGAAAAACAACAGTTTTGCAGGTAACACGGGATTTCTCAGCAGTACGTTCGGGCCGTTTGATCTGAATGCTGATCCCGGTCAGGCCGGATTTAAAGTGCGAGACTTTTCCGTTCCTGAAAGTGTCTCTTCTGAGCGGTTTGAACGTCGTCGCAGTGCTCGCGATATTGTCGAAAAGCAGATCCGTAAGTTGGAAGCCGATCCATCAACACTCGACACAATGGACGACTTTTACAAACGCGCCTACACGTTGCTGACCTCGTCGCAAGCTCAATCGGCCTTTACGCTGAACGGTGAGACGGAAGAGACGATGCAGCTTTACGGTCGGGATGTTGTCGGTCTTCGCGGTCCCGATAACAAATTCCACCCCAAAGGCCTCGCCGAACGACTGATTCTGGCTCGCCGACTGGTTCAGGCCGGGACGAGGTTTGTCACAGTTACCTACGGGGAATGGGATTCGCACGTGGATACCCGGCGCAGTTGTCTCGATCAGATGCCGGCTCTCGACCATGCGATCGCTGGAATGGTGACCGATCTTGAACAGCGCGGGATGCTCGACACCACCTTATTCTGGGTCACGACGGAATTCGGACGGACCCCGAAGGTCAACGCCACCAGTGGTCGCGATCACTGGGCTCGCTGCTATTCCAACTTGCTTGCGGGAGGTGGATTTGCACGTGGTCTGATTTATGGGGCGAGCGATGCGACGGCTGCCGAACCGGCCCGCGACGCTGTACCGCTCGAAGACCTGCTCTTCACAATTTATCACCAGCTTGGGATCGACGCGGACAAGGAACTGGTGGCATTTGGCACTCGGCCAATTGAAATCATCAAGGATGGAAAGCTTGTGGCGGGACTGCTTTGATTTTTCGAATGACGGAATGAATCGAGGGCTTGTGTGCCACTGCATGGCCGTCTTCGGTCAAGCAGTGCTTTTTGACCGACGTACGAGAAGAGACTGCGTCTCAGTAGACTCCGATGCCGTGGCACAGAATCAACCCGATTTGGGATGACGGAAAGTAGTTTTGAAATGATTACGATTGTCTCACGACGTTGCATCCTTGCTCGGCGCGTAGTCTCCCTGATTGTGTTGGCGTTGGCAATCGGATTCACGACAGCCGTTCACGCGGGAGCGATGCTGCTGCATATTGGATCGACGACCCCTCGGGTTGGCCAACGAGGTACGACGGTCGAAGTCACGATTCGGGGGATCTGCCTGAAGGACCCTCAGGAAGTGATCTTTTATCGACCTGGCATCAAAGCTGTCCGGATCGAAACCCTTCCAAAGCTTACTCAGCCGATTGGCTTAGTCCACGGCGGTCGGATGGAAGAACAGGTTCGATGCCAGTTCGAGATTGCCGCCGATTGTCCGCCGGGTGAATATCCCTTTCGCATTCGTACCGCAACCGAGATTTCGTCGCTGGGGACATTCCATGTCTCGCCGTTTCCCGTCATTGATGAAAATGAGCAGGGATACAACACAAATGACACTCCACAAACGGCTCTGCCTGTAACTCCGAATGTGTCGGTTCGCGGACGGATGGGCCCGAGTGGTCGAGGCGATGTCGATGTCTACCGCGTTCCTGTTGTTGCAGGACAGCGCTTGTCCGTGGAAGTTGATTCCGTTCGAATTGCCGATACGCATTATGGCGGATCGGAATATGATCTGGCTCTGCGGATTCTGGATGATACTAGTCACGTCATCGCTGCTAACGACGATAATTCGTTGCATCTTCAAGACCCGATGGCGGCCGTCAAGATACTCAAAGATGGTTTCGCGTTCATTGAAGTTCGGCGATCGACGTTCGTCCAAAATGACAAAGATTACTGCGTCCATATCGGTACGAATCGTCGGCCGCTGGTGGCGTTTCCATCGGGTGGCCAGGTTGGAACAAACCAGTTGGTTCAACTGATTGGGGACCCGCTTGGTGAGATTTCTGAGACACTGGCGATCCCGGCCGAGGGTGGCAATTTCGAGTATTTTGGTGATGCGCCTTCGTCAGTCATGCTCCGATCCAGTCCCTACGAGAACGTGATGGAGGACACCGTAGCGTCGACGACGCTCGTGGCACGACTGCCAATCGCACTGAATGGTCGGATCGACCAGCGCGATGACGTTGATGACTATCACATCTCGGTGAAGAAAGGTGATCGCCTGCGCATACGGGTTTTTGCCGCTTCGCTTGGTTCACCGATCGATGCCATGCTCCGGATTCGACCGCTACTGGCATCAGGGGAACCAGATGAACCTGAACTTGAAGCCGACGACTCACCGTTGCCAGATCACGATATTTTTGGAACGTCATTTCGTGGCGGCGGAGGATTGAAGGAGATCCTTGATCCCTCCGTGATCTGGGAACCCAAGTCGGATGGAAACTACCTGATTCAAATCGGGGATCGAAGCGGCTTGGGTGGCCCCACGGCTGTCTATCGCATTGAAATTGAGCCAACGCGAGATGCGGTCCATACGCTGCTGACCAGTACTGCATTCGACTGGGAAGAATGTATCAGGACAAGTGGATTGGCGATCCCGCAAGGGAATCGCTGGACCGTCAACGTCAGCTTGCCGCAAGGACAAGGGAGTCGGTATCGCGGGGAACTGGAACTGTTTGCCCATGGTTTGCCGGACGGAGTGACATTAGCCTCCCCAAGAGTTCCGGCGGGTCGAACAATCTGGCCCGTTCAGTTCATCGCGGACCCGTCTTTGAAACCCTGCAGCGCGTTAATCACGCTCGGGGCGAGATCGGTCGATGCCGGGCGACCAATTGAAAGCCGATCGCAGCAGAACATCCCGTTCATCAATCATTCCGGTGGTGACGCATGGAGAACAGTAAGGCTCGATGGATTCGTGCTGGCAGTGACCGATGCGGCTCCATTTTCTGTCGAGATTAAATCACCCGCCGTTGCACTTGTCCGAGGTGGTGAGTTGGCGATTCCCGTGCACATCATCCGGCAAGAGGGATTTGAAGCGCCGGTCGAATTTCAATGTGACTGGGTCTCGCCAGGGGTTTCCGTGCAGCCAACCACCACCATTCGCGCCGGCAAAAGTGAAGGATTATTGCGAATCACAGGCGAAGCAAACGCGCCCCTGGGACGCTGCCCATTGGTCGTCACCGCCAGTACAACTCGCGACGACCTCGATCCTTATCTCGGAACAGGACGCATTCGGGTTTCGTCTGAAATCGTCGACCTGATGATTGCCGAACCTTATGTCGAGCTCGCAAGCCAGCCGGAAAGTGTCCGACGAGGCGAGAAAAAGCAATATGTCTGGTCAGTCCAGCAAAAGAGTCCCTTTGAAGGGACCGCCAGCGTGAAGTTGCTCGGACTGCCAAAAGGAGTCACCGTCGTGGAACCATTTCCGGTTCTCACAAACACGTCCCGGGAAATTGCCTTCGACATCAAAGCGACAGACGAAGCCCTGTTAGGAAGCGTCCGTGGAATGTCCTGTGAAGTGATCGTTCAGGCAGGCGGGCAAGAGATTCGCCAAAGAACCGGCAACGGCACGTTACGGATTGATCCAGGATTAAAGTGATGAACTGGTCGTGAGATCGCTCGTGTGATTTCAGAATAGGTGATTGTCATGAATGTCGACTCGAAGATAAGTAAGCCAGGGCCAATACGTATCATGTCAATCAATCGCCTGACGATCGGAACGTTCGCGCTTTTCGTGTCGTTGTTTCTTCCATTAACCGTCCGTTCGTCGGAACCGAGTTTTCGTCGCGACGTCATGCCCATTTTCTTTCGCGCGGGATGCAACGCAGGGACGTGTCATGGGTCGGCGCGAGGGAAAGATGGGTTCATGCTTTCGCTGTTTGGGTACGACCCGAAAGGTGACTACGAACGTGTTGTGAACGAAATGATCGGTCGCCGTGTCAACGTCGCCGTTCCTGAACAGAGCCTGTTACTGCTGAAGGCCACGGGAGCAGTGCCGCATACGGGCGGCAAACTCTTCAGCAAGGAGAGTGATTATTACAAGACCGTGTTGCAGTGGATTGAAGCGGGTGCCCCTGATGACATCGGCCAGATTCCGAATACCGTGGAAGTCGTCCTTTCCAGGAATGGTCTGGTGTTTGAGAAAGCGGAATCGAGCGAGGCATTGACGGTCACAGCCGTTGCCAGCGATGGTTCGACGCGAGACGTCACCATGCTCGCTCGTTTTTTCTCAAACAATGACAGTGTTGCCAGGATCGATGCCGATGGTCGAGTGACCGCTGTGGGGCCAGGTGACACCAACGTTTTCGCGAGATTCAGTCGTTTCACGGTCGGAGCGGAGGTCATCGTGCTTCCGCCGGAAGCAAGGTTTCAGTGGCCAGATCCCGTTGCCGTCAATTTCATTGATGAATTGGTCTTCGACCGACTGAAGAAGTTACGAGTGGTCCCCTCAGACCTGTGTGATGACGAGACTTTTCTAAGGCGAGTCACACTCGATCTTATTGCGCGACCGCCGACGCTGCATGAGTATCGTGAATTCATGGCGGATGCTCGTTCCGACAAGCGCGCAATCAAGATTGATCAGCTTCTCGAAAACGAAGCGTTCGCAGATTTCTGGACGGCACTGTGGGCCGAACAGCTTCGGGTAATTGGGGGAAACTACGCACCGGTTGCAACTGACGTTAAAGCGGCTGACGCCTTCTACCAGTGGATTCGGACGCAAATGCGGTCTCGCCGACCACTCAACGAGTTTATCGCCGAGATGGTCGATGCGTCAGGAAGCAATTTATCGAACGGACCCGTGAATCTTTACACGATGCTGGTTCATAAGCCTCAATTCGAACCCAAAGCGTTTGCCGCCGATTTTTCGCAGGCATTTCTTGGCGTGCAGATCCAATGTGCCGAGTGTCATAATCATCCATTCGATCGGTGGACTCAAGATGATTACTATGGGTTCGTGAGCTTTTTCACCGGGATGAAACGAAAGCCAGGAATCGAACCGCGTGAACGACGCATCTTCTGTGATACCTCGGCACCTCCAGCGAAACATCTGGTCGATGGTCGGCCCATGCCAGCCAAGACACTGGGAAGTGTTGAGCCCGTTCCGGCTGGCGGAGATCCTCGCAAAACATTGGCTTTGTGGCTCACAGCACCAGAAAACGAGATGTTCAGTCGCAATCTCGCGAACCGTATCTGGGCTCAGTTGTTGGGGCGCGGAATCATTGAACCGGTCGACGACGTACGTGCGAGCAACCCCCCGGTGAATGGCCCGCTGCTGGAAGCCTTGTCCAAGCGACTGGTGGACGTGAAGTTCGATCTTCAAAGCGTTGTTCGCGACATCTGTAATTCGCGAGTTTATCAATTGAGCGCCAGGCCGAATGAATCAAATGTTCGCGACACGCGTCAGTTCTCACACGCCCATTTGCGTCGCTTAAGGGCCGACGTGCTACTGGATTCCATTGTGGCCGTGACGGGTGTGCCTCGTCGGTTTAATGGCTTTCCGGACGGAACCCGAGCCATCGAGTATTATCCGCGCGAATCGGGCGACACAGATGGGCCACATTTTGGTGACTCGTTCTTCGCGACATTCGGTCGTTCCAGTCGGGCAACGGTTTGTGCGTGTGAAACCAAGCGAGAGCCGACCCTTTCACAAACGTTGCACATGGCGGTTGGAGACTCTGTTCGAGATCGACTGAGTGCGAATGGTGAGATGAAGCGACTGCTTGAATCGAAGGCGGGTCCGGACGAGATCATCGAAGAACTCTTTGTGAGAGCACTCGGACGGCAACCAAAAAGCGATGAATCGGCAGCGATGCGAGCACTGATTGGGGATTCTTTAAAAGACCCTGCCGTGTACGAAGACATTCTCTGGAGTCTGCTCAATTCGACTGAGTTCGCGTTCAACCACTGACGTCATTCATCATGAAAACTGCGATGTTACAACTTGCTCAATGTCAATCTGCTGTTTTTCCCAAACATGCGTTGCTCGCCATACGCAGTTGTTTTTTTAGGCCGCCATCGAAGTTAAGAGCGCAGTCGAACAGAAGTTTACAGCGATGTTACGGAAAAATGCGGTCGCGATACATGCGGAATATTTTTAACCAGAGCATGATGACATCCACGATCATCTGGGCGTTTTGTTTGGTTGTTCACGCCGAAGAGGTGACGCCGATCTCTTACGACGATCACGTCGCAGTGATTTTCAAGAAACACTGTTTGCAGTGTCATGGCGACTCGAAACAGGAAGCCGGGTTGAATCTTGCCAGTTATTTATCGGTTCGAAAGGGAGGAAGTGGCGGCGAAGTTGTCGTCGCGGGTCGTTCAAATTCCAGTCGACTTTTTAAGGCCATTACGGAAGAAGATCCCGAAGCCCGAATGCCTCCCAAAAACGATCCGCTGCCGAAAGAGCAGATCGCACTGATCAAGTCATGGATCGATACCGGACTTCGGCAGAGTTCCGGCAGCAGCCCGGTGGCGACCCGAAAGCTGGGGTTCACACCGACGACTGTCGCAAAAAGTGGTGGCCCGCCTCCGATGCCCGAGAATTTACCATTGATCGAATCAGCCAGATTGATTCGTCCGTTCCCTGTGATCGCACTTGCGGCCAGTCCGCGTGCACCACTGATCGCTGTCTCATCGTATGAGCGCATCAACTTTGTGGACCCGTCGACTCGAAACCTGATTGGTTCGGTTCCGTTTCCAGAAGGGGAACCTCATCTTTTGCGATTCAACCAGTCGGGATCGGTACTTTTAGCTGCGGGTGGGCGACCGGTTCAAAACGGAGTGGCTGTTCTATTCGACGTCAAAAGCGGAAGGCGGCTTGCTGAGATAGGGAACGAAACCGATGTTGTCCTCGCTGCTGATTTATCTGCTGACGAACAACAGATTGCTATTGGTGGCTCGTCCAGGGTGGTTAAAGTCTATTCGACGGAGAATGGTTCGCTGGTTCGCTCACTCGTAAAACATACAGAATGGATTACGGCGATCGCGTACAGTCCCGATGGTAAGCTGTTGGCCACCGGAGACCGAGTTGGCAATATTCATCTCTGGGACGCCGCCAGTGGCGGTGTCGTGTTGCCGCTTTCGGAACACAAGGCTTCGATCACATCACTTTCCTGGCGTTCCGACAGTCAGGTACTGGCAAGCAGCGGTGAAGATGGGTTGATCGTCTGGTGGGACGTTGCCAAAGGCTGGCCTGCATTTTCAAAAGCCGACGCCCATCCGCCTCGACGCCCCGCAGGGGTTTTCGGGAAGATTGCAAACGGAGTGCTTGACGCTTCGTTCGGTCCTGGCGGCGAGCTTGTGACCTGCGGTCGTGATCGAACTGTACGGTTATGGGCGAGTGATGGAAATCTGCTGAAGTCCTTCGGTCCGGATTCGAGTAAGGCCAATGATTCTCAAATTTCCGGAGTTCGAATTTTGCCGTTACAAGCCGTGCTGACCTTCGATGGCAGCTTAGTTGTTTCCGGTGACTCTGCTGGACAGCTCAACTCATGGCCAATTGAAGCGTTGCAGAAGTAGAGACTGTCCAGTCCGATCGTCTGCGTTACAGCGGCGATTCGGGCAGATCCGCCAGCCAGGTATTTCGAATCGGGATCAAGTGCTGCAGGACTTCAACAAGGACTTCCGGTGGGGACTTCATTGCATCAACGCACTTGATCAATTCCTTGGGATAACAATTGATAACGGGTTCTGATTCGGCACGGTAAACATTAAAACGCGTGCGAATGATATCTTCGTTGGCATCGTCGGCACGGTTGTCGCGGATTGCTCGGCGCTTGATACGATCGATCATTTGAGCTTCGTCCAGGCAGATCAAATGGATAATCGCCAGGACGTTAATCGTATTTTTCAGCATTTCGACCTGGTTTGGATTTCGCGGGATTCCATCCAGGATCAGAAACTCGTCCGGCGGTTTGTAACGCGAGACTGCAATGTGCCCGTGCAGCGCCTTGGTCCAGATTCGCACGGTCAGTTCGTCCGGGACCAGTTGGCCACGCGAACTGAACTGATAAATTTCTCGACCATCTGCGGAATTGATGTTGAGTGACCGAAAGACGTCACCGCAGGACAGGTGATAAAATCCCGGGATCTGCCCAAGAATAGTCCCCTGCGTACCCTTCCCGACACCAGGGGCGCCGAAAAGTAGCACCGTCGGAAACCGTCCGTCAAACATGTCACTTCCTTTGTTTGGTAAATCGAATCTGACGGTATCTTAATCCGGCGGCACGTCATGACTCAATGGATGCGGATCATTCATCAGAACAAGGCAACGGCAATCACAATTCTGGCCAAGCGGATCGGTGTTTCAAAAACATCGGGCTCGAAGAGTCTGAAATCTCTCGAAGTTGTTGACCTATTGAGATATTGCTTCATAATGGTTGGTATTCGCCAATTTCTTGAAATTTCAAGGCTTGGTAATACATCCAGCGTGAAGATTGCATCTCACGCAAAGGAATTCGATTGTGGCACGATGCTGGTTGATATTCTTTGGCTCCTTTTTTCTGTTGCGTCCGCTGAATGCTGATGCCCAACATTGCTTCAGCCATTATGGTTATTTGAGAAGCCCGCAACCGTTGTTAATCAATCCGGCGCTGGGGTATAGCGGTTACGTTGGGCCGGGTTACGTGCGGTATCAGCCGGTTAACCCGACCCCTTATGTTCCATTTCAGAGAACGCAGATTGTTTCCATTGGCATTCCGGATACTCCCGCGACAGTTCCCTTCGATCCATCGAAAGTCCCTGTGGTTCCCTCAAGTGCGGCAGCTCGGCTGAAAAGCCTCGAACATCAAACGCGGGGTGATCAAAAACTGAGAGAACAGAAGTGGGCAGATGCCTGGGCGGCCTACCGCAGCTCGGTCGATGCCGCTCCGGATCGCGCCGACGCCCATCTGAGGTTAGGGATGTGTCTGGTGGCGATGTTAAGGTACGAACCGGCAATTCGTGAGTTTAAACGTGCTTTACATATCGATCCGACGATACCAAAGCTGGGCAAATTTTCTTCAACGTTGTTCGGGCCTGACAGCCAAATCGTTCGATCGTCGATCGTCAGTAAGCTGACCGATTGGGTCCAGGACGATTATCGAGATCCTGATCGGTTATTTCTGCTTGGCGTCGTCTTGCATTTTGAGGGAGATCCACGAGGGCAGGAATTTTTTGAAGCGGCGATGCGGATGAAGCGAAAGGGTGATGCAAGTCATATCGCATCGTTCTTGAATTCGCCGGCAGGGATTGCCAAAGGGCCGCAACCTGCCCTGGTTCCCGAAATACCGAAATTGAATGCCGATCCGATGCCGATGCCATTTGGACCACCCGTCGTTAACGTGCCGAAACGAATCGTTCCGATTCCAGGTGCCCCAGTGCCGATGCCTGATTTATAAATTTATAAATTCGTTTGGTGAGAATTCTGTGAAAAAGAGTAGGAAACTGGTTTTCCCTTTCCGATTCGATTACCGTAAAGAAGAATTGATCGACAAGAATTGATACGGACGGGTTCGAAAATGATTTGGGGCGTTCGCCCGTTGTTCGAAGTCCGCATTCAATGAGATCACATTTCAGCGCATCGCAATTCGGCGATGCGCGAGTCATTCGACGAGTTAGGGTTGGTACGATGAATGGTGAAGAGACGGTGCCTGTGATCGAGCAAGCACATGCAGAACAGACGATCAGCCACGCTGCACATGGCGAGGCAGTTGCACACGAAACTGTGGTTGCTTCCCCCGTTGCTGAGGTTATTGCTGCGGCAGTGGAAACCAGCGAAAATGCGGCTGTCGCTGTTGCCGAGCCGATTGCACACACGGCAGAAGTGGCCGCTGCTGTCGCCGTCGAACCAATAGCACCGTCAGTCGAAGCGGTCGCTGTGGCCAGCGAAGAACCTCGCAAGCGCCCAGTGCTCAACCCCAATATCGACGAACACCAGACACGCGCTGTCGGAAGCATCGGGGCAGAAGTCGAAACCGAAGCCGTTGCTGTTGCGGCTGCCGCTGCCGCACAAACCGAGGCCGCGATCACATCGCGAGGACCTGTTGGCCAGATCGAGCTTCCTCCAAAACAGGTGTCACTGGATGACGGGCTTGAACAAGAAATCGATGCCGCGATGTCCGGTCAGATGACTGCACCGACGGCGCCCCCTGTTGGTGCCGCAACACCAAATCCGTCATCAACCGCCGAAGAGCTTCCAGCCTCGGAAGATCAATTAGAGGCTGGCACCAAGCTGAAGGCAAAGGTCCAAAGCGTCACCGCCGACGACGTCTTCTGCGAAGTTGGCTACCGCTCGCCGGGGGTCCTTCCTGCACGACAATTTCCGCAAGGAAAACAGCCTCGCGTCGGTGAAGAGTTTCTCGTGATTGTTGAAAAGTACGATCCTGAAAACAGCGTGATTCTTGTTAATCTTCCCAAGGCAACTCGAAAAGCACGCGGTAACTGGGAAGAACTGACCGTCGGTCAGGTTACGGAATGTATCGTCAACAAGACGAACAAGGGTGGACTTGAAGTCACCGTCGGCGGCTTGCGAGCGTTTCTGCCTGCCAGCCAGGTTGATCTTGGATTCGTAACCTCCATGGATGCTCTTGTCGGTCAAAAGCTCGTTGTGCAAATTACCGAATTGAATCCCGCGAAGCGGAACCTCGTCGTCAGTCGCCGATCGGTCATGATCGCAGAGCGGAAAGAACTTGCTGGTGCTTTCTGGGAAAAAGTCGAAGTCGGTCAGCAGTTTTCCGGAACAGTGAAGACGATCAAGGATTATGGTGTGTTCGTCGATTTGGGGGGGGCTGACGGCTTCCTTCACATCGGAGAAATGAGCTGGACTCGAGTCAAGCACCCGTCTGAAGTCTTGAATGAAGGTCAGCAGTGCGATGTGGTCGTGCTGTCGCTGGACCGCGAAAAACAGAAAATCGGCTTGGGAATGCGGCAGTTGTCCCACAACCCCTGGGGCAGTGTCGAATCCACTTATGCTGTCGGAAAAGAAGTCAAAGGCAAAGTGACGAGAACAACCGACTTCGGTGCCTTCGTTGAACTGGAGCCAGGCGTTGAAGGCCTGATTCACATCAGCGAGATGGATCATCAGCGAATTCGCAAAGTCACCGACGTCGTCAATGTTGGTCAGGAAGTCCAGGCTCAGGTCCTTGAAGTTGCTCGTGACCGCCAACGGATCAGCTTGTCATTGAAGGCCCTGAAGCAAAAGCCTGAAAAGCCGAAAGACGAAGATCTTGCACCTGGCAAAGGTGAGGCCTACGAGCGGAAACGTAAAGAGCCGCTGCGCGGCGGAAAAACCATGGGCAGTGGCGGAGGCCTCTTCGGCAACCCTGGTGATTTTAACCGCTAGTTGAGACAGGCTGCGATTGGTGCATGGCTGCTTTTGGCGTGTCGTTTCCGGAAAGAGACTGACTGGACGTTCGTGTCTGGTTGCGATCGTCTCCGGCCCGACGATTGAGTGCCTTCGGTTGCTTGTTCATTCCGTGGAAGCTCCTCGATGCAAATTCCGATTCGTTTGACGTTGGTTTGCCTCTGTTTCATTGGATCAGGATGTCATTCGACGACATCCTTGGACCGTGGTTCCCCGGTTGCCCAATCCAGCGAAGCAGCTAAACCAGACGCAGTCAACGAGCCTCAGCAAAACCCGATCTCTAACGACCGATCTGGCCATGACTGGCCGGTTTTTCTTGGTCCTCATGGAACTGGTGTTTCCGATGAGACGGGATTGATGGACGAATGGCCTGCGACCGGCCCGCAAGTGATTTGGGAAAAGCGGATCGGGAAGGGCTATAGTTCTCCGTCGATTCTGAATGGCCGAGCTGTTGTTCATCATCGTCTACGTGATCTCGACGTCATCGAATGTTTAAACGTTGAAGACGGGAAGCCAATTTGGAAATACGAGTATGAAACTGATTTCGCAGATCCTTACGGCTATAACAACGGACCGCGCTGTTCACCACTTTTGACGAAAACAAAGTGTTATACGTTTGGTGCTCAGGGACGGCTGGTTTGCCTCGATCTGGAAACCGGAAAGCCTATCTGGGAATGCGATACACCGAAGAAATGGAAGGTTCCCGACCACTTTTTTGGAGCCGGTTGCACCCCAATTCTTGAAGGCAACTTGTTGATCGTACTTGTTGGAGGGCAACCCAATTCTGGTGTCGTTGCTTTCAATGCCGAGACTGGCGAGACGGTTTGGGAGAGTGTCGGAGAAAAGACCTGGGATGGCGCCGATACCGATCTGAATGGAAAACCGTACAAATGGACCGGCGAAGAGATGGTCGTGAGTTACTCGTCGCCACTCATAGCCACGATCCATGGGGCAAAACATTTGCTTTGCCTGGTTCGCCAGGGATTGGTTTCGCTCGACCCCGAAAACGGAAACGTCCGATTCAAATACTGGTTTCGAGCTCGTGTCCATGAATCCGTAAATGCGGCACGTCCAGTCGTGGTGGACGATATGGTCTTCTTGTCTGCCGCATACGAAACTGGCGCGGCACTCCTTCGTATTCATCCCGATCACCAGAACTTTGACGTTGTCTGGCGAAATAAACGAGGCATGTCGACGCATTGGTCGACCCCCATTTATCAAGATGGGTGTGTCTACGGCTTCAGCGGACGTCATGAAGGTGAAGCAACGCTCCAATGTGTCGATCTCAAGACGGGAACACTCGAATGGGAAACGAACGGCTATAGCGGGCCGGTGTCCGACCTTCGATCGGGAGCAAACGGTGAAATCGTCGATGCAGCAGGTAAACCGGCGACGTTTTTCGGTCGTGGCTCAAAGACCGCCGTGGATGGCAAGTTTGTGATGCTGGGCGAACGAGGGATATTGGTGCTGGCAAAACTCAGTCGTGAAAAGTACGAAGAACTTGGCCGGGCAACATATCCTCAAATTCATTATCCCGCCTGGGCAGCACCCGTCATTTCCCATGGACGGCTATTCTTGCGAAGCGAAGATCACCTGCTTTGCCTCGACATTGCAAAACATCACTAATTCATTTTCATTCGGATATGACTAGGAATTGCTGCGATGTTTGACCAACCGTCCGTGAATCACGAGTGCCAGCAACAGCACAATTCCTAACAGGAACGGTCGAAGCAGATCAAACTGAGTGACCCAACTGGCTTTCAGCCATGCTTCCTTTAAGCCGGGCGACAGCGGCGATTGCTTGATCAGTCGTTCCACGTTCGTCAGGTTCAAGCCTACTTTAAGCACAGTAAAGCTGAGAACACCCACGAGAGTTCGACCGATACTTCCCTCGCCACCGAACAGGCTCGTGCCCCCCAGAACGACACATGCCACGGCATCTAGCAGTAAGTCGGCATTCTGATCAAGGCTGACACTATTCATGCGGCCTGAATTAACCATGCCCCCGCATGCAGCCGTTCCAGCACAGATTGCCAGGCACGCGATCACAATCCGCTCGGTCCTGACTCCCGCCAGTCGAGCAGCCTGGCGATTCCCACCAGTCATGTAGACATACCGGCCAAACCGGGTATGTTGCAGCACCAGATGAGCCACAATCATCACCACGGCTGCCAGCACAGCGCTCTGTGGAACACTTAAGGTGCCGAGTCGCTCAACGGTTATCTCAAACAAAGACGAATTCCCCACTTGGCCAAGGACGGGAGGGACAGCAAATTTCTGACTTCGCGTGAGAAACCGAGCCAGACCTAAGGCGATATTCATCATGGCCAATGTGATGATGAAACTCGGCAGTCCAGAAGAAATCGTCAGCCATCCCGACGTCAGCCCCATCAGCAGAGCGATAAAAAGCGGAATCAGAATGACGATTGCCGTCATCATCAACGAAACGTTTGCGGTCCCGTTAACCTCTTTCGGGCCAGCCGCGAGCGGCGATTCCCACAGCACGCCGCACAAACAGGCAGACAACAGCGCTACCATCCCGACAGAGAGATCGATCTCTGCGCAGAGCAATACAAACGTCAGACCGGTTGCCACGATCGCGAGGACGGCTCCCTGCTTCAATATCAACGACAGCGCACCGAAGCTCAGAAAGTCGCTGGCAACGACCGAGAATACCATGACGAGCGTTGCCAGACTGATCAGCGGTGCGAAGTCGGCGAGTTGAAATCGTGGTGCAAGCGAAACTTCGGAATTACGGCTCATTGGTCTATTTCTTTGCCTTCTTTAACGTCGTCAGGTACTCAACGACGTCCGCCATTTCTTCCTTCGAAAGCAGCTTGGCAAGGTCGGCAGGCATGAGCGAAATCTTTTGTTTGGCTCGTTCATCAATCTCCTTGATGGGGAATGTGCGAACGATCGCATCAATTCCTTTCAGGCTTAACTTCTCGGCATCTTCGCTGATGACGATGCCGGTTTGCGTCGTTCCATCGTGCAATGCAATCGTCCACGATTCATAATTGTGACTGATCCCGGCACTGGGGAAAATGATCGATTCGAACAACGCCTGTTTACTCAGCTTGGCACCGATTTCGGAAAGATTAGGGCCGACTTCCTTTCCTTCGCCGTTCACAACATGACAGGTGTTGCACTTACCGGTTGTTGCGAAGAGCTTCTGGCCGTTGCCGACATTCCCTTTAAGCTGAGCCAACTCTCCCAGCGAGGGGAGCGGCTTGGAGTCTTTTCCTGGTGGCAGCGGAAAGATCTGCGCCGCAACGTTCCGAACGTCGTTAAACGTCGAACTATGGAGCGCAGCGGATAACGCTGGTGCCAGTGATTCGTCATACGATTTGGACGTGGCCAGCTTCACAACTTCGGCAGCGCCTTGTTTCGATTGCGAGGCCCCCTTGATGGCCTCACGTCGAAGATCAAGTGGTAGCTGGTCGTTACTGACCAGCGGTATCAACAATTCGGCGGCGTAGGCGTCACCCGAATTGCTGAGTGCCGTTGCAGTGGCCACAGCCGTCTTCCCTTCTTTTGTGTTGAGTCCCTTTTTCAGCAATTCCGTCTGGCCCTTCTTGAGCAACACGCGAATGGCGTCGATACTCAGTTGTTCGTCAGGCTTGGCTTGAGCCAGCGCCAGCAGTTCCGGGAATCTGCTGGAGACATTGAATTTCTCGATCAACGTCACAAATTGAGACTGGCCCTTCATGCCGTCGAGAACGCGATTCATGGCCGCGAGATGATCGGAATTCTTCGTGATATCGAAGGATGGCAACCTGCTGATTGCTTCCGCATTCACGTACTTTGTTTTCGCTTCGTCACCGAATTTACCAAACGCGAGATCGATGAGTGCGGCGTCTTTGCCAGGTCCCGATAAGAAATCGAAAGCTCTCAGGTACCGTGGTGCGTCTGATTCCGAGACTCGATCAGATTTGAGCAAATACGCCAATCCGATCGGTGCCAACGTGCCGCGTGATCTCCAGATGATGTCCCTCGCGATAGGACTGGCGGCAAGATCTGAAGGGTCTGGATTGCCGACTTCGCCTCGGGCCGCAGCAAGACAAGCATCCCAGTCGTGATCGGCAGCGATACCAAGCGCTTCCAGGTACCAGCGATCCATGCCATCATGCAATACGGCAAGCTTGCCCCAGAGCTCAGCCTTCTGTGATGATTTCAAGAGACGTAAAGCAAGCGCACATTCACGCCGAACTTGCGATGACGAATCCTCAACCAGCGTTTTGAGAACATTCACCAACTCTTCAGTATTAGACTTTTCCTCGGCTGAAGGGAGTTTCTGTCGAGCCAATCTGAGAGCCGCAATTCGAATATCGGAGTCTTTATCTTTCACTGCGGCCGTAATGGACTTCTTTCGGTAAGAAGGGATCTTTGCAAGCACCCCCAATGCCCTTGCTCGATAGCGAGGATTAGCATCGCTTTCAAATACGCTTGTCAGTGCAGCCCCGACTTTGTCCGGTTCGGTCGCCGCAAACGATTGAAGCGCCGTCCATGCCACATACCGCGCAACGAGATTTGGGTTCTTAAGCGTTTCGATCGCTCCGGCAATTGTCGAAACATCGGCTTTCGGGATCTTATAAGGTGACTTGGGCGGGGCGACGCGGAACAGTCGGCCTTTATCGACATCACCCATACGATGGCCACCGACACCTGGGTCGTACCAGTCTGCGACGATCAAAGAACCATCCGGTGCTACGCAGACATCCGATGGACGAAACCAGTTATCACGAGCACCGTACAGGATATCGACGATCTCTGCTTTGTAGCCTGCGCCTGATTTCTTGGCAGGATAGGCCCGGACAACATTGGGGCCAGCATCACAATGAATGATCTGATTCTGAAAGATTTCGGGCAGCAGCGTCCCTTCGTAAAAGCAGATCCCGGTTGGCGATCCAGCTCCGGTTTGAAGCAGATTCGGTACCACGCCAGGGTCATTCTGGTGCCAATGTCTCAATGGAATCTCGGTTTCCATATTCGTACGAGGTGTCTGCCAGCCCGCTCCGGTCACTTCATCCACATAACCGAAATTGCCACCCTCCATCACATAGTTGATTCGAACCCCTTTATTTCCATCATCGTCGTTATCCGACTGCCAGACGGTACCAAAGCTATCGACGGTTAATTCGTAATTGTTTCGGAAATTGTGGCCGAGCACCTCGAATTCCGAGCCATCCATGTTGCAGCGAAATGCCATCCCCTGACGGTAGGGCTTGCCACCGTCATTGACTTCGTGTCCGGCAACATCGACGACCGGTTTGGCATTTTTGTCGTATACACGATGTCCCGTATTGCCAACGTTCCAATACAGTTTGCCGTCAGGTCCGAAGATAAAGGCATGGGTCGAATGGTCGTGTTGTGGATCGCCAACGTTGGTGAAAAGGACTTCTTTCTTGTCTGCTTTCAGGTCGCCGTCTTCGTCGGTAAAGACCCAGACATTCGGAGCACATGAAACGATGGCTTTGGTCCCTTTACCCGATGGGATTGGCAGGACGCAAATCCCGAGGGCGGAATCAACTTCATGTCCTTGAAAAAAGACGGTCTGTCTGTCAGAGATTCCGTCACCATTGGTGTCCTCGACGACCAGGATTCGGTCACCTTCTTTTCGTTCACCTTGACGATGGCGGTAGTTCACGACTTCGCAAACCCAGACTCGACCGAGATGGTCGACATCAATGTCAGATGGACTGAGCATCCCGGATGACTCGGAGGCGAAAAGAGTCGCTTCGAGTCCCTCAGCGACGTCCAAAGCAGCAACGGCGTCTTTAGGATCGCGACTGGCCTGTCCGCCTGCTGGTGGTTGTAAATATTTCGCCGAAGGCTTTTGCGTGAAGACCAGGAATTGGACCGAGCTGGATGCTCCCTGGTCTGATCCACCATTGTCAATGGCACCCCGAGCCTTGAATCGCGTAACGCCCTCAGGAAGGTCGAATGCAAGAACTGAATTGGCATGCACTCCGATCCCGTATTCCACAGCCTTGCCTGCGACTTTCAGCGGTTCACCGTTGGCGTTCTTATTCACATTGACCTGTCCCCAATCGGTCGTCGCCGACTTCCATTTCAATTCGGTCAGCTTTTTCTCCCCCGCTGTCCCTATCAGCCGAGGTTCGGCCCAATCCGCCCAGTCGGCGGTGAACCCATCACCCGCATCGCGAACGACAAGGTACAGCTCTTTCGCTCCGGTCACGTCGACATCAATGTCGATGGAAAGTCCCGGAGTCGAAGTATTGATCACCTTTGATTGAAACTTCGGTTCTTGAGCGAAAACGCCCGTACCGAGGGCCAAAAGCATCGCGAACGAGGCGAGAAAACGCTGATTCATGAGAACGAAGCTCCGGTTGTCGAAAGGGAGTATGCGCCGCGTATAAGCATCGACTGCGAGACACATGATCTGATTGATTGAAGAAACGTCACATAATAGGAGTGCGAACAAATCGAGGTGCGCTGAACAGCGCACACCCTGGTTTCATTCGACTTGTTGAAATTGTGCTCGCGTGTCAAATGCACAAGGTGCAAGCGACTCGGCTTGCACCTCTTGGCAGAGTTACGCGATTACTTCTTATTCCATTGATCCAGCATTGCCTGAACCATTGCCGGATTGAAGTCATCGGGAATCTTTTCGTCATGATTCTGAAGCAGATCATTGACGGTCACATGACCGGCAGGAACACCGTCGGTTGGGACATCGGCACCTGCAGTCCAGACAACGGCATTGAGGACCAGTTTTCTGAATTGATCATTGCCCCAGTTCCAGTGAACATGTCCGCCACTGGTTCCGAAACCACGTCCGCCGTCTGGTCGCTCACGAGCCCAAGCCATGTGCTGTGGTTCTTTGCGTTCCAGGACAGCCTTACGAACTTCAGGGTTGCCGCTGTGAGGACCATCGCCACGACTGAGTGATTCCTTCGGAGGCAGATCGGTCAGAATCGGTGTCACGCCATCCATCTTTTCTCGAAACCGCATGTGATAATACCATTCATCATTCGTCGAAAATGGCTGAACACCACGAGTCGTCGCGTGGACCGGAAGTTTAGTGTAATTCGCCACCCAGTGAGGGTTAACCGACCAGTTTGGCTCAAAGTATCCACCGATCCAGTTAAGAAACGCATCCCCTGGCTTTCCTGCTGTCGTCTCGACACCGTAGTGAATACAGACGATGCCGGTTCCCTTGGCGGCAAGTGTGTTAAGTTCGTCAAGATGGCTGTTAAAGGGATGTCCCCCTCCACCATCGGAATAGATCAGGATCGTATTGGCAGAAGCGAGTTTCTCGGCACTGGGCCAACCCTGTTTCTGAATCGAAAAGACTTCGGCTTCGACGGGAAGACCGCTTTCATTGATCAGCTTCGCCAGCAGCGAGCATCCAGCCAGATGGTCATGAGCACCAAAGCCGTGACTCGGGTTTCCCGCGATCAGCAAAGCCTTTTTTTTTGCCCCCGTGCCGCTGGTCGTCCCTTCGCTCTTTAATTGCTTCAACTTGATGTTTCGGAACTGAACCTTCATCGGTGGACCAGCATGAAGCTGAAGTGCAAGCACACCCTTTGCACGACGTTCAGCCTTGTCTTCGTCAATCACGACTGACGTGAGGACTCCATTGATGCGGTGCTCAAACGTAAATCCTTTCGCACTGACGTGGTATTCGTTCCAGTCCTCTTTCTTGATCTTCTCTTGAATGGCATTCGTGTCGCCAAATGTTTCCAGAACCTTTGGCTTGTGATCAGCCCCAATTTCAGTCTTCTGACCCCGAAGAGCAAGAATGCCACGGAATCGCTCGCCGTAATTGATACCAGAATAAGTGTTGCCAGCTTCGAAGTCTGCCTGATAGCCACCGATCACCCACTTTTCGTTGGGGACTTCAAAACTGCGGTACTGGATGCCCGAGTTTCCGTTGATAATCTTGTATTCCAGCTTGAGCTCGAAATCGGCAGTTTCACCGCCACGCCAGATAATAAAGGTGTTGCCCTTTGTGACCTTGGCTTCGGTTGTCTGCCCGGTAATTGTCCCGTCTTCCACTCGCCAGAATTCAGGATTGCCATCCCATTTGTCGAGCGTCTTTCCATCAAAGATCGTTTCCCAGCCATCTTGAGCCTGAATCGAATCTGATACGCCGAGCATGGCGAACATCATTGAACACAGTATCCATCCCATCCGAAATCGCATGTGCATCTCCTGTTGAATCATCGAGAAGTGGTTTTGATGCTGATCGTCAGTTCGCTGAAAAGCATGAATCGACGAACCCCTATTTGACCATATTCCAATCGCTATTCGCAACTGCTGCCGAGTGTCGAGACCATATCGTTCTTGGATTCCGTGTTAAGTTTGGTTTAATCTTGATGCCTCACAGAATCCGAAATCCAATTTCTATTGCGAATTCGATGAATAACGATTCCCCTCCGGTGTTTTCGACCTTCGTTGTCATGACCGTCATGATCTGCATGTTTTCCTTGATGACCGATTTGATTCTTGTTGGCTGTCATCTCTGCTTTGGAAAAATTCCTGGCGATAATCCAGTTTCACATTACCTTTTGCTGGCAGTGGCGTGTCTCTCTTCTGGATTTGTGAGGTTTTATGGTTGGGACCTGTTTGTGCGATCCGGACAACGCGAGCGTCCATTACATCTGACTGGTGTGCAGTCGATTCTAGGGACGATTTTCGTGATTAGTTATTCGATTTTCCTCGGATGGACTCTTGGGCTGTTCAACTGATTCAACCTGTAGGGCTAAAGGGAATCCGTGAGCTCCATTTCAGAATTGTCCGCAATCTGTGCCGAGCGGAATCCTGATCCAACGGAACAACGACGTCGAATCGTCGAACTGATCACGGCCGGAGCCGACGTCAATTCCAGCGACAAGAACGGAGTCACCGCACTTCATCATGCTGTGCGCTTTCGATTCCCCATCGCAGTACAAGCCTTGATTGAGCACGGCGCCAACGTGAATCAGGTTTGTCGAAAGTCTGGTTCGACGCCACTTCACCGCGCGGTCACGTCGACAGGTGCGCCTGGAACCGCAGGAAAACAACAAGAGGTGATTGAGATTATTCAATTATTGATTGCCGCCGGGGCTGACCCGTTCATCCCGAATAAATCTGGAAGGACGCCCGCCGATTACGTTAAAGACGATGCGATCAAGTTGTTGCTCAAACCAAGCCGTACGAAACGATCCGTGAAACGCCCAATGACAAACTAGTACGTCGCAATGGGATTCAGCGGCGACTCCGTACCGCCGGGGAAAGCCAGCGGCGAAGCGGACAGTAGAAATTCCGATTGTTTCAGTTTCTCGGGCGTCTGGCTCAACACCTGCAGGTCGCAGTTGTCGAAAATGTGAATCCCAATCGCATGCAACGTTAAAAGTTGAACAGGAAAATCGATCCCTTCAATTCTCGAAGGGACAACGTCACTGGCTCGGTCACTACCAAGCATGGCGATATCGCGATCCTTAAGCCATCTGACACAGGATGCGTGTAACCCGGCGGTTCCCTCCTAATCGACGCTCCACGGACCGACCAGTTAACAACTCGGTATCACCCTGAACGCCATGAATGACGGTTTCATGCCAGAATTGCCGGCACGACAGTTCCGTGTACGTCGGTCAAGCGAAAATATCGTCCCTGGAATTTGAAGGTCAGACGAGTATGGTCGACACCAAGTAAACGCAGAAGTGTCGCGTGCAGATCATGGACGCTAACGGGATCTTGTGTGATGTTGTAACAGTAGTCGTCCGTTGATCCGTAAGTGATTCCCGACTTGATTCCGCCCCCCGCCAGCCAGATCGTGAAACAGCGAGGGTGATGATCACGGCCGTAGTTTTCTTTCGTCAATGCGTCCTGGCAATAGACAGTGCGACCGAATTCGCCTCCCCAGACCACCAGCGTGTCTTCCAGCATTCCACGTTGCTTAAGGTCGAGAATTAATGCGGCCGAGGCCTGATCCGTGTCTCGGCACTGCCCGGTTAACTGCTGGGGAAGGTCTCGATGCTGATCCCAACCGCGATGAAACAACTGAATGTAACGAACCCCGCGTTCGGCCAGGCGGCGGGCGAGAATGCAATTGTAGGCAAAGGTCCCTCGCTTGCGGGAATCCGGGCCGTATAAATCGAGTATGTGTTCCGGTTCGGAAGAAAGGTCGGCCAGCTCGGGGACTGATGACTGCATCCGGAAAGCAAGTTCATACTGTGCGATCCGCGTCGCGATTTCCGGGTCGGGGACATCCCTCAGCTTTAAAGTGTTGAGTTGAGTAACTGCGTCGAGCATTGTTCGTCGATCGCTGGCTTCCATCCCAGGTGGGTTAGACAAATACAGAACAGGATCACCGGTTCCTCGAAACTTAACACCCTGAAAATGCGTCGGCAGGAAACCACTTCCCCATAACCGGTCGTAAAGTGGTTGGTCCACCGGTCGTCCAGTTCCAATAGAAACCATACAGACGAAGGCCGGTAGATCGTAATTTTCGCTACCTAAACCATAAGTGGCCCACGCCCCGAGACTCGGTCGGCCTGCCTGTTGAGTACCGGTCATGAAGAACGTCACCGCAGGATCATGATTGATCGCATCGGTGTGCATTGATCGGATAAAACAGATGTCATCGACAACGTTGGACATGTGCGGCATCAACTCGCATAGCCAGGCTCCGCTTTTTCCATGCTGTGCAAATTTGAATTTTGAAGGTGCGACCGGATGCGTTGCTTGTCCTGCAGTCATACCAGTCAGACGCTGCGTGCCACGAATAGATGGTGGCAGTTCTTCGCCAAAACGGTCAGCCAGTTCCGGCTTGGGATCGAACAGATCCATTTGCGATGGAGCACCTGATTGAAACAGGTAAATCACTCGTCTGGCTTTAGGAGTGAAATGAGGAAAGCCAGGTAATCCGATGTGTGCCGGTCCCGGTTGTGTTGTTGCGGCGGTTCGTTCCTGGTCGGCGTGTAAAAGAGACGTCAGTGCAAGCAGTCCAATTCCTCCTGCCCCTTGCTGCAGGAATTGACGTCGGGTCGACTCCGTTTTGAGTGTGGACGCTGGAAGAAAGTTACGCATGGAACATTCAATCCTCTCTTCAGACGTTTCCATTTATTCTTTCGTGACGGCTTCGTCGAGATTCAAAATGGAATTTGCGATCGCAGTCATCGTGGCGAGATCGGCGATTGGCAAGCTCGAATTCGCTTTTAATTCGCCGACTGTCAGAAGTTTTGCGGCCGCGTCAGGTTGGGCCGAGAAGCGTTGGTGAAACGAGTTCCATTCGTTTTTCAGGATCACGATTTCATCCGGGGACGGGGATCTCGCCGTGACAAGGCGGAACGCGTATGACAATCGGGCTTCAGTATCGGGTTCGGCGTTCAGTAGCACCCGTTCTGCCAGTTTGCGGCTCGCTTCAAAGTAACCTGGTTCATTCATCAGAGCTAATGCCTGGATGGGAGTGTTGGTTCGAGCTCGTCGAACGTTACAGATCTCGCGAGGTGGTGCATCGAACGCTGCCATCGCGGGATGATGTACGGTGCGACGCCAGAATGTATACATGCTTCGTCGGTAAAGATCGGCCCCATGGCTTTGAGGATATTCCTGCCCTGCCGAAGCAAGTTCTTTCCATAAGCCTTCCGGTTGATACGGCAATACCGACGGTCCACCAAGACGTTCGTCTAACAACCCCGCTGCGGCTAATGCCTGATCTCGAACCATTTCAGCCAACATTCGATAACGCGGACCGCGAGCGAGCAGTCGATTGTTGGGGTCTTGTCGATAACCCGCATCCGAACCGCGCGATGACTGGTGATATGTGGAACTGGTTACCAGCAATCGTAAGATTTTTTTGACATCCCAGCCTGATTGAACAAACTCTGTAGCCAACCAATCTAATAATTCCGGATGGCTTGGAGCTTCGCCTTGAGTCCCGAAGTCTTCGGGTGTTGAGACAAGTCCGGCACCGAAGGTCATTTGCCAATATCGATTGACGATGACTCGACCCGTCAGCGGATGCAATGGATCAACGAGCCATTTTGCAAGTCCCATTCGATTGGCGGGAATCCCCGGTGGCAGAGGCGACAATGCGTCTGGTAATCCAGCCGTCACTCGTTGACTCGGTTTGTCGTAGGCACCGCGAGTCAGAATGAAGGTGTCGCGTGGGGTGGGAAGTTCTCGCATGATCATCGTAACTGGTGCTGCGGCGAGGATCGCTGCTTTCTTCTTTTCGGCCGCAGTGATTTGATCAACAGTTTGTTGCTTTTCCGTGGCCTTGGTCAAATCAGAACCCAGGCCCTGCGAGATCCCTTGAAGTGATTGGATCTCTTGATCGATTGAGAGTATTTGACGATCTTGTTCGATCGTGGTCAGTCGTAAAACTGGCGGGGCATTCCCGTGTCCGCGACCGCTTTCATCGATGCTGTTGAAGAACGCATAGAATCGATAAAAATCGGCCTGAGTAATCGGATCATATTTGTGATCGTGGCATCGGGCGCAACCCATTGTCAGCCCCAACCACACGCCGGCAGTTGTCTCGACTCGATCAACAACATATTCGACTCGGAATTCTTCCAGGACGATGCCGTCTTCATCGTTGATCCGATGATTGCGATGGAACCCGCTGGCGATCAGGTCATCACGGGTTGGGTTCGGCAGCAGATCGCCCGCCAATTGAGCGATCGTAAATTGATCGAATGGCAGGTTACGATTGAAAGATTGAATGACCCAGTCTCTCCATGGCCACATCGTTCGAAAGATGTCACCCTGGTAACCACCCGAATCGGCAAATCGAGCGGCGTCGAGCCAGTCAAGCGCAAGTCGCTCACCACATCTTGGCGAAGCAAGCAGTCGGTCGATCAGCCTCTCGTATGCATCTTGCGAATGGTCGTTGACGAAGTCATTCACGTCGGGAAGAGACGGTGGCAGACCGGTCAAATCGAGTGTCGCTCGTCGAATTAAAGTCGATCGATCCGCAGCAAGAGATGGTGATAAACCTTCCTGTTCGAGTCGGGCGAGAATGAAAAGGTCGATCGGATTCTGAATGCCTTTGGTCGCTCGAACCTCGGGTGGTAACGATCGACGTGGAGGATCGAACGCCCAATGGCGTTCATACTTCGCACCTTGCTCAACCCAGCGTCTGAGCATTTCCTTCTCATTTGCGGCAAGTTGTCGAGGCGACTCAGGCGGTGGCATCTTTTCGGATTCGTGATCTGAAAAAATCCTGCGAATCAGTTCACTTCGTTCTAGAGACCCCGCAGCGATTGCGGCATTGCCCTTGCGAACTTTATGTGCCGATTCTTCCTGGTCCAGCCTCAGATCGGCCTTTCGAGCCGTGGCATCCGTTCCATGACAGTGAAAGCATTTGTCAGCCAGGACAGGCCGAATGTCACGAGGATACGAGATAACGTTGTGCGAAGGTTGCTCACCCTTCACCGGCGACGAATGTAACCACGGAAGAAACAATGATGCGAAACAAATGACTGGAACGCGGCATGGAAAATGCCGTCTCAAGGTCTTCTCCTCGTTGAAGACAGGATTCGCTTTCGGTCTCGGTTGCCACGCAAGCCTGACGATTCACGAATTCTGCCACAAGGATATTGGCCTGTCGAGAGCCTTGATTGTGATCTGAGGGTTTCCGAAGAACTCAGCTCCGATTTTACCTTATCACGATTTTGGACATCACTGTGTGGGAACCGCTTTCATTCTTCCGCTGAATATCTGATTGGTCATGCCTTCTTACGTCGACTTGACCTGACGCCCGGCTTTGTCGCCTTGCGAGGGTTGGCAACGCTGCGCTTGCTCGCTTCATGAGGAGCGAGATCGGTAAGGGCGGCAAATCCGCCGTCTTTGGTCGAATACGCAAGAACCTCGCCTGTTTCCATCTGATAGACCCAGGCATGCAGTGTCAGTTCTCCACGCTGCAACTTGACGGCGACTGCCGGATGTGTCTGAAGATTCTCAATCTGAACCAGGACATGTTCGCGCACGGCAATCTCTAACTGTTCGTGACCATGGTATTTTGGATAGTTCTCGGTGACGATCAGGCGAGTCGCCTCGGCATGACTCAGCCATCCTCGTACAAGAGGCAGGTTGGTCATTTTTTCCGGGTGTAACATCGCCTGAATGGCACCGCACCCGGAATGTCCGCACACGATGATGTCCTTGACCCCTAATGCCGTCACAGCATACTCGATCGTGGCTGGCTCCCCTCCGTTCGACGCACCATGACAAGGAACGATGTTTCCCGCATTGCGAAGGACAAACAGTTCGCCTAGCTGAGCCTGCATAATGATAGACGGATCAACGCGTGAATCCGAGCAGCCGATAAACAGCGCGCTTGGATGCTGCCCAGACACAAGCGTTTCGAAGAATTCTCGCTCATTCTGGAACACGTTCGTATGGAACTGATGGATGCCGGTGAGTAACTGGTCCATGTTAACTCGGCTTTCTTGAAAGGATTCGAATTAACACATGACGACTACCGTGGTCCATCGGCCGACCGGCGATGACTTAACATCCTGATCCGCCACGTTTGACCATTTGTGTTTTTGAATCCTGTGTAATCCTCGTCGGGGCCGCCTGGCGGAAGAGTTCCTGGTGTCGGAACGTACGGCAATTCTCGATGATCCGCCTGTCTGATGGGCATTCTTTCTGCTTCGAGTTTTTCAAGTCGCTTTTCCAGAGCTTCAATTCTTTCGATCAGTTCAAGTTGCTTCGCGTCTGCCTCGGTTCGAGCGGTGGCATCGGCTTTTTCGTCGTCGGCATTGGACGATTGCCAGGTGAACGCGATTCCGAACAGGATGAGAGCTATCGCGACTTGTGTCAGTGATCGTTTCATTGATATTCTCGTGCCAGAATGAATAAAGAGGGAGACCTGTCGAAGTTGTCAGATTGACAGATGACTTTGCTTGAAAAACTCAGTTGTCCCAGAAAAGGTTCATTGTCAGTTGATTAAAAAATCCCCGGGCGCTGGCTGGACAGGCCCAGCGCCCGGGTTTTGGTCCCGTCACGACGTGATGACAAAGCAATCGACCCAGAGACCGCTTTATCACCGTGAACGTTAATGTCCGGCGCGACCCGGACGGACGATCGGCTTCCGCAAACCGATCGCACGTGACGGAACCTCACTGCGGCATGGCCGCAGACTTCAGTCGAACCCACAGAGAAAAACACGAATCGAAAATCGAATCGATTAATTCGATTTTCAGGCGTCTCTGTCATGTTCGAATTTTGAATTGAATCACTCCTCTTCCTGTTCGTTTTTTCATCCTCACGCACAAATGCGATGCTGTCCGGTTGTGTGCGTTCCTTCCCGCGACTCCGCGTGTGTTTTCAGCCAGTCGATGACTCGTTCCATTCGTGTTGAGCGAGAACCCTTCACCAGCAACAGGTCGCGTGGTTCAAGCCAGCAGTCCAGAATCGCCAGCAACGTATCAGTGTCATTAGTCGCGGCGATTTGATGTGCATTCATTCCGCTTCGCTTGGCACCCCGTGCCACATCTCCAGCATGTTCCCCACAAACCAGCAGGCGATCAACGCGAAGTTCGGCTGCCAGGTTCCCAATTCGTTCGTGTTCAAACGCAGCCGTAGGTCCCAGTTCTCGCATATCGCCTAGCACGAGTAATCGCTGCCCAGCACCCGGAATCACGATGTCTTTCAAAAATCGACAGGACGCAGCAACCGAGAGCGGGCTGGCATTGTAAGTATCATCAATCACCGTCCATGGTCCGATCTGGATTAAACCACCTCGGCCAGGTGCTGGCGTAAACGTGGCAAGTCCCGATGACAAGATGCGAGTGGAAATACCTATTTCGAGTCCGATTGCAATTGCACACAGTGCGTTGGAAAGAGTATGTCGACCATTTACCGGGATATCAAAATCAAACCCTTCGCAACGGAATCGTAAACTTCCGGAGTGGACTTCGACGTTTGTGGCCTGGATCTGGTTATCATCATGCTGGCCTACAAAAATCACGGGACAGGGTGCCCGATCTGCCATTTGACGCAGAACGATGTCGTCTCCCGGTAACACAGCAAAACCGGTTGAAGGAAGTTGTTCGAGTAACTCGCCCTTGGTTTGAATAATGGCAGCCATTGAACCGAACGACTGAAGATGAGCTGGACCAATCGCCGTGACAACACCGACTTCTGGACGGGCCACGTCACATAATTGCTGGATATCGCCGATTTGCGAAGCACCCATTTCCAGGACGGCAAATTCATGTGCTGGATCAAGATCCAGCAGGCTGAGGGGGAGGCCGATCAGATTATTAAAATTTTTCCGACTGCGGATTCCGTGATATTGACCACTGAGTGCCGCGAAAATCAGTTCCCGCGTTGTCGTCTTGCCGACGCTACCTGTGACTCCGATCACAAGAGCGTCCAGACGACTGCGATGCCAACGGGCGAATCGGCCAAGCGCCGAAAGTGTTTCGTCGACGATCAAGCTGGTACCAGCCACGCAATTCGCACGGTCCGCTGAAATGACGCAGAGTCGAGCGTGCCGTTCTAATGCCTCTTTAGTGAAATCATGCCCGTCATGATTTTCACCTCGTAAGGCCCAGAAGACGTCTCCGTGTTGAATTTCACGCGAATCAATCGAAATTCGATCGAATCGTGCGTCTGCGGAATCGACCTCTCGCAGTCGACCTCCCGTGACCTGCATCAGGTCTTGCAGACTGAAACGTTCCATGTCAGGCGCTCACTTTTTCGAGCGGTCGAGCGAGTGGTTGCCACCGGTCTCGCAAAAATTCTCTCGTAACTTGCCGATCGTCAAAAGGAAAACGATCGGGTCCAATGATCTGTTCGTTTTCGTGTCCCTTGCCTGCGATCAATACGCAGTCACCCGGTCCTGCCATCGACAGAGCCTGGCTGATGGCTTCGCGTCTATCGGCTTCGATGACTGGAGGGGTCGTTGCGTCGTGCATTCCAGCGACGATTTCGTCGATAATCGCCTGCGGATTCTCACTGCGTGGATTGTCACTTGTGACAATTCCGACGTCGGCGAGTAAGGCCGCATTGCCGAGCTTCGGTCGCTTTGTTCGGTCCCGATCACCACCGGCCCCGAAGACACAGATCACTCGACCAGGTGTCAAACTCTTGAGACTGATCAGGCAACGACGAAGTGCATCGTCCGTATGAGCATAATCAACGAAGACATCGAACGGCTGACCGCAATCAACTTGTTCCAGTCTGCCCGGTACACAACGAAACGATTCGATTCCTGCGACAATTTCTTCAGGCGTCAGTCCCATGTGAGTCGCTGCGGTCGTCGCCGCCAGGATATTGGAAATATTGTGACGACCGATGAGTCGTGTCGCACAATCGATTGACCGGCCATGGATTCCCATTCGGAATCGCGTTCCTGAAAGTGATTCATCTCGAATCTGAGCAGTGATGTCGGCTGACGAACTCAGTCCGAACGAAACGCACGACGACCGATCGCCAACGTGGTCTCGAAGCGACCATGCGCCCGGGTCATCGTAGTTCAACGCGACGATCCCCCCCGGTCGAACAAGTTCAAGAATCTTCGATTTTGCCTTCAGGTACGCGTCAAAGTTGTGATGATAATCGAAATGATCCTGTGTCACGTTGGTGACAACGGCGGCGGCGAGTTCGATTCCGGAGGACCGGCCTTGATGCAGTGCATGGCTGGATAACTCGATCGCGGCATGCGAGGAACCGGCCTGGACCATGCGGCCCAACCATTGTGCCATCGATCTCGAATCCGGCGTCGTCAGCGTCGATGCTCCCGTTCGCAGCCCGTCCGAGTACTCGACAGTCCCCAATAGACCACAGCGTCGACCCGATTTTTCCAGCAAGTTGCGGATCAACCAGGCGGTTGTCGTTTTTCCATTTGTCCCGGTCACGCCAGCGACACTCAGTCGTCGGGACGGATCGCCTGAGAGCGACTCGCACACCCTGGCGAATGCAGATCGGACGTCGGTCACAACGCATTGTGGGATTGTCGAGTTTGCTATGGGGGTATCGACCAGAAGTCCCGAAGCACCCCGAGCGATCGCTTCGTGAATGAATTCACGTGCATCAACGCGCGTGCCGCGAATCACTGCGAACAGGGATCCTTCCTGAACCTCGCTACTTCGTTCAAATGCGTCGGTAACGCAAATGTTTGTACAGCCAACGAAACTTGCCTGCGGCAATAAACGCCGCAAACTGACCGCACACGGAAATGAAGCCACCTGTCGCACGAACGCCTCCCTGCGATCGTAAGGCCAATAAGTTAACCGGCGGACTTGTCCTTGATTCGAGAAAAACGGTCAAGACGATTTGGTTTGAGACCGACATCGGGCTTGCGTCTGCGCGAGGCTTCTTTCAGAATGCGGCGGCTAAAGGTTGACCCGATTTGGGTGCAACCACCACACGACTTCAGCCGAACGCCCGATTTCATGTATGACGAACTTTGTATTCTGAGTGGCCGCGCAAATCCGAAACTTGCGGCTGAAATCGCGTCTTATCTCAGCATCGGGCTGGGCTCTGTTGCACTCGATAATTTTCCCGATGGGGAAATTTCAGTCAGGCTTGATACCAACGTACGCGGTCGCGACGTCTTTCTCGTGCAACCGACGGGCCCGTCGGTCAACGAAAATTTGATGGAATTGCTGATCCTGATCGACACCTGCAAACGAGCAAGCGCCGCACGCATCACGGCAGTCATTCCGTATTATGGGTATGCAAGGCAGGATCGAAAGGATATGGGGCGAGTCCCCATCACGGCCAAACTGGTCGCAAATCTGATCACAAAAGCGGGCGCCGACCGCGTCCTGGCGATGGACTTGCACGCAGCACAGATCCAGGGCTTTTTCGACTGCCCCGTGGATCACTTGTATGCGTCACCAATCCTGGACGACTATTTTCGCTCGCTGAATTTTCCGACGGAAAATTTGGTAATCGTCAGTCCAGACGAGGGAAGCATCAAACGATCACTGCAACACGTCGAGCATCTGGGTGGCAGTTTCGCGATCGTCGATAAGCGTCGGTCGAATGCATTTGAGACTCGCCAGGAAAACCTGATCGGTGGTCCCATCGACGGAAAAACCGCGATCATCTTCGACGATATGATCACGACAGCCGGGTCCATGGTCGGAGCCGTCAAAACCGTCGCGCAGTTTGGAGCCAGCAAGATCTACGTCGGAGCAACCCACGCCGTCTTCTGCGGCGAAGCGGTCGAACGACTCAGGGCGGCCCCCATCGTTGAAATTGTCGTCTCCAACAGCCTGGCCCTGCGCCCCAATCAGATGCTGCCAAACCTGCGAGTCATTTCCGTGGCACCCTTACTCGGCGAAGCAATCCGCCGAATTCACCGCAACGAATCAGTCAGCTACCTGTTTGACTGACGTGAAAAAGTCGTAGGGTGGGTCGAGTCTTCGAGCCCCACCAAAACCTCTCAAAAGCTTCATCGCAAACACCCAAAAAAAAGTTGGCAAAGTTGGCCGAGTTCCCTGTTTTGTAGTATTTTTCCAACTTTGAAGTTGGCCAACATGGTCAACGTCATTCGGAGTCACCATCGCGTAGTAGTCCGCCAACACTTAACCGTGGGGTAGTGTGCCACTGGCGTGTAAACGTGAAGTAGTGTGCCACTGGCGTGCGTCTTCGCTCGCTAGTGCTTTTCGATTTCAAACTTGCGCAACTATGGCGGAAAGCGGGCGTTTGTCGAGATTTCAGGTATCGCACAATTTGCGCAACGATGATGCGCGACGATGGCCGAGGCCGTAGCGGCAGCTTCCAGCCGCCGATCTCGAATGACGAGGCTGATCGACGATGACAGCATTTGCGCAACTATCGAGAGTTTGCGCAACTATGGAGCAGGAACGGATTCTCAATTCAAGCGGCGGTAGTCCGTCAACGCGGGTAACTATATTAGATTGATAAAAAATCACACATGTCTACGTATTCTTAATGAGATTAATGGTTCTTGCAAAACATCGATTCCTTCATTGAGCGACCGGAAAACCGTATTAACACAGAGGCACAGAGGGGCACAGAGAATGCAAGATTCACGAATGAGGAAACGATCGGTGAATTGTCTGCGTTTGAAGTCTTCTCCGTGACCTCCGTGCCTCCGTGTTAAAATCCGTCTTCTCTTCTGGATCTGAATCATCAAGCCATAAATCGCCACACGCGTTGGATGGCAACCCACCTTTTTAGTGGTGATGCAGCAGTAGGGTGGGTCGAGTCTTCGAGGCCCACCAATCCCTCGCAAAAGCCTCATCGCAAACATCGAAAAAAAGTTGGCAAAGTTGGCCAAGTTCCCTGTTTTGTAGGTCTTTTGCGGTTTTGAAGTTGGCCAACTTCATCCGGATTCGCCATCGCGTAGGGTGGGTCGAGTCTTCGAGGTCCACCAGAACCTCGCAAAAGTCTCATCGCAAACATCGAAAAAAGTTGGCCAAGTTGGCTAACTTGGCCAACTTGGCCAAGTTCGATCAAGCGTGCGCTGTCGAGCGTCTGCCGACCTCGCACAGCCTCGACCGCACCCGACAGTCAAACAACGAACCGCCCACGGATCACCTTGTGCTTCAAGCGAACACCGGGGTGATCTGTGTTTAAAATTGTTTCCTAGATGCCAAAGATCAATTGTCATCGTAGCCGGGTGTTGATTTCAGAAATTCCAGGCGAGCCGTGGATGTTCAATCCACGGAGGCTTCCAGCCTCGATCACAACCTGGCCATCTAGTTTAATGAACCACGCCAAATCCAAGCACGGGGTCGGCCGCCATCTCCAAAATCATCACAAAACAAAAACAGCGACATAAAAATACAAAACAAAACATCGCCTGTCAATACAATTTCTGCATACATTCTTAACGTTTGGAAGATGCTCACGAATTAATTTTTGGGGATCCCAGGAGCAGTGCATTTGGGGTGGAAAGACGCAACTTTTAGGGCTCTGGTGTGAAGTCGAGCAGATTTCACAAACATTCAATCCTTAAAGGCCCGGATGCTCCCAAATGTATGTCATGAAAATGCGACATGTATCGGTGATTTGAAATTGCGTCACAACTGTACGATAGTTTTTATCAGTCCACCATCAGCCTTGTCTCAAATATATGGTGGATATGTGCAGTTTCCACTGTGATCAAGAATTCATTGGCGGAATCGATGATCTCCTCAAAACGCTCGGAAATTTCGATCATCATTCCGGTGTTCAACGAAATACGTACGATTGATGCAATCCTCCGTCGGGTTTTGGAGGTCGCGGATTCACACTGTTTGGATTCTGAGATTATCGTCGTTGACGACGGGTCAAGCGATGGCACCCGGGAGTTACTGCCGAGCATTTGCCATGATGAGCGAATCAAACTTCTGTTTCATCCGGAGAATCGTGGGAAGGGCGCGGCAATTCGGACAGCGCTTGGGTCCGCGACCCGAGAATTAGTCGTTATTCAAGATGCGGATTTGGAGTACGATCCCGAACAAATCGACAAACTGATCGAAGCGATGAAGAACAAAAACGCAGATGTTGTCTATGGTTCTCGCGTTTTGGGCGCGAAGGAACATCTCACCGTCCAACGAAAAAATATTTATGCCCTGGGCGTGTTTGTGCTCAATCTGGCCGTACGCTGCTTGTACGGATTGCGTCTGACGGACGAGGCCACGTGCTACAAACTGTTTCGTCGAGAAGACCTGAATCGAATGAATCTGGCGTGTGAGCGCTTCGAGTTCTGTCCTGAAGTGACGGCGAAAGCAGCGCGACTTGGTTTGGTGCTTGTGGAAGTCCCGATCACCTACCACCCTCGAAGTATCCGCGAGGGGAAGAAAATTGGACTGAAGGATGCCGTAATCGCGTTCAAAACGCTCTGGAAGTTTCGAAAGTGGTTACCTGATACGACGACGAACCCAAAAATGAGCAATTGTGGCACAGAAGCACCGCAAGACGAATCCAAGTCGGACCTAATATGTGATAAGTGTGCAAAATGAGAAGGTTCTACACTCGCGTGAGAATTGCCTTCAATGTTGTGATGCTGCCTGGTTGAAAAACCATTTGAACCTGCGTACATTCGCGTTAACGTCCTGCGTTTGAATGGAATCATTTGTCTGGAGCCGCCGTTATTGCTGACACCATTTCCAGTGCCGCTCATACCTGTAGCTCACCCATGAACGTACAAGACGGCGCATCAGATGATCGACCGCAAACGACACCTGAGAAGGTTTTTCCCTGGCTTACGGGCTATTGGCTTCCATTGCTGGTTTTGATCCTGACCCTGCATGTCGAGATGGCTGGTTATAGTTCCGCCATCCATAGTCCGACTTGGGACGAGGTTGGGCATCTCGTGTCTGGTGTTTACCATTTAGAGGTTGGCGACTTCGACCTCTACAAAGTTAATCCGCCAATACCGAGAATGATTGCGGCCATACCGACGGTCATCTATGGTCATGCGCCGATCAAGAGGATTGAAAACCGAACCGCGTTTCCTGGACGGCCCGAATGGCAAACGGGGATCGCTTTTCTTCAGGACAATCCTGATCACATTGTGACCTATTTCATGCTGGGTCGCTGGATGCTTATTCCATTCAGCGTTTGTGCTGCGCTTATTATTTTCCTATGGTCGCGTGAGCTTTATGGGGTCACCGCCGGACTTGTCGCAACACTGATCTGGTGTATTGAGCCGAATTCGTTGGCGAACGCGGCCATGTATACTCCCGATCTCGCCGCCAGCGCGTCGGGTCTGTTTGCCACTTATACATTTCGACGGTGGCTGGTATCCCCGGGATGGAAAACGGCGCTTGTTTCGGGGGGGGCCCTCGGAGTCGCCGAGTTGTGCAAGTCGACCTGGCTCGTGCTGCTTGTGTTGTGGCCGGCGCTGTGGCTGATCAAGTGGGCGTTTGTGAAGCGAAGAATATCAAAGGACTTTTGGCAAGAGTTTCGACAAATCCTGGTGATTGGTGTCATCGTTGTTTACTTATTGAATCTGGGTTACGCCTTTGAGTCAACCTGTGAACCACTCGAAACGTTCACTTTTGTTAGCCGGACACTGCGCGGTGACGGGGGATCCGATGTGGACGGGTTGCCAGCAGGTAATCGTTTTAAAGGGACTCTACTCGGCAAGCTTCCGGTTCCGTTGCCAAAAAACTACGTTTTGGGAATTGACTTTCAGAAACGTGAATTTGAATCCGGTGGTTACGACTCTTATTTGATGGGCGAGTTACGAGGCGAGGGGTGGTGGTACTACTATCTTTTCGCCATGTTTTTGAAGACCCCCTTGGGATTTATAAGTCTTCTTATTATTGGTTGTTTTTCGGCATGGCTATTTCGCCGTGAGGTGGATTGGTTCGAACAGCTTCTTGTATTGGCGGTTCCTATTTCGGTGATCGCGTTTGTCAGTTCACAATCCGGATTTACCAATCATTTACGCTATGTGACTATTGCTTATCCGTTTTTGTTCATTTGGGCGAGTCAAGCAGTAAAATTCTGTGCGAAACCGTCGAGCGTTGCGAGCACGATCGTATACCTGTCTTTGGCCTGGGGCGTAAGTAGCAGCCTAAGCAACTTTCCGCATTCGCTATCGTACTTTAACGAGCTCACTGGTGGTCCTTCACATGCCGGAAAATTCATCGGGTGCAGTCGGTTCGACAGCACCCTCGACTGGGGCCAAAACCTGTTATTGCTGAAGGACTGGTTGAATGAGCACCGTGGTGTGGATCTCGATGGGATCGCATCTGGAGGTATGTACGAATTCAGGAATTGTATCGGTCTCTCAATGCATACCCCTCCAGGTGAACCGAAGCCAGGGTCCTATGTCGTGGGTGCGCCGGACCTCTTCCGTCCGGGATCACAGTGGGGTTACTTCAAAGAATTTCATCCAATTGCGCGAATTGGGTGCACGCTTTTTGTGTACAAGATCCGCGAGGAAGATGTCCGAGAGTATCGCGAAAAACATCGGCCAATGGGACAGTAATCAATGCTTTCTCGATTCTCACTTTTTCAAATGCGAATTCGTTGTTCAACTCTGGAAACTCGGATTTCCTGTTTCCTGATGTTCGTTCAAGCTGGACTTCTGGTGCTGGGTGCCAGCTGGAATTCCGTGACGTTTGACGAAGTATCGCACCTGCCTGCAGGGATCAGCTATTGGCAAACGGGAGAGTTCTGGTGCTATCACCATAACCCTCCGCTGATTAAGCAATTGTGTGCCGTGCCGGTGATGTTGCTTGGACCGAACGTGGATTATCGAAGTTTTCAATATCGGCCGGGGAATCGATCGCCAGATTTTGAGTTCGCTGCCGATTTTCTGGATGCCAACCCGAAAAACTATGAAACCATCTTCCTAATCGCACGGCTTGTCGTTGTCATCTTTACAGTTTGGGGTGGACGCATTGTCTTCTGTTGGGCGAGCGAGCTTTTTGGCGCACGGGGGGGATTGCTTGCGCAAGCGCTCTGGACTTTCTGTCCGAATATTTTAGCGCACGGATGCCTGGTGACGCCCGATATGGGAGCGACCGTTATCGGGTTTTATGCGACGTATGTGTTCTGGAAGTATCTGCGCGCTCCCAGTCAAGGACTTGCACTTCTCAGCGGAATCCTGCTTGGTTTGGCTGAGGCTTCGAAGTTCTCGTGCTTTGTACTACCGATTGCCTGGGTCTGCCTCCTCGGTATACGTCTCGCGATCTATCCTTTGCCTGTTTCTACAGCGGGTGACGCGGTGCGCAATACAGCCGCCCGGCTCGGACTCGACGCGTTTCTTCTGATCTCCGTTTCGCTGCTTGTCCTGAATAATTTGTACGCCTTCGACGAAACGGGGACACCTCTGTGCGAATATCACTTCTTGAGCAAAACGTTGACCAAAGACTTGAAAAACCCGCAGGGCAAGACCACACGCGTCAACAGGTTTCAGGGAACGGTCTTGGGATCCATTCCAATGCCGTTTCCTGGGCAATACCTTCTGGGTCTTGATGACCAATTGAAGGATAACGACACGGTCATGTTTCGGAATTACCTCAATGGGGAATTTCGTGTTGGTCGCGGGTGGTGGTCCTACTATCTATTTTGTCTTTTATGGAAAACACCGATTGGAACGCTCGTTATTGCGGGGATTTCTGGAATCCTGATGTTCGGGCGGCGGTTTTTCCTGAGGCCGTCCAGCGACGCAAACGTGAAGAGCATGGGCTGGCTGAATGCCTTCGCGTTGATTTTGCCGCTTGTATTCTACCTGGTGTCGGTGAGTCTCTCTGAGAGATTGAATGCCCATTTGAGATATGTGCTACCGATTTTCCCATTCGCCTTTGTGCTGATGGGTGGAAGCATCGCCTTTTTCGAATCGAAAGTCTGGCGGCAGTTGCTCCTTACATTATTACTGCTGATCAATGTGATCAGCGTTGGTCGAACATGCCCATTTTTCTTATCGTATTTCAACGAATTTACGGGTGGCCCGAGGTGGGGTTATCTCTATCTGGCCGACAGCAACGCTGATTGGGGGCAAGGCCTGATTTCCCTTCGATCATGGTTAGCGAAAAACCCTCAAGAAGAACCGGTGCAACTTGCCTATTTTGGCGGATTGGAACCGTTACGATTGGGCATTCCCTACGAACTCCCTGGAACACTTGGTGAGATTACAGAAACAAACAAAGTGCTCAGCTATGGGCCTCGCCCAGGCATTCACATCATCAGTGCCAATTACCTTGCCGGTTTGACGATCGGCCTCTCCGACGGTAGTCGAGGCCGGATCTACAATATGCCTCAAAACGCATACACGTTTTATCGGGAATTCGAGCCCGATGCGATCCTGGCGAATTGTTTGTTTGTGTACAAAATGGACGAAGATCGGGTGAACCGTCTTCGCGAGCGGGCGTCGCTTCCGAAATGGAAGGCAGAAGAAGGAAAGACGACCGAGGATTCTGGCAACGATTGATTCGAACTGGTCCCTTCAAGTAGATGATGAATTTGCTGTGGCTGAATTAACACAATACCGTGAATGTTCTGCTCGAGAGCGAGTGATTCTGAGGTCACTTTGTCTCGTCGCGGTCGTTGTGGGACTGGTTCTTCGAGTCGCCATTATCGGCGGTAAAAGCCCCTGGGAAGACGAGTGTTGGACAGTGTGGCGAACCGACAAACCGACACTGAGGGCTGTTCTGCTGGACCTGAGAGACAGCCCTTTTCCGCCGTTACATTACGTGATTGTCTGGTTCATCAGGCAGCTTTCCGACGATAATTCGATCGCCACGATCAGGCTGGCATCCGTGATCATGGGAACTGCGGCGATTCCCTTGACTTTCGTTATCTGGAGGCGACTGCTTTCTGCCCCGGCAATCTGTTGGACGACTTCTCTGGTCGCATTGAATTCATTTCATATCTGGTACAGCAGAGATGCCAAGATGTACGCCGGAATATGGCTGTTTTCAATGGTTTCCTGCGGGGCTTATCTCTGGTGCCTCTATGGAAAACCACGCGCTCGAGACTATGTGCTATTGGCTGTTTCGAATTGCTGCCTGCTGTTGACAAGCTATGTGGGAGTTGGTGCCATCATGATCCAGGCGATCCATGGAGTCAGCGCCTACTGCACGACGAGAAGACTGCGGAAATCGTGTCTGTATTGTGCTTTCTGGATGATGTTCGCTGCATTCCCCGTTACTCTCTGGCTTCCCTATGCGGCGTCTGCTGTCAAAAATAAAACAGGAATCTCGTGGGTTCCTCAGGTCACCAGTGAAAGCGTAATTATTGACACTTATCATTACGCTGCCTTGGTATTTACCGGTTTTTCGTTGGTCAATTATACACCATTAGATGATAGGGGAATTCTCCTGCTGGAATCGGTGTTTCTGGTTGTTGTGTCAACCTGTGTCACAATTGCGAGTTACGTCGTTGACAATACCCGCCGAGGGCGAGAGTCCCGCATGGAAGTTTGTGACGAGTGGAATCGATCTCAATCATGGAGCACGTTCGAGCATCCCGAGGTAATTCGATTTCTTCTGCTGTGGGCGCTGCTGCCACCAACCGGAGCAATTCTATTTTCATGGTTGGGTTATTCCGTATGGGGTGTTCCTCGGTATCTCATGGCGGCGGCACCGGCGCCCGTGATCCTGACTGGCATTTGTCTGGCAGGATCACGCAGACGGTTGTGGGGTGCGATTGTCGGAAGCGGTTTGATCGCGATCAACATGGCAGCTCAAGCCTTTGTTTGGACTGCGGTAACACGGGTGCCGTGGAACGAAGTCGCCGCTGTCATTGATCAAGCATCGGAAACCTATACTGAATTGACCTCTTCGCCGGAGAATCGACCAATCATTGCCTGCCTGGGCATTGATCCCGTCAGATTCGATATTAATTCCCTGAAATTCCAGCTTGAATCGAAAAGCAATCAGTATGATGGAAGCGTTGTCGATCTCTTCGAGTCGACCACAGCGCGCGACGCTTCCGCTTTGTTGGTATTATTACAGTCTGATGATCGAACAGACACCACGTCGCAATCAGAGATTATTCGCTTTCTCCCTCAATATGAATGTGTTATTCTTTACCAGATCCATTCGTATGAAGAAGTGTATTCACGTCTACCTGCTCCTTTACGTCGACTGACAACCGAAGTTTGGTTTTGTCGGAAAAAATGAGGTCCGATGGTTCCCTCGTGACCTTGCAACTGCTACTCGTAAATCCGGAGGCTTTACCATGAGTTCAAGACGGAACCCCATGTTCTGGGGTTGTTGTGAAATGAACAATGGTGATGCAAACTTTCGAGAGTCCTCATTCAAGGATTCGCCTTTACGATCCTCTTTCGATGGCGAGTTCGTTGTTTGCCAGCAAGCTGCCAATCTGAAAGCAAAGGGAAGCAAACGCGGTTTTACATTGATTGAACTGCTTGTCGTGATCGCTGTAATCGGATTGCTGGTGGCATTATTGTTGCCAGCGGTCCAGCAAGCTCGGGAGTCCAGCAGACGAATCTGGTGCCGAAATAATCTCAGGCAAATTGGACTGGCGATCCATAACTATCATGATAATTTCCGGGTTCTTCCGTTCGGTGTTGGATTCGACACAGACACCACTGTTTCCTCGATTGGGGGAATCAAAGACCGACGATATTCCTGTCATAGTCAGTTGCTGCCATATTTAGACCAGGCCAACGTCTACAATCAGATCAATTTCAGTATTGCCCCGTTTTATCCCTACTACACGGGCTTGACGGGGCCGAACGGAGCACTTGGTCCGAACGGTCCTGCTGCCACGGTCAAGATCGGGGCTTTTATTTGTCCATCGGACATTGATCGGCTGACACAGCCGTGGGGACACAATAACTATCGCTCATGTACCGGCAGCACCTGGGGCGGGCGTCAATCAGACGGAGCGTTCAACCAGATCAGCAGCATCCAATTTCGAGATATTACTGATGGATTGTCCATGACGGCGATGTTCAGCGAGCGGCGGAAGGGAACGGGAAGCGGACAAGTGCGTGACCCCCAAAGCGATCTGTACGACATCTCGAATCTGCTGACGGAATCGCAGTTCACATTCGAGTGCGAGTTCCTGAATATCAGCAATCCCAACGCATACAGCACGGTTGATGCAGATAGCGGCCAGAACTGGCTTGAGGGAAACATGAATTGGACTCGTTACAACCATCTCCTTGGTCCTGGTCAGATGGGTTGCAAGAATGGACAGACATGGGACGGCAATTCCATGCCGGCAACAAGTTTACATGTGGGTGGTGTGAATCTTTTGCTTGGTGACGGTTCGGTTCGATTTGTCAGTAACAATATCAATTTGACCACTTGGCGGGCGCTCGCGTCGATTGCCAAAGGAGAAACAAATGTCGGCGATTTTTGATGTCGTGAAACGAGGAATTGTTTCGAGTGACCTTGAGCGATCGGAGATTACAAAAGTGAGTCAACTTCACGGCCCTGCGGGTGTAGTACGGCGTTCAACGATTGCCGATGCAAATCAGCGAGTGAAGTCAATCTTCCGCTTCAAGCGAGCACGTCACATTCTGACGATGATTTCGCTCGTTGCTCTTTTTTGGGGAATGCCGCAATCGAGTCTGGCCGAGAGTCTCGATGTTCGCGAAGAATTCGAAAACAACGAATTCGACCGCGAACAATGGAAGATGGACAAAGTCGCTCCGGAGGTTGGCACGGTCGAAGTCACCGATGGAGCCCTGCACGTCGTGATTCCACCAGGTCCCGCAGCGCGGCCGCAATTCCACTTTGGAAGCAAATTCAGGATCAAAGGCGATTTCGAGGCCACCGTCGATTATCGAATCAGCAGCTTACCCAATCCGACAAAGGAGTTCGTCAATCTGGAGATCATTGCAAGCGGCCCCCAGGGAATGGCACATCTGGCAAGGTCCAATTTGCATGATGCGGGAGAAGGTTTCGTTGTTTTCCATCTCCCTTTCGAACCTTCAAAAGAGAAACAGACGTGGAAATTCACAAAAGGGGATGCTAAAAAAGGACGCCTGCGCATCCGCCGCGAGGGTGAGACAGTCTTGTATTCGCAATCGACGGATGAAAATGAAGGATTCCAACACCTCGCAGAAGTCAAATATGGGTCGGGACCCATCGATAAGATTCAGGTGGGATTTTCAGTCATGGGAGAAACCACTAAGCCATACGACATCCAGATCGATAATATCGAAATCACTTCAAGCAATGAAACATTTGTCGCGGCCGTCAAAAAAACCAGTACCGCCCTTTTTCATCCGCTCAGCTTGATTGGAATTGCCGTACTTTTGGCCGGCCTGGCGACAATTGGCTTCCTGATTTGGAGGTTGCGATAGGAATGTACGATTGTCTCGGCATCTCTGACCCGTTCCCAGCGGTGCTACCTGTTGCGAAATTCTTTCTGGCTGAGAATTTTCTCCAAAAACGTTGGACGACGTTAGCCGTTTATTATTCGTGCATACCCGCCATTCCTAAAACTCCGGGCGATATCGGCAATTTTTCTAACACAATTGTCTCGTCTGCTCTTTGTTCCGTTCGCGGCCACCTGTTCAAATCGCTGTTGACTTGGCGGTCCCGATCTTTCGTATGATTGGCGACTCGCCGCGCGGGATTTTAGTGGTCGAGTTCGGCGATTTGGTAATATCAGCTGGTCTCGAATGTTTCCTGGATTGGTATCGATACTCTCGAATTCTCGTTCGCTTCAAAGGTCATTTCAAACGCCACCGAAGACATTTCCCGTTGCACACAACGAAAGTCTGGATACATGAGTCGCTTTCAATGGTTTTACGGTTGGTGCAGGTCGAACAATCAAACAATTTGTCTTTGGTCAATTCTAACCATCCACGGACTTCTCCTCGGTTGGATTTCCGTGATTAACGCGCCCGTTTTTGATGAGATTGCTCACCTTCCTGCGGGGCTTTCGCATTGGCAGTTTGGGAACTTTGATTTTTATCGAGTCAATCCACCATTAATGCGGATGGTCGCGGCGATTCCGCTATTATTCAGTAACCCAAAAACGGACTGGACGTCTGTCTCTGACGGTCCCTACGCACGACCGGAATTTGTCGTTGGCGAAAATTTCTTGCGAGCAAATGGATTTGATTCGTTCTGGCTGTTTACCATTTGCCGCTGGGCCCAGATCCCAGTTGCAATTTTTGGCGGCTGGATCTGCTTTCAATGGGCGCGCGAGTTATTTGGTGTCTCGTCGGGATTCGTGGCATTGCTTTTGTGGAGCTTTTGCCCGAACGTCCTCGCCTGGGGATCGACGATCACACCCGATCTGGGAGCGGCCGCGTTCGGTGCCGCCGCCGCCTACTCTTTTTGGCGCTGGCTCAAAAATCCGAATACATTCACGATGTTGGTCGGCGGATTTGCACTCGGTCTGGCAGAATTGGCAAAATCGACTTGGATCATCCTGTTCATTCTTTGGCCATTGACCTGGATTGCCTGGCGGTTTTGCATTCGTTCAACAACCGATGGTAAGCCGTCCGGATTGCAACTATCCGGCATTTGTTTGTTGGGCCTATACGTTCTCAATCTTGGTTACGGTTTTGAAGGAAGTCTTCAACGGCTCGGTGACTTCAATTTTATCAGTCACATATTGGGAGGGCCGGCGGCGCACGCCTCGCCTGGCAACCGATTTCGTGGAACCTGGCTCGAAGCGGCCCCCGTTCCGGTGCCTGCCAACTATCTACGCGGGGTCGATATTCAGAAATTCGACTTCGAACGAGGGAAGTGGTCGTATTTGCGCGGCGAGCAAAAGCGTGGCGGATGGTGGTATTATTACCTTTATGCATTTGCAGTGAAAACGCCGCTGGGCACACTGTTTTTGATCTCTATGGCAGCATTCCTCGCCATCGGATGTCGTGGGTACAAGGTTGCGATTCGCCATGAAATGGTGCTTTTAATCCCCGCGATGACGGTATTGGTTCTGGTCAGTTCCCAGACCGGATTCAATCGGTATCTGCGGTATGTTCTTCCTTCGTTCCCCTTTCTGTTGATCTTCGCGAGCAGAACAGGCAGGGTGTTTGAAACGGGGCGTCGTCCACTCAAAGCCTTGTGCGCGTTGTGCCTGATCGCAGCAATCATGGAAAGTATTTCAATTTATCCGCATTCAATGTCGTTTTTTAACATCACCGCTGGCACCCCGCTCGGCGGGCCAAGACATCTTCTCGATGCCAACATCGACTGGGGACAGGATCTTCTTGAATTGAAACGGTTTGTCGATCGCCATCCCGATGTCAGCCCTATTCAACTTGCATACTTCGGATACGCGGACCCAAAACTCGCGGGATTCCCTTTTGAACCTGTTTCGCAAATTGAGGATCGACACGGCCGATCAGTGCTGAAACCAGGGTGGTACGCGATAAGCGTGAATCACCTCGTCGGGTATCGGCATTATGAACATGACAAGCCAATTTACACGCATTTTCAGCGATTTGTGCCCGAACACATGGCGGGATACTCGATATATATTTATCAAATCACATCTAGGGAGATTTCGGAAGACGGAATCAATGGCGACAATTAAAATCAGCGGAAGCGGCTTCGTGAGTATTGAACTCGGCGTGGATCATGTTGAGAAGCGCGGTCCAGCATTTTCGTGCATCTACAAAGAAAGACTCGGTAATTGAATACAAGAACTGGATAGTGCTATCTGATGGCTGCTAATATTCAGCGGTGAAGACTTGGGCAATGCTCAAGTTGTGGATGACTCAAGGTGGTTTCAAAACTTCCAAAATCAATGTTGCCGAATGTGGATTTCTAGGCGGCTGTTCGATCTGCAAGAAACTGATTTTGAAGCCACCTCTCAACTGGTTTTGAAAGTTTCTGCACGAAGTCTGCACTTTCTGAGATTTGTGTAGTTTAGGTCGCGAGGCGCGTAAGTGCATTCCAAAGCTTATTAATTTTTTGTGCTACGCGAAGCGGGCGGGGAAGCGCTGAAAATGTTTCGTGAAGCACCTGTTTTTTCAGCGTTTTGAGGCGGTCGGCGTGACTCGGTCGACGTGCGGGGTCGTCCCACGGTCGGTCGCTTCGCTGCTTCAGCGTCGTTCCTGATCGACGCCAAGACCACAATTCCACCAAAGTAGCAGAGATTCCAGCAGGCGACGTTGCGCCAGACATTTCGGACCTGTTGCTGACCCGCACCGTGGGCCTCTTTGACATCGTGGAAATTTTGTTCGATGGCAGCGCGGTCGGCAACGGCTTGAATGATCGTCTCGGCGGACACCGTGGGGTCGGTACGGAAGGACGCCACCCATTCCAATGAGCTGTCATTAAATCCCGGCGTGCCCGGACGAAAACATTTCACGATCACCACGCGGATCACGCCACCCGCAGGCGGGTACGTGGCCAGGAATGTTTTGAAAGTCACCTGCTGTGCGACGCCATACAGCACCAGCTCGAGGGTCGTCCATCCGCGACGATGACCGCCTCGGTGCGCCAGTGAGAGTCGCCGCCGTCCGTACTTTCGAGGTCGACCCTTGCCGCGACGTTTCACCGGCTTAGGAAGATCGAACAACGCCGTATCCTTCCGCAGTCGACTGACCACCACAGCACCGGCTTTCAACATGCGGCTCAAGAACGGCTTCTTTGCGTACGCTCCGTCGACAACCACCATCACCCGCTTCTGAAACCACGTTTGGAAGAGCACGATACACCATTCCACCAGTTCCGCAGCCATCTCCAGTTTGGTTCGGAACGACCAGGGAGCACGTCCGTTGTCCTCGAGTACCTTCAGATCTTTCCGACGCACGTACATCAATGCTCGTAGGGGCAAACCAATGCAACCCCACAAGGGATGAGTGACCAGTCAACTCATGGTGACCCAGACATGCCCATACAACAACTCTGAGCCCGAGGGCCCGGGCGTCGGATTATGGTGGATGCCCGCCAGTTCGATCTTGGGTCCGTACCGCTTCGTGGGTGAGTCATCCAGTGCCAGTTTGATAAATTCGCCCACATGACTGACGGGAATCTGCCTGAAGGCCAGATGCAATAGCCTCGTCGCTAGATGACACGCATTGCGCCCGACGGTTTGCAGAAAGTAATAATGATCCTGCGAATCATCGGTAACACCCGCCGCTCGCAGCCAACTGGAGACCGTCCGTCGCCCGCTGGCCAGCACCATTCCAAGGATCACGGTTGTGAAATATTTTCGACTTCTGCGATCCAATGCGCCCGCGAGAAATCCACACCATTCTGCTATCCTCTTGGGCAGCGTCCATGCAGCCATCGGGGAACTCCTTTTGCGTGAAAACAGTCTTGGTAAACCGTCTATTACCCAGAAGCCCCGTGGCTGTGTAGACGTCTTTGCAATTCCTCTGGTTTTTGATCAGCCGACTAAAGAAATGTCGGAAAGTGCAGACGAAGTGAGATGTTATGGCAATTCGTGATTTTCGAATCGATTTTGTTCGCGGGATCGCTCTCCTAATTTTGTTTTCTGACCATGTTCGCGGCAATATTATTTATAATTACACTCCAATCGCGTTTGGACTCTCCGATATGTCTGACGTTTTTATCTTTCTTTCAGGATATTCTTGCGGTCTGAGCTACGGCAGCCGACTGACTGATCGCGGTTTTATAAACTGCGCAGAACGGGCGTGGGCTCGGGCCGCGCAACTTTATATAGTCAAGGTTATAATAACAATTGTAGCGCTCGCGATATTATTTTTAGCCGAAGGTAGGACCGAGCCCGTGTTTTTCGGACTTCCTTGGAATATGCAACTTGTCAAGACAAATCCAATTGAGACGATCATCGCAATAGAAACCTTTAGGCTGGAGCTTTTACAGTTCTTCATTCTGGCACTTTACGTCGCATTCCTGTTGTTACTCCCATTAGTGGTAGCCGGATTGTCGGCATACCCGTACCTAATATGGTTCATTTCAGCATTTGTATATTCATTGGTGCAGATGTTCCCTATGCATATATGCTTGCCACAACCATGGCGCGACGCCCTGTTTTTCAATCCATTTGCGTGGCAATTCCTTTTTTTTTGTGCGTGCGCGATTGCGATGTTAAATCCCACGTCCCGTTCCCGTCTGCGTCCGAAACCGTTGATTGTCATCGTCGCTTTAATGGTTGTCTGCCTTCTGTTCGTCATCCGATCTGAGTTTGGAGTTCCATGGAAGTCGGTTTTGATCAACAAACAGAATCTGGGGCTCTTACGGTTGCTCCATTTTACCTGCATCGTGATAGTCGGTTATTGCGCAATCCCTTCGTCACACATACTGCTGCGTAGCCGCCTAGCCCGCCCCTTCATCAATTGCGGTCAAAATGCGCTAGTCGGGTATTGCACGGGTGGATTCCTCGCAATTTTCTCTGAAATGGCGCTCAGAGCCCTTTCACCAACTTGGACGGTTCAGCTTGGCATAAATTTCGCCGGATGGGTTGGATGTTTAGTTGTCACGTCTTCCTGGGGACGTTTCCGCCAAGGGCGTAAGACAAGCCAATAGCCAGCGTCTTAAGTACAGTCCTTAAACCGCTTAGAGCCGAAAACGCGGGCTTTGGAATAGTATCAGGCGGCGTAGAATACGCCAACTACATTACCGCGTATTCGAAAAGTCTCTTGTTCCGACAGCCACGCGTGACGTATCACGATTGCGGACACATAAATATGTAAGAAAGAAAGTGAGTCGATACTCATAAACCGGGCCAACTTGCGATGGCATTAATCACAATGCGACGCAGAAGAACGCTGCCCGCACGAGCGCATTATTCACTTGTAGAAGATTGCCGACGACACTCCATTTCACTCATGGAGTGAATAGTGTGCCACCGATTGAAGCTCGATTGATTTGCGATCCAACGCGTCCGCTCCTTGCCGGACCATCGACACCGGCGCCAGCAACGATGTTTTGAAATTAGATCTATTGCTCTTTTGCGGTTCCAAAAATGACGCATTTCGAACTCGCGAACCTGTCGCCAACAGTGCAGTAGACTTCATGTCTGAATTCTCCGCTAACAGTTGGGTTTACTACAATGACCAGTCGCCATGGTTCCGGCAATATTTCACATCTGACGCCCTTTGAAGCCACGACCGATATTGTTGAAGGATCTAAAGGACTGTTGATGCGGATTGGAAGAGTTTTGGCTATGTTGCGGCCGACGATCCCGCCTTCTATAAATATCTTCGGCGGCAGATCAATATCTTGTTGATTGATCCCTATTAATTTCACTGCCGTCGTGCATTGTGGACGCGACCATTTCATTTCCAACGTCGCCTCCTCTTGCTGCGAGCTGTTGTGCCGCCCTTTAAACGCAATTGGCACCGCCCAGATATCAGCTATTCGCCCGCCAGAGTCCGCCCCGCTTCGGCGAATCGGCTGACCTATCACGAATTGCGCGGCAACCTCTGGATCATTCGCGTTTACAACGAATGAATCGAGTTGACTAACATCGCTGTCGTGTACACGCACATAGACTACCTCCAACGTTTTCGACGCCTCTTGCATAGATGTTCCAACCAATTTTATTCGTTCAACCGACGCGGTTGGCGATCTCGAAACAATTCCTTTAATTATAGCCTCACGCGGTGGCAACTCTCCATTCTTTGTTGCAAACTGAACCTTCTCAACAAACGCGCCGTATTTCGTATTAAGCCTAACAGACACCGGCACGCTGATTACTTCGCCGGGAGATAATTCTTTCCCAAGCTGACCCCAGTCTGGAACAAGAGTGCATGAGCAGTTTACTGTAGCCGTTAGGACAATTCGTACGCGACTATTATTCTTTACAGTAATATTATCATCTACGGTTGCAGCGTTCGAGGCAACATTGATCACCCCATGATCGTATACATCTGGGCGGACATCAATACCTTCCTTCGCGGCGCTCAATGAATCGCCGCAACCTTCGACCGTAGTTAGAAGAACCCCGAGGGCCAAAAGTGCGATTCCCGACGAGCCTCGATTTCGGCCAATATTTCGCCGAAGCCACAAATAAACCACGCCGACGATCGACAAAGCAATCAGAAACGTCTGTGCGAATTTAACATGGAAATCAGCCGTAGCATCTTCTTCAGGCACAATTGCAATAGTTGTTATTTCCCGCAATATATCGGTCGACTTGATTACATATTGGCTTGGATTAGACGCTGGATCAAATACATTGATCCTCCCATCTTTGTCCGTCCTAATCACCGATACATGACCAACATCATTTGGATTAAGTGATGGCAGAAAGACAATTGACAGTCGCGGGAAGCCGCCTTGCTTGGAAACTCTGATTTGTCGGGCGGCGGTAGGTATGTTGAATAAACGCAAAAGGGACATGCAGTCAGCAAGACTTCGGTACGCAACATTCGTGGGCATCCCAGACAACGCGATGGTTCGATCGAGCTGCTCCGTCGTAATGGGATGCCCCGTACCCGCAGCAAACTCTATTATACAACGATCAACGCAATTCCGGTCAGTTTCATTAATGGCCCCAATCGCCGCCGTAGGTACACCGAAAAATATCATAGAAAGCACGAATGCGGCACGGTGGAATAGCAATGAAACCCGCCTCCCAGTGCTCGAATGGAACAATGAGCAGATCATGCGCCCATGAAGAAGTCCTACCTTCGCAAATGTCCGAGTGAGTCTCTTGAAACAAAACCAAAAGTGATTGCTGGAGAGTGGATATCGAATAGCGATTGGAAATTGCACGTCCCGAATTCCTAGAGTCAGTTTTAGAACCCAATCTGCAACGAAAACCGGTTGGAAACCCACGTGGGATACCGCAGATGTAACCCACAGTTGGCAGCCACTGCGAATCAGGCTTTGAAACCACCTATGACAACATCGGGAAATATGCGTTGAAAGTCATCAAAGTGTTTGTCGAAAAACAGACGATCAACTCTTTTCACAACATTCCTACCTGGCCTTGCGCAGCCCCTTGACAGCGAACCAAACGGTCACGATGACGGCTATAATCGCGTTACATAATAAAAACAGCCATTTGTTACTTTTGTTAACATGAAGTTCATTCCGAACCGGAATTTCAATTCCAAGAATCTTGTTGGATTCTTCTTCAGACTTGCCAACGATGCGCCGGATATCCAAATTGACATTATAAAATAAGGCATCTAGTGGCGGCTCAACCCAAAGATTCGTCCCCGAAGCCAAATCTTCAATAGTCGTGACTTTCCATGTTCGTGTCGTTGTCGGGGCGAAGTTAGCTGCATTTGTCCAAAAGCCTTGTTGCAGTCCGTCGCTCACAAGATCGTCAAGAGTCGGCCCATTGTTAATATCAGATTGCTCTAGAGTATAATTAATTTGTTTACCCGACGCGGGATACCAAAGATCACCACCGTAGTTAATATAATCGCCAGCGATCAACACGGGGCCGGGGCGCCCATCCCCCGGATACTCAATGCGAATCTCCGCCCCATTGTAAATAAAACGCCTGTCTGTTTCGATTCGAATTGGAAAGTTGTGTTGGTCGTCCGAAAACCATACTCGTAGAACATCCCAGCACTCTAGCGTGCCAGAATGCTTTTCTAGAGTAAATTTTGCTGATTCGAGCGACAGAGACACCGTTACCTTAATCGCGTCTTTGCCATCGATCGAGTCACGGCCAACAACATCCCAACGTTGATAATCGATTTCGTGCAACCGATCAAGCAATAGCGAGTTTGCTAATGTAGGAGAGTCGCTGGAATTCCAAGCCCGACCGACGCTCAGAAATGGAAAATAAAAGCTGTTGAGTGCCCGAGGAACTGAATATGCCGCATAGCTAATGGGATAGGGTAGTTTTTTCTCTTTGGAAGGTTTAATAATTTCTGTGTATGAGTACTCGCCATGTGGGCGGTAGCAGCATGTGATTCCATCAAAGCTGCCAAGATCGTCGGCTGACAACGGCGTGGAGGAAGTCTGCTTGGGCCTCCACCAGTCTTCCTTGTCGTCATATTGCCAATCGGTTCGCACTTGAAGATTATCATCGTCAAAATACAAATCGTGCCAACGAATTATGAGGTGCGGAAAACTCTTTGGCGGATTGAAAGTTTCATTTCTATCCGCCGCCACGACACGAACGGACCTGAGGCGCCTATAGAGCGAGTCCAACTTCGAAAATAGGATTTCAGCGGTCGGGAGTGGCGATTCAGCAGCCTCGACAAGGGAAATGAAACCCGAAATGTGCAAAAGAAGAACGATCAAGAGAATTGCGCGCGAAATTGGTGAACAGCGGATTATTACAACCGGTGCAGAAAGAACTTGATCTTGAGGGCTCATGACAATCCAGCTTTAACCAAAGAGTGCGCCGGACGTACATCTCTAGCACACCGGAATTCGCCACGCTACGAACCGAAACAGCGCAGAACTAGACGAAACCCAACTGCCACGATCTGCATTTGAACGACTAGGCCAAGCTGAACGGAATTAACGAATTGACACATCGCCTACGACCGCTCAGAACCCATTTTTCGCAGGGATTTCCTATCGAAAACAGCGCCAGAACTGAATCCGGCAGCAATTACCTAATAGGTCTTGAAATTCACACTTAAAACTGGAAACACCCTGGCCCGCAATTACAAAACTAACAGCCAGGCGTGCCAGCGGAACCACCGCACGGTGCGGGCGTGCAATAGTTAGGGCTAGATTTCACGTTGTTACACCCTTGGGGGATAGTCGTTGCACCACATGGATTCGTCAAGGTACAAGTCGATGCAAAAAAGGTTGTCGCGCATTGCCCAATACACGCGCCAGCGGCAGGAGCTGACGCACCAGTCCCAGGTGTTGTGACACAATTCTTACCGCTCGGATTCGTACACGTATCCGGCACACAAGGCCCCCCAGCGAGACAAGCAGGCCTTGTGGCTGGGCAGTAGGGGTAAATGTACGCAGCGCGATAGCTCGCCAAAGATGACTCCGCGACGCTGACGGGTTGGCCCCATTCCATCGATACAAATGTAATAGCAACACTGCAGTAAAGGCACATAAGTATTGGTGCGACTCGCCTCATTTGCATTCACCAGTCCAGTGAAATTTGCGTAACGCGCGAAATAGCGACTTAAACGTAGTAATTTATCGTCGTCATCCGGGTTTGTCAACTCAGGTGCCCCAATTTTCCAGGATAAATCGGGCGGATTCTGAAAAAGTAGTTTTTTTTGACAGTTTGGAAAGCGGTATAGGCAAAAACCTTAAATCGCTAAAAAGAGGGATTGAAACAGCATCTTCTTTTCACGGAGCGATTCACGGATGAACGCAGAATATCAACGGCTGGATGTCGAAGCCGGAGAGATTGAAATTCAAATGCGGGATTTGGCGTTGACGGTAGAACTTCGATCACCATTGGATCACGCGAAGTTTGAACAACAGATGGCCAGTCTGGGCAGGAAGTTGGCGTCACTTCATCAAGGCATGGCGTTGATTCGAGCTACGGATTCGGAAGAGATGCACAACCGCGAACGAGACTTCGTGAAATCGCTCTCCAAAAAATTCCGTTCTCAAGGAACGCGAAAGAAGGTGATTCACCTTCCCGAGGGCGTGACGGTGACGCTGTTGGTTACGTATTGCCACCGTTGTCAAACACCGAAAGCTGGCCAAAACGGTCGTCGCGGCCTGTATCCAACTCTGTTGTTGCTGGGGATTTCAGGCCACTACACGCCTCAGACGAGAAAACAAATGGCCAAGGCGGCGGCATTGTTGGGATCTTTCGAAGAGGCCGTCGAAATGCTTCGCGAGGTCCGAACCGCCTTAACTATCGTTTCAGAGTAATAAGAACACAAATCTTCTGTAACGGACATTCGTCGTTGCACTGAAAGTGTATTCCTGGCGAATTTGAATTCATTGGATCGATCGTCGAAAACTCTGCTTAGGCCACGTGTGGTTGAATGGTTGTCGGAATCGAACCGCGATAGAATCTGGCCGACAGTCAAAAAAGTGATGGGCATGGAAAATGATTTGTGAGGAATGGACGCTACGGAAACCGAGGGAAAAGGAAAATTCTCGAATTCGTTGATTGGGCGGGTTCATGGGAAAATCGGGAAAACGATCAATTGAAATACGTTGCGCTGAATTTACTACTCATTATTAATCTTGCAATTACCTTGGTCGGTTGTGGCTCCGGTGCGCCTGCAAAGGGATCGAGCCAATCGTCGGCGAAAACGAATCTCCCCATCGAAGCCAGGATTGATCTGGGGGTCATTGAACAGGGTGAGTCCGCTCGAATGAGTCAATGGATTCGCAATCAAAGCGATCGCGAAATTTTCATCGCAAAGGTTGAAAAGAGTTGCGAATGCCTCGATATCAAGATTGCCTCACCCGAATTAAAACCAAGCGGCCGATCATTGATCCATCTCTCATACGACGGCACCAAAGAGCCCGACTTTGTGGGGGGACTTCAGATCGAAGTCACACTTCTCAATGATCAGGGAAACTGCGTTGGGAAGATCGAAGTTCCGGTGGAAGTTGTGAAACCCAACAGCGTACCTTGAAAGAAACAGGTCGTGGAATTTGGCAATACAGGGGTCAGTTCCTTGTGATGGCTGACATGACAAAGTCAAAACAAGTTGCGGCGAGTGAGCCGAACCTGGTCAGAGACATCGATCACGCAATTCAAACGGTGGAAAAGGGTGATTTCCGGACTTTTTTAGAGCAATATGCTCGCGTCGAGTTATTAAGACGGCTGCGACAGGAAGGGGATCTCGGGGACACTTCTTTACGCAAGCGATTCCAGCCATCGTGAGCGACGTTGATGATTGAAAAATGCCAGAACCGTCGCTTCTTCGTGCGGATGCATTTTCAAAAAAACCTTTGGATTTCATTACTGGCGTTTCACGGAAACCTCAACCGTGTTGTGTTCCCCTAATCGAGTGACGTGCGTTGTCACTCCCAGGCATTGACGTAGTACGTCAATCTGCGTCGAGGAGTGTCGAGTCAACGCGGTCGTACGAATCGTACTTTCTTCTCCCCTCTGCCAGGCGCTGATTCCCATGAGCAACAGCAACTGATCGGCGAGATACTCACCGACGGGGACGTCTACCGCGAGGTACTTTCGCATCGCATCGACCGCGCGGCGTGATACGGTTTCTGCTCTGACGCCGTGTTCGCCGACACCTGTAAAGACTTCAGTGACCGCATCGTATTCCAGTTCGAGGACAACAATGTTGCCAGGACCTTGCGCAGCCACTTGCTCCGTCGAAATCCGATCTCTTTCCCACCCCGTCAGCCGCAGTAATTCTTTGGCCTCACGATCGGCGATTTGTTCCGGAAGATTCGACAACAGAATCCTGCCCGTTCGCTGATTAAGCGATCCCCGCTGTAGCAAGGACAAACGATTCAGTTGCCGTGTCGGTTCAATCTCCACGACAAACCGACCACCTCCCGCAGGATAGAATCCCGGTCGTTCCAGAAATGTAGAAACTTTTGGACCCATCCGATTGACAATCGGGAGATAGGATTTGGACAGAAAATCGAACGGTGGTGCCCAGGGGTTATGGGTCCCTCCTTCCAGAATCAGACGTGATGGACCGTCGGCAACCAGCAGTGCGGGAAGAACCGTTTGCAGAACCAGGGTTGCACTTCCTGCTGTGCCGACACTGAATGTATATTCGCCAGGAGTCACCTGGCATGGGCGAAACGTTAAGGACGTTGAACCAATCGAATCGCCGGTGATTTCGGCCCCACTGATTTCCGCCGCCGCTCGAACGGCGGTCAGGTGTTGCCGCATTAAACCGGGCTTCGTTCGACCTGCTCGCAGTTTGTCGATCGAAACACCGCGACCGGTGATCATCGCCAGCGCCAGCGATGACCGGACGATCTGGCCACCTCCTTCGCCTTGTGAACCATCAATGGAGATCATGTCAGACATCGCAACTGGCCTTCTTTGATTGGACTGTCCAGAACCATCGGCATAACCGTTCACGGGCCGGGGACTGACGCATTTTCATGGCGAAAAACAACGAACACATTTGAGTAGCGCAAGTCTGATTCATCGTTTGTCCTTCAAATGGGTCTGTCCCCCTGCATTGCCCGCGAACGGTTACACAATCGACGGTTCAGTCATCTGCCGAATCACCATCCTTAATGACAAAACGTGCTTTCAATCGTGCGACTTCTGTCGCCAGACCTGCCGTCTTCACACTTCGCAGGACTTCTTCGAAATCTTTGTATGCAGCCGGAGCTTCATCCTTGGGGTAGGTTCGGCAATTGGTCAGGATATCAGTCTGATCAAATGACTGATCGATCGAAACTTGATCCAGTTCCCGAATGGCTCGCTTACGACCCAATGCCCGACCTGCACCGTGGTTCACACTGTAGCAACTGATCGACGCACCGGGGTCCGCTACCATGACACTCGATCCCGCTTGCGGGTTCCCGGGTAACAAAATTGGATGTCCGGTTTCGGCATAGATCGTTCCTTTCAACGCGTGATGTCCTGCCGGAAAGGCTCGTGTCGCCCCCTTTCGGTGAACCCACGCCACTCGGTTATCGACAATTTCCTTCCGAGCAATGTTGTGACTGATAAAGTACACGAGGTTTCCAGTGGTGCCAGGAATCACTTCCTGAAACGCTTCCAATACCAGAGCATTGATCAGCAGGTGGTTCACCGTCGCAAAATTAGCTCCCAGGGACATGTCGTCAATGTAGGCATTCGCTTCAGGTGTTCCCAGCGGTGCATAAACCAGTTCACGATCTCCACCCGGTAACGGAATGTCCCAGGTCGAGAATTTCTTCTGTAACGACTTGAATTGATGCTCGGCCAGAAAATGCCCAAGTCCGCGGGATCCACAGTGCGACAGAAACGCAACGTGGTTATCCCGCAACCCGAAGACATTCGCCACCTGACGTGCCCGGTCGTTGTCTTCAACATGAACGACTTCGCATTCTCCAAAGTGATTTCCACCTCCGTAAGAACCGAGCTGGCGCACCTTGCCGGCAAAGATCGGAGATAATTCGTGTTTCAGATGTCGCTGCAAACGAATCTCAAGCGTATCGATTGTGTCGTCGTGCCCACGATGAACCGCGTCTTCGCAACGACTTGCCCATTCGACCGGAATCCCGAGCGCTTCGCAGACTTCAGCCGAGGCTCCTTCTACAACGACTTGATGTCCCAGTTCCGCATTCACCGGGCGAGACTTTTTCACGGACCGCTGGCCTTTACCGGGTCCAGTCGGTGTCCGTTCGCAGATTGCCTTAATGAGAGCCCGACGGACCTCTTTTTCGACGACTGCGTCGGCAGGTAGATCGAGTTGAAGAAGACTCATCGAACACTTGATATCGACTCCGACTGGACCGGGATAGATATGCGTCGGTGAAACCATGACACAGCCAACCGGAGCACCGTAGCCACAGTGACCATCGGGATTGAGAATCAGATCCGTCACACCCGGTGCCAGCCGGGAATTGACTGCTTGCTTCAAGCAGACTTCGTCAAAGGTTTCTCGAATGGCAGCGGTTCCGATGACCGTCACCGGTTTGGTGTTGGAACCGGTTGGCAAGATCGCTGTCGCTTCGTTGGTCGGAATGATTTCGTACGCCATTTTTATCATGTCCAATCGGGTAAAGTTTTAAAAAGATTGAAAATCCGGCACGACGACAAAAATGACAAAACGTATAACGCGCTCTATCCACTGAGCTACAGCCCCAGGTTTGTGGCTGGAGTTAACCAGACCGCGCGGCAGTTTGCCGCAATAGGGCTAGTGGGAATCGAACCCACGACCTCGTGCTCCTTAAGCATGTAGTTCTATCGGCATTCGTCGTGCTGGATTGTGTTAAGACGAGATCGACAAGGTGGTATGAGACATTTCATTTGCTCTACCGTTGAGCTACGCGTTCTTGAAAGAACGCGGCGGGAGTTGAACCCACGACCAAATGTGGATGTAGTCCCATTAGCATTCGATCTCGTTGTTTTTCCTCCGTCTCAAATTGAGATCTTTTCAATCTCACGAACCCAATGATTCTCGGTAAAGCGATTACTCGCTACTCCTGAGATCAGCGTAAAGACCTGATCGCTGAATCCTCCAACATTTACGATGTCACTCCGTTCTGCCGCCTGGGTCGTTCCATACGGTTGAATGTCGATACAAACGAGTTTGGCGTTGGGATTCCGTTGCTTGAACAATTCCCACTGCTTCATCGTCTCGGTCGCGCTTCCACCGAATCGTCCGTGGACCGGCGAGTCGACCCAGGATTCATTATCCGATACGTACACAATCAAATCTCCTTTCGCCTGGCGTCGGTTAAGTTCACAAAGCGGAGCACTGCAATTCGTTCCTCCCGCAGGAAGTTCCGACAATTTCTGAGCATTCGTCATCACGGAATCCCGAGGATTCAATGGACATTGCACGACGTTGTTCTCGAACGGCATCACTTCTGCCTGTGGATTTTTCCGTAACATGGCCGCAGCAACGAGTGCCGCGATATCGATGCACCGAACCTTCGACGTGGAACCTTTCGTTTCTCCCGTAATCGGTGAACGCATCGAACCTGACACATCAGGACAAACAAAAATCGGTCCTTCGACGACAGGAACATTTTCAATCGCAATCTCCATCGCATCCTGTAATGCTTCCCGGATCGGGCCTGGGGATGTCGAACCGATATTCCGATAAGCAACGAGTAGTTGATAAGGGAATACCCGGGCCCGCAAAATCTGATCACGATCACGTAACCGATTCGCCACGACTTGAACCATCTCTGGCTGCTCGAACACACCGTGTCGCTGAAACGTATTCAAATTCATGCGAGTCGTTTGCCACGAAGCGTTTCCAGCAATCGCACACCAGTCGCTCTTCGTCAATGGCAGGGCTGTCAACATCTGGAACGGAACGTCCGGCACGGGAACCGCACCTGCATTCGTGTTCCGCTTGAATTTTTCATAAGCCTGAACGGTCGGCGGTAAGAGCGTCTTGTCATGTTCCCGGCCGAGCAAGTACCCGAGCAATGCGGCT
>CAIVEI010000005.1 GCA_903904835.1 uncultured Schlesneria sp. | reverse complement strand
TCTCTTTGCTTTGACAGGAATAAGATCCCTCGCTTGCGCGTCGGGCTAACGTTTCAGAGTGATTTTTGTGACGATGGTTTAACTCTTGAACAGTAAAACGATTGTTCTCGCCCGGCTCATAACAGATTTCTTAGGCGCCAACGATCCTGGTGCAAACGCCCGTTAACCACCCCCGCCAAGGGGATGAGGCGGCGTTGCCAGCTTGTTTTCTTCTGACGGCGATCGAACGAAAGTCGAATTATCATTCGAGAAGAATTCAGGACAAATTCACGCGGTTTTCTTGTCATCCTCTCCGCCGTCACAACCCTCATTGCCGATATATTCGTCAGACATCCCCAAAATCTTCTGTCACCCTGCACTTCAGTTTGACACGTGGACGAGCGTTCTTACACCGAACGTTCGATTCCCTGTCTGAGTCTGCGTGTGTGATGGGACTTTGAAGGATGCTTCAGGATCACGATTGAAATCATGACAAATGGAGTTGGAATGATGAAGAAGTTCGTTGTTTGTTTGGCGTTGGCAGTGATGACCGTTGTGATGGTTTGCGAATCCGCGACGGCAGGGACGATTGACGTTAGTCAAACACTGGACCTTTCAACTTCCAAGGAGAAACAGTCGAACGATCTCTACTTTTCAGGCTCGCCACCTTTTAGTGGTGGCTATGATGTTGCGATTGCGGCTGGGGATACATTCGATTTTAAGATTCAATTTCTCCCCGGACAGACGATCACGGTGACGAACTTTTCGGAGATCCAGGCCTCTTCCCTCTCCAACCCACCCGGTTACGTTAACAGCACCGGATCTTTCAAGTTCCTGGATGCGACCGGAACGCCGATCCTCACATCGAACATGAGAACCGACACGGAAGGTGCGAACCATATGGGCCAGGTCTTCCAGGCGAGCGATTTCACTACTTTTCCCTCCACACTGACGTTTTCGGGGGTCGAGTACATTGGAAAATTGAATTTCTATTTCAACACTCCGATTACCACCAGCAATTATTCTGACTCGACTCTCAATGTTCAGGGTACTAATGTCGTCATCAGCTCGCCCGTACCTGAGCCTTCGACGCTGGCCCTGCTGGGTCTCGGTAGCCTCGCACTGGTGGCCCGAGCCTGCCGCCGTCAACGGGCTAACGTTTGAGATGATACCTGCTGATTCGTAATACCATCTTTCAACCTGGTGTTGTTAGGTTGCTAAATTGGAAAGGTCATCGAATTCCATCTTTGTGTTCATTGTGTCCTTCGTGGTGACTCTCTGCAAATCTCTGCTGCCGAATACCCGTTTTGTACTTCGGCACTGCTTGACGGAAGCCCGTCAAGCAGTGGCACGGTTTTCAGTGGAACCCATGAATTCTGGAAGAAAAAACCTACGGGGCGAACGCCGACGTAAAGCCGTTTGCAACAGACTCTCAACCAGAGATTGCCTCGGAACTCGACTCACTGCACATGATCTTGTTACTCGACCGCTCGATTCTGGCTACTGAGACTTGATCGCGACAACTGGTCGAGTTTGTCGGGTATCACGAGGATCGAACGAACGACGTCGATGATCAGGTAGGCAAAGACGAAATAGACATACATGCCGAACGGAAACGCGGCACAGATTAGCTGCGAGGCCATTGACCCGGCGGCGATGCCAGCGGAACCGACAATGTCGTCCTCGCTTTTTGTGTTTGCGAAAAGCAACATCACCAACGCTACGATGCTGCCGATGGTCGAGACGACCGAACCGAGAGCGAACACTGCCGCGACGAAACGGAGTGGCAACATCATGACAAATGTCAGAATCGCGATCGCCTCTTCTCCGGTACTTGCCCTGGGTGAAATCGTAATACCGATGGCGTGAGGATGAAGCAGCGTCATGGCAAGATGTTCGCAAAGGATGAAAATGCCGAATCCAACGAAATACATCGGGATTTCCTTGAACCGATACGCATAGATCGAAAACCCGACGAGTGCGACGATCCCTCCAATAAACAGCATGATCACTATCGAATCGAAAAACGCTGTCGAAGACATCCGCAATGTTTTGGCCCGCAACAATTGGCCGATCGCTCCACATGATTTGATGGCGCTATATTGCAGCATCAGTGCGATGGCGACGAATCCGATTCCCCCCAGAGCGATTTCTGGTGTTTTTAACACAAACCCCGCGTAAAGCGCGATTGCGATGTTGACCAGGATCGACAGATAAATGGCCCACCGCCCGATTTCGATGGAACCTTTTCCTTCTGGGGAAACGTAGTTTTCGCTAATGCTTTCCCGGAGAAGACTCAGCAATTGATCGAAAAAGTGAGGCGCTAAGGGTTCGTTCGTCTCGGCCACGTCGTTGTCAGAAACGTTCTTGATCGACTTGGATTTTGTTCGGCGTTTTGGTTCGTCATTGTCGACGATCTCCGCCAGATCCGCGAGTTCTGCCGGAATGGGATTAAGTTCCTTGACTTCGGATGCGGTACACCATTCCGACATCCCTTGTCGCCACACCAGATCGCGAAGCGTTAATCGACCGAGGTCAAGCATTTGCCGGAGCTCGCTTAACGAGACCGGGCCGAGTTGTTCGTCGTTGACGCTGTAATGCCAGACTGCGCTCGCATCCCGAGCTGGCGTGGGAGATTTCGATGTGCTGGACGCAGATACCGGGATTGGTTCCGCATTCATTTCCCTGGACTTCGTCTGGGAAGGCTTTTGCAACGATGCGAAGAGTTGTTCGAGCGTTGAGGCGGGTTCCCAGGTGTTTCCATCCAGCGAGACTTCGTCTGTCTCACTGAACCGACCTTGACTGCGCAGCGCGCTCAGTTGTTTGACCGAAAAAGGTCCGTGAACTTTTCCACGAATTCGAACGAAAAAACGCACATTACCGTCAGAATTGGCCATTTCTGATTCCTGTGTTTCGTTGAGTAACTTTCGTTAGTGACCCGGTTCGATTGGTCGAGTTGATGCGTTTTTACTGCGGTTGGAATGAGGTGAGTTAATGATGCGACAGCGCATCGGACTTCTTCCAAAGTAGCCATCATCGCTCCGAGGCTGTCATTTTTTGTAGCGGAGGCTTCCACTCCGTACATTTTGCTCTGCGGCTGGAAGCCGCAGCTACGGCTTGTGCTACGCCGTTTTCGACTTACAAAAAATGACAAACTCTCCGCGTGATGAGCATGCGTCGGAAACGGTTCAAGCGTTGCTGACGCATCGGAGCAAAGACTTTGTTTGAATACTTTTATTGAAAAATATGCGGATCGGATTTTGTCAGGTTTTCGAACGATGCTCATCACGCGGAGCGATGATGGCTACTTTGGTCTAAGGCAAAGCCTCTCTGGCGATTTCGGGGAAGCGTCGACGCGGTCTTCAAAAATTATTCACGAGATTCTCCTTGATCGCCTTCGCGTTATTACGGATAACATTGATGTTATTACAGATAACAATGTTGATTGCAATTCACAATGCGGCGCCTGCCTGAATATTTGTTGTGATGAAAGGAATACGAATCGAACCCAGACGATTTGAAAACAATCGAAAACGATTTTGTCGGTTATTGGTGGATGATTCTTGGAGTGATCAGTAACAACGTCAATAGCCCTTGGCTGTTGCGTTCAAGCGGGACCAGCACCAGTGTATGACCGTCATCCAGAACGACGTTTGACTGGAACACCGATTCTTGTTGTTCCGGAATTTGAATTTGAAACTCGCCGGATTCGGACCGATATTTTCGGGTTCGCACGTCGAGAATGCTCGAGATTTTGCAGGCGACATTCAGGTGGACAGTATCCGAAACCGCCTGCGCCATTGCCTGGAATTGGATCCCATCCTGACAGGTCACGATCTTCGGTTCCAAACCGGAATGAGTGGTTAGAAAACCGGTTACGAACGGTCGACTTTTTTTTACAACGCCCACCGATGCCGTTGAAGCGTCGAACATCGTTACCTTGGGAGCAAAAAGGATGTTGGAACGCTGATCTCCCTGGACTTGACTACAACAGTATTTCGCAGCATCGGGTAAAAGGGCCGCGACAAAAACGGGCAAAGGGGACTGAAGTAACTGATTCGATGTTTTCGTGAATGGGGCATTAAATTGTTTTGAGATACGCGGATTCATCTCATCCGAAATCGATGTTGAGTTATAAATCTGACCACCCGTTTGTGGAAACAATTGACCGAGTTCTACGGCAGTCACGATGGTACGAACTTCGACCGTGATTTGAGGTCGACCATTAGCAGTCCATTGTGAGATAAGACGCGTAATTTGATCAAGTTGACTGGCGGTCGCTCGAACAATCATTTGCTGGTCGACGAACGTGCAACTCGATCCATTCGAACCCATTGGCGGTGGATTTGTTGATCCCGACGATCTGACCCAGTCGACAGGATGTAGCAGTCCATCGACCGCTAATTGCAATTCACTCGATAATTGGCTCATCATCCATTCCAAGGGATAATGACACTCCGAGACAGAACCCCACTCTGTTTCTCGCAACCGATTGAGACACTGACTGATATCGTAAGTGCGAGTATCCAGCTCCTTCGATGATATTTCGTCAACCTGCGAATCATGCCACGTCGTTCCCGGTGGCAATTCGATCGGGCTGTCCTGTAGCGGGACTCGTGCAGCGTCGGTCAAACCGGTGACACCGAGAATCAGCACCGTGCACCAGGCAAAACAGGATTTGAAACGGTTTTCAGGCCCCGCATCGTGCGAGAGGCCCTGAATCCTTCGACCAAGAGTCTTGCCGGAACCGCAGAATGACACGAAGCCGGGCGGGTCGACGATCGGCTTCGGCTGCTTCGAGGGATTTTCTATGTAATGCGTCAATGTTTGCTGATAATCCGCGACCTGCTGTTCCCCCAGTCGCTGAACCGCCAGCCGGTCACAGGCGAGTTCTCGTTCCAGCTTCCATTGCCACTGAGTCCACCAGTAGATCGGGTTCCACCAGTGAAGAATCCGAACGACGCTCAATAAGAGACTCTTAGCAGAGTCATATCGTTTGATCCGTGCCATTTCATGCCAGATCAGATGTGTGCGCTGCGTCTGAGGAAATGCATCAACGTTTTCCGGAACAAGGATTATCGGCCATAGCCAGTCGAACGTTGCTGCCGATCTGATTTGCAGGGCCGATCTCAATCGGATGGTCGTTCCAATTCCGAAGTGACGTTGTGCTTCGCTCAACAAATCACAACTCTCCTGGTCGGTACACGGACGACTGTATCTGGCCCAGCCGACCGCTTGCCAGAACGCAAAGGCCGTCGCGATGGCCATCAGCGTTGATCCCGTCATAAGCAGGATCTTCATCGAGACCTTAAGGCCTGGGCTAAGTCGTCGAAGCAACGATGGCTTCAGCGAACCAGCAGTATCGTTCTCGGATATCAACGGGCTGGCGTTTGTTGATTCCCGCTGACCGCTGACAAACATCAGCCAGTCGGGCAACGATTTCTGGTTTGTCAGTCTTGCGACATTCGCCAGCGAGAAGACGTGCTGCAGGCTGACGGGGCTTGCGACGCTCGCAGGCAGCATCAAACGAATCAGGACCAGTGACCACAGCGCATGCCGGGCCGACGGCGCAAGCCAGCGCCGAAAGATCGATGTGACAATCAAGACCAGCCCGAATAACGGCAAGGCCTTGGAAAACGAACCGGCCATCCAGACCAGAGCGTCAACAGACATGCGATTCCACGCACCGACCGCTTCAAGCGTTGGCTCGACTAACAATGACTCGAAATCCATTTCGATAACTCCTGCGGTTGTATCTGGTGAGTCACCGCGTGAAGAATTTGCCCGATGAGAAAATACGGGAATTGATCATGAGATGCCACTGGCCTGGCACAGCCGGTTTGTGTGCGTTCGACGACGGGTTGAGAATAGGTCGACCGTTTACGCGTTGGTTGGGAGTGACGAGACTGCCTGAAGAGACGACCACACCGGCGTAACTTAATACTGTTGCGCGCTATGAACAGATTAACGTTTGAAACTTGGAGTGCCACGGCTTTGGACTTCTTCGGGCCTGAAACTTGACTCAACGAGTCAAGTTTCAGGATTTCATCCAAAGTAGCCATCATAGCTCCGCGTGATGAGCATGCGTCGAAAACGATTCAGGCGTTGCCTCAGCATCTTGGCAGATATTCCGTTTGAATTTCTGATTTGAGAACGTGCGGATTGTCATTTGGCAGGTTCTCGAACAATGCTCATCACGCGGAAAGGCTGTCAGTTTTTGTAATGTGGGCTTTAGCCCGCACAAGATGTTGTGTCGCACGGGCTGAAGCCCATGCTACGAGTTGTGGCTGACCATTCTCAACTTACAAAAACTGACAGCCTCGGAGCGATGATGGCTACTTTGGTCTAATGCGAAGCCTCTCTGGAGACTTCGACAAGGCCGTGTCTTCATTGTGCGATAAGGTGTCGGAAGAGCACGGCCTTACCGAAGACGGTAAAACCGTGGTACCCACTTTCTGTGTCAATGAAAGCGAGGCGGCTTCCAGCCACCGTCTCTCGATTCTGCAATTGCCTCTGCGGCTGGAAGCCGCCGCTCTGTGATGCAAGTCGGTTATTCCAGCTTTTCTGTTGATGAGACCGTTTGTGTCGCCCTTAACAGGGCTGGAAATATCAACGCATGAGGACCCAGGGCGGCGCTTTGCGGCTGTCGCCGCGTCGCTCTGCCCTTGGCTGGTTTGTGACGGCCCTTCAGGCCTCTTTCGAAAAATGAACGCCCGCCCCCCCTTTTTTCCGAGAGCTTCTGCGGTCACACGCGAAGAGCCAACTTCTCAACGCGCGAACAATCTTCCTTTTCTCAACCCATCTCCCGACGCGCACGAACCGGCTGTGCCGGATTTATTGTGAACGTCGGCTCTTTTCCAGAACTCGATGGATTACCGATCTGGCTCGTGCCAGCAATTTTGGTTTCGGGCGGTTTAGTTTTAAGACGGCGAGCGAATGAGCCTGTAGTGGATAGGGCTGCTGTTCCAGCAGTCGTTTCAATGGTCGATCCGTCGCGGTGTCGAGGACTGGTTGCCAGAATTCGGATTCGGCGTGCGGGGGCATCAGGAAGGGAATCGGGCCGTTGTGCGAATTGAACAGAATTAACAGCGTATCACCCACGATGTGGCGGCCCTTGTCGTCGATCTCGTCGTCCATCTGCCCTTCTAACCGCATTCCGAGACAGCGGGTGTAGTGTTTGTTCCAGTCAGAGTCGGTCATCTGTTCGCCCTCGGGCGTTAGCCACAGGACGTCACGAACCAGTTCACCGCGAATCATCCGGCCCTGGAAAAACTTTCGACGTTGAAGGACCGGTTGGCTTTTCCAGAGCTCGATCGCTTTTCTGGTGAACTCGAAAATCCCCTGTTCTTCGTCGGTCAGTTTCCAGCGCAGCCAACTGATCGGATTGTCCTGGCAATAGGCGTTGTTGTTCCCCTCTTGCGACTGACTGAATTCGTCGCCGCTACGGAGCATTGCGACTCCTTGTGAGATCATCAGCGTCGCAATGAAATTCTGCTTCTGGCGTTTTCGTTTTTCGAGTACTGACAAGTCGTCGGTTTTCCCTTCGGCACCGCAGTTCCAACTGATGTTGTGATTGTCTCCGTCGCCGTTGTTTTCACCGTTCGCTTCGTTGTGCTTATGGTTGTAGCTGACGAGATCGTTCAGCGAGAATCCGTCGTGCGAGGTGACGAAGTTGATGCTGGCATAAGGGCGTCGACCTGTCCCTTCGTAAAGGTCGCTGCTCCCGCACAACCTGGTTGCGAATTCGCTGGCGGTGTGGCCGTCACCACGCCAGAACTTGCGGACGCAATCGCGATACTTTCCATTCCATTCGGTCCACAAGACGGGGAAGTTGCCGACCTGATAACCGCCAGGGCCGACGTCCCAGGGTTCGGCGATCAGCTTGACCTGTGACAGAATCGGATCTTGATGAATGATGTCGAAGAAGGCACCGAGCTTATCGACATCGTGCAGTTCGCGAGCTAGAGCCGCAGCCAGGTCGAAGCGAAACCCGTCAACGTGCATCTCCTGAACCCAATAGCGCAGGCTGTCCATGATCAACTGTAATACCCGGGGAGATTGCATATTCAGGGTATTACCGCATCCCGTGTAGTCCTTGTAATAACGGGGTTGATCGGCGACTCGATAATACGACGTATTATCCAGACCCTTCAGTGAGATCGTTGGCCCATACTGGTTTCCTTCGCAGGTATGGTTGTAGACAACATCAAGGATCACTTCGAAGCCATTACGGTGTAATCGTCGAACCATCCGTTTGAATTCGTTGACCGTTCGCTGAGGATCACGGGACGAGCCAAACCGAAGATCGGGGGCGAGAAAAGCGAGCGTGTTGTAGCCCCAATAGTTCGATAGCCCTCGTTCGACGAGCGATCGTTCATCGACGTGATGATGCACTGGCATCAATTCGACGGCGGTCACCCCGAGTGCACGCAAATGCCGCAGAGAACCTTCGCAGGAAACTCCGGCATACTTTCCCCGGCTTTCTCGCGGCACCCAGGGGCTTTTGTACGAAAAGCCTTTGACGTGCATTTCGTAGATCAACGTTTTATGCCAAGGGGTGCGGAGTGGCTTATCTCCCATCCAGGGAAATGCGGGATTGATGACGGCGGCCAGGGGGGCGGTGGCGGCGTTGTCTCGTTCGTCAAAACTGAGATCGCCAGACGGGTCACCGACGCAATAGCCGAATGCGGCATCGGTCCAGGTCAGATCGCGTCCGATCCCTTTGGCGTACGGATCGAGCAGAACTTTGTTGGCATTAAACCGTAGTCCTCGTTGAGGCTCATACGGACCATGTGCCCTGAACCCATAAAGCTGACCCGGTTTCACATCGGGAAGATAACCATTCCAGACATGGTCCGTCAGATCGGGCAGCGGGATGCGGTCGGTCTCTTTTGTGGCAAGCGGAGAATCGAACAGACAAAGGTCAACCTGCGTGGCGTGTTCAGAGAACACGGCGAAATTGACTCCCTTGCCATCCCAGGTCGCTCCAAGAGGAGCCGAGCGGCCGGGCCAGACTCGTTGAATTGCCATCCTGACGTCATTCTCCGCGCGGTCGAATCAGAATTTTTTCATTAGCCACAACGGCACATTCCTTCTGAATTCACGACTGTGCCACAAACTCGTAAACAGGTCGAGTTCAAAATCGTCTCGAAACGGGTATTTGCTGTCGAGGGTTCAGGTAAGTCATTCGGGAAGGCGAATATTAAGCAAGCGGTAGACCAAAGGTCATATCGTCGGCGATTTCTTAACAGCCTGAACAGATCTTAAGCCGATTCGATATCGTAGCGGAATTCCGAAGTCGATATTTCAATTGTCGGAACAAAAATTAGGGAGTCAGTTCGTGGTGATCTGATGAGACTCTTTCTGCTTTTACTCATGCTAGTCTCTCTGCCATCCACCTTGGGATGTGTGTCAACAAGCGGGGGGATGACGACCTCGTCCATCCAGCGGCGAAAGGAGCTATACGACGAGAGATACGATTGGATGAGGTCGGCCGGAATGGATTATTCTCATGGCGGCCCGTCGACGTTAAGCAGCCCGTCGTCAATGCGATCCGGACGGATGTAATTCATCATAGGTCGGGGCGGCGGACATTCGTTCGCGAAGGTACTGATTGACTTCGTCGGCGTGGGTCAGCGAGACCAGGTGCCCGGCACCCGCGATCGTCTTGTCAGCGAAATTGTGGCTGTAAGGAAAGACTCGATCACGGTCGCCGTGGATCTGGACGACTCGTACGTTTGCGACTCCTGCGGACGGGGTCCATTTCAAGATCGCTTTGGCGGCCCAGCGTAAGAAGTGATCGTCGGCATCGTTCAATTGATGTAACGAGCCTCTCACCTTCGGGTTTAACCAGCGACCGCCAAAGGTCAGGACCCAGGGTGACAGCCATTTGGGAATCATGACCAGATTCGAAATGGGTCGAAAGAACTTCAGACGAGGGGGGATTTCCCCGGGCGATCGAATGCTTCCCATCAAGTAGCATTCGCGAGCTTTCAGATGAGTGGCCAGTTCCAGAGCGACGACGCCGCCGAACGAGACTCCACCGATAAAGCAGGGCTGGCCAGGTTCGATGATTTTGGCGAACCTGGCAGCGTAGTCTACGAGAGGCTCATCGGGCTGCGGCTCAATCCAATCCGGCAAAACCAGTTGCGGAAAGACGGCTCGTTGCGGTCGGAACAGGCGCGAATCGCCGCCGAGTCCGGGCAGCAAGATGAGTGGGGATTGTGTCGCTTGCGGCGGATTACTCGATTCGTCATTCATGTCTGGCGGATCGGTACTCACCGTTCACCTCTGTCCATTGGGCAACGCCAAGTGGAAATCACTTGTTCGCCGCTCGGGGTGCGGGTGCCGGACCAAACTTCAAATTGTCGACAAGTTCGCGATCAAACTTGGCCAAAGTTTCGGCCAAATCCGTGTCGACAGCGAACATCAGCGACGCCTGTCGGCCCGACGGATCGGCGACAAGATAAAAGACCCAGGTCATCTGCCGCTCGCCGACAACACCTTCTGCCATGACTTTAAACACGAATTTTCGATCTGACGACGTGACGACATCACCTTTGCTCATCGATCGCAATCGTTCGCCCAGTGATCGACGGATATCGCTGAGAAAAGTCTGTTCGGCCAGATGCTCGCCCGGTTTGGCCGGTGCGATCGATGCCATATCACATTGGGCGATGAAATTTCCTTCGTCGAGCAATCGAAAGACGGCGAAGGTCTCATAGACTTTATAGAGATGCCAGTGACGACCGTGTTGAATCCCGATATTCCAGGGTGATTCGAATCTCAGAAACTTTGCGGTCTCGGCGGGTTCATTGGCAGCCAGATCGATAATCTTCTGGTCGCTGAGGCGCCCCGACGTTTTCGCGGGTGAGCGGAGCAAGCGAACCCGGGCCTTGATATCCAAAGCGGGACTGACTGGTCCAAGAGCACGCGTTTCCGTTTGGACGAAGTCGGTATCAGCGATGTATTTTCCGTCGAGATGATAGGAGAAGAAGCCGGAGATGGTGACTTCAGTGGTTGAACCGACGGCGGCACCTTCCAGCTTGCCATCGAGTTTGATTCGAGCGATTCCCTTTTCCACGGATTCGAGCGTGCAGTCGAGTTTCCCTTTCACGACAGCGTCGAGTGCCGTGAGCATCTGAAAGGACCATTCATTGACCGTCCACTGTTCGCCGACTTCGACTTCCTTATTCGGAAGGAGTGCAATCAAAGCCAAGCTGTCGGCAGGCGTGCGAATTAAATCGAGTTCATCCGCAGTTAATAATCCTGCCGGTGCATAAAGTTCCACTCCTTCCGTCTGGCCTTGAGCCACGACCAGTTTCAGCGGATCAGGAAGCCGAATCGAGGACTTGTTTCCACCGACGTCGATTTCAGCGACGGCTGTTTCGTACTCGCGAACAGCTCGAAACGATTCCGCACCCTCGCCGGGTCCCAGCAATCGCCGTTCGCGGTACGAGATCGCAGCGGATGCCGTTTGGGACAGCGCAGCGACTTTCGGAGTCGGCTGCAGTTTCCCTGTGATTTCGACTCGAGTTCCTACTCCGAAAACACGGACGTCGTCGACAGGTTCTTCCAGCTTATATTTCTCGGCCGCGAAAATCGCGGCTGGAACAAGTATCAAGAAGCCAGACACAACGATGCAAGGCCAGCGACGTGTTGGGATCATGGGGATACATCCTTGTTTCCGAGTCTTGATAGTTCTGGTCTGATCCGAATTCCTTGACCATATTCGTCAAACTGACGACGTTTGATTTCAGTCGTCGTTATCACATTCGACAAGCGTCCCACGGTCAGCCATGGCGAGTGCCGTCGCCACGAAGCCATCGACATTCAGTCCGATATCGGCGAGCAACTCGTCACGTTCGCCGTGTTCGATGAATCGATCGGGAATTCCGAGACACTTGAGGTTCGTCGTCGATATTCCCGCTTCATTGGCCGCTTCGAGAACGGCGGCGCCGAATCCCCCGCAGATCGTGTTTTCTTCTGCAGTAATCACAAATCCGGTTTCTTCGAGAGCCCGGAAAATCGTGGCGCGGTCGATCGGTTTCGCAAACCGGGCATTGATCACACCCACGTCCAGACCGTCTTCTTTCAATCGTTCCGAGGCGGCGACACAGTCGGTGAAAAGCGAACCGAACGCGACAAACATCCCATCTTCACCCCAGCGCCAGACTTCCGCCTTGCCGAGTTCGACAGGACATTCGGGCCGCGTGATGTGTTCGACATTGGCTTTCGGATAGCGAATTGATGTCGGGCCGTTATGGGTCAGAGCGAAATCGAGCATCGGAGCAATGTCGAGTTCGTCGCCGGGGGCCATGACGGTCATGTTCGGGAAGACCCGCATGTACGTGTTGTCGAAGACACCGTGGTGAGTCGGACCATCCGGCCCTGCGAGACCACCGCGATCAAGACAGAATGTGACCGGCAGGTTCTGAAGTGCGACTTCCTGGAAGATATGGTCGAAGCTTCGCTGCAGGAATGTGCTGTAAATGTTGACAATGGGACGCATGCCACTTTTCGCCATTCCCCCTGCGAAAGCGACGGTGTGTGCTTCACAGATGCCTGTGTCGAAGAATCGGTCAGGAAATTCATTACGGACACGTCCGAGCTTATTCCCTTCGCACATCGCAGCGGTCAGCACGCAGACTTTGGAGTCGCGCTGCATGGCGTCGAAAATCGCGTCGCTCATGGTGTTGGTATAGGCTCGCGCGGAGGATTTCTTAATCGAGACGACTTCGTTCTTTTTATTGCGTGCGAACGGAGGTGGCGCGTGGTAGGTGACGGGGTCTTCACATGCCGGTTCGAAACCATGCCCCTTTTGTGTGAAGACATGCAGCAGGACGGGGCCGCTGACTTCTTTGACCATCTCCAGGGCGTTTCGCAGACCGATCAGATCGTGACCGTCGACTGGTCCGATGTAGCGGAAGCCCATCTCTTCGAACAACATTCCGCCGTGCAGGAAGCCTTTGAGCGCGGTTTTGAATTGAGCGATCGCCTCAGCCGATTGCTTGCCCACCACGGGGACTTTATTGAGCAGCCAACTGACGTCCCGTTTCAGCCCGTTGTAGAAGTCAGCCGTTCGAGCTTTGTCGAGATATTGCGCCAATCCGCCGACGCGAGGGCAAATTCCCATTTCGTTGTCGTTCAGGATGACCAGCAAGTCGCTTTTCAATTCTGCGGCGTTATTCATGGCTTCGAAGACAACGCCGGAAGGGAGTGCCCCGTCACCGATGACCGCCACGGATTTTCGGTAGGATTCGCCCAATAAATCGTCTGCCGCTTTCATCCCCAGGACAGTCGACACGCTTGCCCCGGCATGACCGGTCATGAACAAGTCGTAGGGACTTTCGTTCGGATTCGGGAAACCCATCAGGCCCCCTTTGGTTCGAATCGAAGAGAATTGCGAGAATCGGCCCGTGATCAGTTTGTGGGGATAAATTTGATGGCCTGTGTCCCAGATCAGGCGGTCTTTCGAGAAATCGTAGACAAGATGCAGCGCCAGGCAGAGTTCAACCACACCGAGGTTGCTGGCAAAATGAGCAGATCGTTCCTGCACCAGATTGCACAGCGCCTCACGAATCTCTTCGGACAACTGAACCAATTGTTGATCGGTCAAGCCGCGGAGATCGAGCGGTGAGTGAATTCCAGGTAGCAGTTCAAACTTCATTATCGACTCCAATTACGATGCTCGTCCGTTGTTGCTGCGAAAGCAGGTGCCCGCCTGAATTCGTAATTTTTGGTTTGCTTCTTAATGATCTCGTTTTGTCACAAATTTCGCCAATGCGATGAGTGAATCAGCGCGTTTTCCAAAGGGTTCAAGCAAATCGCACGCCTCATGGATCAGGTGATCGGCCTTCTGGCGACTGGCTTCGATTCCCAACAGGCCGGGATACGTCATTTTGCCGAGTGACGCATCCTTGCCAACTTTCTTTCCCAGTTTTGCGGCATCACCTGTCACATCTAATAAATCATCCGCAATTTGGAAGGCTAAGCCAACTCGTTTTCCGTATTCTTGCAACCGATTGATCGAATCTGCGTCTGCTTGAGCGACCCTGGCACCCAAGGTGACTGCCGAGCATAACAACCTGCCCGTCTTACGCCGATGGATGGCTTCCAGCGTGTAGAGGTTTTGAGCAGTCTCTGCCGCAAACTCTTTTTGTATCGATTGTTCGGACGAATTCTGTTTTTCGAGTCGTTGTTCGGCTTGCAGATCGGCAACCTGGCCACCCACCATGCCGCACCATCCCGAAGCACTGGCAAGATCGATGCAGCATGCTGCGGCGACTGATCCTGGTTGGGTATCACGCGCGATCACTTCGAAGGCCAGTGTCAGAAGTGCGTCCCCGGCAAGGATTGCGAGCCCATCTCCAAAAACCTTGTGATTTGTCAGTCGGCCGCGACGATAGTCGTCATTATCCATGGCTGGCAAATCATCATGAATTAACGAATAGGTATGGATCATTTCGATGGCACAGGCGGCGGGAAGAGCGGCTTCGATTGAGCCACCACATGCTTCACAGGCCAGCAGTACCAGGATTGGCCTGAGTCGCTTGCCACCGGCGAGAAGGCTATAAGCCATCGACTCGCGCAACGGGGATGGGCAGTCTTCCAGAATTTCCATGTAGTCCGCCAACCGCGCATTGATGCGGTTACGTAACTCGGACAATTCGGTCTCAAACTGTTGACCAACCACAGACATCAAGTCCACCCGCATCCCTGCCAGAAATCAAGAGATTGCTCAAGCCACCCCCTCGGCCCAGTACCCAAGCCGCGTTCCATCGCCGCAATATGCTAATCAACAATGCTTGGCAGAGCAAAGTCGGACCGAATAAAAGTTGGATAATTTTCGAACTACGAGCTCTGTTGGCGCTTGTTGTCTGAAAACTCGAGATTGACGAGTGGTTGAGGGGAGCAGAGTGGAATTGAGCCGTCGTTTTCTTTCCAAAGGTCTTCGAGGGTCGTCTTTTCAAAGGCCATTTCGACCTGCGAAATGGCCTGATCCAGCTTTTGATCGATCAGCCGTGGGTTTTTAGCAACAGACGTTCGCGCAAGTGGTCTTGGTGGGCGATGTAGCGGTTCAATCACCTTTACGATGTCGGCAAGGGAAATGTCTGCCGAACTGCGAGCCAGAAAGTATCCTCCCCCGATCCCGCGTTGTGATGTGATGAGGCCAGCTTTCGTTAGACCCTGTAATAGCTTTGACAAATACGGGGCCGGAATTTGACCTCGCTCGGCCATTGCTTGTACGGTCAAAGGCTGTTCTTTGACTTCCGTCAGCATGACCATCGCACGTAAGGAATACTCAACGGCTCGAGAAAACACAGCGAAACAAGTCCCCAAAAAAGTTAAGAGCAAACCTCAAAAAGGATTGTAGCGGTGCCGTCGAGGCGGGGATATTAGATTAAAATGTCCATTAGTCCTGTTTTGTCGTGTGGTTACGACAATTCTCGCGTGTTTTCTCGCAGAAGCATTTCCTGAATGCACTTCCCGTTTTACGCAACCGGAAAAGTTTTGTTGATCGGCCTGTTCATCGCGATTGTCGAGCTTGCAGCGGTTCTGAGCTCAGACAAATCAAAAGGATGGCGAACTAACGCCGATAGGTTGCGTACGGAATTGCGGATAAACGGACCAGTTTGTCTGGAATTCAAGTCCCGATCACAAGCAGCTCATGGAAGGTTTCACAATGAAGATGAAGCATCGGCAAATACTGCTCAGTTTTGTGTTATTGGTTGTGTCGACGAGGGTTGGCTTGGCGGATGAACCTCTGATTTCCGTCCCTTCGTTGAATCCGTTTGGCTCTTCAAACTGTTCTTCAACGGGTTTGAATTGCGCTTCGACGGAAGGGGGCCAGGCAAAGTTGTTTGGCCTGATCGCGCCAAGTGATCACGGTTTTTCCAATTTCATCAGTCCCATGTCGAATCCGGTCTATTTTGAAGACCCACGAACATTGACCGAAGCCCGATTTATTTTTGCAAACCATACCGTACCAACGTCGCTCGGCGGTGGGCAGGTTCAGCTTTTCGCCATGCAGGCACGTGCGGCTCTGACCGAAAACCTGTCGATTATCGCGACAAAGGACGGATTCTTCTTTTCACAAAACCCGCTTTTGAGTGATGGATTTGCCGACGTCAACGCCGGTTTGAAATATAACCTCTACAAAAACTACGAAACTCAAACGATCGTCAGTACCGGTTTCACGTACGGAATTCCTCTGGGAAGCCATCAAGCCCTTCAGGGAAAAGGGAACGGCGAACTCAACTTCTTCGCAACCGCAGGTCAACAAATCGGTGAGAACTGGCACGTTCTGTCCGCTTTCGGAGCGAGAATTCCCGCCAACACGACGGCCTATACACAAAGTACATACTGGTCGAATCACCTGGACCGAAAGCTTGGAAACACGGGCTTCTATCTGTTCACGGAAGCAAACTGGTATCACTGGATGTCGAACGGCACCCAGTTCAATGCGAATGTCGAAGGACTGGATCTGTTCAACCTGGGTTCAACGAGTGTGAGCGGAAACAACATCGTGACGGGTGCCTACGGTGTGAAATATAAACCACACGATCGCCTGGAACTCGGTGTGGCTTACGAAATCCCCTATACGGAACGCAAAGACATTATTCAGAACCGACTCACGGTTGACATGATCATTCGGTACTAAGCTTGGCATCGTCTCACCGTGTTCCCGTGAAGAGCATCACAGGATGTTCTTGATGTGACACTGAACCCGACGAACATCCCATTGCGATCGCACGGCGAGTGATTCACCGTGCGATCGCAATTTTCATTTTCCCGTTAAATTTACTCATGTGTGACGCATCGCTGTTTCAGACGCTTTGACAAGGGGGCGAGGGAATGGTGGTATACTGACAGAGGACTTCTTACTCTGTGCGGAAACCCAATCTTTTCTTCTGTCTCTTGTATCAAGCGATAGCGTCATGGACACACCCCCCACTGAGCCTGAAAATAACGTCAATAATCTGTGGTTATTGCCATTACTTTTACTGGGCGTAGGCGTCTCGTTGCTGGCGGCATTCTGGTTCGCCATTACGCCGATGATCGACAAAGGGCCGGGGGCAAATCCGCCCCCTCCACAACCGACGACGACCAAATTGTCGCGGGCCGATTCGCTGAAACTGATTGAGTTGCGGAACCAGGCGATTGGCCATCTGGAAAACCACGACTTCGCTGCGGCGGATGCGGCGCTGAGTGAAGTCGTTCGACTGGTTCCGACTGACCCGTTCGGCCCTCGAAATCTGGCAATCTGTCGACAACTGGATTTCGAGAGTATCGACAAGAATCGTGATCAGGACCGTTTTGCCAAGGCGTCAGTCAAGGTCAACGAAGCGATTGATCTCGCCAAGGGGGCGGAACCATCGTCGTTCGTCCCCTGGATCATTGCTTCACGCGTTGCTTCGAAGAATGAGCGGACGGAAGAAGCGCTGAAAGATCTGCGTGAGGCGATCAAGCTCGATCCCGATTCCGTTGGTGCTGCGTATGACCTTTATGCCTTGTTACAAGCGACCTCGACCGATCAAACAAGTGACGAAGGATTCAATGCGCTTCGCACCGTTTTTCAAAAGGAAAGTAACAATCTGTTTGTTATCAAGGATTGGCTTTTATCATTAGCTCAACGTCGTGACCCCAGGTTTATTGAAACGCTGACCAGTGTCAGAGAAACCATTTCACCCTTTTTCGAAACGATCAAGACGAATACTCGTGTCGATCTCAATGAGATCATTCAGAAAGCGCTTGATGCAGCGAAGGATGGAAACTGGCCTGTCGCTCAACGGATGATGATGACCACCCGGAACCTGATCGTCTCTGATGCAGCACGGGACAAGCGATTTGTCTTACTCGATTCGCTGGAGTATGTGCTGCCAGATTTTGGCGAAGAATTTCTGGCGCGAGCTGACTTGCCGAAGGCGGAGTCCAGCCCATCAAACCCCGTCCATTTTCTTCCACCCTCGGAGGCAGCAGCCTTTCCTCGTGCGGTTGGATGTCGTGACGTTTCTGTGGTTGATTTCGATTTGAATGGACATTCCGACCTGCTTGTTCTGCTGGACGATCAATTGATCGCCTGGGAACGGGGACGGGATGCAGAGCCTTGGAGAATCCTGGCTCAAATCCCCACTGGAGGGGACTATTCGGGCCTTTTGGCCTTCGACTTTGATGACGATGTCGACCAGGAACTGAAAAAAATTCCTACGGAGACACAGCCAGCCGATGCGCTGAAACACGAAAATTATATTCGTGGTCTTTGCCATACGGCTGACACAGACGTCATTCTTTTTGGGCCGTCAGGTCTGAAACTGTTTGAAAACATGAAAGAGAATAAATCTTCCCAAGCGAGATCGATCGTTACCCGGTCGGGCGGGGCGGCATTTGATGAGGTTCGTAATGTGGTCGGTGTTGCGGTTGCAGACATTGATAACGACGGTGACCTGGACCTCGCCGTATCGACGACTGGTGGCCTGCGGATATTCTCGAACCGAGGGAACCTGACATTTGATGACACCTCGTCACGGTCGATCTTGCCACCTGCTGACGTCGCGATTACGGCATTGGCGATTGTGGATTGGGATCAGGACGCCGATGTCGATCTGTTTGTTGCGACGACAACTGGTGCTGGCTGGCTGGAAAATATGAGGCATGGCCGTCTGCGTTATCGGAGCCTTGACGAGTTCAATGCGGTTCAAGGAGCGACATCGCTGCGAATCAGCGATTTCGATGGAGATTTGTCGTGGGATATCGCCGCCGCCGGGCCAAAGGGTGTTAACATCATTTCCACGAATCGGACACCAGGCGGGTTGGTCTCACCTCGACACGTGAGCAAGCTCCCAGCAACTGCCGCACGATCAATAAACATCGGCGATTTCGACAATGACGGCACCACGGATGTGATCGTATTAGACACCAACGGGGCGACAATCGCTCGTAACGACGGAAATTGCGGGTTTGCTCCCGTGCCAGGTGCCGATTCAGCATGGTTGAAAGGTGTATCGTCCCTGTTTGTGAGCGACGTTGATCGTGACGGTGATCTGGATCTCGTGACAATTGACCAGAACGGCATCACGGTCTTATCGAGCCAGTGTTGTGAGTCCGACAACCCTGATCATGGATGGATCGAGGTGAAACTGGTTGGCGACCAGGTTCGACCGGGTGAACAGAACTCGGATAAGCGTACCAACCATATGAATATTGGTGGGAAGGTCGAATTAAAAGCCAAACAAAAATATCAAGCGAAGATGGTCACCGACCCTGTTTCACACTTCGGCCTTGGCCCGAATCAACGTGCCGAAATTGTGCGAGTCTTGTGGACGAATGGGATTCCGATGAACCTGATCAACCCCAGGCTGGATGAGCCCGTTTGTATCGAGCAGAAGTTAGTTGGTTCATGCCCTTATCTTTACACGTGGAATGGGGAACGATTTGAGTTTGTGACCGATCTGTTGTGGAACGCACCTCTGGGCCTGAAATTCGCTGAAAATGTCATTGCGCCTTGGAGGGAATGGGAGTACATCAAGATCGATGGAAACAAATTAAAGGCCTTAGACAACGAATATGCGCTCCGAGTGACGGCCGAACTTTGGGAGGCAGAATATTTTGATCAGTTCAAACTCTTTGCAATCGACCACCCTGCCGGGACCGAGATTTTTACGAACGAGAAGGTGGGTCCCGCGACGCTCGCCGCACCCAGGATTCATACGGTGCAGAATCCCCGAAAACCGGTCGCCGCGCGAGATACTTATGGCCGGGACGTGCTGGACCACGTGGCGACGAGAGACAATATTTACACGAAAACGTTCGAACGGCGACTTGCTCAGGGTTTGACGGAAGAACATTTCCTGGAGCTTGATCTTGGCGATTTTCCAGAAGCAAAAAATGTAACGTTATTTCTGTCCGGTTGGATGTACCCTGGAAGCACATCACTCAGTGTTCAGCATTCGCAGAACCCCGATATGCCGACTCCACGACCACCGGCACTGTATGCTCCCGACGCCACTGGTGAATGGCGCGAGGTCCGCCCATTCATGGGCTTCCCCGGTGGTAAAACAAAGACAATTGCGGTCGATATCTCGGACCTGTTTTCGGGCGACGACCACCGCTTGAGAATCGTTTCAACGATGGAACTCTTCTGGGATTCGGCCTTCTTCACGGTGGACGAACCACCGGTCGACTTCCTGCAAACGGAATTGATGCTCGTTCGGGCCGAGTTGGTCGATCGCGGCGGTGTGTCGCAGCGCTCGTGGCCCTCTTCTGGAAATGGACCCGATCAGTTTGACTATACGAATCTCGTTCCCGGCGACGCGTGGCCTGCGATGTCAGGAAACTTCACCCGATATGGTGACATCTTGCCGTTGCTGACAGCGCGAGATGATCACCTGGTTGTCACAGGATCGGGCGACGAGATCCGCCTGACATTTGCCGAGCCGCCGACCCCCATCCGGGAAGGTTGGGTTCGCGATTTTGTCCTGTATAGCGTCGGCTGGGACAAAGACGCCGATATGAATACGGTTTATGGGGATACGGTCGAGCCGTTGCCCTTTGAAGCGATGACGGTTTATGCCAATCTCGATGGTGAGCCCCGTCCAGTAGATCCTGGATACGCTCAGTACTTGAAAGACTACCAGACCCGACAACGCAACCCCGTAGGTTTCTTGAAACGGATCAAGCAGTGGAAGTGACATCGCGGGCCGTTAATCGCCAGACCTTCCGGGCAATGCCGTAAAGGATTTTTCTGCAAGAAAACACCGGGTCCACTGAAAGCTGTGCCACTGTTTGACGGTCATTCACGCTCAGGGGCGTGGAAGCGATACAGGCTGGCTTGAGCCATTTCCGTTAAGCTGTGGATTCGGAACTTTGTTGACCGTGTTGTTTTTCGGAGCTTCTCCGGTTTTTGGTTCTTCCTCTTTAGGTACCGCACCAGCACCAGCTTGCCCGAGTCGGCCTTTCACAAATGCACTCAACTTCATCACGTCACCGGGATCTGGGGCTTTGCCCTGGATCACCCCTGAACAGATCGGGACAATGACGTCATAGGCGGGCTGAGCGACCGGTTTGAAGCGAGCCAACAGACCACCGGCAATCTTTTTCTCGGCATCCAGGTCTTTGTCCTTACCGTCTTTCTCTTTGGTTCCGTCGGGTCTGAACGCCAGGTAGAGGTCCCAGAAACAATTCTTCCAGATGGGATTATTCGGTCGCGCCTGAGCCGCATTCGAAAGTTGCAATGCGCAGTCAGAAATTCCGGTCACAACATCGGCAGGATTCACGGCCGACGGAATGGGAACCCGGCCAAGAGCATAGCAAGCCTTTGCTCGAACGGGCCAGGATCGTTTCGGATCTTTGATGACAGCCAGCAATGCCTCGATGACGAACGGTTTGTTATTTCCCGCATCAATTGCAACCGTCATGTGACGCAGGCCTTCGATCAGTCGAAGCTGGTACCACCAATGTGTTTCGGTTTTCTTGAGTTCGTCAACAATGGCGGCCGCGATCACGCTTCGATCCTTCACAGGCGGAGCCGTGAAACGAAGGATTCGAACAAGACCCTGCATCGCAGCGATCTTGATCGCCTCTGGCTGACCTTTGACGGGGTCTTCGTGGATGTCTTTTGCTTGAATGACCTGCAGCAACAGTGCGTGTGCAGGGGCATAATCCATTTCGCTGAGAATCAAAACCGCATGCAATCGAACATAGAAGTTGTTGACCAGCAGTTCCGGAATCTGTCTGACAATCTCCTGGTTTACGAACTGAACCGCCAGCGCAACATCAGCCGGTTTGGTATTAGGAGTCCCGATCCCCGACCCTGGTGTGATTTCCCGCATCAGCGTTTTATGAAGTTCTGGAAGCTTATGAAAATCAGGCAGATCCTTCTTTTTCTCTTGCAGGGTCATTTCCGCCAGTTTGAAGCGAATCCCACCCTCGATAATTTGCTTGCCGCTGGCACTCAAATCACAGTCGCGAAGCGCTTTCGTGAACTTGCCCGAGAAATCCTTTTTCAATTTGGCAAGTTCTTCTTTCGTGACAATTGGCTGTTCCAGGTTCATGATTGCCAGGGATTCTGGCAACGGCTGAAAAGAGGGTGGCAACCAGTCGGGCGAAGGCTGTTGAAACTTGTCACCTGCCGCAGGTGTTGCTGGTTTGTTGTCCGCAGCTTTTTTATCCTTGGTGCCAGCAACGGGTCTTTGCTGTGCCCAGCCGGAGACTTCACCGAGCCAAACGGCGAATACGAAAGCCAATACGACGCACGTCTTCTTCCTGAGATGAAGACTGCACGTCAATTGCCTGTACATCGAGTACAAGTGTGATGGAAATTTTGCCCGATGAAAGTCGTGCATTCGTCCATCCTTCAGTTCAGAATGGTGTCTGTTCAATTGTTGGCAAAAGCGGTTCATGGACATGAGGGTCTCAGCACCTGGCCCGGATCTGTGGGTCGCGACAAATTAACCAGATCGCATGTGTTTTACCACCCGATCGAGGTTGGTGTTTTCGCGGAAAGTTCAATCACGGACGGGTCCATTGAGGGGTCAATACTCCACACGGCGGAAACGAATCTTCGAAAGACGGGTTAATCATTGCCGCGAATCAGGGCATCCTCAACAGAAAAGTTGGACCTAAAACGAAACAAAACAAAAATACAATTGAAACCAGGCAATCACGAAAAGTCCACGGATACGTGGGATACGGAGGGGAGCGGGCTGGAGAGATTCCGCCACTTACAATAACCTAACAGTGAATGGTCCGCAGAGTCAAGAAGATCCTTGTTTCTCGTTTCAGGACATCAGCGGATTGTTCTCATCGGGCCTGAAATACTCATCCAGGCGAAAAAGACGGAACTTTCAAAAGTTTCCAAAAAAGTACTTCCCGGCTCATAAAAGGACCAATCCCCGTGATTCTTGCCGCCGGTTTGACCCCCGCATGGCAGCAAATACTTTCCTTCCGCCGATTCATTCCCGGTGAGGTGAACCGCGCACAACAGGCTGTCTGGTGTGGATCAGGCAAGGTATTGAATGTCGGTTGCGCATTGCACCATCTCGGGGTTCAATCGAAAACGTTATGCCTTGTCGGCGGGAACTCTGGCGAACAGATTTGCGCCGACTTCCAATCAATGAACATTCCGGTCCGATGGGTGAAATCTCGGATTCCGACTCGTGTCTGCACGACCATTCTGGATGAAACGACGAAAACAACGACAGAACTCGTCGAAAACTCAAATTCGATACCATCGGAAGAATTGGATTTATTCCTTGACGCGTTCGTAGAAGAATCTGCGTCCGCTCAGGTTGTGGTTTTGAGCGGCTCGCTTCCGGCCGGCGCTTCGCCCGACTTTTATCGTCGTCTGCTCGAAAAGACATCGGCAAAAGCGGTGCTTGATATTCGAGGGCTGGAACTCGACGCGGCACTTCCCATGCGTCCGTTCGTGGTTAAGCCCAACCGTGAGGAACTTGCCAAAACAGTCGGACGTGATTTCGCTTCCGAGCAGGATCTGGCCGAGGCGATGTCCGAGTTGCGTGATCGAGGAGCCGAATGGGTCGTTGTCAGCCAAGGTGCGGCACCACTCTTGGCCCTCGGACCTGATGGGCTGATTCAAATCGAAATTCCGAAAATCAATCTCTGTAATCCGATCGGATGTGGTGACTGCCTGGCTGCCGGGATTGCTGCGGGAATCGACCGAAATTTGACGATGTATGAATCATTCAAACTCGGTATCCGAGCGGCTGCAGAAAACGCCAGCGTACTTCTGCCTGCAAGAAATTTATCGAGGTTGCCATGACATCGCGGGCTTCCGAAATCGGCTTATCCAATGAAGCCAGGCCACCCGCTGCCGCGTATTTTCACGTCCCTTTTTGTGCTCATCGGTGCGGATATTGTGACTTTACGCTGATCGCCGGTCGCGATGATCTTGTTGGCGACTACCTGCGGTCACTCGATCTTGAGATCCAACGATCACGAATTCCGCTCGGCACGCCGCTGGCAACCCTCTTTTTTGGCGGTGGAACTCCGACGCACCCCGAACCGGCCGAAATGCGCCGACTATTCGAGATGACTCGACGCTACTTCCATGTCTCTGCCACAACCGAATTCAGTGTCGAGGCGAATCCGCTCGATCTGACAGACGAGAAAATCGATCTGCTGACGGAAATGGGTGTGAACCGAATCAGCCTGGGTGTCCAGTCGTTTTCTCAACAGGCGTTGAAATTGCTCGAACGTGATCATTGCGCTCACGATGTTCGCGACGTCATGGCTCGACTGAAATCGAGATTTGAAAATGTCTCGCTGGATCTCATTTTTGGAGTTCCCAACCAGACACTGCCAGATTGGAAAGAGACGTTAGAACGGGCGATTGAGCTTGGGCCGAGTCACATTTCCACCTATGGGCTGACGTTCGAAAAAGGGACCGCTTTTTGGACTCGACGCGAACGAGGCGACATTTCCGCAGTCGACGAAGAATTGGAACGCGAGCAGTATGCTCTCGCCATGGAACAACTCCCAGCGGCTGGATATGAACAGTATGAAATCTCGAATTTCGCCAAACCGGGTTTCGAATGCCGGCACAACAATGTCTATTGGAACGGCGACGAATATTGGGCGTTCGGGCCTGGCGCAGCTCGGTACATGAATGGACGGCGCGAGACCAATATTCGCAGCGTTCTCGGCTGGCTGGCTCGGCTGGAACGAAACGAGTCACCCGTCGCTGATTCAGAAGAACTTGACCGAGAGCACCGGGCAAGGGAGCTCATTTATCTTGGACTCCGTCGAATTCGGGGGATTTCTCGAGCATCGTTTTACGAGCAAACGGGTTTTGAACTCGACGAATTGTGCGGACCGTCATTACGGGAACAGGTGCAACTGGGCCTGCTCGACGATGACGGTTCTTACGTTCGTTTGACACTGGAAGGCCGATTCGTTGCCGACCGGGTTGTGATGGAGTTCCTTTAATGGGCGCGCCGGCACCTTGCGGCAGAGTGGCATTGACTCAATTCCCACCGTGTGGATTTGTGACTGGTGGGCTGACTTGCCCGATTTGCTGAGGATTTTGTTTTCGCCGGGACATCGTTATTGCATCGATGATCTTTTCGATTTTCAAATGAACTTCCCAAGTCTGACTGATCAGCAATGACTTTCCTGCACATTCGATCGAACCGTTATCGGTCGAACCGTTTTCGATCCAGGTTTTTCCCAGAATTCGTGGCAATATCTTGACGAGATCAGCTGCGGTCTCAGTATCCGGCAACGTGTAGACTCGAAGGGCGATCGGGGGCTTGGATGGTGAGCCTGCTTTATCCGCTGAGAGTTCTTCGATCAGCAATTCGATCTCTGAATGGACCTGCTGTGTTTGCAAGACGAGCAAATGTCGGGAAGAAAGTAACTCCGCTTGTCCACCTTCACCTTCTGTTTCCTCCCATTTTCCAGAGGTCAATTCGACCAGTGTGTAGAGAAGTGCAGCGCGGGAAAGAGATTTGGAAATCTTATGGCAATTGCCAACGTCGTAGACACGAATCGACAACATCTCTTCAGCCTTTGCTGCCGTCGTAATGACAAGTACCCCCTCGTTAACCACATGCGACAGTTGCAAGGGCTCTAAAAGCTTCTTCAAACAGATTCCGAGTGGAAGCTTATGGAAATGACAATTCACAGGCTGGTCGCTGCTGATCCCTTCATCAGCCAGGCAAGGATGATCGATCTGCAATCGAAATCCTGCGTCTGTCGCGATCTGTTGAAGAGCGGTCTCCAGACCTTGATCGTCTATTTCCAGGCTTTTCAGTTTAGCGAGCGATGCAAGAATGGCGGCATCTTCCTCGTAAGGATAGCCGATTCTTCGGAGGGGCGTTGATTTCGATGGTCCCTTTGCTTCGAGGACCCGTTCCAACCCTTCGAGAATGCCGGCAATGTGAAACTGCGCCTGATAGCTTTGCCTGACGATAAGACAACCCTTCCCTGCCTGAACGGCTCCCCCTTCTCCATCTGTTTCCAGCCATTTCCACAAATTTAAAGATTTCATCACGTTCGCCAGAAAGGACTCGATGGACATCGGGTCAAGAAATACTGGCTCGGAGGAATGCGTTTCATAAAAGACGTCTGTACTGGTACCCATTCCAATCACAGCAGGGCCAATCGCATGAATCGGCACGCTGAAGAGGCCACCGCCTCCCATTCCTCCTCCCATCATTCCTCCGCCTACCCCGCCTCCACCTCCGCCTAATCCGGCTTCACCCCGTTGCTGACGAGGTCTTTGCCATAAAACTTCTTTCGAAATTGGTTCCAGCAATTCGCACAGTTTGCGAACGTCGTAAACACGTGTGACCATCTGCTCGTCGGCCTTTTCTTTCGTGGTAATTTCCAGGACGCCGTCGCGAGCAGACCAGCTCAATTGGAATGGTGCCAGCAAAAAGTGAAGCGACTGCCATACGGTCATTTCACCAAGTTTGAATGTCGTGTTTTGATCGGTCGAAATGCCAGCATCGGCGAGGGCCGGAGTATCAATCAGGATTTCCCGATCGATCGATTGTGAAATGAACTGGATAACTTCACTAAGTGGCGCATCTTCGGCCTCGACCTTGATCCGTTGAGATAACGAATGGAGTACTCGTTGCTCCTGATCTGCTGCGAGACGAAGGGGGGTTGAAAGCGAAGCTTCGGAAGAAGGCTTTTTCGTGTCTTGGGCATGGGAATTTCCGAAGCCGAAATGCAGACAGGCAATTGTCAGAATGGCGACGTAGCGCATGATCGTCTCCTCAATGAACCGAGAGGCACCAGATTGAATCGAACGTCTGATTGATGTGGGGCGTAACTGTGAAGCAGGATATACCAGGGCGAAAGGTTTTACTTCAGATGATCGTGATGGTTTGACGAGAGGGCGTAAATCATGCAGCGATATCCGAAGGAATTACCCCCAACGGGATTCGAACCCGTCTATCAGGACTGAGAATCCTGCATCCTGGGCCTCTAGACGATGGGGGCGATTACGCTCCATAATCCGCCGCAGGATAAGTTTGTCAAGGATCTCTTTTCAAGCGTCGATTCCCTGACTGATGCCAATTGTGATCGGAAGATTGGTCAGCCTGAATGAATTCGACGACCACAACTTCGGTCTCGCACGAGTGGAGTCGTCGTGGTAACTTATCGTGACTGTATGAACAAAATCGGTGTGATGACGGAACGCGATCGAGTGACAACCCAGTCGAATCCACTGCCAATCCCGGCTCCCAAGGCAATTGGGGGTGACGGTGCTAAGTTCAAACCGCAAGGTTTCTTCAGCATTTGGCACGGGTGTTCGTTTGAAGGCTGGATCAGGTTGCTGGCCTCACGGCCAAAGATGCACTGGACCCGGCTGCACAAGATTGCGTCAATTACAGCATTGAGTCTGGTCAACTCATTCAGCAACGCTTGCGAGTCCGCCATTTACGGTCGGAAGATCGCCAGGCAGACGATCGATCATACGCCAGTCTTTATTCTGGGACATTGGAGAAGCGGCACAACGCTGTTACACAATCTGGTCACGCTCGATCCCCAGTTCACGTTTCCCAATCTTTACGAAGTTATGTTTCCCGCAAACTTCTTGTTGACGGAGCGTACTGTCACGTCGCTGACGAGCTGGTTGATCCCCAAAACGCGACCGATGGACAATGTCGAAGCGGGCTTTGACTTACCGCAGGAAGACGAAGTTGCACTGGTTCTACTTTCCGGGTTATCCCCGTATTTGATGCTGGCGCATCCAGAGGATCCTTCGAAGTATGAACGATTCTTTGAATTGACAGATGTGACCCCGACAGAGCTGGAACGCTGGAAAGAAAGATTCCTTTACTTCGTCAAGAAACTGACGATCAAACATAACAAGCCGATCGTCTTCAAGTCGCCGACTCATACATTTCGGGTACCCTTGCTGCTCAAAATGTTTCCAGACGCCAAGTTCATCTACATCTATCGTGATCCCTATGCTGTCTATAATTCAAGTCTTCATCTGCGTCGGACCATGTTTGCCGAAAATGGATTGGGGAACGTCGTTAACGAAGAAACGATGAAAAACGAAACCCTGTCAATTTATTCGCATTGCATGGAAACGTACGAGCGAACTCGGGGTCTGATTCCACAAGGCAACTTACACGAACTTCGTTTTGAAGATCTCGAAGTTGACCCGCTCGGTGAGATGCATCGTATTTATCAGGGACTGAATCTCGACGGCTGGAATCAACTGGAACCAAAGATTCAAAAGATGCTTCCAGATCTCACGTGTTACCGTAAGAACTCGTTCAAAATGGACGAGAACGTCATGCGGATGGTTTACAACCGCTGGAAGCCCTGGTTTGATCGATACGGATACCCCAGCCGCCTGCCTGAACAGCAGGTCGCGACCGCTGACATTTGACCGGCCCGTCAAATCTGCAAGTGTTCCAGCGCCTCTGCCGCAGGCTTGATGTAACTGATATAAAACGGCCCGAACTCGGCGTAGCGGGCCGATGCGGTGTCGAATCGCATCGTGTAGACGATGTCTTTAATCGATTCGGGATTCCGTCCCCAGAGTGTCACTCCCCATTCCCAGTCGTCGAATCCTGTCGATGCGGTGATCAGTTGACTGACTCGACCGGCAAATTTAATCCCGCTCGTCGCATGTTCTGACATCATGGCCGAACGGCTGCTGAATGGCTCCATAAACCAGTTCGCTGACGGGTGTCGACTCTTGTTCATCGGATAGAAGCAAGTGACGGGCCAGTTCGGGAAGTCTGGACAAAGCCGTTGTTTGTTCATCATCGGCAAACGTTGTCCGTACGCATTCAGTTTCGCGGTGTACGCAGGGTCGTCAACCTTCATCCCTTCGTCACGCTGCAACTTGGCACCGTATTGCTCAAGAGTCGGTACATATTCCGAGACTTCTGTGATGGAAACGAACGAGTACGTCGGATGCAGGACCGTTCCCAGTTTCGATGCGCGAACAGCCTGACGAACTCCGTCAATCAACAGCGGATCGGGGTCCATGATCATGAGACCCAGGTCGGCCTTGTGTCCCGAGACGACCGATGTTTGCAGACGCGCCGGAGCACCAGGGCGTTCAGGGTCAAGCAGGTGCACAAGCGCTTCGCGTCCTTCTGCCAGTTCACTGGAACAAAGTCGATTGAGCGCACTCTGATCAACGCGGTAATAGAGGTGCAGACAATGCCAGCCTTCGCTCAGTTTCGTCGTTGGTTCTGGCTGAGGCGTTTGAGACGGAGAAGGACGATTCACAAGATTGCTTTCAGTCGGGAATTTGGAGTACGAAGTTTGATTGTCGGGTCGACCGAGCGAATTCCGGAGTTCAGTTTTCCGGGCCGTGTTCCGGTTTTGGATAACCCGTAAATGCGAGTGGCTTCGACGCCATGGGCGCTTCACCCCGTTCGAGCATGCCAAGAATGCTGGTGACGGTTGGATTGATCGAGAATTCTTTTTTCAGTTGGGCGATAATTTCGTTCGTTACCATCTTTTCGCCGCTTCCACCGCCCCCCTCCACGAAGGCTCGCTTCTGGTTGAACACGGCCCAATAGATCGTCCGTTCGTGATTCTTGGCGCCATCGCGGCACTTCACCGCATTTCCACCTTTGCCCCGTTGACCGTTCACTCGGTACATTTCGCGCCGCTCATAAATGATCGCGATCACGTTCCAGTCTTTGCCGCCGAACAGTCCCATAGGGAAGGCTCCAGTCAGAAGTTCATCAGGCGATTTGGGAACCAAACTTGTACCACGAATTCGTCTGCTTCGCCACAACGTTAGCGAAGTGGCACGCTCGGCTTGAGAGCGACTTTTCCGCTTTGTGCTTGCAGACTTTTGATGGTCCCCCCAGTCGCAGAGGCTTCCAGCCTCCGATCAGGGCGCATACAGAGAAAATGCTGTTTTTCCACTTTTCTTTTGCGGCCTCTGAATGACGAAGTCATTAACAACTCGTCCGCTTTCACGAATCCTTACCAATATTGTTTGAGAATCGCGAAACATTTATCCCCCTGAGGTGTTTATTCGGGGGATGATCCGCGATCTGCGGTGATCAACTCAATTGGACGAGGCCTCATCTGTCAGCGAAAGCGACTTTGGTTCCGAGTAGTCGGATTGTATCATTTTAGCGGTAAACAAATTGTCGAGTCGTACTCGTCTCGATCGCGTTCTTGCAATTCATTGGTTCTCCGATCTCGAGTAAAGGAATTCGGCGTGTGGAAACAACAATCGCGTTCAATGAAATCAGGTCGTGGATTTACATTGATCGAATTGCTGGTGGTCATCGCGATCATCGCCGTATTAATTTCATTGTTGTTACCCGCCGTGCAGCAAGCACGCGAGGCCGCGCGGCGAACTCAGTGTAAAAATTCGTTGAAACAAATCGGGCTGGCGATTCACAATTATCACGATACGCATTTGCGTCTTCCCCCGGCCTGCATGGGTTGTAATCAATACGGTTGGGGTGTCATGCTGCTGCCATATCTGGATCAGGCCAACCTCTATAACAACATTGCCGCCACACCCGGTTGCTCGTACTACTCTCCTTCACCAGGCTGCATACCAGCAACCGGGTTTGGTGCTTATTTCTGGACATTGAAAGCACCGAATGGATTGTCGGTAGGTTTGCCCATTTTCCGATGTGCGTCTGATACCGGGTCGTCCGCCATTGCGATCGATCCTTCGGGAGACCCCGATGATTTGGCTGGTCCCGATAATGACTCAGACGACTTGCCTCTCAGCCGCTCTAATTACATTGCCGTGTGGGGTTCGGATTCCGCCGCAAATGGGAGTCGACCTTCGAATGGAGCTTTTCCCTGGTTTACGACCTGGCCAGATATTCCAAGCCACACCTTTCGCGACGTCTCGGACGGGCTGACCAATACGTTTTTCATCGGTGAGCGGCGATCACTGGGAACTCAACAAGGAGCTTCAATCGGCAGCGATGACACGTGGGTTGGTGTTGGGAACGACCCGAATGACGTGGGAGGATCGTGCCAATCCGTCTGTCTGATGAATGCCACGGGGAAGTTTTCCGACGACGCATTCAGCAGCCGTCACGTGGGCGGCGTGCAGTTTCTGTTAGGTGATGGCTCTGTACGATTCGTCAGTGAGAACATCGATATCAAAACCTATGGTCACCTGGCTGGAATCAGCGATGGCTTCGTGATTGGTGAATACTAATCCTTCGAAGTTATTCCCGGATTTTTTCGAGTGCTGATTCGACCTGTTTTCGAACGGATTGATCCTTGTCCTTCAGTTGAGCGAGCAATGCGGGTCTCGCCGCTCGCGCGGTGATCCCCATTTCTCCCAGCGTTCGAACGGCGGCTTCCCGGACGACCGTATTCGAATCAGCAAGTCGGCGAATCAATTCGGGAACCAGTTCTTCCGCTTGTGGACCGAATTGACCAATCGTTGAGCCAGCCGCCTGACGCACCAGAGGGTCTTCGTCATCAAGGGACTCAAAAACAGGATGAATTGCACTGATCGCATGCGGCCCAAATGATCCCAGAACCTGCAATACAACGATTCGTTGTTCCGGAGTTGCCTTCGACAATTCCTCGACAAGTTGAGGGACAAAGTCGGTCAACCCGGGAGCGAGCTGTCGAAAGGCTCGCAGCCCTGCCATCCGCGTACTTTCATGTGAGTCATAACAGCAAATCAGTAATTCTGGTGCCAAATGCCGCGCCGAAGCCCCGATCGAACTGACCGCCTCAACGGCGGCAAGTCGAACGCGCCCTCGGTCATCACTGAGCAACGGTCGCAATCCTGGCACAGCGTTTTTGGCGGCCGGCCCGAACGGAATCAACGCACGCACTGCCGCTTCTCGAATTGTTCGTTCCTTATCCTGTAGCATCGAAATCAAGGGGGAAAGGATCTGCGGGTCCGCCGGTCTGATCGAAGCAATGGCCTTCACGGCGGCCAGGCGAACGCCGACGTTGATGTCTTGAAAATGTTGCATAAGCGCCGGCACAGCGGCTTTCGCTTCCGGTCCGATCCCTCCGCATGATCGCGCAGCCGCTTCGCGAATTCCTGCTTCCTGATGAAACAGAAGCTGCGTCAATTGAGGCAGGCATTCCGCACCTGCCGAACCGAGATTCGCCAGTGCAGCACTTGCCGCCTGACGCACGTCACGGTCATCATGAGTCAGGTTTGTCAGGACCAGTGGCAATGTACGTCTCGCTTCAGGACCGATCGCGCCGAGGGCGCGTAACGCCGCTGCCGATACCGCCGAATTCGATTCTTGTACGACCCGAGCCAGGGCTGGAACCGCTGCAGCGGATGGTCCCCCTATTTTGCAAAGTGAGTTGGCGGCAGCACATCGAACCGCGCTGGAAGAATCACCCAGTCGTTGCGTCAGAATCGGAACCACAAGATTCGCTGAAGAACCAAATTGTCCCAAAGCGGACGTAATCTCAAGCGAACTGCGAGGATTCATTCCCGAAGCCAACCCTCGGATCAATTCAGGGATACTTGCTGATCCGTGTGCCATAAGAGAATCCAGGCACGCAATACGGACGAGGTCGTCTTCGTCACTTAATGATTTCACCAGCGACCGAATGTTCGCGGTCGTGGCGTGTTTGCCCAGTTGTTTCGCTGCGAAAACGCGAACGACCGCAGGCAAGATGCTGATTCCTAGCAGAATTCGGAAAATCAACGATTCGTCCCTTCATCAATTTGCCCGTTGGCTCAACGGACCGACGAGATTCACGGACGGGGTGGAGTTGCTGGCTTGTTGGGTGGTCCAGGAACCGGTCCGGCCCCTCTTTTGGGAGGGCCGCTGGCATCGGGTCGCTTTGACGGTAAGTCAAACTCCCTGGGGACTGCGCGGGTTCCTCCATCGATCAATCGTCGGGCCTGGCTCATGTGATACTCAAATTGATCTTCCAAATCTTTTGCACTTTGAGAATCGATATTTGGAGCTTCCAACAGTCTCAAGAGCGAATTCTGACCTGCCCATAAAAGCTCTTGCTTCGCAGGCCTCTGCGCAGAGGCCCCCGTCTGGGGATCTTTGAGTCCCGTGACCAAAGACTGAGCACGTGAATGTGCGCTGGCGATGTCACGTTTCCACTGCGCTTGATCGACACCACGATTCTTCAATTCTGCCATCTGTGCGTGGTAACGGGTGAATTCCTGGTAAATCGTATTGGCTGAAGGTGGTTGCCGCATCCACAACCAGGCACCGAATACAACGGCAGCGGCCGTCATGATGCCCGTCAATCGCTTTTCACCGCCAACCACACGCGAGGCGTGTCGCCACAAGTCCTTGACTGTCGATTTTGAACGTCGGATCTGCTCGGTCAAAGGTTCAGCAGGCGGGGCGTTGACGCTGGTGGCGGGCCGCGGCGGCGTCGAACGTTTCGTGGGGGTCGGTGCCAATGGAGTTGATGCATCGATACGCGGCCTTGTCTCGGCTGATTCAATATCGACATCGCTGAGGGAACTCAGGCTTTGTTCGTTTCTTTGCTGTTGATGTTCTTTCAATGGCTCGAATGATTTGTTGGCCGGAACGGAGGTCACCGAATTCGTGTCTGCGATCACTGCCGAAACCGGTTGCCATTCACCCTCAATTCCAACCCGAACAAACTCATCCCGACTCAATCGACCCGCCTTGAGACGGTCAAGCAGTTCGGTCCGTGCGACGGGGCCTACACTGCGACCAGACTCCCAGAAATAGTACCCCGATTCTTCCGTTATCGGTTTTGATCCACGCGAGCTAACGCCACTGATCGCCTTCGACGGTGAAGGTAATTCGGCCTGTTCAATTTGTTGAACCGCAATCTTTGGCGACCGTTGACGCTGGTTCGGCTTGATCGCAGCAAGCTCCGGCACATCCTCCGGGCGCTGCCAGAAACCATAAGCACCGTTCCTGACAACATCAGCCGGTTGGATCTCACCACTCATCCGCTTTTCACAGAGTGATTCAAACGTCATTGGTCCTTGAATGAGACCAGACGCCATCAGATACCAATCGGCATCGGAAGAGGCATTTGCCTCGTTTTCCGCAGAACGCTCAGATTCGTCAGTGGATGCGTGATCAGACTGGTCCGGTGAATCTGAGGTCTGTGGGAAGTCGGCTGCACGAGCATTTTCCAATCGTCCAAGCCCGACCCCAAATCGATCTTCCGCGAACCCTTCAGCAATCAGACGTGCTCGAATCTCACGAAACGCGTCTTTGTCTCCCTCCAGCAGTTTAAGCAATTGCCCATTCAGCAATTGACCTTGCTGATTGAGACGTTGAACGGCCACCTGGAACGATTCATCTTGCGTCATGGGTTCCTCAGCTTGAGGAGTTTACTCGTCGCTGGGAGCCAGCACAGGTGATAAAGAAAACTACTGGAATTTCAGCCATCAAACTATCAAAACACCAATCACAATGCAAAGTGAAAGGGATACGGGAAGGGGACTTTCGTTTTTGGTTTTTGCTGCTGAGTCAATGTCAATTCCACTTGAGATTCGCTGCGGCGTATGTCGTCGCGTTGCCTGTTGCTCGTCGAATGTCCAGATTGAAGAATGTCGCCAGCTTGTCGGCGATGTCGAGTTGAAGCGTTCGCGTTCCTCGTTTGAAATGCATCATCGATTGTCGCGACACGCCCGTTTCTCGTTCCAGCGCTTTGATCGATAAACCGCTGTACTCGATCGCTTGCTTCATGCGTCGCAACCCAGAATGGACAGGGGATAATGGAGAATTGAGAACGGATAACGAAGAACGGAACGCAACAAAATCGCTGCATGCTCCTTTGTCAATTGTCCTTTATCAATTCTCTATTATCCATTGTCTTTTTTCTTCTTTGGTTTCGGCAGTTTTTTGGCAGTTTCTTCCAGTTCCTTCATCGCATCATTTTCCGCTTGCTCCTCGGTCGCGATGCGACGGCGTTCGCTGAATCGTTCGTATTCTTGTTCTGCCTTTTCGTCGGCGGCCTCTCTTGAAACCTTACCTGCGTCAGGAAGGACTTGTCGTTCGTTAAATTTGAGAAATACATCCAACTTGATCGGCCAGTCGTGAAGAAAGACCTGTTTGCGTCGGATCGCCTGATCTTCTGCAAAGTCGAGGAACATGACAACGATTCGGTTGAGTTCAGAAATCTCATTTTCCCGCAGATAATTTTTGGCAACGGTCACGTCACCTTTGCGGACGACAGCCCCTTTCCAACTGGTCAGGCCCATGTTTTGTTCAAGTGAATTTGCCCGTTGAGCGATCAGTTCCGGTGCCGTTTTTCCGGTGACAGCGAAATGCAATTTGTTCTGGACGGTTTTGAAAACGAGTTGTGTTTCGGGTTCTGTCGGTGAATAGTCTGCCGCAAGTGCCAGAATTTCACGAACCCTGAGATACATTCTCTTTTCGCTGGCGCGGATATCCCGGATACGCTCCAGCAATTCGTCGAAGTAATCGGGGACGCCAGGTCCCGGGGGATTCTTGAGGCGTTCATCGTCCATCGTGAATCCCTTCACGAGGTATTCGCTGAGGCGAGCGGTTGCCCATTGGCGGAATTGAGTGCCGCGCTGGCTTCGGACTCGGTAACCGACGGCAAGGATGGCGGGCAGGTTGTAGTGCCGCAGATTGCGGGACACTTCCCGTCCCCCTTCGAGGCGAACTTGTAAGTAATCCTTACAAGTTGCCACCGGATCGAGTTCTCCTTCGTCGTAAATGGCTTTCAGATGGATGGTTATGTTTTGTGGCGTCGTTTGGAACAGCTCGGCGATGCCCGCTTGAGTCAACCAAATCGTTTCGTTTTCGAACCTGCATTGGATGCGGGTACGACCGTCTTCCGTCTGATACAGAATCATCTCGGATTTGGGTGTTTCGTCGTTCATCGCCTGGCCCTAAAGATCAACGATGGATGGGAGACTCACAAACGTTAGGCGAGCTTGTCTAAACGCCGCCGGACGATCGCCCTGAGTTTTGCGACATCAACGCGATGACTATTCATCCGGTGGAGAATTCGGTGGCAATTCGCACACACCGTCGTCAGATCTTCAACACAGCTCCTAACCTCACTGTCGAGTTCGCCAAGGGGAGTCAAATGATGAGCTTCGGCGAAATCTCTCCCCAGCGATCCGTAAAGATGTTGAAACTTGAATCCGCACACCTGACACGAATACCCCCTTTCTTAATCGACACCGCATCGAATTTTGAGGCGAAGCCCGGCGGTAAATAGCCGTCTGACCGTCAGACCGGGTTGTGATTTTAGATAGTCAAACGCTTCGCACAAGAACCCACCCGAACCACAACCGCCGTCATAAATCTGTTCGCCGATTTTCGGGGACTTTTCCGTTCGCCGGACTAAGCATTCGTAAAAGCGGTTTCATCGCTCGCCGTAAATTCTCACAGATTGCTTGGAACTATACACTCAAGCGTTCGCGATGTATTCATCATCCTGCGGCAGCGGATGTTTCTGTTTCCGGATCACGATTCATCGTCAACATGATGATCGCTGCACCGAGCGCAAATAAACCAGATACTCCGAAAAACATTCCTGGCGACAGCGTTCCAGTCTGCGTTTCGGCGGTCAATGAACCTCCGTAATAATGCACCCAGAACGTATTGAAGAAATTGGCAATCGTCATGGTCAACAGGAAGCAACCTGTCACAAAGCCTTTCATGTTTGCCGGAGCTGCGGAAAACGCCAATTCCAAACCGGTTCCGTAAACAAGAATTTCTCCGATCGTCAGCAGGATGTAGGCAAAGACCAGCCACATGATCGAGATCTTTGTGTCGGCATTCGAAAGAAAGCCAGCAATTGTCATGATGCCCGAAGCCAATGTTCCGCAGCCAAATCCCAGCAGGATTTTCATTCTGGCGGTGTAAACCTGTGCCAGAGGATCAATCTTGGGGAACAGCCAGCCAAAAAGCGGCGCAAAGATCATCACGCACAGCGGATTGAGAAACTGTAACTGATCGGGTGCAATCGTCGTTGAAAGCAGTGGAACCGTCATGTCGATGTAGTCACGGGCAAAGAAGACCCAGATACTGTCGTTGTGCTCGTAAGGGACCCAGAACAGAACCATCAAGCCGAAGATCCCCATCAGTCGACCCAGCGTTGCCCGTCGCTCTCGTTGTTGTTCGGGGGTTGGCGCTTCGTAGGCCAGTTTCTCAACCGCATAATGTCGCTTGCCCGACGCGAACACGGCCAGTGAAACGACCATTAACCAGGCGGGAAACTGAAAGGCAGCGGCATAACCGTAATGATCCCTTAACCAGGGAAGTGCCAGCGTGGAAATTAACGCACCGACATTGATGGCAAAGTAGAACCACATGAACGCGGACGAGCGAAGTTGTGTCTGCCCGGGTCGCTGCTGGTCGTAGGTCTCACCCATCAGGGTCGAGATATTCGGTTTGATCACACCGCTACCACCCGAGAGTAACGCCAGGGCGATAATGGCAGCCGTCGTGCTCTCGATACCAAGGATGAAATGCCCCAGCACATACGGAATCGAAAACCCGACGATTGTTCGATACTTACCGAAATAACGGTCTGCCAGGTAGCCCCCCAAGAGCGGCAGTCCGTAACAGGCCATCTTGAACCAGAAATAGATCGATCCGCCGGTCGCGTCCGAGAAGTGCAAGGCCGTCGTCAAATAGAGTGGCAGAATGGCCCGCATTCCATAGAACGAGCAACGTTCGGCAAACTCACCCCAAAAAAAGTATTTGAACGCAACGGGATGTCCCTGATTCGATTGGTCCAGGGATTCGGTGCTGGAAGACGACGGTGATTGAGTTGTCACGGACTCCCTTTTTCAGAGAAAGCAAGCTTCTAACAATGGGGTCTCAACAAGTGGATCAGAGAAGTGAGGCGATGGAATCCTCTGACCTTCCAAGAAACGGGACCTGACAGAGTTTGTAACGAAGAACAGCGCACGACTGAAGGATCACGAACTATTCATTTACGGAGTTGCGATAGCAGGGGGTGCGGTGGGTTCGTCGATGGGTGGCTGCCAGTCGCCCCAGTGTGAGAGGTAGTGCTTGTAGGCGGGGATTGTTTCGCTCATCTGTTCCAGCCAGACTTTTGTTTCGGCGACGATACGATGTTCGTCGTCCATGGTGAGTTTGCCGAGCAGAACTCGCGTGCGGAGAAACACGAAGTAGGTGTCGAGCACGTCACATCGACAATAATCATTGATCGCGACGACCTGGCCCGCGTCATACATCCCCTGGACCTGTGAACCGTCGACTCCGGACTTTCCCGGTTTGCCGATCAGGTTCGCCAGCAGGTTCAGCCCCCCGCTGATACGGAAGGCACCAAAGTTCGACAGCAGGTCAAGCAGATCGAGATGCACATGCGAATTGTATCGATTGCGAGCTTGTTCATACTGACGAGCTTCGACATTGAACCAGGCCGGAACCGAATACCCGTATCGATAGGCGGCTAATTCCAGGACTGGGATGTCGTAACCCCGACCATTGAAGCTGACGAGTGTCGGTCGGCCGTAAGCATTCCAGCCTTGCCAGAAGTGTCGTGTGATCACATGGGGGCGAAACCTGGGCGAATCGAGTACGGCGACATCTTGCAGTCGGTACTCTGCATCGACTTTTGCGACAGCGACCGAAATCGGCAGCATAAACGTTACGGGTAAAACGTCTTTGCCCGTCTCTTCAATTAATTGAGCTCGATAGCGAGCCAGAGCATCCTGTGCAGAGAGTCCTTCTTTCGGGTATCTGATCTTCGAAACCAGATCTCCGTCGGCGATCGTCTCGGTATCAAAAATGAAGTAAGCCACTTGTGACTTCTGGTCCGTCGTTGTCATTCTGGGGATTCCTGGTAATGGCGAGAAGCTGTCGCAAGTCAAAGGGATTGGCGCAGTCTCAGCCATGGCGCATGATGTGATTTGTTTTCGATATGCCACAATACTCCGTCGACGCCTAAGGCGAAATCGATTTTTGATGTTTGAAGAGTTCAAGATCTGAAGATCCCATGATTTTCGACGTAATAAGTCGAGATCTGTGTCATTCAGGCGAACGATATCCAGAATGGGTCAGTCTCCGCTCAGGCCTTCCGGTTACTGCTTACTTCCTTTCATAGAAACAACTTATCGTGTCTGCTTTGAATCCTGTTCCGATCACACTCGATCAATTTTTGAAGCAGTCCGGGATCGTCGAGTCCGGCGGTCACGCAAAAATCTTGATTCAAAGTGGCGAAGTCTTACTCAACGGTGTTGTGGAAATTCGACGCGGAAAAAAACTCGCTCCAGGAGATGTCGTGGAACTGTTTGGGGAGCGACTTGTGGTCGGCGAGGGATGATCTGTAGGCATCATTGCCACGATCCTCAGCAGAGATACGTCCGATGGGAAATGTTTATTTTTCCGCTGTTTTACTGGGAAAACGGGGGCGATTGCTGATCAAATTGCATGGATTGCATCCATCATTTCTGATCTTGGCGCGATTGGAACGCGGGTTGCTTATAGCTCTCGCATTATGATAGCACTAAACGACTACACTACCGATGTTGTTCCGATGACTTCCCGTCACCCATCACTCCATGTGATCGGTGGCGACGCAACGTCACGGGGCTATGTACTGAATCAACTGTCCCGCGTCGGGTTTGCTGCTCAAGAAGCACCAACTCCCGCTTCGCTGTTGGTTCACGAGTCTGACCAGGAATTGCATCGACGACGGGCCTTCTGGGCCGCTGTTGAGCAACGCGTGGCCAAGTTAACGATCAAGGACCGTGAGGTTCTCGATCTGTTGATGGAATGTCTTCCAAACAAAGTCCTTGCGATGCGTTTGGGGATCACAGAACGAGCTGTCGAGATGCGTCGTGCATCGCTGATGAAAAAGCTGGAAGTCCGGTCGCTGACCGAACTGGTTCGGCTGGTCACCAGGTTCGCCATTGTACAACAGTACGGGATCATGTTGTCGATTTACTAAATCCTCGAACATTGCCTCTGTTCACTTCAGTAATGGGGTGAGATTCGGTTAATGTCGAGGGATGCAAGAGAATTTGAATCCTCATACTTATCGGGTACCGCGTGAGGACCGGTCGCTACTAAGTATCCCCGAACTGGATCTGGCCAGCGAGCTTGTCGAAGAGAATCGAGCTTCCTTCGAAAACTCTCCGTTGGCGCTTCACGGCCGATCTTTGATCAGTCTGAGAAGTGACGTACGGCGTGACGCTGTCAGGCTGGCAAGATCTTATACATCCGGTTTGTTGCAAACGGACATTCCAGCGGTTGATCCACAGTCCTGCGTTGTCAGTGGACATCAGCCTGAACTTTTTCATGTTGGCGTCTGGTCTAAGAATTTTACTCTTTCCGGCCTTGCACACCGCTTCCAGTCGACGCCCATTAATCTGGTCATCGACAACGACACGTTAAACACGACGACGATACGAATACCGGCTGGGACGCGAGAACGGTTGCGTATTGATCGCCTTCTGTTTGACACACCCCGTCCTGTACTTCCCTGGGAAGAGGCAAAAGTCCTCGACCAGGATCTCTTTCGGATGTTCGGGGAAACGATCAGTTGCCAGTTGAGCGCATCGTGGGGATTCGATCCGCTGATCGGTGACGCCTGGAAGGCCGCCGTAAATCAGTTGTCCATATCGACGCGGTTGTGTGACTGCCTGACCGCGATGCGGGCTCAGGTGGAACGAAGCTGGGGACTTCGCAATCTCGAACTGCCGATGTCGCAACTGTGCGAGATGGAGCCGTTTCTCTGGTTTGTCGCACACTTGTTATCTCGACTCCCTGAATTATACCAGACCTACAACAATGCTGTAGCGGGATACCGTCGCGAACATCAACTGCGCAATCGCATGCAGCCAGTCCCAGACCTGGAACGTCAGGGAGAATGGCTTGAGGTCCCTTTCTGGATCTGGCAACGTGGCGACATTCAACGCGGACGGCTTTTCGCTCGGCAAGTCGGTTCGATCTGCGAACTGCGGAACCAGACTGAGGTGGTTGCACGCATCCCTCTTGCTCGCGAGGGGTCCTTAGAAGGGGCCGTCAAACAACTGAGTGATTTCCCAGCACGCGGACTTCGGCTTCGGACACGAGCACTGACCACGACCTTGTTTGCGCGTCTTTTTCTCGCGGATTTATTTGTGCACGGTATTGGCGGAGCCAAATATGATGCAATGACCGATCAGATTTGCGAACGACTTTTTGGAATGAAGGCTCCGTCGTTCTTAACCGTCTCGGCCACGCTGTACCTCCCTTTGGGAGATCCGTTTGACGTCAAAGAACGCGAGCTTCGAGAGATTAACCACAAACTTCGCGATTTGAAATATAACCCCGATCGTCATCTCGAACAGGTCCCCGAGACGTCGGCATTGATTGCCGAGAAAAACAACCTCCTAGCGTCGGCGACAGCGTTGCGCCAATCGAACAAACTTCGAGGACGTTTGACACCGGATCAACATCGCAGGCTGACAGAGATTCGTGTGGCTCTGCAAAAGCATACGGAAGTGGTTCGATCGGGCTACGAGGCTACGCGTGCGAAGGTCCGTGCTCAATTGTCGGCAAACGCCCTTGTCCGCGATCGTGAATACGCTTTTGCGCTGCATCCAGAAAACCAGTTGCGGCAGTTCTTAACACCGTTATCTCATCCTGAATAACCAGGCGCGTTGAGTGCATGTTGCCGCCAAGTGAGGCGACGCCGTGAAGGGTTTTTCGTCGGGAAATCAGGGTTTCCGCCCTTTGTTTGCCGTCCTGGAAGGACATCAGCAATTAGCCTCGCCCTCCCGATGAAAAACCTTCGCGACATCCAGAGAACTCAGGCGTTCCTTCGATGGGCGGCAATTACGGCAGAATCACATTGGGATGACGCATGCGGTGACCAACTTGATCGAGCAGCGCAAGCTTGCCGCCATACGTTCTTCGCAGGTTTTCCGTGGTAAAGGCTTGCTCGACGGGGCCGCTGGCAACAAGTCGCATGTTGAGCAACAGAACCTCGTCAAAGTACTCAGCCACGGTTTGTAAGTCGTGGTGGACGACCAGCGCAGTCTTGCCGGCAGACCGAAGTTCGCGCAGCAATTCCACGATCGCTCGTTCGGTCGCGGCATCAACACCGGCGAAAGGTTCATCCATCAGGTAGAGGTCTGCGTTCTGAACCAGAGCTCGAGCGAGAAACACTCGTTGCTGCTGCCCACCTGATAGCTCACTGATCTGCCGACCTGCGAATTCTGCCAGGCCGACTCGTTCGAGTGCCGCCAATGCCTGCTGTCGGTAACGCTTTGACACCGGACGAAACCAACCGATCTGTCGATAAAGACCCATCGCGACGACATCTAATGCGTTGACGGGGAAGTCCCAGTCTACGCTTGTTCGTTGAGGGACATATCCGATGCGGCTTCGCTGTTGCTGATAGGTCTTACCGAAAAACCGAATGTCACCATCCGTTCGCGGAATGAGTTCAAGAACAGCTTTAATCAAAGTGCTTTTTCCGGCACCGTTCGGTCCGACGATCGCCACAAGTTTACCGGCAGGCGAGTCGTAGTCGATGTCCCACAAAACCGGTCGACCCTGGTAGGCAACCGTCATGTCGTGAATGGAAAGTGGAGAAGTTGACGGATGGATTGCGGTCATTGTCCTCGCTTCGATTCATGCGGGTTAACACCGAGTTGACCATTCAACCCCTTTTCAGGTGCTGTGCCACCGAGCGCACGTGCAATCTGTGTCGCGTTATGGTCGAGCATGCCAATATAGGTTCCTTCGTACGTCCCCTCGGCCCCCATCGCATCCGAAAAGAGTTCGCCGCCGATTTGAACTTTCACTTTTCGTGACTCGGTCCCTTCGATGACAGCACGGATGTTCTTTTCGTTCACACTACTCTCAACGAAGATTGCCGGCAGTTTTCGGTCGACCAGGAAGTCGACCAGACGGTTCACGTCATGAACCCCCGCTTCCGACTCGGTCGTGACCCCCTGCACTGATCGAACGTCGATTCCATAAGCGCGACCAAAGTAACCGAAAGCATCGTGAGCCGTCACCAGCACTCGTTGAGATGCGGGAATCGATTCAATGACCTCCTTCACGTAGTCGTTCAGCTTGGAAAGCTTGGCCTGATACCCATTGGCGTTCTGACGGTATTCGTCAGAATGGACCGGATCGGTTTTTGCGAGTGTTTCGACCACGCAGTCGACACATTTGCTCCATGCGCTGACGTCCATCCAGACGTGCGGATCATAATGTCCTTCAAATTCCGGCGGAGATCGAAGGTACGATTTGTCTAATTGTGATGTGACCGCGACAACCGGCCGTTGCGAGCGATTGACTTGTTGAAGCGCATCCTGCATCCGGCCTTCGAGCATCAGTCCCGAATAAAAGACCGCGTCTGCCTCTTGCAACTGCTTAACGTCGTGGCGAGTCGCTTTAAACAAGTGCGGGTCAACACCGGAACCGATCAAGCACGTCACATCAGCGTGGGTTCCCGCAACTTCCTTCACCATATCGGCCACCATTCCCGTGGTGGCAACAATGCGGAACTTTTTCGGCGACGAACCTGCCGCTGGAGCTGTGCTATGACAACCGACGAAAGTTGCCAGGACGAGGCAGCTCAATGCAATCTTCGTAAGGCGGACGATCATGTCAGTTAACTTTTTTTAATTGAAACCAGGATCAACTCGACCTGTACAGCATATAATGAGAGTGCTGGAAAGTAAAGTTTTGATTAATCAAAATCGTTTCGGCACAAAAATCAGGCTATTCTTTATGGCTTCGAATTGGCACCGCGACTTTAGTCGGGTTAGTGTGTTTAGATTCGGGGAAGTCTACCTGCGGACTGAGTTATCAACTGGAGACGGCTTATGTCGAGACTGCGTCATCGTCGCCGCGGATTCACTTTGATCGAATTACTGGTTGTCATCGCAATTATCGCGGTTTTGATCGCACTGCTATTACCCGCCGTCCAGCAGGCGCGCGAAGCGGCCCGGCGGACCCAGTGCAAAAACAATCTGAAGCAATTCGGAATCGCGTTACACAACTATCACGACACGATGAATACGTTGCCGATGGGGATGTGTGGCTGGCCGTATGATCTTGTCGGATCGCTTTGGGGTTGGGGGACGATGATTCTTCCGTATCTCGATCAGGCGCCTCTTTACAATGGACTTGCCTCTTCGCCAAATGGAACTTCTCCGCTGCTGAATCTGCCGGCGAAAGGGTTTGATGCCGTTATGGCATCGTTCAATCCGACGAATCCCCTGTTGCAGACGCAACTCTCGGTCTATCGTTGTCCGTCGGACCCCGGGATACCGACAGTCACCATTCCTGTAGGGGGACTCAATGGAAGTAAGCGCCAGAATACGTATATTTACGGTCGTTCAAATTATCCGGGCGTTATCGGTGCCACATACTCTACTGGAGGAGGGTTACTGGCCCCGGACGGAGCGTTCGGAGAGAGCAGCAGCATACGAATTCGGGATTTCACGGATGGGACGTCGAATACATTTCTTGTCGGTGAAAGAAGATCAGCAGGCACAGTGAGTGGCAACTATGTCGGTGGAGAAACAATCTGGTGTGGTGCGAATGACGACGTAAGTCCCGATTCCGACTGGCAGGGGTTTGCAATCCACCTCGGATTGTGCGACCCCCGTTATCCTCTTAACTTCAAAACCACGACGCCGCCAGACGTCAACAATCCCAGTACTTATACCGCCTTTGGAAGTCAGCATACGGGGGGCGCACATTTTCTGATGGGCGACGGATCGGTCCGATTCATCAGTGAAAACATCGCCTCAGGCCCTCCAAATAAGCCCGGTAGCACCTATCAAAACCTCGCCAATCGTGGGGATGGCCAAGTGATCGGCGATTTTTAGACCCGAATTATTCGTTAGCCCGACGCGCAAGCGAGGGATCTTCTTTGAATTGAAGACAAGATCCCGCTTTGAATTGAAGACAAGATCCCGCTTTGAATTGAAGACAAGATCCCGCTTTGAATTGAAGAC
>CAIVEI010000004.1 GCA_903904835.1 uncultured Schlesneria sp. | reverse complement strand
GCCAATGTTGCCTAAGGACTCCCATTGTTGCCCATGCGGTTTCATGGTTGCCCAACCAGAGTTGCCTAAGCTCCGCTAGAGTTGCCCATCGTAGTTGCCCAAACATTTTGAGGCTTGATTTTCGAAAAAGCCCGGAAATCGCCAATGTTGCCTAAAAACTCCAGAGTTGCCTAAGCGGTTTCATGGTTGCCAGCCAGAGTTGTCTAAGCTCCGGCAGAGTTACCCATCGGAGTTGCCTAAACTTTTTGAGACTCGAACCGATCGTTCCGCGAATCAAAGATTAAAAACCAATCGCGAAAACTCGAACTCGCACGAACTCAGGTGAAGTCGCGCGAACTTTTTTACGACGAAAAAATGGAAAATGGCTTCGAAAACCCTATGGAATACGAGAAATGGTCGAAGTCGCTCGAACTCGCGCGAACTTTGATACCAAAATTCTTAGAGCCATAAATTCAGCAGAACGGAACAGAAGATTTGTGAACATAAGTCAAGGGAGGTAACGAAGCGAAGAAGATTCCTCCGACGACGTGTTTTTCAATCCGGTCGCGGACGTCACGAATGTCGATTGGAAGAGTTTCGCCACGGATGGCACCGATAAAGAGGTGTCAGAGAATTTGTCCTGTCTTTGGGATTAATTCGTGCCCATCCGCGTTAACCGTGCTTCAAATCCTGAATCGAATTCAATCTGAATTTGTGGAATCGTTGCGAATCAAAGACGTTTGTCTTTCCTGTTTTGCATTTATCGGAGTGAATTGGCCTTCATCAGTGGCAAGGTCTCTTTGCTTTGCGTTATGCCTTTCGGAGCGAACGCTGGTTCAATTGTGGTCGGCGAAAACGCTGGCAACGACGCGGAAATCGCCTTTAAGCTCAGACGTCTCGACTATCGCGATGGTGTTGATGGGCGCAGTAATCGGGAGAGTTCGTCATAAAGAGCGTCGAGAGTGGCCGGGACTGGTACGTTCTGGTCGATATGCATGGAAGCGTCGACCGTCCGGTCGATTAATTGTCCAATCAGGCCCAGGGGATCTGGAAAATTCTGGACTCGAGTCACAAACGGAATCACTTCTGGAATCGTTTGATCGGAGTCGTTTGACGGCGTGTCAAATCTTAAAAGAGCTGCCCGGAAGAATTCGACCGTGAAGCGGATCAACCATTGTCCGTTGATCCGTTGAACGGGTGTTTCCGTGCTGATTTTGCCGAGTCCTTCAAGCAGTGATTTGGAAAGACTCAAGCCACTGAATGCGGGTTGAGCTAACTGAGAATAGAGGAGTTTTCTCAGTTCCCGCAGTTCCGGCTCCAGCAACTGTTTGGCCGTCGAAAGGCTTCCTTCGCTCAGCGTCGATGCGAATTTTGCATCCGCTTCTGACTCCACGAGATTCCGTTCCAGCAGCAACTTTTCAATGTCACTGGTTTCCAATGAAGAAAATCGTACCAACTGGCAACGTGATCGAATCGTCGGAAGTAAGGCGTCCAGGTTCGAGGCGATGAGGAACAGAATGGCACGCTCGGGAGGTTCTTCCAATGTTTTCAGAAAGGAATTGGCACTCGCGTCATTCATCGTGTCGGCATCGTCGACGATCGCAACTTTTCGTGAACCGGGAAGTGGTGCGAGCGACAAGTCGTGGCATAATCCCTCTTGACCGCGACGTTCTTCCGATCCGACCAGCAACGCGATGGGAAGTTCTCGCTTCCCTTCGGGGCAGCCGACATACAGGAAGTCGGGATGTGCACCGGCGAGAAACGGCTTACAACCGGAACAATCACCACAAGCTTCGAGCGGATCTTCACCAGGATTATGACACAGAAGCGATTGAGCCAGACGCCGGGCGAATTGCTGCTTGCCGATCCCTTCCGGGCCTACAAATAGATACGCCTGAGACAAGCGATGCCGCCGAATAGTCCGGCGAAACATTTCTTGTTGTTCCGCGTGTCCGCGTAAGGAAGTCCAGATCGACATGAAGTTTTCCGTTCCGAATAAAATGCGTCCGAAGATCGCATCTTATCGCCCGACGATTTGCGTTTGCCATCGACTTTGGAAAGAAGGACGAAGGCGAGAAGCCTCTGCGACGTTGCTATTACCTCGCGTTTGCAAAAATCATTCAACGCGCGAGGGATTCACCTATTCGGAACCCATCATGCGACGCGCATGAACCAGCTGTGCCGGCTGGCTTACCTTGTTCAACGCGCGGACGATTTACCTATTCGGAACCCATCATGCGACGCGCATGAACCGGCTGTGCCGGCTGGCTTACCTTGTTCAACGCGCGGACGATTTACCTATTCGGAACCCATCATGCGACGCGCATGAACCG
>CAIVEI010000003.1 GCA_903904835.1 uncultured Schlesneria sp. | reverse complement strand
CCTCCTCAGGGGAGGTGGGGTTTCTTCCGATTTCCTTGACACTCGACTGAATTTGCATTGCGTTGTATTTCGCCCAGCCATTCCTCGGAGCTTTGATTTTGTCTCGGATCGTTATTGTCGGTGGAGGGCTGGCCGGGCTGGCGGCAGCCGTCGCACTGACGGCAAGAGGTTTTCCCTGCACGATTATCGAGTCGCGTCCAAGGCTTGGCGGTCGAGCGAGTTCGTTTCATGACTCGACAACCAATACCGACATCGACAACTGCCAGCATGTGACGCTCGGTTGTTGCACGAACTTTCGTCATTTCTGTCAGACGACGGGGATCGCCGAGTTTTTTAGACGTGAGCCGGCTCTTTATTTCATTGGTCCCTCTGGAAAGGCTGATCGATTCGCCGCCGGTTCACTTCCTGCACCACTGCATTTAACGGGTGCATTCGCCCGCTTGTCTTATCTTTCATGGAAGGACAAGTACTCGCTTGCAACGGCACTGAAGGCCTTGGCTCGTCCCGTCAGCGAACAGGATGAATCGGAATCATTCGCAAAATGGTTAACTCGACACGGACAGTCCCAAACTGTCATCAATCGGTTCTGGTTTGTGGTACTGGTCAGTGCCTTAAGCGAGTCGCTTGAACGGATCTCTCTCAGTCACGCACGCAAAGTGTTTGTTGACGCGTTTCTCGCACATCGCGATGGCTGGTACGTTGACGTCCCCAACGTGCCACTCGAAGTGCTCTATGGAGGCCGCTTAACCGACTGGCTCACATCACGAGGAACGACGATCCGACTGCTGGCGTCTGCAGAAGAGGTGGAACTTGTTAACGATCGCGTGACTGGTATCCGGCTCGGTTCAAACGAAGTCATTGAAGGTGACGAGTTCGTGGTGGCGCTCCCATTCTTCCGCGTTCTGTCCGTCTTGCCAGAGTCCCTGAAAACGCAAGCCGACCTGCAGGGGATTAAGCAACTGGAAGCAGCGCCGATTTCCAGCATTCACCTGTGGTTTGATCGTCCAATTACCGACTTACCACATGCTGTTTTTGTCGACCGACTCTGCCAGTGGGTCTTCAACCGGACGGCAATTGAGGCCGTTCAAATCCGACAAACGTCAGAACCAAATTCGACTGAGTCTCAACTCGTTGATGCGTACTATTATCAGATTGTGATCAGCGCCAGTCACGACCTGGATGGATGCAGTAAAGAGGAAACTCAGCAACAAGTTTTGAAAGAGCTTACTGAAGTATGGCCGATTGTTGCGGATGCAAAGCTTTTGCATTCTCGACAAGTGACGGAACACCGAGCCGTCTTTTCGCCAGTACCAGGCGTAGACGCATTACGACCCGCTCAACAAACGCCCGTGGCGAACCTGCAATTGGCTGGCGATTGGACCCAAACGGGATGGCCGGCAACGATGGAGGGAGCCGTCCGAAGCGGTTACCTTGCGGCATCGAACATTCTGAAAAGGAAAGGTCGTCACGATGATGTCTTGCAGCCCGATTTACCAACCGCAACGCTGTCGCGTTTGATATTCGGGTTGCAATCGTAAGGCCACTCATGATCGCGACTTCTTGCGATGCGCTTTGATGTGGTATCCGAACATTGAAAAAGAGTGCAATACGCATGACTGTTCGAACGAAGCCAAATCAGTGAGAATGAGGTATGCCGTTTATTGAAGACAGAGTCATCGTCGTCCAAAATTGTTAGCAACGGACGATGATTCCCTGCAACGTTTTGGATTTCGAAGAAATGGAGTGAGTTTGTGGCTGCACCAATACTTCAATCATTGTTGCTGGCTGATCACGTTTATCGCGACCAGTCGACAGGCAAGCATATTATTTGCGGCGTGTTTTCGACGATTTTTTTCACACCCAATAATCAACCGAACCAATCACAGCCGGGCGGCGGAAACGGGGACGCGGCGAATCGCGGTGGTGGAAACCCACCTGGCAACGGCGAGGGAGGCGGATCGGGTGGTGGACGTAGTGACGGCGGCCCCGCAGGGACCAAATCTCAACCAATCCAGAGCTTGATGCAAGCCGGCTCTCCATTCGCGTATTTCAGTGTCACGGAATTGACAGGGCGTAAGACGTTTGAAGTTCGTTATGTTGACCTGCATGACAACCGTGTCTTGTTTCAGGCTGAAGTTCCGATCGAATGTGACGACCCGCTCAAGACCATTGAAGTCTCGTTGCCGCTGCCCCGTCTGCCACTCGTTGCACTTCAAGAACGTTCCTATGCCCTCGAAGTCCTTTGTGAAGGAACGCTGTTAGGAAGTCACAGGGTACTGGCACGAATCACTCCCGGAAGTGCTCCGCAAAACACATGATTTATTCGCCGCTGCCGCAACGAGTCGCGGAGAAATTTCGACGATAATGGAACGACGAATTCTTGATTTTATCGAACCGAAACGAAGCGAGAATTGTTGACTGTTGATGATTGACGACCAGACTTCCTGCTGAGAACTCGATAGCAAACTGGAGCAAACTGATGGACCGACGAGAATGGATCAAAACGGTCGCTGCTGGATCAGTGGCTGGAATCGCAGCAGGAACGTTGAATGCGGAAGCGGACGACGCATCAACCCGAAAAGCAGGCTTGATACCAGCGGAAAACGCTCAACCCGGTTCGCTCGACTGGCAGTTAACTCGCGTCCGACTCGACAAGAACCTTGGGTTTCGAACACCGTTGATCGAAGGCTATTGCTCAAAGCAAAGCGTTGCAGCAAATGAGTCGATCGACATCATGGTCTCGACCGATCCTGTGCGACCCTTCAAGATCGAAATCTTTCGTACTGGATACTATGCCGGCCGTGGTGCTCGATTGATGACAACGCTTGGACCATTTCCCGGGAAGAAGCAACCCACACCGACTCCGGGCGACAAGAATCTGCATGAGTGCCGCTGGGAAGCCACAACGACGCTCAAGATTCCTGCCGATTGGACGAGTGGCGTTTATCTCGGTCGGTTGAGCCTGGTTGAAGACGATCCCGCCTTAGGCTATTGGCAGAGCTACGTGGTCTTCATCGTTCGTGACGATCGACCAGCAGACATCCTTGTGCAATGCTCCGATAATACCTGGCAAGCCTACAACCAATGGCCACACAATTATTCGGTCTATACGCATCCGAAAGGAAACCAGGGGCCCTGGGCCGACGTCAGCTTCGATCGACCTTACGCTAAATATCCTCAGATTTATGAAAACCCTCAGTCGATCGGATCAGGCGAGTGGCTCTGCTTCGAATTCCCCATGTCATATTGGCTGGAGCAGCAGGGCTATGACGTCACGTATTGTTCAAATAGCGATATGCTGACGCCGGATCGAGGCCTCAAGTGTAAGGCCTTCCTGAGCGTGGGCCATGATGAGTATTGGAACATCAAGCAATACGAAAGCGTGATCAAGCTGAGAGACTCGGGTGTCAACCTTCTCTTTTTCTCGGGCAATTCCGTCTGTTGGGTCACGCCGTACCGAGACAGTTTCGACGGACGACCGAACCGGATCATGTTTCGCGGCGGCCCCTATGGCGGCAAGCACACCTATGCCGAATTGCGAGAAAAGCAGAACGGACCCTTCCCTCATCGAGGGCCTGACGAAGGCTATTTAATTGGTGCTCGCAATGTTGAACCGGTGAATGGTGGGGGTGACTGGATTTGCACAAAGCCCGACCACTGGATTTTCGAAGGAACTGGAATGAAGGCGGGAGACCGCATTCCAGGACTGGTCGGATGGGAGTATCACGGAGAGCCTCCCGCTGATATTCCTGGCTTGGAGATTCTCGGCGAAGGGACCGCACTTGTCGGGGGAACGCTGCCTCAGCACTGGACAGCAACGATCTATCCAGGCCCCAGAAACAACTTTGTTTTTAACGCGTCGACGATCTTCTGGTGCCAGGATCTTGCAAGTCCACCGGGACATATGCTGCCGTGGTCACACTGGAGCCGTCCGCACGGACCTGATGAACGCGTACAACGGATCACACACAACCTGATGCAAAGAGCAATTCGATGAAATGGCGTGCGACTCCTTTCGCACGTTGTTTCTTTATTTCCATGAAAGTTGAAACGAATCGCCCCAATTCAATCGATCGCTTACTTTCGTTGAGTCATCTGAAGGCACCAGCGGAGATACGCTTCAATCCACGGGTCTAAATCGCCATCCAGCGTCGCCAACGGATGGGAAGTTTTGTATTCGGATCGGTTATCTTTGCAATACGATTCAGGGTGCAGGACGTAGCTGCGGATCGTTTCACCACCGAATCCGATTCGCGACTTCTCGCCGCGGCGGGCCGCCGTCTCGGCATCGCGCTTATCCGTTTCCATCTGGTAAAGCTTGGCGATCATCATTTTCCGTGCAAGTGCACGGTTCTGATGCTGACTTCTTTCGTTTTGGCATTGCACGACCGCGTTCGTCGGCAAGTGAGTCAATCGAATCGCCGAATCGGTCTTGTTAACCTTTTGACCACCCGCACCGCTCGCCCGACAGATATCTTCTCGGATGATTTTTGGATCATCCCATTCAATCTCGATTGAAATACTGTCGTCAAGCTCGGGCGTGACATCCACGGCCGCAAACGATGTCTGTCGGCGATGAGCCGAGTCGAACGGACTCATTCGAATCAGCCGGTGATTCCCCGTTTCGCCCTTGAGCAGTCCGTAGATATACGGACCGCGAATTATGAGAGTCGCTGAGTGAATTCCGGCCTCTTCCGCTGGAGACGAATCGAGCAATTCCGTCGCAAATCCCTTATTCTCCGCCCAGCGCTGGTACATACGAACCAGCATTTCGGCAAAATCTTGCGCGTCTGTTCCCCCTTCGCCCGCCTGGACAGAAAGATAAGCGGAATTCGCGTCCTCAGGGGCCGACAACATCGCCTGTAACTCGACTTCTTCAAACTGCTTTTGAAGCCGTTCAACAGTCTCCTGGATTTCTGAAATGGTTTCGGGCGAGTCCTCTGCCTCGGCAAATTCCACCAGGACGGCCAGATCCTCTGATCCCGAGAATAACTCGTTAATCGGCTTGAGAACCCCGTTCAACGTCTTGAGCTCGGTCACCTGAGCTTGCGCCTTCTCCTGATTATCCCAGAAGCCAGGTTGCCCCATCGCATCGTTGATTTCCGCGATCCGGCGATTCTTGGTATCGCAGTCAAAGAGACCCCCGCAAAAGGATGATGCGGTCGATCAACTTCTGGCACTGGTCTTTGAGCTCATTTTCCATGACAGTTTTCAATTCTCAAAAAATCGCTTCGATTCACCACAGCATCGACACATGTCTGAAGCAGTGGGTTCAGGTGCTTACGTACTCTGGCGGAAGTATATCGACTGTCCGAAAAAAATCGACCGGACAACTTGATCCTGCTACTTCAAGAACCCTTGAGGATCTGATCCAGCTCGACGGCCCGATGTTCCCGCGCCGATAAATAACACGCTTCAACCAGAGCCATCGTTTTCAGGTTATCGTCGCCTCCGATTTCAGGTGTTGTCTGTCCCTCCAGTGCACACAAAAGTTGTGCCATCGGTCCGACAAAGGCGTCCGGAAACCAGACTTCGTTCCAGGACGGACGATGCCAGTCGGGCGATTGAGTCGTCGTGTATTCAAGAGTACTTGGCGTCCGCTCAGGGTAGCTGGGCCAACCAATAGTCCCGCGAGCCAGACCCGTTGTTCCTTCGATCCGCCACTTGATTCCAATGTCAGCGGCCGCACCTTCCTTGGAGGGACCGGCCCAGACATCGTCGCAACCCAGCGCTCGAAATCCATTCGCGTACTCAAGGATATACAGGCAGATACCATCTTCATGAGGGAACTTCGTGCGAGGATCAGTTCGCACACTGGCGAAGACTCGGACAGGATCGCCAAACCAGTAGCGAAACGTATCGAGGTGATGAATGCTCATGATCCTGAGTGTGACCCAGCCTTGCCGGGCTTGCCACGGCATCCAGTGCGGAATTGCTCTCATATCGATCGTCGCCAGGACGGGCTCTCCGAGGTCGCCGCGATTCAATAATGACTTGCAGGCTCGGACCGACTGGTCGTACCGCATGTTCTGGTTAACGGCCAACATAATGCCGGAATCGCGACATAGCCGGACGATTTCGACCGCCTCTGCATAGTTAGCCCCGAGCGGCTTCTGCGCCAGGACCCCGCGAATATGACTCGATTGCTTCACGATTTCACGGATCATCGACAACTGCAAATCAGGTGGAACGGCAACGTCAACAATCTCGACCTCCGGGTTTGCAAGCATTTCAATTGTGTCGGAATACACATGCGGAATCTGATGTCGAGCTGCCACCGTTTCCGCCTGCTCGCGCCTTCTTGCCGTGATTGCAATCGGGTTGAAACCGGCACCGCGGTAGGCGACAAGATGACAGTCGGCCATGATGAAACCCGCTCCGATACAACCGATCCCGATCGATTTATCGCGGGGTAATTTGGGAAGATATTCGAGTTCACCAGCCATTGTTGTTCTCACGAATCCCTGCTCTCAAAGCGATGTCTTATCTGTTTCGTGTGTTTTCATCCGTCGCTGCGAAGTAGCCACGCCGAAGGATTTTCGATCGCCTGACTGACCGTTTGCAGAAATCGCGCAGCAGGAGCACCGTCGACAATCCTGTGATCGAACGTCAGGCTTAAGGTCAACTGATCGCGAGCAACGATCTTGTCGTCAATCACGACAGGCTCGCGGCGAATTCGCCCTAACCCAAGTACTGCGGTCTCAGGCAAGTTAATGATCGGCGTAAAGGCATCGATCCCGAAAGACCCAAGGTTCGTAATCGTAAAGACGCCCCCTTGCATTTCCGAAACCCCAAGCGCTCCTGCGCGAGATTTCTCAATCAACACAATCGTCTGTTTCGCCAGTTCAAACAATCCGATCGAACCAACGTCACGAACGACAGGGACGACAAGCCCTCCCTCCGTATCCACAGCCAACCCGATATGAAGTCCGTCAGTCATCGAAGGAATCACCCATTGATCCCCTTCCGATCTCGCTGCCAGAAGCGGGTGCTGCCTCAATGCCAGCGAAACCAGTTTCATAATGATGTCAGAGTAAGACGGGATAATGGAACCATTCGCAGCCTGCTTGAACTGATCTCTCAGTCCGACCAGATTCGAAGCGTCGATGCGAGTCGTTAATGTCACTGATGCGGTCTGTTCCCGACTGGCGATCATCCGATTCGCGATCGTACGACGACGCGACGAAATCGGAACAACTTCCGAACCCGTTGAATGAATTGGCTGTTGCTTGGCGTCTCTCACGTCGTTTTCACGCACACGTCCATCACGACCCGTACCTTGTAGCCGACGCCAATCGATACCCAATTCTCTGGCAACTCGACGAGCACGTGGACTAGCGACTTGTGCGGAATATGCCTGCGTCGGCGTTACGTTTCCTGTCGAAGTGGTACGCACATCTTCTGCCATAATTCGTCCAGACGGACCTGAACCTTCCAGGGCCGCGAGACTCACCCCCCGCTCACGTGCCAAACGTCTCACCGATGGAGACGCCGCAGGTGCCTCCTGACCTTCAGCAAGTCGCGATGGTGCCGATTGAACAATCGCAGGCGCCGTTGGTACCTCGGACGTTGTTTTCGAAGTGGCCGCCGATGAGCTTGTACCGATTGCAAGAGGTGCTGCTTCTCCGTTGCCAACAAGAAATCCAATCACGGCACCGACGGCAACGACCGTTCCCGGCTTTGGGGCGTCGGCAGGAATTCTGAGAATGCCACTATCAACCGCTTCAATGTCCTGCGCGGCCTTTTCCCCTTCCAGTTCAAAAACCGCATCCCCCGGCCGAACGAATTCTCCATCCTTCTTCAACCAACGGACAAACGTACCCTCTTCCATCGACCAACCAAGTCGGGGAATTGTGATTAAAAACGGCATGCTGAACGCCTTGAAAGAATAGGATGACCTGGAAAGACGACGGATTCATTGAAAAAAAGGAGGTTGGTAAATTCAGACTCGAACTCGCGTTTCTCTGATTGATCCTTCTACCTTCACCCTTCACCCTTCAGCCTTATCACTTTTCGTCATTCCCGCATCAGTTCTCGGATTGCCTTGGAAATGGTTTCTGTTTGAGGGACCACAGCCTGCTCAAGCGGTGGACTGTACGGCGTTGGAGTAAAGGCACCGTTAATTCGCTTGATCGGCGCATCAAGATCGTTAAACCCTCGATCCGCAACTTGAGCCGCAACATCGACTGCAAATCCGCACGGCGCGAACCCTTCGTCCACGACCAGCAACCTGCCAGTCTTCTTGACCGACTGCAGGATGGTTTCGATATCGAGTGGTAAAACCGTTCGAGGATCAACAACCTCAACCGAAATCCCCTCTTTCTCGAGTTCCTCACAAACTGATAATGTCAGATGAACCATCCGTGCCAGTGCGACGACAGTGACATCCCTTCCCGGCCTGACAATCGCTGCCTTGCCAAACTCAATTTCATACTCAGTCTCCGGGACCGGCCCTTTCACAGAAAGGATCTCACGATGTTCGAGAAAGATCACCGGGTCGTTGCTGTTCAATGCTCGTTTGAAGAGTCCCTTCGCATCATAAGGGGACGACGGAACGACAACGGTCAAGCCTGGTATCTGAGCGTACATCGCATAATAGTTGCCGGAATGGTGCGTGGCAGCCGAGTGCCCGATGCCAATGCAACCACGTAACAGAACCGGCATCTTCAATCGGCCACTGCTCATGTATTGGATTTTTGCAATCTGGTTCACGATTTCACCGACGGAATCAAGCACGAAGTCGGCAAACATAAAGTCGATCACGGGTCGAGTACCCGTCATCCCCGCGCCACACGCCAGTCCGACGAATCCACGTTCGCAGATCGGCGTATCACACAGGCGACTGGGCCCATAGATATCGAACAACCCGGCTGTCGTCTTAAAATTGCCACCTCGTTGACCGATCCCTTCCCCCATCACAAAGATCCCGGGATTCTTCGCCATCTCTTCGGACAGTGCTTCGTGAGTTGCCTGGGTCATCGTAATCTCGCGGCCCGCCGCTGGCCTGAGATTCTGGATCGGTACCTTTGAAGATACAGGGGCTTCTGAATAGGTGAATTGCGTGGCTGACGCCGCGTCAGGCCAGGGACTGCTCTCGGCGAATTTCCGAGCCTCGTCGACCAGTCCCTTGGTCTCGTTATCGACCGCGTCAAACTCTGCTGCCGCGACTACGTTTTGTTCAATCGCCCTTGTTCGCAATCGTTGAATCGGACATTGTTTTTTCCATTCTTCGACATCTTCACGAGTACGATACGTAAAGTCCCCCATCCCTTCCGCGTGTGCTCGCGTCCGATATGTGACACATTCGATCAGCGTCGGTCCACCACCAGCTCGAGCCCTCGCCACCGCTTCGCTCGCCACACGATGCAGTTCCAAAGCATCGTTGCCATCGACGGTCAGTCCCGGCATTCCGTACGCCACGCCACGACTCCCCACACTAGGGTTCCCGGCCGAATAGGCAAACGGAACTTCGGTCGCGAACTGGTTGTTTTCGCAGACGAACAGCACCGGTAGCTTCCAGATGCTGGCCATGTTCAAGCCTTCATGAAAGGCACCGTTGTTCACGGCACCATCACCAAAAAAGGCAACTGCAACATTATCTGTTTTCATCAACTTGAAGCTGTAGCCACCGCCGCACGCCTGCAGGATACACGGCCCGACGATGCCACTGGTTCCCATCATCCCGACTTCAGGCGAGAACAGATGCATGCTCCCCCCACGACCTCGCGAGCAGCCCGTCTGCCGACCGAACAGTTCGGCCATCAATTCTTTTGGAGGCAGACCCTTGGCCAACGCATGACCATGCCCACGATGCGTACTGAAAACAACGTCTTCGGTTCGCAAATGAGAACAGACCGCGCTGGCGATCGCTTCTTCACCGACGTATGTATGACACGCCCCATGAATCAGACCCCGCTGGTGGCAGCGAGCCAGTTCTTCTTCAGTCTGTCGAATGACCTGCATTTTCCGATACAGCCCCAGACAAGTCTTCGCGATGTCATGATTCGTCATCAGGAATTCGACTCCTCGTTGTACTTCAGTTGGTCCACAAATCGAGCGGGCGGCGCCGGCTCAATTGGATTGATTTGAAAAGAGAGAATTGGTGGTGTGCCCGTAATCAACTCTCACGTTTATTAAGCGGGGTCAACATAGCGCCGCGTTCCGCCGCCATTCATGGCAAGGTTTCCACCGTCCATCGGAATCAATGCTCCTGTGATCCAGCTCGACGCATCCGACGCCAGCAGCACTGCTAACCCCCGAATGTCATTTGGATGACCCAGCCTGCCAGCGGGAATTCCCTGTAGAAATCGGTCCTGCAACGCCGGGTCCGCTTCGATCCGTTTTTCCAGTCCTGGATTCAAGACTTGAGCAGGCAGAATGGCATTCACCCTGACCCCCAGCGCCGACCATTCGGTACTCAGTTCGCGGGTCATCTGCGCCACCGCTCCCATCGCCATACTATATGCAATATGACTGCGGCCCAGTGCTGTGATACTGGCGAGCGAACCAATGTTGACGATGCTCCCCCGTCGCTGAGCAATCATCCGCCGACCCGCTTCCTGACACATGCAAAACCGCCCGTAAACCAGGTTTCGCCACGTTTTTTCCACATCATCCAGTGAAATCTCTTCGGGTTTGCCAAGGCAGCCCTCGCCGGCGACATTCCCCAGGAAATCGATCCGTCCGAACTCCTTATCCAGAGTTGCAAACGTGGCACGGATTGAATCAGGTCGGGAAACATCACACGTGACGGCGATTGCTTTTCGTCCCATGGCCCTGATCGATTCAGCCGTATTTTGAACACCGACTTCGTTAATGTCGAGAAGCATGAGGTCCGCTCCATGCTCGGCCAGTGCAAGTGACATGGCCTTCCCCATTCCACTCGCGGAACCGGAAACCAGAGCGACACGCCCGGTAAGATCAAAAAGTGACGACACGCGTTTTCCTTTACTGAAATTGTTCGCAATGAAAAGCTATGACCAACCCAACAACTCTTTGAGGATTGGCCATTGTTTTGTCACGAAGACCAATGTTGAAAGCCCAAGATAAAATACTCCACAGGCAACCATCCCTGCCTGATGATACCACCTTGGACGAAGTTCTTTTGGCAGCAACGTGACATTGATCCAGAGTAACTGAAACGCCGTCACTCCGATCGCCAGATTATTCAAATTGGCGATGATCAAAGTCATCAGCTTCGGAGTCCCATACGTGCTGAAGACGTAAGCCGCGATCATCGTCCACACGACATACGAAAATAACAATGTGTAGTAAATGTATTTCACCTGATCATCGCGCATCCGATCTCGGGCATGCCGACTGGCTGACCAGATAATGTCGGTCCAGCGACGACTGAAATCTTCCACGATCGACATCTGGCTCGGCAGCAACACGGTCAGTCCAACCATCAACGTGACAGTCCAAAGCAATGCACCAAAAGCTGGTCCAAATTGAGGAGCATGTCGGATTCCGTCCGCAGTGATCATTGCCTGTGCCCATTCCAGCTTGTCCGACTGATTATAGAGTTTGGAATACGAGGCAAATTCGAGTGAAAGGAGCGCCGGTAACGCCATCCCCATAAAACAGCCGGGAGCCCAGACGATGATCTGATCGGTCAAAATATATTTCCACCAACCCCGCCATTTCCGCAGGTTATCGGGATTGATTAAAAAGACTTTGCCAAGATGACTTAGCGTGATATCGCGTCCACCGACGGCACTGGCAATTGCCCCCACCTGACGACCCATCCCCCAGCCTTTGTCGCGAACGTAATTACTATAAGTGGAATTGGCCAATCCTCCACCACCCGCATAGCCTGCAAATGCCCCCAGGACAGCGATGTTGCCGAGTTCAATGAGTGGCCATGATCCATCATGCCAGAGATGAGCGAATACATTCGTCAGACCATCGTGACCATCAATCTTGATCGGTACGTTGCCGAATTTGGCAAAGCCACTCATCACGTTCCACCAGTGCATCGGACTGACGAACAGGATTCCGATCGTCAAACAAAAACCAAGTACCACTGCGACCTTAATGGTCATCACCGCCTGCAGCATGTTGTAGACTTTCCCCCCGATTAAGACGGGAAACGCAACTCCCAGCAGGCAGGCATAGGCCAGCACGGTCACCAGCCACCGGTCTTCGACACCGGGTGGCCGATCCAGCCAGACAGCCGCCATCACGGCTGCGGCATTCGTCGACAATGCAGGTATCAGGGCCGACAAACTGAGAAACATGATCACGGGAACCCAGAACATCGGACCGGGTCGCTTACGCAGGAAACCAGTCATCACAGGCTCACCGCAGTACAATGCGTAGCGAGCACATTCGATGTTGTAAAAGACCTGCAAAACGATCGCGACCGTGGCAATCCACATCAATCCGCCGCCGTATCGAGCGGTCACCTCCGGGCCGAGCAGCCATTCTCCCCCACCGATCTGGATTCCCATCATCACGATCCCGGGCCCAATAAAACTGGCCCAGTTGCGTAGCCCCAGAGGCTTCGGTTCAGGAAGCTCGGAAATGCCCCATGTCGGAAGACATGTGACAGGAAGTTCTGTTTGATCTGTCATATTGGAGCAGCACTATGACGAAGAATTTGGGAGGAATAACCTGACACGGTATCCCGGTGACGCCGTGGAATCAAACGCTCGGAATGAGAAGAAATTCGATCGGGAGGGCGAGGCTGGCCTGATCTCGCGAATTGAGTGTGAGATGTTCGCATGGCTGGGGACGCAGTGCTTTTGGAACAGAAAGCCGAGATCATGTATGCCACGGTTTTACCGTCTTCGGTAAAACCGTGCTCTTCGGACGCGTCCTCGAACCACGAAGACACGGCCTTGTCGAAGACTCCAAAACCGTGACAACCCTTTTTTCGACCACTTTTCTGCTTATCAACAGCCTCTCTCCCCGATTGATCTGGGGCCGCCCCCCCGCCGGTGCCCGATCGACCAGAAATTCTCGACAAATCCAGATTTGGGAAACCGATACGCTTTCGGTTTCCACACTTGTATCTGGTCAACCCCTGCGAAAGCATGCACAATTTCTTCGATCGATCTTGCTGGCGGAATCCGTGACGCACGACAGAATGGGTTCATTACGATCAACGACTTCTTCGATTCAAAGGGTTCATGATGCGAGTCTGGCCGGGACATCCTTATCCGCTGGGAGCCGTTTGGGATGGCACAGGCGTCAATGTGGCTCTGTTTTCTGACAATGCGACCAAGGTCGAATTGTGCTTGTTCAATTCGCCCGATGATCATCAGGAATCGGAACGGATCGAACTGACCGAACGAACCTATAATGTCTTTCATGCCTACTTTCCCGATCTGAAGCCCGGCACTCTTTACGGATTTCGAGTTTACGGCCCCTATTCGCCGCAGGACGGGTTCCGATTTAACCCGAACAAAATCCTTTTTGATCCGTACGCCCGTGCGGTCGGACGGATGTTGAAATGGAATGAAGCTCTGTTTGGTTTCCGCAAAGACGATTGCGATCAGGATCTCTCGTTCGACGATCGCGACTCGGCCCCATATGCCCCCCTGGGACTGATCGTCGACACCGCTTTCACATGGGGAAAAGACGAGCGGCCGAATATCCCCTGGGAACGGACAATCATCTACGAACTGCACGTCAAAGGCTTCACAAAACTGATGACCGAAGTTCCGGAAAAGCTGCGAGGAACCTACGCGGGACTGGCAAGCGCCCCTGCCGTCGACTACCTGAAAAAACTGGGCGTGACAGCGGTTGAACTGTTGCCAATCCATTTTCATATCGATGAAGAATTCCTGACCGATCAACAACGGGTCAATTACTGGGGCTATAACTCCCTTGGTTTTTTTGCCCCTGAACCTCGCTATTGCGCCACACACGACCCGGAATTGATGGCACAAGAATTCAAGTCGATGGTCCGCACGCTGCATGCGGCAGGGATCGAAGTCATTCTGGACGTCGTCTACAACCATACGGCCGAAGGAAATGAACGAGGTCCAACCCTGTCGCTTCGAGGGATCGACAACACCAGCTATTACCTGTTGAACGACAAGAACAGACGCTATTACACCGACTTCACAGGTTGCGGAAATACCCCCTACATGCGGCATCCGCGAGTCCTTCAATTGATGATGGACAGCCTGAGATACTGGGTTACGGAAATGCATGTCGATGGCTTTCGTTTCGATCTGGCCAGCACGCTGGGTCGGCAGTTCCACAACGTCGACAGCATGAGCGGCTTTTTCAACGTGATTCACCAGGACCCGATCCTGTCGCAGGTCAAACTGATCGCCGAACCGTGGGATGTCGGTGAAGGTGGCTATCAGTCGGGTAAATTCCCTGTCATCTGGACCGAATGGAACGGAAGGTATCGCGACAGCGTCCGTTCCTTCTGGAAGGGTGACGGCGGCATGATCGGCGAGATGGCGACTCGACTTGCCGGAAGCAGCGACCTGTACGAAAACAACGGTCGGAAACCCTCCGCCAGCATCAATTTTATTACCGCTCACGACGGTTTTACGATGCACGATCTGGTCAGCTACAACCAAAAACACAACGAAGCCAACGGCGAAGGGAACCGCGACGGGAATAACCACAACCTGAGCTGGAATTGCGGCGTCGAAGGCCCCACGGATGATCCTGAGATTGTGACCTTGCGAGAACGCCAGATGCGCAACTTCCTCGCGACGCTGTTCGTGTCGCAAGGGGTCCCCATGTTGTTGGCAGGGGATGAACGAGGACATTCCTCGCAAGGGAATAACAACTGTTACTCGCAAGACAATTTCCTGTCATGGTTGAGCTGGGATCTGAAACCGTCTGAACAGAAGCTGCATGACTTTGTTCACCGTCTGATTGAGATTCGCCGGGAACAGCCCGCTCTTTCCCGGCGTAAATTCTTCCAGAGTTCGGTTCAGGGTGACGATGTCGACGATATCTACTGGCTGGACAGCTCGGGCAAACGGATGTCGGAAGCCGAATGGAACGATTGCTCGCTGCACGCCATTGGCATGCTGCTGCTGGGACATTGCAGCCAGATCAACGACGAAGGGGCCTGTATCATCGGCGACAACCTGCTGGTGCTGATGAACGCCAGCGACAAAATCGTCCCATTCTCGATCCCGAAAGCGGTCAAGCGATTCAAGGTTTTGGACCGATTGTTTGACACGTTCAACGGAGAGACCGAGATCGTCCAATACGATACTTCGCAGCCGTACCCGTTGCAGCCACGAAGTATGGCCCTGTTCCGGCACAAGATTGGTGGATAAGACACTTCGGGCAGCCGAAACCTGATAAATGGCAAAACAGGCGGTTGCTTGTCGCCTCTTGCCGCGCGAACTAGAATTGCCACCCTTGTCGGCGTAAGGTTTTTTGGCGGGCAATCTCTTTGAAAACTTTGCTCGTTGTCCGTTCGGACACCTCGTTGGCGGACAATTTTCGTTTATTTCAGGAGATGTATTGTGACGGTGAAGGTCGCGATTAATGGGTTCGGCCGTATTGGGCGATTGGTGTTCCGAGCGATGGTTGAACAGGGTTTGGTTGGCAAAGACGTTCAGGTCGTCGCTGTCGGCGATATCGTTCCTGCCGATAACCTCGCTTACCTGCTGAAGTATGACACGACCCAGGGTCGTTTTGCTGGTGAAGTCGGTTCCAAGAAGTCCACCCCGGACAAGGCTGAAGACGACGTTCTGATCGTCAACGGACATGACATTCATGTCGTCAGCGCCAAGTCCCCTGCCGAACTTCCCTGGAAGCAGTTCGGTGTCGATATTGTCATCGAATCGACCGGCCTGTTCACCGAAGCCGATAAGGCCAAGGGACACATTACCGCTGGTGCCAAGAAGGTCATCATCTCGGCTCCTGCCAAGGGTGAAGACATCACCCTCGTGATGGGTGTCAACAGCGACAAGTACGATCCCAAGTCGCACCACATCATTTCGAACGCTTCCTGCACGACGAACTGTCTGGCTCCTGTCGTTCACGTTCTGCTCAAAGAAGGTTTTGGAATCGATGAAGGTCTGATGACCACGATCCATGCCTACACCGCCACCCAGAAAACGGTTGACGGACCCAGCAAGAAGGATTGGAAGGGTGGCCGTGCTGCCGCTCAGAACATCATCCCCAGTGCCACCGGTGCCGCGAAAGCGGTCGCCCTGGTCTGCCCTGAAGTGAAGGGCAAACTGACCGGGATGGCTTTCCGCGTTCCAACCCCAACTGTTTCGGTCGTTGACCTGACGGTCAAGACTGTCAAAACAACCAGCTACGCCGAAATCGCCGCTGCAATGAAGAAGGCCAGCGAAACCTATCTCAAGGGAATCCTGGAATACACCGAAGACGAAGTTGTCAGCAGTGACTTCATTCACAGCAAGTCCTCGTCAATCTTCGATAAAGGGAGCGGTATCGAACTGAACAGCAACTTCTTCAAGCTGGTCAGTTGGTACGACAACGAATGGGGTTACAGCAACCGAGTTGGCGACCTGGTCAAACTGGTCATCGACAAGGGCCTGTAAGACCGAATCGGTCCATCTGATAAAGGCGGCCCGGATGTGTGATCACATCCGGGCCGTTTTATTTGATCGTTTTCGCGTTTTTTCGTTCCCAAACGCCGGATTGGGAACGCCCTCTTCGAAGCTCCACTTCGCATTCTGCCCACCCGGTTGAACCATTTCCGGCGTTTTGGTCGGCACAACTGTCATGAAAGTTGGGCTCAGCTTGCACGCATGTTGAGCCGTCTCGACGTAACCACAGCCGAATCATGAATGCCGACAATAAACCACGACGACAAATGCACATTGGGTACGAACGATGTTCGCAAGGGGCCGTACCCCCCGATATCTCTGGTCAATTGCGACGTTTAATCATTCGCATTTGTATTCACTTCGTTTCTGTTCAAAAATCGTCCTTCTTGTTCGCGTCATCTGAAAACGGCTGTCTCACCGAAGTTCGCAAAAAAGTTGGCCAAGTTGGCCAACTTCCTATTTTTATAGACTTTCTTCATGTTTTGAACTTGGCCAACTTGACCAACTTCGAACTGGTCGGCTCCCCAGTAGGGTGGGTCGAGTCTTCGAGGCGCACCAAATCATCAAAACAAATAGTTGGCCAAGTTGACCAACTTCCGTATTTCATGGGCCGTTTCGCAAGTTTGAAGTTGGCCAACTTGACCAACTTCAAGTGGCGTTTCTTTTTGTCAAACGCTTTCATTCTTATTCGAGCCATCTCAAAACCGTCGTCGCACCAAAGTTCACCAAAAAAGTTGGCCAAGTTGGCCAAGTTCCCATTTTTATAGGCTTTCTTTACGTTTTGAACTTTACCAACGTGATCAATCGCCTCTCAGCCTGAAGAGGGTCACTGTTTAGCTTTCGAGGCCACCCGAAGATGAAATACAACCGCCGACTGAAACATTGAAAAATGGTTGGTCAAGTTGGTCAAGTTGGCCGAGTTCCCTGTTTTGTAGGGTTTCGTCACGTTGTGAAGTTGGCCAACTTGGCCAACTTCGAACTGATTGGCTTTTTCGAACAGTAGGACAAGTCTTTGAAGTCCCCCACCCGACTGATTGCCAACGTCCAATCCGATGCAAAGCTTCCCAGGCGAGCCCTGGACATAAGTCCTTGTCATTACCCTCGTTTTTGCGGAATGTCCAGTTCGCATCGATGACGGAACTCACTGAAATGATTGGACCTACGTACTTTCGTGGACGTGCGGGGGTAGCCAAGAAACGAGATCGCGTGATAATTTGGCGTCGATTT
>CAIVEI010000002.1 GCA_903904835.1 uncultured Schlesneria sp. | reverse complement strand
CAGGGCAAGCTTGTCCTCAAGCGCCGCCCTGGGTAAAACGCCACCGACAATAGCGGGTGCCCTGTAAGGGCACGGGAAAATTCAATGGACGTCGATTTGATAAAATCGCGTTGAATTTGTTCCGACACATTACGTCCGATTATCGAATCCATGGTTCCGTTGCCCCTTCAGGGCAACCCGTCCGATTGTGGCTCATGACCCAGGGCGGCGCTCGAAGACGAGCTTGCCCTGGGCTGATTTCCACTGCCCCATTCGGGGCAAAATACGGTGGGGCGATGCGGTCAGCCATCCATAGTTCACGATGGTTCACGCCGTATTCGCATTTCGAGATGAACGCAATGGTCGCACACGACAATGCCTCGCGCAAACGAATTGAAAACATTCTTCGCCCAGAATGGGCCGACGGAAATCAGCCCAGGGCAAGCTTGTCCTCAAGCGCCGCCCTGGGTAAGACGCCACCGACAATACCGGGTGCCCTGTAAGGGCACGGGAAAATTCGAACGGTATCGGTATCATAAACGGAGGAAATACGTCCCCAATTGCCATAAGCATCGATCTGTTGCCTGAGCGTAAACAGACCACCGACAACCGAATATCGGAGCAACATCATGTCACAATCGCTCGCAAAAAATCTGATCCACCTTGTCTTCAGTACGAAAGATCGCGTTCAATTCATTCAAGACGAGTTTCGCGCCGATCTTCATGATTACGCCGGCGGAATCTTGCGTGATCTGGATTCGCCTGCACTTCTAATGAACTCGGTCGCTGACCACATTCACGTGTTGTTCAATCTTCACAAGACTAAGGCGATGTCGGACGTCATCATGGAACTCAAACGAGGGACCTCCATCTGGGTGAAAGACCAGAAATCACGATACGGACATTTCTATTGGCAGGCGGGTTACGGCGCGTTTTCCGTGAGTCAGTCAGCCGTGGAAACCGTCAAGGAATACATCGCTGATCAAGAGTCTCATCATTCGCGTCGGACATTTCAGGACGAGTTCCGCCTCTTGCTGGATCGTCATGAAATTCCCTTTGATGAACGGTACGTATGGGAATAGGTGCGGATTGGGATTGGGGTCACTGCTGCAAGCGCGCGGCGCTGGCGCCTTGGCGCACCAAATTGAAGCCGACTTCAACGCGGGCCGGCTTGATGCAATGCGTGGCTCGTCGAGATGGGAGTGAATTGTCGTTCGTTGCGAGAATGCTGGTTAGCAAGTGATCTCGGCGGCGTACGGTTTCGTCGGATAAACTGCGGCGAACTACTTTTGGAAACTCCCAGGCCCTTACAGGGCAATTCATTACTAATTGATCCACACCCAGGGCGGCGCTCGATGACGAGCTTGCCCTTGGGCTGGTATCCGCTGCCCCATTCGGGGCAAAGAGGCGGTGGGAACGTCATTTCAATCGGCGACTCCACCGCATCGTTGGTGCGCGATCAATATAACGGTCGCACACGACAATGACTCGCGCAAACGAATTGAAAACATTCTTCGCCCAGAATGGGCCGACGGAAATCAGCCCAAGGGCAAGCTTGTCCGCAAGCGCCGCCCTGGGTAAGACGTCACCGACAATTGCGGGTGCCCTGTAAGGGCACGGGAAAATTCAATGGACGTCGATTTGATAAAATCGCGTTGAATTTGTTCCGAATTATTACGTCCGATTGTCGAGTCCATGGTTCCGTTGCCCCTTCAGCGCAACCCGTCCGATTGTGGCTCATGACCCAGGGCGGCGCTCGATGACGAGCTTGCCCTGGGCTGGTTTCCGCTGCCCCATTCGGGGCAAAGACCGACACCTAAACGAAGCCAGCGGAGGCACATCGCGCCGTCCCGTTGGGACTTTGGATTGAACTAATCCGATTTTGCCATCGTTTTATGAAATCGGTTCAACGATTCACCGTTAATTGCTTTTCGCATTCGCTTGTCATAACGCACACCGCTATCGCGGCGTGATCTTTGGCCAGTCCAATTCGACGCCATCCTTTCTGAGCGTCTCCTGGAACTCAGCCAGCAATTTGTTGTCCTTCCGTACCTGGCGGGGTGGCTCTTTACGTTGCAGGCAGAAGGCCGCGAGGGCGCCCGCTGCTTCGCCGATGCCCCATTCGACGGGATGCAGGCGGTAACAACCGTTTGTGATGTGCGTCACCCCGATGTTCTTGCAACAGGCGAGAAGGTTCTCGACGCGCTGCGGAATCAAAGCACCTAGCGGGATCTGGAATGGCAATGACGAGACGTCAATGTAATTGGTCCCCTCACTCGAGGGATGCAGATCGATCCGATAGCTGCCGACCCCGACTGTATCAGCAAAACGTTCCGCCTTGACCTCGTCCTGTTTTTGACCTGTAAGTTTCATACGTGCGTCCGTGCCGACATGTTGTTCCACGACAGTGAACTCCGCCTTAATGCGGCGCGACTCGCGGATGTACGGGTACTTTGCCAGCCCGTCTGCCGTACCGACGATGTCGTCACGCAGCCGTAAACCCCTCCAGCCTTGCTTGCCGTCTGGGCGGGGAGCTTCGGTTTGCATCCAATAGAGCAGTGAAAGGCTTAACTGTTTTGCTCGGTTTAAATGCTTCTCTGCCACTTCAGGGCTGACATCAATCAGGTTGCCTAGCCAGTAATCGTTTTGGGGCCAATTGACCAGACAAATATCGCCGGGATAGACCCCTTGTTTGAAATTCTTCCGATCAGCAATGCGGCGGTAGCGCCACAGGTTCAGACCCTCTGTCGCCGCGCCCGTTGGGTCGAAGGCAACCTTTCGTTCTTTCAGGGTCACGGGATCAGACATCTGCCAACTGAGAAGCGGGCCTGGCCAGGCTGGCTTCAGATCCGGGACATACTTCTGCCAGAAGTCGTACTCGGCCGGTTTCTCGATCGAGTGGTCTTCGCCATCGAGATAATCGATCGCGAAGCAGCATGTGAATGCCTGCTGATCCGCCGGATTGGCTTCAGCAGGTGCATGCGGCTCACCGGTCTCTTTCTGCGATTCGGCACCGACGACGTATTCTGTCTTCGACAGGGGTAGCAGGTCACCCAACTCGGTCGCGTCAAGGAAATAGTTTCCGCTCAGGTCGATGTCGCGGCCCGTCTCCAGATCGTGCATTCGTACCGACCGAATCCGATCCCGGTCGACATCAGCGCTGATCGGCTTGTGCCGAGTCAGGAGGATGACACGCCGACTGCTGACATACGGGGCCAGCAGGTCCGTCAGGACGGCGAGCGCGACGCGTGGTTCGTGGCAAAGACGCGAGACAGCACCGTTACCGGGATTGAGGTCCTCGACGGCCCGGGCTTCGGGCGTGAGTGGATAATGCTGGCGGTAGAAATCACGTACGTCCTTGCGGAATCGTCGATACAGACGTGTGGCACCGAAGGATTCAATCCAGGGATGTTCATCGGGAGGTACTGCTTGTGAAGTGAGTTGCCCGCCGATCCAGTCGGTCTCCTCAGTCAGGATGACCTGACGGCCAGACCGCGCTGCCGCAAGTGCAGCGGCACACCCACCGACGCTCCCACCGACGATCACGATGTCGGCACGCAACTCTCTCGCACGGGGTCCATCAGCACGTAGCACGGAAGCGAACGTGAACGGCAGCAGCGCAGCGGTCTTTAGAAAGGTCCGGCGACTCACAGCAATCTCCCGCAGATTGATCATCTGGACGAAGCGACAGAAACGGATCTGTCTATCGTATCAATTTAGAGGTTATCTGCCAGAAGCCTGGATGAGGCGGGGCCATGTTCCTTAGGTTCGTGAGCTTGCCGGTCACTTCCGACGCTAGCTGTGTCGGCCACGTGGGCGGCGCTGCCAGCGTCGCCAATCAGTTTCCGCCTGGAGTCGGAAACTGACGAAGACGTTCGCTGATCACCGTCGCGTTCGGACGCAGTGAGCCGATCACACTGGCGAGGGCTGATTTGACGGTCGGATTGTCGGTATTCTTCCAACCCGAATGAAGGTCAAACACCTCTTGATTTGTCAGCATCAGACCATAGTGTTGAATATGGTAGGCTAACTGATTGGCAGCAATCTGCCTGAAACTCTCGTCCACTTGTGAATTCAACGCGACATCGGCGAGTCGACGCTGGGCTGATGGGGTGCCGATTCCAGCCAGACCAACCAATGCATTCTGTGCAATATTGGGATCTTCGACAGCAGCTCCAATCTCTCTTTCGGCTTGCGAAATATCGAAGATTTTAGAAAGGTTGCCGCTACCGATTGTCGCTAACCAATAGGCCGCTGCACCCTTTTGAAGAATGCGCTCCTGTGGTGATAGGGGTGGTGTCCTTACGCTTTTGACGAACGGGAGCAATTGATCCAGGAAGTCACTCGACGTCGCGGACTCGGCGACGAACGTCGCAGGGGCGTTGCGAGCGACGGTTCGAGCCATCTCATTGCGAGTTTTTCCTTGTCCATAGATCACAATCGGAATTGAGGCAGTTCGAGCATCGGCACGAAGGTTTGCCAATGTCTGAGTCAGATCCCATTTCTGGCAGTTGACATGAACCAGAATCAGTTCGACCCCTGCCGTCGATGCGGCCTGTTCAAATCCATCGCGGCCGGAAGACGCCACGTACGTCAAAAAGCCGCCATCTGACAGGAATCCGGATGTGGAACTGGCACGACGATTATCGGCATCAATCAAAATGGCGCGAGATTGCTGCGAATCCGTGATCGCCCGTGACAGGATACTAACGACGCGGTTTGACCCCGAAAACGACCGTGTGGGGTCCAGTTTCAAAACCGTTGTCGCCGCTGCGAATTGAACGCGTGGATCGTTTGAGTTGAGTGCTGCCACGACAGGCGACTTCAACGCGGGCGATGAGATCAATTGCTCACGCGTTCCAACCTGAGAAAGGATCTCTAACGCAGCCACTGCGGTCGTCGATCGACCGGCGGCGAGTGCTTCATCAAGGACCTGAGACATCGTCTCTTCGCCTGCCGTCAGTCCGAGATACATGGCTGACCCAGGTGTGGCCACCCGTGGTGCGTCCCAACCCTGCCGGAGTACTTCGAGACCCAATAGTGACGCGAGATATTGCCGTTGCGGCTCTGGCTGTTCAGGAGAAATGGCAAGCGATTGACGTGCGAATCGCGTTGATAAGAACAGAGACGCAATTTCAGGCGTGAGTGAACGCTGTACGACGGTTCCTTCTTTATCAGACCATGCCCACAGGTCAACGGCCCCTTGGTCGTTCACAGGAAGCAATTCTGGGGATCGATAGAGTGTCTTCGCGAGTCGCTTGAGCGCATTGGATGCAGTCACAGAAGTGATCTGCGTTCCCCGCATTGGCGAGCCTTTGAGCAGCTTTTGCAGTGTTCGTTGCGCTGCTGCACGAACGCCAGGTGGCTGCTGTTCATCGAACGCTGGTGACCAGAGACTGGGTATTGCCTCGCTGGCGTCTAACCATCCGAGAACGTCAATCACCGCAGCGCGAATCCGTGGGTCGGGCGAGTCGAGTGCACCAACGAGCGGCGCGACGACTTGCTGGCCCATTCGAGCGAATGCGACGACGAACGCATCCTGGTTGTCGACCATCTCGGGCTTGGACATCTGCTTTAACATTTCTGGAACAACTCGTGCTCCAGCATTTTTCAATTCAGCAATTGCGAGTTCTCGTTCCGTTGGCCCCGCAGTCAGACGCTGGATCAGGGAATCAACATACTGGGGATCTTCTGCCTGCTTCCTTGCGGCGGCATTCAAACGCTCCAACAACTTTGTGGATCGCGGTTGCAGGTCGGGCGATGCGGCGAGTTTCAAGAATTCAGCGGTCCCGTGCTTGTCACGAAGCTGGATCAGCATCGAATCATCGGGCGCGGTCGCGTCAAACTGTTCCAGATATTGGGCGGCCAGATCTGGTCGAGCCAGATCGAACGTCAAGATTGCTGCAGCGAACATCCCTTCAGGAGTGGTCGGTTCCTTGAGTAGCGGTGATCGCTCGATGATCGGCTTTTTCGCAGGTGGCTGTGCGAACACCGATCCTCCATCCATGATGATGGTGGTCGAGAGCGAACAAAGAAAAATACACGCATACCGCATTCGGGCCATTTCACAGACTCCGCTTTTGTGCAACCTTTTGTCGCTCAATCCATTGAGCATCAATTACGGCGCACTCACAAGACACCCGATTTTCACATCGGACCATTTCATCGTACGATCGTGAACCAAGGGATCACAATGACAAAATTGGTCCGTTCGCGCAACAGAACTGCCCCGCAATCGAATCGACCACAGAGGATGCAGGACATTGCGGATAATCCGCGACGGGGTACTCAAACACAGACCGAGTTGTCCGTTATGCCGGTGAGTCCGGCAGTGCCGGATTTGCATAGAGTGCCGATTGTGCGGGTTATCGCGGTCGCGGTGATGTGGCGACACCCTTCGGCGGTAACTGCCGGATCGCGATCAGGCTCGGGCCTCGCAAACACCTGAATCATGATCCTGTGCCACTGCATTGGACATTTTCGGGTCTGAAACTTGACTCGATGAGTCAAGTTTCAGGATTTCTTCCAAAGTAGCCATCATCGCTCCGCGCGATGAGCATGCGTCGAAAACGATTCAAACGTTGCCGACGCATCGGGACAGATATTCCGTTTGCATTTCTGATTTGAAGCCGTGCGGATTGGAATTTGGTGGGTTCTCGAACGATGCTCATCACGCGGAGAGGCTATCAGTTTTTGTAGTGTGGGCTTTAGCCCGCAAAAGATGTTGGGTCGCACGGGCTGAAGCCCATGCTACGGGTTGTGGCTCACCATTCTCAACTTACAAAAACTGACAGCCTAGGAGCGATGATGGCTACTTTGGTCTAATTGCTGCAGTCCCTCCGGGACAACGAGATGCGACATGCCAGACTTTCCGTAGAAAATCGTTACCGGGGTTGAGTGGCAGCCTCAATCAGAATATTGACAACGAGCTAACCTCCGGTCCCGCTCGCCTTGTTGTAATCCTGTTCGCGAAAGACGAGTAACGGATCTTTTCCGACAACGAAGTACTTGACCTCGTTTTCATCTTTGTCTTCGTCTAATTTCATCTTCACAAGAAAGATCTTAGGTCCATCAGAAGGGACTTCGCTGAGAATCTCGAACGATTCGAGTTTCTTACCATTTTGCCAACGGGCATCGAAGACATCGACCGGGACAGTGAAGTCCTCGACGGGTCCATGTTTGGCACCAGACTTCCAATGTTCCAATGCTGCTTCGAGAGCGCCTCGCGCCAAATCCGCCCGCGGAATATACTTTTTCTCAGGCGGACCGCCGCAGCCAATCAACAGGCCGAGAAGGACGATTAGTGGAATATGTCGTGACAGGTTTTGGTTCTCAGGCATGATACATCAACTCTTTCGTTTCAAAGCGTAATTGTTTCAGTTCCAACGCTTATGCTTTCGGCATCGGCCGGATTCCGATCTTGTGTTGAATTGGAATGTAAAATCCGCCAGCGGCGACGGCGGATACGATAGAACAGGACCGGTAACAGCAGATCTATCACCTCGTCCGCAATGAGAATTCCGCCAAGGACCGGTGCCGCCATTGGACGGATGACCTCCGCACCAATTCCATCGCTCCACAGCATGGGAGCCAATCCGAGGATCGTTGTTGCTTCGGTCAGCAGTTTTGGGCGGAGCCGATGGACGGCCCCGTTGAGGACCGCCTGTTTCAGTTCGGGAAGTGTCATCCGTTCAAGTCCGCCTGCCAGGTCGACCGCTTCCCTCAGGTAGACCAGCATGACGATGCCTGTTGCCGCAGCCATCCCAAAACAGGCGATATATCCAACACCTACCGCAACAGAAAACTTGTAGCCTAAAATCCACTGACAGATGAGACCACCGGCAAGAGCACCAGGTGCCGAGAGCAACATCAGTGCTGCGTCGGTCAAATCCCAATACGTGGCATAGAGCATTGCGAAGATGATCAACAGGACGCCTGGAATTAATAAAATCAACGTACGCCGGGTACGCTCGACATGTTCGAACTGTCCGGTCCATTCGACGAACAGACCTGATGGCATTTGGACCCGCCTGGCGACAACGCGGCGTGCTTCGTCAACAAATTCGAACGGGCTGCGCTCGTGGACATTCAACCTCACATAATTTCGCAGCCAGCCATTTTCACTTTTAATCGTCGCTGGCCCTTCGGTGACCTGAATGTCGGCAACAGCACCCAAAGGGACTGTCGTCGAATTTGACAAATCCATGGACCGATTTCCGCCAGAAATCGAATGCTGGTTCCTGAATGACTCACTTGGGTCGTTTGTTCGTGTGGGGTGGGTGACTTTTGCCCGGCACGGCACGGGATAATATTTGAGCGATTCTTCGTCCAGCTCAACATCAGGCGAACTTGTTTGCAGGCGGACCGCTATTCGTTCACGACCATCCAGGATGTGATCGACGATTCGGCCCGACAGTGCCGTATCGAGGACCGCTTGCAGGTCGGGAAGGCTGACACCAAGCTGGGCGGCTTGCGTCAAATTGGGTGTGACTTGAATCAGCCCCTTGCCCCGAATCGGGTCCGCGACAACATCGGCAGCCCCGGAGATATCCTTCAAGACCAGCGCAATTTCTTCCGAGACACGAACGACATTATTGAGATCTCGTCCGAGCACTCGCACTCCCACTTCAGCGTTGACCCCCGTGGCAAGCATGTCGACCCGATTCTGAATCGGCCGTGTCCAGACATTGGTCCATCCCGGCATTTGTAATGCCTGATCCATTTCTCCGCCGACTAATGACAAGCTGGCCGCGTCATGCTGCCACAGCAGAAGCGACCGCGAAAACTCGTCCGACAAACGGCGATAGATCGAATCAAATCGGGGATGCGGATCGATCAAGGGAAGTACGGACAACGATGCCAGTCCATGATGCGTTTCGTCGTCATGAGATTGTAATGAAGCATTTCGCGTTTTCACGATCTGCGAGTACCTCTCGACGAGTGCGTCGTCAATCAGCAACCCCATGGAAAAACATTCGTTGGCAACCAAGCTTAGCCACGTCGGTGCCGATCGCTGGTGAAGAGTTCTATCCAAATCGAACACGTGTCGTTGCCATTGTCGACGATGTTCACGTTGCACCAAGGTCAGCACTCGCGACTCGCTGGTCGATCGTTCGAGTCCGAACACGGCTGCGATCTCAAATAGAGATTCAAGCGACGAACCGACGAACGACACTTTCTTTTCGATTTCATTCCACAGCAACTGCTGATGTTCCAACGATTCCAAAACCCGTGGCCAGAGTCTGGCGATGGATTCCGCTGACGGTGAAAGGGCCAATTCTCGCGTGTCCGCCACTGGCATTTCTGTCAGAATCACCGTGACATCTGACGAGGTCAACGCACGACTTATCCGTCTGTTCGTCTGCAATTGCTTACCGATTTGCTCGATCAAAAACCGACAAAGGTCCTGCTGAAGTTGATGAGAAAACACGTTTGTCAGTTGGTACGCCGCCTCACGCTGAATCGCATCGAAGCGAAACTGAACCGCGTCGAGGATCGCTTCTGATTCCGTGCGTGAAACGGCCTTAACGAGTCGTGCGTCAGTCAGTTCATTGATCATGCGCTCTGTCATTCGTCTGGCATCGGCACGCAAGATTCGGCGTTTGGGCCACATTTCGCGAGGTCGGAATTCGACCATCGATTCGATCATGTCGAGCGGCGCAGGATCGAACGGAGTGTCCGCTCGACCCGCTTTTCCGGTTACCATTGCCACCTCAGGAAACCTGCAAAGGATCATATTGCGGGCCTTCAAATCATCTGCCGACTGCGTTATCGACGCGCGGGGGATCGTGATTGGCATGTCCATCACCATTCCCTCGTCGAGCGGCATTCGCATCTCGATCCCCAGCGGCTTCATGATGGATTGCCCGATGAGCGCGATCACGACGAGTGCCATGGCATTTCTGATCGCTCGCCAATTTGCACCTGATGACGCAGCCTCCCAAAGAATCAGTAAGAGCGCCCCGAATATGACCGATCGAAAGACAAGATCACTCGCCAGCGGAATCGAGGCGAGAACCAGAGTCATGCTCATAAAAAAGATGAGAGGACCGGGGCGATCCATCAGCCATGACAGCATCGGACGATAGACACCGATCACACTTCGAACGATCGGACTGTCAGATTCATCTCTGATTCTTCCGCGGACAAGAAATGTGCAAAGAGCCGGCACAAGCGTTACCGCCAGAATCGCGCAAGACACTAAAGCAAGCGATTTTGTCAAAGCCAAGGGGCGATACATGCGGCCATCAATACCACCCAGGGCAAACACCGGTGCAAACGAGACTAACATGACAAGCACAGAACAAAACACGGGCCATCCGACTGTCTGGCAGGCTGCTGCGATCGTGTCTGTGACATCTCCCTGAACCGGCTGGTCGCCGAATCGCAGGCGCAATCGATGCATGACGTTTTCCGTCATGACAATCGACGAATCGACGAGTACTCCGATCGAGATCACAATTCCAGCCAGCGACATGATATTCGTCTGGACGTCAACGACGCCTGTTTTGCGCAGCACCCACATACAGAGAAATGTGCCAAGCACCGAGAGCGGGAGCGTCAGGGCAATGACAACCCAGGCTCGAAAGTGACGCAGAACGATCAGGACACAGATCCCTGCGACGAGAATCGCTTCCATCAGCGCACGCGTCACAGTCTTGACCGCACCAAGAATCAGCGGTGTCCGATCATAACACGGAACAATCCTCACATTTTTTGGCAGACCCTTGGCGACTTCCTGCAATCTCGCTCGAACCTGTCGCGTCACCTCCAGGGGATTGTGCCCGTAGCGCAGATGGACGATACCGGCGACGACTTCATTGCCATCCTTTTCGAACATTCCACGCCGAATGGCCGGGCCCCAGGCCACTTTGGCGAGATCGCCCAATCGGAGGCTGCCTCCAGCGGGGAGTGGAATCAGCCGTTGTTCCCAGGCTGTGATTTGATCCGAAGACTCTTGACTCGAATGGAATTGGACAACGAATTCGGCATTTCCCTTATGGATGACGTGGCCACCGACATTCGAGGTAGGTCGCGACAGCTCGTCAGACAGGTCCAATAGTGTCAGGCCGTAAGCTGACAATAGCCCTGAATCCACCTGGATTTTCAGTTCGGCAACGAATCCACCGACGCTGGCGACTTCTGCCACGCCGGTGATCGATCGTAACTGTGGGGCGATCGTCCAGTCTTGTAATCGACGAAGCTCCGTCAGATCATGTCCGATCCCTTCAACGGTGTACCAATAAATCTGGCCCGTCGGAATACCGTCAGCCGCTAACCGTGGAATCACCCCTTCGGGCAGTCGAACCTCCGTCGATGTCAGTCGTTCCTGGACCCTCTGGCGAGCCAATCCGAATGAGATTCGGTCCTCGAAAATGACATGAAGCATCGAATAGCCCATGTCGCTCGAACCACGGACAACGCGGACTCCATCAAGCCCTTGCAGTTGCAGTGACAGTGGATACGTCACGTGATCTTCGATTTCTTGCGGTCCGTGCCCTGGCCAATTCGTGAAGACGATCACCTGATTTTCGGACAAGTCAGGAACCGCGTCCATTGGTGAATGAACGGCGGCATAGGTTCCGGCCAATGCACAAACGATCGCGGTGATAACCACCACCGTTCGGTATCGAATCGAAAACTCAATCAGACCGGAAATCATGTGAACCTGTGAACTTTTACGATGGACGTCGTGCCAGGCATGACGCCCCCTAACTTGTTTCGATTAGCCTTACGAGGCTTTTAACTCGTCCCCGGGGCATAGCACCGATCAAACATTCCACGCCAAATAAAAATTATCTGACTTCAAGTTTTGAGAGGTACTTCTCGGGTTCAGCCTTCAATCGTTGAGTGCACCCCGCACAGCAGACGAAGATTTTCTTCCCAGACACCATGACCGGGACTGGACCACCCATGGAATCTAACGCCAGTTCCGTTACGGGACAGATACGCTGTTTGTCGACAAGCCCCTGGTCCTCGTGTGACAACTGTTGCCTGGGCTTCTTGATGTTTGTGACTGGCAAAGGTGTTTCTGCTGACGGAATCGGAGCCGAGGGTCTGGTCTTCGGATCACTTTGGTTCGCACCGAAATAGCCTGCCGCCAGGCCTGGATTCAGTCGAGTCTCGGCGTCGATAAGAAACGCGCCAGCGGTGGCGACGCGCTGACCAGCCTTCAGGCCCGTGGTCACGGGATAGTAACCACCACAACGGCGTCCTAATTCGACTGCGACACCGTCGAACAGACCGGGCATGGTTTCCACATAGACCAGTCGTTCTCGACCGCGATCAATCACAGCCGATTCCGGAACAGCGAGGACCGCGTCTTCTCCGAGGGGAGAAAGCGCAACCGTTGCTTTGACGATATCGCCGACCGATAAATCCTTTGTATTGTCCATGACGAATCGAATGTGATGATGCTCATCAACCGACTCAAGAAGCACGTTTGCGGAAACAAGCTCGGGTCTTGATACAAGTTGAACTTCCGCGGTATTCGTTCCAGAAAACAGCAGAACATCGGACTCGGCAATTCTCGCGTCAAATCCAAGTGTTCCCTCTTCAGCCTGTCGTAAGACACCCGTAAATGTCTGCTCGGATTTCAGTGTTCGAGGCTCGATCAAGCTTGTTCTGACACCGGCAAGTTGAATTCGATACGGTGAAAGCTGCATGCGAGCAACGACCCCTTCAGGCAGTATCTGGGCTTCCATCTTTTTGCGGGGGACAAGGTCCATATTGCAGATCGGACAGATCGCAGGCCAGACCGAGATGACCCCTGCGTCCATCGGACAAAAGTATTCGTGTGAACTCGACACCGCCCCACTCGCGTGACGGTGCCCGGCCCACGTCCATCGACCCCAAACGGCTCGCAGTAGCGGCCATTGACTGGCGATCACGCCAGCGATCGCGACAACCAGGAAGAAACGTAGTCGCACCCTCGCCACTTCAATCCACCACCGTAGATTGCGCAGAGGCGCGCTTGACGGCACGTCATCCTTGCCGTTGGCTGCGGTTGAACCTGATTGATCTGATGACATGAAGCAAGTCCTTGTCGAACATCCGACAACATTGCATTGGGTACTCATGAGGAAAGGTGAGTCATCAAATTCTGATGCCGCCTCTCTTACTCCCCCGCCGGGCAACGCCGTGAAGGATGTTGTTACCTGAATAATAGGGAGATCGCCATTTTATTGCCGTCCTGGAAGGACATCAGTGATTAGCCGGTGGTTGAGCGAAAGCGACACCACCGGAATCGAACGAATGAAAGACAAGCCAATCCCGGAGGGATTGAAGAACGAACCAGGACAACGCATCAATTGAACACAAATCCAAAATCGACATGAATTCTGGCATCCCT
>CAIVEI010000001.1 GCA_903904835.1 uncultured Schlesneria sp. | reverse complement strand
TCGGCGGCTTCCTCGGACGCAAACACGACGGCGAACCGGGTTGGCAGACAATCTGGCGAGGGTTCAAAAAACTACAACTCATCATTCAAGGAATGGAGCTCGCCAGAAATTGATCAACCAAAAACGAGGGTAATGACAAGGGTTGAAACCCCAGGCTGTATTCCTGCACCGCTTCGCGGTTAAGAGAACGCAACGATTTCTACGGCATTCGAAAGTCCAAACGTTACCGAAGCTTGTCGGCAATGATTAACAGTCTTCCGGCCTAAAGGGCCATTCGTTCAAATAGCCCAGCCCATCGGGCTGGGAATTCTGCAACCGGAATACCCAAAAGGCCTGAAGGGCCGACCGTTCGACAACAACCCCAGCGTATCGTTCGTCGATTGAAGCCTTGTGTTTTTCCACGCTTTTCGAAATTGAAACTAAAACAACCGACACGCGTGATGCACTTCCTGTCGGTCGATGAGAGCGAATGGTCGGCCCTTCAGGCCTTCTGCGTTATCGGATTCTCAACTCCCAGCCCGATGGGCTGGGCTATTTGAACTGCTGGCCCCTCGGGCCGGAAGAACTTGTCATCGTAACAAGGTTTCAACGTGCCCCATCAGGATCTCGCCGCTTGTTGAATCAGTCGGTCTCGTCCACGACGCTTAATGTCCTCAATGTCGAGGACTGTTTTCTTGCCCCGCTCAAGTTTGTTCCGACCGATTTTCGTCGATGGTCATACGAACGCCTCACACGAGTAATGGTCCACGCGAGTGTAGCTCCGTTTTGGCCGATATGCCAATTATTCTTGACGTAGCCCGTTGCCTCAACCGTGGCTCCAGATTGCCTTTACGCCAACGGCGTTTCACATCAAAGCCCAGGGTCGCGAGCGTCAGCGAGCGCACCCTGGGTAAGACCCAACGAGGCGAGAGATACACCAAAGGTGTTACATCGGGTTTTGTCCGGTTCGCATTTTCATCAATCACACCTTTGAGACGGGCACACACGAATTCGTATTGTCCAAAGAATGACGTAACTCCGTTGGAGTAAAACCAATTTCAAAAATCACGCCCCAGGGTAGGCCGCAAAGCGACCAACCCTGGGCTTTGATTTGCAACGCAGTTGGCGTAAAAACCGGCGTTTGTACTGCGTTGACCACGTCACAAAATGAAGAGTACGGGAACAGATCGTCTCCGTTCAACGTGACAATGAAGATGGGTCATGAGAATAACGTACGTCCGTCATACAGACAAATCAATTGCTAAGCTGGCACTCTTCCGTCGCAACGCGACATCCCGATGCCAGCCCTGGCAATCGGCCTGGGTAACCGTCAACCAAAAAATGCAAAACCCCAAAGGGGTGGCCCGATCTGACTTCGGTCAGCGTGGAATTCGGAGATTTGCTTCGGGATGCACGCTCTCAATCGTAACAAACATGGATCTCGGGTTCGGAAACTTCATTGGCTTCGCCTTACGTCACCCTTCAATCTTGGTGCGGTTGGTTTCGGGCCGTCCCGTTGGGACTTCAATTCATGATGGTGGGCCGTGTTCCCAGGACGTTGGCCTGGGCTGACATCGGACCGTCCCGTTGGGACTTTGGATTGGAGATGGGATGCGAAACATCTGTCGCAACCGATTTTCATCGTTCTGTTGTTCCAACATTCACACACAACCGTGCCGATGATCAACGCAATCTCTGGTAACCAAATTCGTCCCGCCTGGACAAGCCACGGCGGAAAGTAAGAGCGTTACGGTAAAGTTCCGATCATTGAATCGAGACGACGGCCAGGCAGCTCGGGGGCTTCTGAAAAGTCGGCTTTTGTTGGGGTCTGCGTCAGGAGGCTTGAGAAATTTCGCGGAACGGATTTTCGACCGAGACGCCATCGTAATCCTGACCATGCGATAGATCTTCGGAAGCAGCACGTTGGTGTCAAGGAAAGCGATCGAGCCGTTCGGCATAGAGTTCCTCTCGTGAGAATGGCCCAGCGCTTTCCGCTATGTCGCGGTCACGCACATCGGCTTCAGCAAATAACTTTTCGAGACGGGCTTGCAGCACGGCCCTGTCGTCTAGCCCAGCCCAATGCTCAAGGAAACGCTGAACTACACGGCTTACTGACGTGTCTTCGTCAGCAGCTTTCTTCCGCGCAAGGCGATACACGGAGTCATCGACGGAAATTGTGATGTTCTTCATAGCCCCACAGAATCTGTGAAAATTTGGAATGTCAAATATTTTCACCTTGAGACCGACAGGGCGTCAGACCCCCGCCAAAGTGGAAAGCACGAGAAAAGCAGAAAGTCAATGAGACCCAATCTCTGGTACCCGTTATCTCGTCATCGGCTGAAATTCATAAACGACGTCGAGACTGAAGCGGAACTGAAGGCCCTTAACGACTAGATACGGCTTATAGAAGCGGCGCAATCTGGAGTTCATGAGCCGGAGGATTTGTTTCGACTGTCACCTTTCCATCGTCATCGAACGTCATTGAGCACCAACCACATTGGCTTGATAAAGCTATTTTCGGCGTTGCGCCGAAGGCCACTCGCATAGCAAGGCGGCTTTCGATTGGACCATTTGTTGTTGGGACTGGGATCGCTTTGCTACCTCCGTCAAAAGCGCAAGTCGAGTAAACCTTCGCAGCAAACTTCCCAATGTCTTGAAGCGCCGCAGCTTTTGGCAGATTATGTAAACGGGACGGTGCAACGACCGCGATCGGCTTCCCGTTTGATGAAAAGTGTTGCCAAAGCCCAGCACAGTACCCGTTAGTGGATCCGTGGTGGCTCACCTTAACTGCACATGCTGCCAAACTATTCGCCCCGTACTCACGAACCACCTCTTCCCATCCTTGTTTCTCAAGATCTCCGCCCAAAAGCACGCGGGTTTTTCCATAAACCAGCCTTAGAACTAGTGAAATGTTGTTGTGCTGCGAACGCATCAGTCTTTCAGCAATTTCGTTGTCCTCATTAATGCAGCTCCAGATCGCTCCTTCATATCGTTCGACCTGAGTGCCTGACGGTGCAATGCAATCAATCTGAAATCCACCAGTCATGGACGCTGGTTCTGGATAGAGTGTCATCAGCGATTGCGCCCGCTTGACCTTGATCTCTTCAGATTTAACTTTCTCCCGGATCTTCGCATACACGCCGACGAGTTCCTTTGAACTCTTGGTGAAAGCAGCTACGCCATCGGCGATGCCAGCAATACGATAGTATCTCGCCAAAAGCTTGATGTGTTCAGGTGCGAGGCATCCGGCTCTCCAAAACTCTCTGGGTTTGAATTCGTCAATGAGGGTTGTCATCCCGAAAAAGTGGTCATCGTGGGGATGTGTAAGGCAGAGAAATTCTAATTGCTTTACGCCTTTACCTTTAAGAAAGGATATCGTCGGATTCGAATCAGCGTCTGAAGTAGACGACGCATAACAGTCTACGACCCCCCAAAGGCCATTAGGTAATTTTATGACAACACTCTCACCTTTGCCCGCCCCCAAGACGTGAACTTCAAGGAAAGGACGATTAGTAGTCGACGTCATCGTCATCGGGGAGTGTCCTGTTAAGTTCATCGTCAATCTCTTGAATCTGTTCCTTTGTCACGACAACTTTGGGGACTGCCTCAACGTCGACGCGTGTAGCTTCGCCAACGCGAACAGTCTTGCACAGGAACCGGTTCTTCTCTTTAATTCCCTTGGCGTTGAGAAGGGCTGCGGAATATTGTCCGCTCAACTCATCTCCATGCTCGCGACTCTTGATAGTGACATATGCAACCCCGTCTTCGACGAAGTCGACGAAGCCGTCGAAGTGTTCCTGTACCGCTTCTTCGTTCTTGGAAATTAAAACGTGCCGTTGAAACTCGATTTCCGGTGAAATGCTTGAATCGGACGTCGCTCCAGTCTCACAAGCTTCATGGCTGCGCGAAGCACTTACTACTAGATGTGACGAATGAGAAGGATGAGTGAGACTTATGGATTTCAGTCTTAACTCATCAGGGGAAGTGAAGTCACGCCATCCTCGCTCATGCAGGACGTTGCGCGCACGCTCCGCCGTTTCCTTGTCCGGAGCAGGTGGCAGCACATGATACGTCGTACATTCTGTGCTAGCTTCGCTGCATCAGCAACTCCAATGCTCGAATAGAGCAGCAAAACGGGCAGTCCTCGACGCGCAGTAAGACTCATCGAGGCGAGATTTGCGAGGAAGTATTCTGATACTCTTGTACTTGTCATTCGGCTGAAAGCTCCACTGTCAAGTCCCATCGCTGGTTAATGATCATCGGTGAGTGGGTTGCGAGTAACACATCGAATGGGGATAGCCGGACTACATTCTGTATATCGTCAAGAAACTGCATCTGCCAATCGACGTGTAGTGAGATCTCGGGTTCGTCGATAAGTATGAGCGAATTTTTCTTGACGCGAAACAAAAGCTCATAGATTAGTACTAATTCGTGCTGCTCTCCCGAGGAGAGTTGATTCAAAGAGAGTTCATTTCCGCTTGCAGTCGAAATTATGACAAAGCCACGTTCCGTATCAATAACCAACTGTTTTTTATAAAAGTGCTCTCTGATGAATTGAATTAGCGTCTCAATCCTTTTGGCAACATCGTCGAAAATTTCCAGCTTTTGCTCGACATCTTTCACATAGACCGAGAGGAGATTCCTTGTAGTTTCGTCAGCGCTTTGCGGCAGCCGCACCTGCTGAAAGGTCGGATTGGTTTCTTTTCCAAGAACCCCGATCTGCTTCAGCCTCATCCTCCTCTTCTCGATCGCGTCCAACCTTTGACGCAGTTCCTCGATCGAAGGGGCAGCGTGATGCTTCGCATCAAGCACTCGCATTGGAAAGGTGCGATCTAATTCTTGCGACCTCGCTCCGTACTCCGCCTGTCGCCGCTGAATCATATCCGCAATCTCTTCTGAATAACGCGCGACTGCAGAAGTGGAAGCGGAAGATTCACGACGATTTTTCCGAGTTGAACGAGTTGTGGCTACTAATCTCTGAGTCTCGACAAATCGAACATTGATGGCTGCCCTCAATTCGGCTAGCCAATCAGGAGTGTTTCTACGGGACGACTCAACCAACGTCGGCGGATCTGACCACAACCCGAAAGAAGGGAGCAACTCGGCGTAGCTGTCGACAATCTCTTCGAATGTTAAAAGCTCTTCCGATGAACCCATTCTCCATAAATCGGGAGCGACTCGTATCAAGCTTGGAATGTATTCTTCCAAAAGGTGCATCGGGAAGTTGTCAGGTTTCACAAATAGCCCAAGTGTGGCTACACGAGGCGGCTGCCCGGGAGTGTGATACTCAGCAAATAGTTCGGGTGACTCTTTCTCGACGGTTCGAATCGACTCAATCATCCGTTTAGACTTGGTGATCTCGATATGGGACCCGTCATCAAACCAGATTACGAAAACGGAAAATGGAGTCGATCGAATGACCGAATAGCGAGCATTGAAGAAGCCGTTAATCATCCTCAGGATCGCGGTCTTGCCAATCCCATTTAAACCATAAATGATTGTAACGCGCTCACGCTCATTAAATGGAATGACGTGATTGAACATGCCGAACAGATCTTTGACACCTACTTGCTTGATTCTCATGTCTGCTTGAATCCGTGTTTTGCAGTCGCTTCGATCCCATTGCTTCGTGGAAATCTATTTCTTGGTTACCGAAAGTTCCTTGCCGTTTCGTCTTTATTCTTTAACGACAACCAATTCACCGACCGACTCGCTTCGCTTCGGAATGGATAAATCTTGCAAAATGACAGCAGCGACGAGGTACGACCCGCGATGACCGCAACCCCTGATCAATCAACGATTTTTACGTAACCATTCTTACCACGTAGACACAACACTTTTCAAGAACGCAACAGCGGATTCGTAGCAGCATTTTGCACACCGCGCCAAGCGGACACCGCTTTTTCCATAGAAAGACTCTCTATCCCGAGTGCCAGATGGGTTCGCGATCGAGAGATCCTGGAATTTCTTGGCTTCATCATTTTTTTCGGCGGTTTCGCCTCATCATGCGATCACTCTTTGAACGTGATGGCGGTGTTTGCTGTTCTGCGAGTTCGTAGAACTCGTGAAGTTTCGCTTCGAGCAACTTCTTTTCTGGCATCTTCGTTGAATATTCAGCAAACTGCGCAACTGGCATCGTTCGGCTGAGTGCGTACTCAACGACCTCCCACCGGCCATCGTGTGTAAGCCGCATAGCGGTGACCGAGTAGAGCATGGGGCAGCTTCTGCCCCAGGTTTCGCCAGTTCAAAACCAACAAAAAGCCCCCTCGGGGCGACCGAGATTCGGTGCTCATGCCAATCGATGTCGTTGATCTCGTTCCATGCTCAATTGGGAAGTGGCGAAACGACGACGGATTCGACTCGGCCGCCCCGCTGGGGCTTTTTATCGGTATATTTGAGGCGTCTTATCCTGGGGCGGAGGCCGCCCCAGGCTCTAGTCGTCCGCCGCTCTGCGGCTTAAGACCGGCGGAACGTATGCGCGGCCGCGCTCGCAAGCGAACCGAAAAACAGCCGATCCCCGGCTCACATCGTTCTACCAAAGTCGAGTGACAGAATAAGCGTCTAATGCCTCGTCAGAACTGACGAGCGCGACATCTTCCACCATGGATTGGGCGATCAGCATCCGGCCGAATGGGTCTTTGTGGTGATATGCGTATCGAGGAGCAGCTTCGCGGCATGTATTCCTCAAAGCCATCCAGATGCTCGTTATCTTCGGCGATGATGGTCAACTTCCCTTTCATTGACCCAGGGATACGTGGCGGACGAAGGACGGAAGTCGCTACCAACTTCGCCACTGGCTTATGATTCTGAATAATCACGACGTCGTCATCGGGCTTCAAGTTGGCGATGAGTTCGCCGAGTGTGGCTTGAGCCGCATCGAATTCCACGGTTTTCATTATATTGCATCTCCAAAGTGGTCTCGGTAAATGCCAACACGTTTATTACGAAACGGACCGACGACAAATTCAGGATTTATCATAACGAACAAAATCCTCGTTGACACGGAGTTTTCGACAGAAAAACAGTGTTCCCGGAGCGCCAGACGGACTCGTTCACGAGAGCATCTGATATTTCTTGGTTTCATCGTTTTTCAGCAGTTTCGACTCATCAAAAACGGCCGGTTCCTGAGACAAGAAACGTCGTCAGATCCAGCAATGCCGCCGGAATGGACCGACTCCGTTTTCGTTCCGCCAAACCAATTCCGACGCTGGCAGTGTCGGCCACGTGGGCGACGCTGCTAGCGTCGCAAACCTTCTGCAAACCTATTTCATAAGCACCTTCTTAACGTTTGGAATTTTTTCCGTTTTCGCTGTTGACACCCGTCAAATTGACATATATTATTTTATCGCCATCATGCATTACGCAGTGGTCAACTCCGGGTGCGAAGAATCCCAGGATTAACATCCTTGTCATTACCCTCGTTTTTGCGGAATGTCCAGTTCGCATCGATGACGGAACTCACTGAAATGATTGGACCTACGTACTTTCGTGGACGTGCGGGGGTAGCCAAGAAACGAGATCGCGTGATAATTTGGCGTCGATTT